>CANRFV010000002.1 GCA_947629985.1 uncultured Clostridia bacterium | reverse complement strand
ACTTCCGCAAAAAACCACCAAAATTGGCACTTTTCATTTTTTTGCTTAAAATATAGAACTTAATTTTTCTATTGAGCATTTTAAAGAAAGGAATATTTTTTGCTTTATTATCTTGTTCATAGCTTATTAATCGCCATTCTTGCTGATCCATCCAGTGAATGCTTTTGCGCAAAAGTCCATTGAAATACATTTGCCATAAATCCGAGATATCAGGCAATTTGTCGCAATTCAAACTTAATTCTGTATAATCATTCCTCTGTTGACTATAAATAACGGGAAATAAGTTATGACATAAATCACTCATGTTATCTGTTTCATATTCAATACAAAAGCCGGTGCTACTATTAGTTGCCCACATTCTATTCAGATAAGGTGACACGGCGAAACAAGCTATTTTGAAATGCTTCAGGCAATTCAAAAAATTTAAATATTCGTCTTTTATCTGTTTGAGTATACCCGAATACCAGCCATCGGCACTTTTTCCGGCAATAAAGGCATTCAGAATAAGATTCTTTAAAGATAGTTTTTGCGTCGCATCCAATGTATTAGGAACATGGTTTAATGCATTTTGAGGAGTTCCGAATTCAAATAGTTTTAAGGCTATTTTATATGGGAGTTCCTCCAAAGGAACAATAGTATAATCTATATCGAGATAGGTACAATACCGTTTTATTCTTTTTTCATAAAATGCACTCCATTCCATATCTATAGCACAATCAAAGCAATCATCAAACCTTTCCGCATCATTAATATAAACCGCTCCATTCGTTAATGATTCAATTGAATGGTTTTTACCGTCCACAGATACTTTATTGGGATAATACTTAAAAAGCTGTTTGGGTAAATGACTATGTGCCCAAACATTAAATTTCTCCCATCCGAGTGATTCAATATCTGACAGCGAGTATTGATTCCCGCAGATTATACAAAATTCAGTCTCATTCATTTTCGTCTTCTTGTTGATTTTTTACTTATTCCCAAGCAAATGCGAAGTGTCAATCTGCTGCAACACACGCAGTTGCGAGCGCGCCATGTCGTTGAGGCGTTGCAAACGCTCTGCTTGCGGAACGCCTTGCTCAATCAAAATGGCGTTGTAGCTTTCCATGTTGGCAATCACAAGCAGTTGTTCTATCATGACATAATCGCGGATATTGCCCTTCAAAGTCGGATTTTCTTTGCGCCACTGAGCGGCGGTTTTTCCGAACAGGGCAACATTGAGTAGATCAGCTTCGTCGGCATAGACATATTTGAGTTGTTCCTCCGTAAGCGTTGGAACGATATTCTCTTTGATAGCGTCCGTGTGTATGCGATAGTTGACTTTAGCAAGTTCGCGCTTCGATGTCCACTCAAGTTCCTTCTGCTCGGATATTTTCAGACGTTGGAATTCTTTGATGAGATACAATTTGAACTCTGCGGACACCCAGCTTGCAAATTCAAATGCGATATCTTGATGTGCATAGATACCACTGTTATATTTGCCCGCGGAAACTGTTAAACCAATGCCGTTTAGCTTTTGGATCCATTGCGAAGGGGTGATCATGAAGGCATTCGTGCCGGCATCCTTTGTAACCGTATCGAATTCGACACGGTTAAAATTCGGATTATTGAGTTCTTCCCACACGGCAAGAAAGCGCAAGGTTTCTTTGCTTCGCAGCCAAGTGTAAACCGTAAACCTCGGGTCTGTGGGGTTTTGAACTTTGCAATGTCCGTAAGAGAAATATAGTCCGATTGGTCTACTTTCTTGTATTTAACATTCAGTCCTTTTACCGTAATTTCTTTATTTGACATAACACCTTATCTCCTTGATGTTAGTACTTCAATCCTCAAAATTGCAGAACTTAATTTATATTTCTTCTATGCCAATACTCCTTAAGTATTGATAGGTACCGTCATAATATTCTGGCAATCGAGTGCTGTCCTCCCAAAAACCGCCGGCTGTTTTATTTGCATTACCGTAGGGAACACAGATTACCATTCCGACCCTTGCGCGTGTCAACAAAACTCGATATGCGTTTAACATGTACTTCATCAGCTCCTGTTTGTTTTCAGTAGTTGCCGCCTGTTCTACCCATTTTGTTTGGCCATTGAATCTGTAAAAATGCCATTTGTTGTTTATGCAGCGCATATCTGCATCCCAAAGGACGCAACTATAATCAAGCTCAAGTCCTTGAACTTGAATCTCCGTCGCGGCGTCTTCAAGATAGTTTGATGACCGCACGTCTGTCTTATCCTCCAAAAACCAGTGCACGGCGTTTTCGTCACCAGAAGGTAACAAGTGAATAGACAACGGTTTAAAGCGCGCCGATTCCTTTGTAACCAACACTCCAGTCCGCTCCGAACCTCGTGCTTTTTGGTGAAGCCAAGCTTTTGCTTTTGCCACATCACGCGTCAGAACTATTGGATATTTATCCTTAATTTCCTCATATAGTGACGAGGCAACTTCTTTGTCAAACGATAGAACAGCATGCACAAAAGCTGATAGCTTTTCGGCCCGATAAGAACGAAGAGAAACGCCTAAGTGCAGATTCTCAGCATAGGTAACATTGGGATTATCTTTTAGTAACTCATTTACCTTGCCTTCTGCGTATTCTGGTTCCGTCAGTTTAGGCGATATATAAACATCCCAATTCGTAAAATTTTCATTAAGGGCCTTGAGCCACTCAGATATTCCAGCTTCACCTGTATTGATCTCTTGCCCACCACCAACAAGGCAGACTATCGTGGCCCAATCTTCCCGCTGATCAAGTGACCAAATCAAAAAGGCCGCTTCCGACACAGGAAAATTCGGAACCTTGAGCTTGTTTCCGTATGTTCCACCACGTTTCAAATACTCGGAAAGTCTTTTATGCGTCCAGGAACGTTGTGCCTCATCAAAAATAGCCACATGCTCAACCTCTCCAAATCCGGCTTTTTCAACCTTTACAGCCTTTTCTGGATCAATCTCAAGAACTCCGTTTTCAACAGGATTTTTGATTTTGGCCAGCATATTATCGCGATATCTGTGGATCATCTGGATGGATTTCGCGACCTCACGACGGGAATCACTCAACTTTTTCTTTTGTCCTTTGTTAATACTTTTTTTGAAATTATCTTGAGAAAGCGCTTCCGTCAATACCGCCACCAACGGACCATTGCCGGATAGATAAACGGCACCTTCGTCGTCAACAGGTTCATCACCTCCCTGATATGTCTGCTTTATAGCAACATCGAGCCCGACCAGCGTTTTACCAGCACCAGGCACGCCCGTAACAAAGCATATGCTTTTTTTCCGTTCGAGTTTGCTTTTTTGTATTACATCAATTATGTATGCTATTGTTTTGTCAGTCGAAACCTTATCTGCTTCATGCCGCGTTATGTTTTCAACGCTATGATTTTCGTAAAGCGATCTTGCTGCCTCAATAATGGTAGGGGTGGGAGCATAGGGACTAATAACCCAATTGGGGTCGATATTCGGTTCGCCCGGAAAACGCGTCAGTACTTTTTCTATTAAGTCGGCAATCCTGGTTTTTCCGCAGATCAAAGGATTTACGATCCGATCGTCGTAAATTGACATGTTAACTTGCGTAGAAAAGTTGCAATGTTCCGTGGCGATTAGAATGGGTACAATAATATGGTCATGACTGAACTTATGAAAATTCTTTAAATCAAGCGCATAATCGAGCACCTGGTCAATATCGCCCTCTAAAATTTTCGTTTCGCCAACTTTGAATTCGAGGCAAAATATTATGCCTTTGAGCAATAAAACCACATCCACCCTTTTACCAAGACGTGGTATGTCATATTCAAAAACAATTTGCCCGTTTGCACCAGGGAGAGCTAACAATGCGCTTTTCATGATTGATATCTCTGTACTCCATGCTTCGCGCGTAGTGGTAAGTGCTTCTCCATGGTAATTTTCACACAGTTCGCCCAAAATCGCTCTGTTGTCCATCCTGACAAACTCGTTAAAACTGTTTTTATACAAGCATCTGTTCATAATATATTAGCGTTGCTATCCTTTACGCAATTGGCGCGTCACCGTATTGTTAGCTTTTGGGTATATCGACCCGAATTTGCTCTTTTTATTTTCGTCATCGTTCAGTCCTCGAACGTCAGTCCTTGTTCGGCGCAAAAGTCTCGAAACAGTCTTTTTGCCTTCAATGTCGGTTCGCACTTGCCGGTTTCCCATCTGCAAACCGTAACCGAGTTCACTCCGAGTTTCGCCGCAAATTCTTCCTGCGTAAGCAACAACCTCTCACGAGCGCTCTTTATTTTTTCAGAATAAGTCATCTTATACTCCGCTTAACATCTTGTTAGCAATATTTTAGCATTTTTCGACGCATAAGTCAAGGGCTTCGACATACTTGCCGCCTGTTCTTACCATAAAATTTCCGATCAAACAAAAGCGGGTTTCCCGCTTGTTGAGGGGCGAAGTTGTGGCACTTGTGACCAACTTCCTTATCCTGCTTAGGCATCCGTTTTCTGCCCACTTTTGAGGCACATTTGGTATGGAAATGTCCATTAAAAAACTACGGAAAATTTAATGATGTTGGGTGTTGTCAAATTTGATAATATGATTTCGTAATGATGACATAAATAATGTACAGGTCATTTTTTTGTATAGGTCTCATCGTTCACTTTTTTGGTCTTGATGTAAACTCCAAACCAATCGTTGGCATAAAACAATACGAACCCAACGTTTTCTGCTGGGTTCGTATTATTCTGCTTTGGCGGAGAGAACAGGATTTGAACCTGCGGAGGCTGTTAACCTCGCACGCTTTCCAAGCGTGTGCCTTAAACCGCTCGACCATCTCTCCAAATCGGTTTTGCTTACATAGCATATCAAAATTTTGCAAATTCGTCAATTGAAATCGTCATTTTTTCTTGGTATATTTATTTGATCAACTATTTTGATAATTCTTGTATCGGATAGACAATCTATTGCTAATTTGCGCAATTCTTCAATATCTGCTTTTGACAATTCCTTTTCATGATCTAGATTAAACGTTAAACCGCTATCAGTCAACATTAGTTCAATATTTGGATACTTTAGGGTAGAAAATGATACTGTAAAAGTGTTCCATTGATAATCATCATTTGATAAAAATACCTTTTGAATGCCTGCATCAATTCTTTTCTTGAAATAAGTGTTATTCCTAGTCTTGAAATATCCTTTTCCATCAATGTATCTACACAAAGCACCCAGAGTATCAAATTGGACAGCACCAAAATAGGTCTTAATATTATTAAATATATTCAATATTTGGTGTTTGTTAAAATTGGTCATCTCAGGACAATAATCTTTCATTATATTGAGTTCTTTCTCAATACGATATATATAACTAACACTTGAATAATAGCTCATCTTACACCTCAATTAATTAAATAAACTTTATTAAAGTTGCAGTAACATTTTGTAAAGTATTCATAAAGTCCACTTTTGCTTGTAGCATTCTCAATCCAGTAGGGCAAATGGGTAGATTTTATTAAAACATGCATACATTTGCTGTATTTACAACGCATTATGCAACAAAATGTTGCCTTGCGCCTTGCCGATTAGGGCAAAAGTTGACACAAGTTGATAAAATGCCGAGTTTCGCACTGTTTTTCAACCGTGCAGGCAACAAAATGTTGCTTTTGGGCGCGAGCAGGCAAGGAGTGCCGCGGCTATTGTGCTGTGCCGCTCCATCCGCCGTCCCCCAAAAAAGCAAGTCGTTGTCGGCGTGCGTTACGGCAAATCAATCAACAAAACGTTGCAATACCACTATTTTGAATGTATCCGCCGCGGGAACGTCGTCCAACACAAGGCAATCGCGGTCGCTTTGCTGTACGACGGCGGTATCAAACAGCGACAAAAATGCGTCTACGCCGTCTATATTAAACGCGTGTTCCGCCGTGCGATAATGCATCGGCACAACGATCTTGGGCTTTACCTTGTCTACATACCACTTGGCTCCCTGCGCGTCCACGGTAAAAGTGCCGCCTACGGGCAGCAAAAGCACGTCGCACCCCGCAACGGTTGCCGCAAGTTGTTCGTCCAAACAGCCCACGTCGCCCATATGCACCACTTTGATACCGTCCGCAACAAAAGTAAACACGATATTTTTGCCGCGTTTGGCGCCCTTGGCGTCGTCGTGATACGTCTCGTAACTTGCAACGGCAATGTCGTCCGCCGTGCAAACGCCCACAACGTCCAACACGGCGGGGTTGCCGATTATGGCGTCCAAACAGTCGTGATCCGCGTGATGATGCGACACGGTAACGGCGTCGCACCGCACGCGCGGCATATCAAATCCAACCATTTTGCCGTTGTACGGGTCGCACACAATTGTGGTACCCATATCGCTGATAAGCCTGAAACAAGAGTGTCCCAAATATTGCAATTTCATAAAAAATACTCCTTGCAAACATTTTATACTTATTTGTTCGGCGTGTCAATATTTGAAACGCGTTGACGTTAAGTTAAACAACCGTGCGCCTTAGCGTACACGCACAACGGCGTTGACGCGGCAAAAGAGCATTTTGTGTATAACATCGGTAAAATTTGTGCCGCACTGCGCGCAAATTCGGCAACTCGCCCGCAATCCCAAGCAACATTACCCGCCGCGCTTGCCGCAAATACGCAATTTGGGGGCAAATCGACGCCAAACGCGACTTGCGATGGCAACAAACGCGCGCCCAAAACACAAATATCTTATTAAAGTAATGCGTTTTTACAAAAAGGGTAGATTTTTTATAAATTGTTTGGTA
Source organism: uncultured Clostridia bacterium (assembly GCA_947629985.1). Classification (GTDB taxonomy): domain Bacteria; phylum Bacillota; class Clostridia; order Christensenellales; family CAG-314; genus Fimimonas. The sequence goes on along the minus strand of CANRFV010000002.1, from coordinate 281,437 downwards.
TAATATATGCGGTGCAATAGTTTGTTTTGCGCCCGACACAAAAAATTAACGGAGATTTTATGAAAGCCTGGTTATTGGACGAGCCCCGAAAATTACGTCTTGAAACGTTTGAACCCACCAAATTGGCGGAAAATCAAATAAAAGTAAAAATCGAAGAAGTGTTGCTGACCAATTCCGACTACGAAGTGTACTGCGGGGAAAGCAAGCGCAAATATCCGTTTATACTCGGCAGAAACGCCGTGGGCGTGGTTTCCAAGTTGGGGGACGCCGAAAACGCGTTTTTCCAAAAGATGGACCGCGTTGCGATAGAGCCGTATATCCCCTGCGAAGTGTGCGACGAATGTAAAAACGGCAATTACGAAAAATGTTCCGATATGCAGGAACTCGGCTACAATTGCAACGGATTGCTGCAAAACTTTGTGGATCTGCCCTACCAATTGCTGCATCGCCTGCCGCAACAATTAAGCAACGAAAAGGCGCTGTTTGTGCCCTATGTTGCGTTTTGCCTTAGCATAATAGACGCGCTCAATTTGGAAAAAGGCAGACATATTGCAATTTTTTCGTCTACGAAAACGGGGTTGATACTTGCTCAACTTGTTTCGTACTACCAAGCGGTGCCCGTATTTATAAGCAACGAAGAAACTTTGCTCGATACCGCGCGCGACTTGGGCATATTTTACTGCTTTAACCCCGACAAAGTCAGTTTGGAAGACGAAATATTGCTGATTACGGGCGGCAGAATGTGCAACGAACTTGTGTATTTTTCCAATAGCAACTTCAATATGAAAGATGTTTACACCGTCGCTTCGGTAAACGCAAATATTTGCTTGGCGGGCTACTCCAACAAGGAAAGCAAACTGTCGGTGGCGCAAATATGCAAAAAACATCTGAATATTTTCGGCGTATACAACGGCGCGGGCAATTACTCGTCCGCAATAAACCTGTTGGTAACCAATACCGTAAACGTCGATCAACTGATAGGTTCCAAAATAAGTTTTGACAAACTTAACGAAGAAATAGCGAAACTTAAACACGAGGACTTGGTGCTTAAATCGCAAATCGTAAAAATAAATTGACAAAAAACTTGTGTTATGACGCTCCGCAGCAAACGCGGGGCGTTTAAATTTGACAACCAAACGGCTTGGTGGTTAGCCTAACCGTTTTTGTATTCCATTATCTGCGCGGATTTTAGTTTTAATAAAAAGCGATATACTCTTGATAGTATGCGACTTGCAAAAAGCATTTTGATAAAAAATCGAAAAAAACACCATATTTTATGCCTGATTTGTTACAAATAGTCGCAATAAACCCGGCTTTTTGTTTTACGTTACTCACTATTACTGCGAAGACTAGGGGATTGTCGCCCGTAAATAACGCATACAAAAAACAAACGGACAATAACGCGCAGACCTTACCGCTTAATACGGCAAACGGTAAATTAGCAGATATAAAATCCGAGAGAGTTTTTCGTAATAAATTTTTCGTTCGCACACACTTTATTGGTACAGATTGACACTTTTACGTATAACAAATAAGCAAAACTTTGAGTTAAAATACGGTTTTTAACATTACAATAATCAAAAGCCAGTTTTGCTATCAGACTCATCCCTTTCTGCTAAGTGCCTTGTATATTTACAATATGGATAATTGTGGCAACCGAGAAATTTACTATATTTCCCATGCCTAATGACTAAAAAATCGTTGCAATCGGGACAGCGATTGTTGATGGATACCGCTTTGAGATCACTTATCGTGTATCGACAATACGGATAATTCGAGCAAGCGTAAAATAACGAGTCGCCCGTGTTGCTTTTTCTTAAAATTAGTTTTCCTGTTTTGCAACGTGGACATAAAACGATATTTGTATTTCTACTTTGAACCAAATCGGGATTTTCGATTTTTACCCGCTCTTCTATCTCTTTGATAAACACAGACGGTTTTTGTTTGTCGCAGAGCAGATACACAATCGAGCGAGTTCTTGTTAGGGCTACATAAAACAACCGCCTTTCCTCTGCAAATTCAAATCCGCCTTTATCGCCAAGCAATAGATCCAACAAACAATCATCTTCCATTTTATTGGGAAAACCATTTCGAGCATTCTCACCACTGATCAGAATTACATAATCACTTTCCAGCCCCTTGGATTGGTGGACCGTTTTATACGTTATCTTCATTTGCGGAAACCGCTCGGAATAAAGATTGCCTTGCTTGTCAAGTCTCATATCGCCATAGTAAAGAATGGGATCGATGTCATGATAGTTTCTGCCCAACACCAACACATTGGCTTCGGCATTTATTTTCGACAGGCTTTTTAGCGCTTGTCCCAATGCCTTTGCTCTGTCATGTTCGTGATAAATAATTCTCACGGGCAATTTTTCGTGTATGGTAGATTTAATATGTTTTACATATTGTTCGGGGTTGGCAGTAATAAACGGTTCTGCAATTGCTTGCAATTCCATTGAATTTCTGTGCGTAGATGTGATAAAATTCAGTTTTGCATCGTCAAAATATTCTTTGAAATGCAAGAACACATTAACGTCGCACCCGGCAAATCGATAAATTGCTTGCCAATCGTCCCCCACAGCAAACAATTTTGAATTTCCGTGAGTTATAATCGCTTTCAAAAAACGCATTCTGCTCTGCGATATGTCCTGAAATTCATCCACAATGATATATTTATAATAATATGCTTGCGTTGTCTTGATCGCTTCGGCCGCTTGTAAAATCATATCGTCGAAATCAATTTTGTTTTCGGCGCGCAACATATGTATATAATATCTGTAAATTTCTTGACATATATCAAGGAAAGCGTTTGTTCGACTTCTGTCATATTGTGATGCAAAATTTTGTTTGCGCAACAAATCAAACCCCGATTCGTCGCTATACTGCGATTTATATAAACTTACAAAAGTCGACACCAAATTAAAAAATGATGTGGAGTCTTGTTCCATATAACCCAATTTTAGCGTTTCCATAATGTCGGTTGCGGACATTGGTTTGAGTTGTACGCCGTTTTTTATTAGCCGATCTTTCAGATTATTAAAAATCTGCCCGTTGCTGAATTCGTAAGAATAGGTTTCAATACAAACAGTTTTATTTTTTTCGTGAGTTTCTCGTTTCCATTGAATTGCTTCGAGATATTTCTTTTCTTCTTCTTTTGTATATTGCGGGGTTTCCCAATCCGCATTTACACCGTAATGTTCCAAATATATTTTATAATCCGTCAAATAAAAATCCGGCGTATATTGCCTTTTGTCTGGGGTGCTTGTGTCTATTTCGTATGAACGTTCATACTGGTAAGCAATTCCATTGATATATAGAAAATTAGCAATAACAAGTTCTTCGTAACTTTTTACGAATTCTTTTTGGAGTGTTTCCAATCTTTTGGCGTCTTGGTTGAGCGATTGCAATCTGTCTTTTAAGGTTCGATAATCGGCGGTTTTTAACTCTTCAAACTTTTCGCCTTCGGACTTGTATTGCTTGTCATTATTGTCCGCATAAAGATAGTATGAAAAAAACTTAAAAATGGTTTCTGTTATTTTTGGATTACTTTGCAATTCTTCATCGAAGAATTTTTTTATATATGTTTTAAATTGATCTTCAACGGCTCTCTTGCTGCCGTGATAACTATTTAAAATCTCCAATCCAAAAGAATGGAATGTTTTTACCGTTAATCCAGTACGAATTCCGGCAATTTTTGTCGCAAGATCGTCTGCGGACGCCTTAGAATAAGACAGTAATAGAATTTGATCTTCTCGCGCTTGGTGCGTATTAAGTAACCATTTGACTTTTCCGCAAATCGTAAGTGTTTTTCCCGCTCCGGCTCCGGCAACAGTTAAATTGGATTTGGAATCACATAAAATAGCGCGACGTTGTTCTTCATCTAGGCTTTTACCGTTTACATCATTAAAAATTTCGTCATTTAAATGATTTAAAATGTATTGTTCGTTGTGTCGGTCGATTATTTTTTCATCAAATTGCGGAATAGCATAATACTTGGAACCCAATTTCTTTATTTTTTCAATCAGTGTGCGAGCATGAGTCAAGATAGCATTAGCATCATAGGCATCAAGATACTTATCGCCGAATGAAAAAGAGATCGCATCAAAATCCCTTATAAGACTATGCTGTTCAAAGATTTTGTCGTAATCATTGAGCAATTCGCCGATATTCCGCATATAGAATAAATATTCCTTTTTGTTCAAGAAAGAATCGGGAATTGTATAATCTCCTATCGAAAGCGCGATTTCGTTGAAAGCGCGAAGTTGATCGATAGAATATTCATCAATATTCGTCAAAATCGTTTTGATTGGGTGCTTTTCTGTTATATCATTAAATTGTTTCTGCAATTTAGCAATCTTTTGATTATGCAGTGTTACTAAATTTATCGTGGAATCAAACGATTGAACTAAGTCGGAACATTTAGTGTCGTTACGCAAAATATCCGCACAATCTAATGTTTGCTTATCAAGTACAATCTCTTGAAAATATTTTAAGAGTATTTTCCACTCCCTAATATGTCGTTTGAGAGATCTTGCTGATTTTTTCTTACGAAAATATTGTATAATGCTTTTAAAAGACATGGCTCCACCGTAATTTATCAACAGTATAGCACAAAAAAAGAATTAAGGCAATTTTTCGATAATTTTATAAATCAATTGCAATACACAATAAAAATATTAAATGTAATTGGATCATTAACATCGAATTCGACCTGCTTTTTTTATAATTATTCTGAATGAGAACACTTAAATAATAGAAATAAAGCCGCAAAATACGGCAAGGGTTTTTGCTTAATACGGCAAGGATTTATCTCTTAATGCAGCAAACGGCGCGGCGACAAAATTGTCGCTGCGCCGTTTGCTATGTTGCAATAAGCATTTTATTGTACCGTATCGGCGTATGCGGACGCGGCTATACCCGCTACCGCGCCGTCTCCCACCGCCGTTGCGCATTGACGTACGCTCTTGGTACGGCAGTCGCCCGCGGCAAAAACGCCTTTACGCGTAGTTAAACAATCTTCGCCGGCAATTATATATCCTTGCTCGTCGACAGACACCAATTCGGCAAAGTTTTCATTGTGCGGTTGTTGCCCTATCGCCACAAAAACCGCGTCGCAATCCAAATAGGTAACGGCGCCGTCGTCGTCGCGGCAAACCAAGCCTTGCACCCTGTCGTCGCCCACAATTTCGGTTACGCGCACGCGCTGCATCCAACTTACGCGCTCGCAACCGCGCAAGCGCTGTTCGAGTTCCTTGTCGCAAAACAGTCTGTCAAACAGGGTAACCAACGTTACCTGCGCACAAATTTCCGAAAGATACAGCGCATATTGTACCGCGCTGTTGCCGTCGCCCACAACGCAAACCGCCTTGTCTTTGTAAAACGCGCCGTCGCAAACCGCGCAATAACACACTCCCTTGCCCGCAAGACGCTGTTCGTCGGGCAAGCCGAGTTTTTTGTGCGACACGCCCGTTGCCAAAACAACCGATTTGCAATCGAACGCGCCGTATTCGGTGCTTACGACAAAGCCGTTGCCTTGCGGCTTTACCGCGGCTGTGCCCATATCGAACTGCACGCCGTGCGCCACCGCCTGATTGAACATATTGTCGGCAAGTTCGGCGCCGCTTATTTTGTTGACGGCGGGGTAATTTTCCACCCAAGGAGACGTTGCGATCTGTCCGCCGAAAGCCTCCTTTTCCAAAATAAGCACGCTCTTGCCGGCACGCGCCGCATACAGCGCGGCGGTTATTCCCGCGGGACCGCCGCCCACAACAATTACATCGTACATCTTGATACTACTTGACGGTTTCGATATACTTGCGCACATTGGACGCGTTTTCGTACACTTTGTAGCCGTCGCCGTCCGCCACTACAAGCGTGGGGGTAAGTTTTATTGCAAATTTTTTGGAAAGTTCGGCATTTTGCATTGCGTTGACGTTGTCGTAATCAACGTTGGCTTTGTCCAGCATCAATTCCGCCATTTTGCAATTGGGGCAGTTGTCCTGAACAAACAACATCGGACGTAAAACGCACATCTCGTGTTCGGGTTCTTCTTCGGGGTGGGCAAACAGACATTTCTTCAAAGTGCTGTTGTCCGGCTGATATGTCTTGCGGTCGTGCCACTCCTGCGTTTTGCCGTCGTTCCAATTTTGAACGGGACGATAGTACCCCGTAATGCGGCTGTACACTTCCGTCTTTTCGTGGCAATGCGGGCACTCGTACTGCTCGCCCGCCAGATAGCCGTGCTGCGGACACACCGAATAGGTGGGCGACAGCGTGTAATACGGCAAGCGATAATTTTCGGCTATGGTGCGCACCAACTTCATTGCCGCCTTCCAATCGGGCAGACGTTCGCCCAAAAAGGCGTGAAATACGGTACCCGACGTGTACAAGGTTTGCAATTCGTCCTGAATGTCCAGCGCGTCGAATATGTCGGAAGTAAAGCCGACGGGCAAATGCGAACTGTTGGTATAATAGGGGGTTTCGCCCTTTTTGCCGGCAAAAATCATATCGGGATACAGCGTTTTGTCGTGTTTTGCCAAGCGATACGCCGTACTTTCGGCGGGAGTCGCTTCCAAATTGTACAAATCGCCGTATTTTTCCTGATAGTCGCTAAGGCGTTCGCGCATATGATTGAGTACTTGTTTGGTAAAACGTTGCGCGCGCTCGTCGGTCAAATCGCACGAAAGCCAACTTGCGTTAAGGCACGCTTCGTTCATTCCCACCAGACCTATCGTGGAAAAGTGGTTGTCAAACGAGCCGAGATAACGCTTGGTATAAGGATACAGCCCCGCCTGCATAAATTGCGTAATTGTGGTGCGTTTTATTTTGAGCGAACGCGCCGCAATGTCCATCATTTTGTCGAGACGGGTGTAAAATTCCTTTTCGTCCGCGCTCAGATACGCAATGCGCGGCATATTTATGGTTACAACGCCCACCGAACCGGTGCTTTCGCCGCTGCCGAAAAATCCGCCCGACTTTTTGCGCAGTTCGCGCAGGTCAAGACGCAGACGGCAACACATACTGCGCACGTCGCTAGGTTGCATATCGCTGTTGATATAGTTGGAGAAATACGGCGTGCCGTATTTGGCGGTCATTTCAAACAGCAGTTTGTTGTTTTCCGTTTCGCTCCAATCGAAATCCTTGGTTATCGAGTAGGTGGGAATGGGATATTGAAAACCGCGGCCGTTGCAGTCGCCTTCGATCATCGTCTCGATGAACGCCTTGTTTACCATATCCATTTCGCGCTTGCAGTCCTTGTAGCGGAAGTCCGTTTCCTTGCCGCCCACTATGCAATGCAGTTCCGCAAGGTCGTCGGGCACGGTCCAATCCAGCGTGATGTTGCTAAACGGAGCCTGCGTGCCCCAACGGCTGGGAATATTTACTCCGTAAATAAAGGATTCGATGCACTTTTTTGTTTCTTCGTATGTAAGGTTGTCCGCCTTTACAAAGGGGGCAAGATATGTGTCGAACGAACTGAACGCCTGCGCGCCCGCCCATTCGTTTTGCATAATGCCCAAAAAGTTTACCATCTGGTTGCACAGCGTGGCAAGGTGCTTGGCAGGCGCGGACGTGATTTTGCCTGTTACGCCGCCCAAACCTTCCTGAATTAGTTGTTTAAGCGACCAACCCGCGCAGTAACCCGTAAGCATGCTAAGATCATGCAAATGTATTGCGCCGCTGCGATGCGCTTCGGCAATCTCTTCGTCGTACACTTCGCTGAGCCAATAATTTGCGGTAATGGCGCCGCTGTTGGACAAAATAAGCCCGCCTACCGAATAGGTAACGGTGGAATTTTCCTTTACGCGCCAATCGGCGATTTTGAGATAGTTGTCCACCACCGACTTGTAATCCAATATGGTTTGCCCCGCGCGGCGTGCGTTTTCGTGTTGTTTGCGGTACAAAATGTACGCTTTGGCAACGTCGGCATACCCCGCCTGAATAAGCACGGTTTCTACGCTGTCCTGAATGTCCTCCACCGACACGACGCCGTCGCTTACCTTGTCCATAAAGTCCGCGGTAACTTTAAGCGCAAGCATATCTATTACATCTTGATTGTACGGCTTTTTACAACCGTTAAACGCGCCTATTATGGCGTTGCTTATCTTGGACAGTTTGAACTCGATAATTTGTCCGTTACGCTTTTTTACCTGATACACGACATTTATCCTCCGCATTTAACCTACACCGCACGACGATACCGCCAATACGTTTACGCTCCCCCAAACGGCACGCTCGCAGATACGATTTGCAAATACGCCGTCCAAAGTCGGTGCCTTTTTATTGTATAATAATTTGCGGGCAGTTGTCAACGCATTAAACACAATATATTGTGTTATTTTTTTATTTTTGACACAACATATAGTATGTCTAACATAACGCTGTGTCTGACATACCGTGTGCAAAATCAACGTTTTGTTGCGCGATACGGCGCAAAGCAACGTTTTGTTGATTGCGTGTAAAGTTATGTTATAATTTGCCCCGCGCGGTGCTACGTGGCTGCGGTTTTACGCGGAACTGTAATGTGTATTGTGCCGCAATTGCGTTATGACCGATATGTGCAAAATTCGGCGATTGGGTTTTGAGAAAATTATGTAACGGTAACGTGTGCGGAACTACGCGGCAGTTGCTTTGCGAAAAATTATATAATTAGTGTGTGCGGAAAATTATACGACTGCAACGTGTGCAAAAGCAACGTTTGTTGCGCGGCACGGCGCAAACACGCAAAAAAACACACAAAATACATACAAAAAAGAAAAGACGGATGGAGCGCCGTCTTTTCTTTAATGAAGGAGTTTTAGTCGGTTTTGAACAACAAAATAAATGGAGGGATATTTGTGTGCGCCGTGTTACCGACGCTGTATTCTTAACCTTGGTTAAAGTATAGCATTAAAAATATGCCGTGTCAATACCCAATTTTCGGCTTTTATCAAAAATTTTACGGTACGCCGCAAGATTTTCGACAAAATTATTTACGATTTGTGCCGACGCGCCGTAACGGGCGCGCTGCGCTACATTACTTCTATTGCGTTTACGGGGCACACCGCCGCCGCTTCCGCAACGGCGTCGCAACAGTCGTCGGGGTTGCCCACAACGCGAGACAGACCGTCTGCGCCTATTTCAAACACCTGCGGACATATATTTGCGCACATTCCGCAACCGATACAATCATTTTCCTTTACAAACGCTTTCATTGCCGCCTCCGCAAATTATTTATTGATATTGTACCCCGTTTGCGGGCAAAACAAACGCGATTTTGTAATTATTTGCGCGTGCGAAGCGCCGAATTATTTGTCCAAGCCGCGTTCGGCGGTAATGCGTTTGAGTCGTATATATTCCGACACGCTCAAATTGGCGTCGCTTGTACGTATATCGGAAGATTCCGTTGCGTTAAACACAAATCTGTCGGCGCGAATATTGCCGCCGCATTGATTTATTATCGTTTCGGACGGGCGCGCCAAAGTTGCGTAATTTTGCTTGTACGCTTGGAAAACGGAATCGTAGTTGTCGTACGTAAACCACTGCTCGGCAAGCACGCGTTTCAGCGCTTGGGTGTACATATCGCGGTATTCGGGCAAGCCGCTGCGCAATATGGTCTGCGCGTGCAAGGCGTTGTCCATATCGTCGGTACTTTGCGCATACGGTTGCACGTTTACCATCGATTCGTGCGGGTTCCAATCCATATCGGCGCCCAGACAGCGGTCGTAATCGTAGGGGATAACATACGCCTTGCCTTCGTCGGGAGTAAAGTACAGGTAGTAGTTGTTGGCGTGGTTGCGCATACAGTCGGGGTTGCCCAACAGATAGTTGACCGCCTCGAACCGCACAAAGTAATCCATATCCACAATCGCTTCCAAATCGGTTTTGAAATCGGCGGAATTTTTGTTTTGTTTAAGTACGGTAATGAGTTTTTTGATATATTTGTGATCGTTGAAATCTTCCGGATCGTCGTTGGTTTTAAGGTCGTAACTGTAACGCTCGGTTGCCGTTTCGATGCCGAACAAGTAGTCGTCCAACGATTGCAGATCGGCAGGCCCCACGCTGTAAGTACACTTGTACAAGTCGCCGCCCTTGTGTTGCTTGTCGAAATTGCGCTTGACAAATTGCTTGTCGATAAGTTCGTACAAATTGCCCACGCCGAAATTTTGGTAAACGCCGTTTTGCTTTATTTGCATTTGCGTAAGCGTTATGTGCGGCGCAAGAACGCCGTACGCGCGGAACATTCGGTTGGCGTACACTTCGCGAATGTAGGTTTGGTCGTAGTTTTTGTTCCACTTGTAGTAAAACTTTTCCATCGTGGCAAAAGTGCGATCCTTGCGCTGCTTGCGGCCGTCGGGATCGTTGCTCCAATCGTGGTAGCACTCCTTGCCCCAGGCGTTGCCTTCGTACTCGTCGCCGTCAAATGTTTCGGTAAGGCTGAAACGGAAATGGACGTAGGCGTAAATGCGCCCGTTGCCGTCGCAAAAATCGCGCCGCGAAGTGTTGCCGCGCATGCGAATGCCCACTTCTTCGTAATAGTAATCCTTGCCGTTTACCGTAATGGTAAGGTTGCACTTGCGGTAGGTGTCCGCCTTGGCGGAGTTGCCGTTGTAGTAATCGGATACCGCTTCGTTTATTTTGGCAAGTTCGGCGGGTTCGATGTCGATTTTTACCGAAACGACGGCGTTTTCGCTCCACAAATCGTAATACAATTGCTTTTCTTCGGCGGAATAGTCTTCGTAAAAGTCGTCGTTGGCGGCGGTTACTTTGTCGTCGAACCAAGCCCCCGACCACGACGCGTCCGGATCATCGGGCGTGGGAGTGGGCGTTGGAACGGGCGTAGGCGTTTTGTCGCAGGCTGCAAATGTCAAAATAATTACGCAACCCAACAAAATCAAAATAAATTTTTTCATTTCGTCCCCCTGTTTGTTTAATAATATTGTAGCAGTTTTTTGCTTTTTTTACAATACTATCGACCAAATTATATGCCGCAAGCCGTCCGCGCGCCGACGCGCCTTTGCCGCACCGTTTAATACTGGCTGTATAAATGGGGAGTGTTGCAAGTCGGAACGCATAACATTGTGGCAAAGCGGTAATTTGTTTGGGCGGTATCAACAACAACCAAGTCGCTTAAAGGGGAAAATTTTGCGGAAAACTCTTAGACCGTGTTGTTGATTTTTAGCAAAACCCGTGCTATACTTTTTTTCGAAAGGAATACGCGGACGCAGCGTAAGATACCGCCCGCAAAGTGGAAAAATTATGGAAAAGAAGAAAACCGTAAAAATAGTCGCGCTTGTGCTTGCCGCCGTAATCGTATTGGCGATTGCGTGTAGCATTCCTTTCCTGCTCCCGCGCGGAACGGAAGAGATCTGTTATGAATTCGAAGCCCCGACGCTGCAAGACGAGACATTGTATCCCAAGTCTCACGACGGCAAAAACTACTATGTTGCAGCCGACGGAAAGGACATAGACCACGCCGACGGCTCTATCGAAAATCCCTACAACATCGACGCGATACGCTGGTTTACGCGCGACAAACATGAAGGCGACGAACTCAAATTCAAAGCCGGCGACCAAATTTTGTTAAAGCGCGGGGACGTATTTCAAGACAATCTCGAAATCCGCTATTGCCACGGCGAACCCGACAACCCCATCACGATCGCCACCTACGGCGACGCGGCGGAAAGCCCCCGTATCGTAATAGAACAGGACGTACACCATTTGAGCGATTCCATCGGTATAGTAAGCGGCGTAATGCTCGTACGCTGCTCCAATATCGTCGTACGCGATCTCGAAGTAGAACTTATATGGCATTCGAGAAAGACTACGACGGCAGGCGGCGTGGGCATCGTTGCCGAATACGACCATGCAAACGGAAATCGCTATCAAAATCTATACATCGTAAACAACGTCGTCCACTCCGAGTGCTACGAAGAACCCGAAAGGCCCTTCTTTGCCAACACGGCGGGCATAAAGGTAAACGGCTTTGAAGATAATTACGACGACACCCCCGACGACGAATATGTGATGACGGGCGTATGGTGTACCAACAACCTTGTATACAACATCGGAAGGACGGGAATAAGCGCGGGCGGCTGGATACTGAACGACGGCATGATGCAAATGAAGTTTACCACCTTCTACGACGTTCATCTCGACAACAACGTATGCTACAATATGGGCTGTTGCGGTATCAGCGCGGGCGCGGCTACCAACTGCACGATGAACCGCAACCTGATACACGACGCGGGCGTATATGTGTGCGACGATTACGACGGGGACGACCCGCCGCAGGAAGGCGAAGGCGGCATGATGTCCATCTGTTTGCGGGACAGCGAGATCGCGTATAACGAAGTGTACGATATTTACCGTCAGGGCACGCCTTACGACGCGATGGGTATAGACATCGACTGGAACTGCACAAACATCACCGTAAAATACAACCACACCTACAACTGCGAAGGGAGCGGTATTGCCACCATGGCAAACGCAAACGGCAAGATACTTTACAACCGCGTGGAGGACAATCTTACCTATACCAACCAATACGGACAGATCGCGGTGTGCGACTACGTGCCGTGGGGACCGCAAAACGTTTTGTCGCGCGAATATATCCGCAAAAACTCGCCCGACCTGCTTGCGCTTACCAATCTCGAAATCGCCGAAAATCTAATAAAAGCCGCCCCCGAAAACGGAAAGAACGTTATCGGCGAAGACATCAAAAAAAGTATGTTCATTGCAAAAAAAGCAAACGGCGAAGGTGAATGGAAGGGAAACAGTTTTAACGACAATCGCGTCGTTTACACGGGCAACGGCGACAATTTTTACTTTAACCGCGTAATCGACGAAACGACGGACACCGGAAATACGGCGCATTGGTACCGCTTTGCAAACAACAGGTACTTTGCTCCGTCTCTCGACGCATTCCCCTGCGTGGACACCACCCCGGACAACAAGATCAACGCCCAAGAAGGCGCGCTACCATACGTTTCGGAAGGCAGGACATTCGCAAGTTGGCAACTGCGCGACACGGGCTCGACCTTCGAATTGTACGATCCCGACGCTACGCCGTCCGCCCCCGCGCAACCGAAAGCGTCTTTCCGCAACGGCAGGCTGGAACTATCCTGGAAGGAGTCGAAAGGCGACGTGTGGAACTACAATATATACAAGATCGCCGAAGGCGAACAGCCCGATTACCGCAATCTTATCGGACAGACCACAACCGCGTCTTATACATATATCCCCCAAGCGAAGGGCACGTTTTACATCGTAATTCAACCAGAAAGCAACACGGGAATCGTGGGCAAAGCCGTTACTATCAAAATAACGCTCAAATAACGGAAAAATATTGCGCGGCGGACAAAATTTATTTGTCCGCCGCTCTTTTTATTGCTTGCAAAACAGTATATGCACCATTTTAATGGGGCTTGGTTGTGTTTTAACGATATTTTTGCCGACAGTGCCGCTTATTCGTTGACGATCAGGGTTGACAACACTTTACGTTGGTCCGCTGTCGGCAATGCCAATTTGCCGTTGTTAAGCAGTGTTTTTATGCAATGCATTTATTTTATTAATTGATATTTGAGTAGTTTATCTTTAATATATTTGTCAAAATATTCATAAGTCTTTTCTCTCAATGTTTCAATTGCCGTATTTAGTTCTTCGTGCATATAAACTTTGTGTCCTCTATCATCATAAACAAATGTGTTTAGTTCATTCTGTATTTGGTAAGTTCCATATGAAAATGCAGGATTATATTCAGGAACTTTTTTTGCTTCTGCAAGTGTTTTTGTAAATCTTCCTATTAAAAATTGTTCGTCATCATTTAACGCAAGTGTGCACAATTTTGAATTTGCAATTGTCGTACCATCAAAACACAACTGATTTTTTACAATACGCTTATGTCCGCTTGTTGATAATTCCATGCTTAAACACTTATTATAGTAATCAAGACAAGCAAAAATAAAACAGGATTGTAAAAAACTTTCGTCTTCCGCATAAGCCATCCCCTTGTCTGCACTGCAACAAATAAACTCATTTTCTGTCCAGTTTCTACAAAACATTAAATAATGTTTTATTGCAAGTATCGGCAACTTGTTGTAATAATTATCTGCGGTTAGATAAAAACCGTGGCTGTCAGAGAATTTAAGTCGCAATAAATTGAAATTCAAATTTGGGTTTGATATGCCAAACCCCCTGCCAACAAAATATCCCAAAATTTCATCGTCAAAAAACGAGCCGTCCTTATCCATTATTGTATATCCGTTGGTATTGCAAACATATGGAATTGTTAAATAATCCTTAGTTACTTGGTCAAAAATTTTAGTTATTTCGTTTTGCACTCTATGCGCAACCATTTTCTTGTTATAAACTGCCACATCGTCAACCATGTCATATGCATCCAACGAAATTGTGGTTAATTTTGCATTTTCATTACTCCACAAAATACAAGATATTGCAGATGGTGCTGCATGAAAATATTTTTTATTAAACAAAAACCCTTTGATAAACTGTTTGTCAATTAAATGATCTATTTTCCAATATTTTATTGGACAAAACACAATATAACTATCCGTTTTTTGTCGCAAATAATAGTTAAAGCCTGACCAAATAAATCTATTGGCCAATTCGTTAGTCTTTTTTACTCCGTTAGCTTTCATTTGTTCCAATACGAACGACTTAACTTTTTTGTCTTTTGATTTTATTCCCGTCATTCCGCTAGTATCATCCCTATAGGGCGGATTTTCCAATAAAATAACCGTACAACAGGGATTATCTATATAACTTTTTATAATCGGATTATATATGAATTCTTTTGATAAAGCATCGGCACTTCTTACAAAACCACGGTCATAAGTATCTTCCATTTCAACCGGTGGTATGATGGTTCTTACCTTATCGCCTAATCTTTCGCACAGAACCTTATACTCGTAATATTCATATGTTGACAAAATACAATGAGATAACTGTTCATCACTAAGTACCGCTTCTAGATTTCCCGTTCCGGCGCATCTATCCAATATTATATAGTCATAACCTTCGGGCACGCGCTGAATGGCCATATCGACAAGTTCTTTCGCTTTTTGACAATAACCTATTGGCGTATAGAACGCGCCCAAATCTTTTTTGTGCATGTGATCGTTCAGTTTGTCCATCAAGTATTTAAACTTTTCATTGCTTTTCTTCTTATATGGTATAATAAGTCCCTTAAACAATCTGGGCTCTCTTATTTCTCCAATTGTTTTACTGGCAGTAACATCATCGCCAAGAAAATCCCCTTTTGTTGCCTTCGAATATTCTCTATAATATCTTTCTGCCCAACCAACAATACAATTTTCATCTATCTCTATTGGCATATAATTACATTCTTTGAGTTTTGTTCGTAATTGAAATGCACCAATTTGAGTGTCGAATAGAATTTTTCGGGGTTCAGTTCTGGCAATAAACGATTCGTTATTGCGACTTGCTGCTCCGTAATATATTGTATGTATATCATTAAAATAATCTTTAGATTCAAATATATAAGCCGTAGCAGCATTTAATCCAACCAAAATTATATTGGACGGCACAGACTCCCCTTTGATTCTCATTTTGGATAAATATTTGATAGCTTGAAACAACGTTTTGTTAATATTGGAAAGATTGAGTTTAAATTCCAAAATATTGCCGTTCCAAACACCATCCGTATTGTCTATTAAAACAGGATTATTTATGTAATCAATGCCAAATTTTTCAAAAAAATCAATTTGGCCTTCTCTTTCATTGGCGTAAATTCTCATGCCGACTCCTTTGTGATTTTTATCTATTATATCGTTTTTACGATAATTAGTCAATTTATTTGCGGTGTATATACTCCGTAATTACGATATATAATTAATCAAAAGGGGCACGCATGGACGTAATAGGTAAAATTGAAAAATTTAAGGAACAAAAAGGCTGGTCAACATACCAACTCTCTATCGAGTCTGGCATAGCACAATCTACTCTTGCCACAATGAAACAGCGAAAAACTCCCATAAAAATCGATGCGCTTGAATCTATTTGCGAAGCACTTGGAATTACTATGGCACAATTTTTTTTAGAAGATGAAGAAGTAGAATTGCTAAGCGCGCAAGAAAAAGAATTGTTAAAAAAATTTCGCAGGCTAACACCTAAACAAAAAGAAGGGTTATTGAATTTACTATTATCAACTCAAAATTAATACAAGACAAAAAAGAGATAACGTCGTTTGCTACATATAAGCAACAGTTCTATTGCACACGACCTTCGGGTTATGCTCCCGGTGGTCGCGGCGTTCGCTTCGCTCGGCTGATGAGCCCCGATGAACTACCGGACTGCTCTACCCCGCGAAAAAGGCACCTGCAATTATGCAAGTGCCTTAATGGTTGCGGGGGCGGGATTTGTCTCCGCGCAAGCGGAGTAAGCAAAACGAAGTGGAGCGCTACATTATTTCGGACTCTCGCCCCCGTAAGCGCATTAGGCGACAAGCCAACGGAGCAATGAAAAAGGAAGTGCAATTTGCACTTCCTTTTCGTTGCGACCCAGAGCGCGGTCGCCGTTAATGGTTGCGGGGGCGGGATTTGAACCACACGACCTTCGGGTTATGAGCCCGATGAGCTACCGGACTGCTCTACCCCGCGATATAAACGCACGGATCTGTGCCGTTTGCCTGTATATAATAACTCAATTGCGCGCATTTGTCAACAATTTTATATGCTATTGTGCCGTTGTGGGCAAAAAATATAATTTTCGACAAGCATTGCGGCGCAAACCAACATTGCGCGATATTTACTTAAACGCATGTCTTATTGCTTTGCGCGCAGCCACAAAACAGCCGCGCAACAGCAAATCGTATGCGGGAACTATTGCCTGAGCAATGGCAATTACCACCCAAAACAGCCATTTTTGCGCATACATTTGCGCAAACAAATCTTCAAAAAGAAAATACGCAAGCAGCACTGTTGCGGCAAGGGCAAGTTCCAACAAAACATAGTACAGTATCCACTTTACCGCCGTGGGCAGACGTTTGCGCCCGTTTATTTCCACGCGCACCACGTTACGGTCGTTGTTGCTGTCAAAGGGATCTTCCAACCGCTCTACGTGCGATATTTCGCCGCGCACCTTTACGCTGTCGCCGTAGGCTTTTACCAAGGCAAAGGGCATACAAAACACCACTATCGGCGCAACGTAAACTATATTTGCCCAGCCGAGAAACGTCCCCAACGACGCGCTGACCAAATAAATAAGCACCGAGTACAGCGTGTTGGACGCGTCTATCAACATAGGTACCGCGGTTGCAACCGAAGCGAACGCCGCCAAAATAAGAACAAACCACCGCGCTATCGGCAAGCCCGCAACCCACATACATATTGTGGCTATTGCGGCGCACATTGCGCTTGTGGCAAGCATTTTGGCTTTCATCAGCAGCCGCCGCCCCCCATACAGGACATACAGTTGCAACAAGCGTTGCACAGCAAGCAGTCTGTACACGAACTGCCCGTACATGTTCCGTTACCCGCGCCCACTGCGGGGCCGTTGTCTACGGGACGCGACGACGAGCGCAGTTGGTCGGGGCTGATTGTGTTGGACGCCAAAATTTTGGTAAGTTTGTCCAGACTTTGGCGGTAACGTTGATTGTCGGGCTCCATTTGGCAGGCAAGTTCAAGTTGATTTTTGCTTTCGATAAACCAATTGCGCTTGTAAAACAAAATGGATTGTATATAGTGCCATTCGGCATCGCGAGTTACGCGCTCGTCCAACTTGGATTGCGCTTCGTCCAACTTGTTGTCTGTAATAAGTTGCTGTATTACGGTGTAATCGGAGTCCTGCGCGGTGTTGACGGTTTGCTGTTGCTCTTGTAGAGTGATAAGCAGGTCTCGGTAGGCAACTTCTATTTGCTGCAATTTTTCCGAGGCTTCTTCGCCTTCGTCGCCCGGGGCAAAACGTTGCGCGCTGTATTGTTGGCGCAGTTCGTTGTAACGAGCGTCTATTTGTTCGCGCGTGGCGTCCTTGGGTAATCCGAGTAATTCGTATGCGTCGTAAATCATATTTTCTCCGTTAGCCGCGTTGGGCGTCGTTGTGCGCCGTGGCAGCGGTTTTGTCGATTTTATATTGTTTCAAAACTTGCGCCGTTTTATTCCGTATGCTTTCAAAAAGCACATTATTAAGCAAACAAGTGTATTTTGTAAGATTAAGATCGTTGTAACACATCGCTATGCGGTTGAGTACAGCGTACATTTCAAACTGCACTTCGGATATGTGTTGCGCAAGTTGACGCGCCTTGGTAATGCCGAAACTTGCAACAAACGGGTTGTAATTGTGCCTTTTTAGATCCTTGGGTAAATCTTCCAACGCGTCCGCAAGATATATCCACTTGCCCAAATTGTAGCACAAGTCCGTAACGGGGGTTGTTGCGCGCTCGCCCAATACAAGTTGCGCAAATTGACCGCTAAGTTGAGCAAAGGGGTGGCAAACTTGGTCGATATTGCCGCAATTCGCCTGTTCCAACGCGCGCAATTCGCCGTAACGTTGCGCAAGCATGGCGTCCATTTCGTTCCAACGCGCGCACGCGGCGTTGCGATATTTGCCAAACATACGGTATGCGGCGCGCTTTTTTACGCCCGAGCCGTCCAAAACGTCGTCGTACAACTTGTAATACGTAAGCAACACGTTTGCAACGGCAAGTTTGTCGGACATTTCGTCGGGCTGTATTACCGAACGCTTTTTTACGGGGTGCGAAGCGCATCTGCATTGATTTATTTGCACGTCGGTTTGCGTTACGCTGTGAAACAGCACGTTAAAAAAGTTTACGTCGTTGGATATAAACGCGCGCGGCAGGTTTCCGAATTGCGTTTTGGTGGAAAAGCACAATTGACACATAAAACTTTGCCACAGCCCGCGTTGACCGTCGTCGATAGTATCTTTGTTTATGTTGACGTATCCGAACATATTACCTTATCGGAGCGATAAGCCCCACCTTGCGATAGACCTTGCTCAATGTTTTGGCGGCAATGTACCGAGCGTTGTCCGCGCCGGTTTTAAGCACGCTTTCGAGATATGCCTTGTCGGCAAGCAGTTGCTTTTGGCGCGCCTGAATAGGTTGCAAAACGGCAATTACGGCGTCGGCAACGGCTTGTTTGAATACGCCGTAACCCTTGCCTTCAAAGCGCTTTTCCGCCTGCGCGACGGTTTCGCCGGAAGTAAGGCTGTAAATGTTGAGCAAATTGCTTACGGCAGGCTTGTCGGCGGCGTGCCGCACACAGTTGAACGAACTGTCGCTGTCGGTTACCGCGCGGCGCAACTTGCGCACAACGGTATCCGCGTCGTCGGTAAGGCAAATTACCGCGTTGTCGTTGGGGTCGCTTTTGGACATCTTGGCGGAAGGATCTTGCAAACTTTTTATGCTGTTGCCGGTTTTGCTGAGCAACGCTTCGGGCACGGCAAACGTATCCGAGTAGCGCGCGTTAAAACGCTGCGCCAAATTGCGCGCAAGTTCCAGATGCTGAACCTGATCCTTGCCTACGGGCACAAGATTTGTTTGATACAGCAAAATGTCGCTTGCCATAAGCACGGGGTAGTTCATCAACCCCGCGTTTATATTATCCGCGTGTTTCCTTGACTTTTCCTTAAATTGCGTCATACGACTAAGTTCGCCCACATAACAGATCGTGTCGAGTATCCAGCACAACTCCGCGTGTTGCGGCACGTGCGACTGAATAAACAGCGTGCTTAATTGCGGGTCGATACCGCAGGCAATGTACAGCGCAACCAAGTCGAGCGTGTTTTTGCGCAGTTCAGCGGGCAATTGCGTTACGGTAAGCGAATGAAGGTCTACAACGCAGTATATGCAGTTGTACCGCTGTTGCAATGCGCCCCAATTTTTTATTGCTCCGAGATAGTTGCCCAACGTGATTTTGCCGGTAGGCTGCACTCCCGAAAACACGGTTTGCTTACTTTCGTCCGCCATAAAGCACCTCTTGCCCATTATATTTCATTTTATTGTAACACGTAATTGACGCAATGTCAACACGGTAGCCCGCTTGTGCCGCCCGCGAGACAAAAACGCGCGCCCGAACGAAAAAAACGCACACGCCAAACGAAAACAAGCAATAACGTAAACGCCGAAATCGGGGGCAACGGCGTACAATGCGGCGCTAAAATCGATACTATGCAAATTGAAACCTAATTTTTACATACCGCAATCACAAAACAATTACTATACCACAATATCAAAACAATTACTATAATACAATATCAAAACAATTACTATAATACAATATGGAAACAGCAGGCGCATAACGGTACGTTGTGCGCCTGCTGTTTGATTGTGTTGTGATTTGTCGGTGCGTCGCTACGGCTTACAGAGCGTCTGCGCCCGTAAGTTTGTACGTAACCACTATCTTGGAGCCTTGGAGAGAAACTTTTACGCCCTGCGCGTCCGAATCGAGATTTTCCTTGGCGGCGTCCATACTTTCCTTGGCAAGGTCGGCGGATTTGAAATAAGTAATCACTACAAATTCGATTACTATATCTTCAACGTCCACTTCAAAGATATCTTCGAGATCGAAATTGCTCTTGCTTGCCATAACAACCGCTACCACGTCGGCGTTGCCGGACGGATTTTTGGTAACGTGCGTTTCGTAGCCCTTCTTTTCCAATTGCTCGGCTGCCTTGTCGGGGTCGTCGGAGTAGCCGCAAGCAACCAACACTCCCAATGCCATAACGGCTACAAGCGCAACCGCCATTATTTGTACAAATTTTTTCATAATTTTTCCTCCTTGTGCAGATTATGTGTTTATTGTAGCATTTTACAAAAAATTGTCAACCACCTTGACTAAATTGTCTGAAAAAATGCGACTTTGACCTTTTGGCGACGTATTTATTTGCACAACCGATCGCGCCGCGTAGCTGACAAACGGCAAAAACAATGCCGCGGGCAATCGCGCGCGGCGTTATCTTCTACCGACAAGTCTGTCGATGGGCAAACGGAAAGAAACACACGAAAACATCGCAATAAAAGTTTCCCGTAATTATCTCCCCGATAAGGACCTGAAAGTTACATATAAATTGTTCGGTTATGCAACAATATGTTATTTGGGCGGCTGTTTAAGCAACGAAAAGTATCGGTCGTCCCCGTCCGGGAAAAACGTAACTATATTTGCCCCCTTGTAATCGGGGTTTTGCGCGTAGCGTATCGCAACGGCGATATTTGCCGCGGACGATATGCCGCAACTGTAACCCTGTTTGAGATTGAGCGTGTAAAACATATCCAGCGCTTCGTCGTCGGTAACCAACATAACTTCGTCCACTATCGACGCGTCGTACAGCGGCGTAACAAAGCCTGCGCCTATGCCCTGAATTTTGTGCGAGCCCTTTTGCCCGCGCGAAATTACCGGACTGCCGGCAGGTTCTACCGCAACGATCTTGCAAGCGGGAAAACTCTCCTTTATTCGCCTTGCCGTGCCAATGAGAGTACCGCCCGTGCCCACGCCCGCAACCAAAACGTCCACGCGATCCAATTGCCGCAAAATTTCCACACCCGTGGATATATAATGGGCATTGACGTTTGCGGGGTTTTCAAACTGTTTGAGCCACACGTGATGCGGTTGTTGCGCATACTGTTCCACCGCGTCTATTGCGCCGCGCATACCCAATTTGCCTTCGGTAAGCACAAGTTGCGCGCCCAACCCCTGCAATATTTCGCGGCGTTCCACCGACATTGTGTCCGGCATGGTAAGGATAACTTTGTAGCCGCGCTTTACGCCGACGTAGGCAAGCGCAATGCCCATATTGCCGCTTGTCGCTTCCACAATGGCGTCGCCCGCGTTCAGTAAACCGCGCTGTTCGGCGTCGAGTATCATACACAATGCCGCGCGATCCTTTACGCTGCCGCCCGCGTTCATCGCTTCGTTTTTGATAAATATATCTGCGTCAAAATCTTCTTCATAGGGAATAAGCGGCGTGTCGCCTATGCCCAACTTCAACGCTTCCGTAACAAAATCCATAAATTACGCTCCCTGCCAAGGCAATTTATCGTCAAATTATTATATTGACCAATCTGTTGGGAATTACAATAACTTTTTTGACTGTTGCGTCGTCCAAAACGCTGATGACCTGCGGCTGAGACAACACAAATTGTTCCGCCTGTTGGGGCGTAAGCGACGCGTCGATATTCAGCCGCAATTTGGGACGGCTGTTTACCTGCACGAGAATTTCCGCAGTTGCCGCTTTGAGCGCGTTTTCGTCAAATTGCGGGAAGGGTTGCACCACAACGCTGCCCTTGTGCCCCGTTTGCTGCCACAGTTCTTCGGCAAAATGCGGCGCCAACGGACACAAAATTTTGAGCAGGTCGTCGGCGGTATCGCGATACAGCGCGACATTTTTTACCGCCGCCTGATCGTACTTTGCCATGGCGTTTACAAGTTCCATCATACGGGCGACCGCAGTATTGAACGAAAAGTCGTTGTAGTCCGCGTCCACCGCTTTTACCGTGTTGTGGCGCACGCGGTTCAGTTCCGCTTCGGCCGCGCCCAACGTTTCCGTTGCGGGGTAATCCGAATACGCCGCCAAAATATATTTTTCCGCGCGGTCCAGCCATTTGTTTATCGCTTTTATTCCGTCGTCCGACCAGGGGCCGCCTTCGATATACTTAAACCCGAACGCCAGATAACAACGGAACACGTCCGCGCCGTAAGCGGATACGTAATCGTCGGGCGAAACGACGTTGCCGTGCGTCTTGCTCATTCGGTTGCCGTCCGGACCCAATATTACGCCCTGATGCACCAACGACTTGAACGGCTCGTCAAAGTGCAAATAGCCCATATCGCGCAGCGCTTTGGTAATAAACCGCGCGTACAGCAAATGCATACAGGCATGTTCGGCGCCGCCGACGTATTTGTCTACGGGCAACATTTTGTCCGCGATTGCCGTATCGAAGGGTTGCTCGGCGTTGTGCGCGTCGGGATAGCGCAAATAATACCAACTGCTGCACACAAACGTGTCCAACGTGTCGGGATCGCGCGTGGCGTCCGCGCCGCATTTGGGGCACTTTACGTCGTGAATAAATTTGTAGTGCTTGGCAAGCGGACTTGTGCCGTCGGGACGAAATTCCACGTCGTAAGGCAATGTTACGGGCAAATTTTCGTCCAATACTTCGCCGCAGTGCGGGCAATAAATGATGGGTATGGGCGCGCCCCAATAACGTTGACGCGACACGAGCCAATCGCGCAGACGGTAGTTGGTTTTCAATTCGCCCTTGCCCGTTTGCGCAAGTTTGTTTATTACCGCAATTTTGCCCTGCTCGCTTGTAAGCCCGTCAAATTCGTCGCTGTTGCACATTATGCCGTACTCGCAATAGGGCAGCGAATCGTCCGCGCCCTGTTGCGCCGCCTTGATAACGCGTTTTATCGTCAGGTTGTGCTTTACGGCAAATTGGTAATCGCGCGCGTCGTGCGAAGGAACGCCCATAACCGCGCCCGTGCCGTAACTGCCGAGCACATAGTCGCCTATCCACACCTGAACGCGCTCGCCGTTGACGGGGTTAATGGCATACGCGCCCGTAAATACGCCCGTCTTTTCTTTGGCGGTGGACAGCCGTTCGATTTCGTTGGTTTTGGCAACTTCGTCGATGTAAGCCTGAACCTGCTTTGCGTATTGCGGCAGGGTAATTTGTTTTACCAACGCGTGTTCGGGCGCAAGCACCACGTAAGTACAGCCGAACAACGTGTCGGCGCGCGTGGTAAACACCTTGAAACTGCCGCTGCCGTCGGCAAGATCGAACACTATTTCGCCGCCCTGCGATTTGCCTATCCAATTGCGCTGCATAGCCTTGGTTTTTTCGGGCCAATCCAACGAATCCAGCCCCGAAAGCAACTCTTCGGCGTAATCCGTAATCTTAAAAAACCATTGCGTAAGGTCCTTTTTTACCACCTGACTGTCGCAACGCTCGCAATGACCGTCCACTACCTGCTCGTTGGC
Organism: uncultured Clostridia bacterium; assembly: GCA_947629985.1. Taxonomy (GTDB): domain Bacteria; phylum Bacillota; class Clostridia; order Christensenellales; family CAG-314; genus Fimimonas. The sequence goes on along the minus strand of CANRFV010000002.1, from coordinate 257,482 downwards.
AAGCACAGTGTTGCAACTTGGGCACCAATTTACGGGCGCCTTTTTGCGATACGCCAAACCGTGCTTGTACAGCTGGGCAAATATCCACTGCGTCCACTTGTAATATTGCGGCAGGCAGGTTTTTATTTCGTGGTCCCAATCGAACATTGCGCCGATGTTTTTGAGTTGGCGCTCCATTACTTCTATGTTGTGCAGGGTGCTGTCCTGCGGGTGAACGCCCGTTTTTATGGCGTAATTTTCCGCGGGCAAACCAAACGCGTCAAAGCCCATAGGCTGAAACACGTTTTTGCCTTTCATTATCTTGTACCGCGCAAAACTGTCCGTCAAACCGTAATTGTACCAATGCCCTACGTGCAACTTGGCGCCGCTGGGGTAACTGAACATTTCCAACACATAATACTTGTTGTCGGTATTTGTCGGATCGAATTTATACGGCGGATTGTCCTGCCACAGTTTGTTCCATTTGCTTTCGACTGCAATTTTGTCCATAACGAACCTCGTATTCGATTTCCCCGCCCTACGCATAAAGCCGTACGCACCGTTACCTACCGCGCACATTGCCTGCGCGCGCACAACTCGGCGCGCGCGACCACGCTACGCAAGCGGAGATTTTTATATAATTATATTTACCCGAAAATTGTAATTCAATATAGCAAAAATGTCAACAAATCTTAAAACATTGCGTAACTATCGGCAGATTTCAAAAATAAACACCCTTTGCAAAACGGCGCGGATTTGCGCCGAAACAACTTTTGAATAAATGTAAAAATTGCTCGACTTTTGTCAATATATGCGGAAATGCACCCAAAATTTTCGACAATTTTCGATTTTTATCGTTAAAAAGTGAAAATATTTTTGAAAAAAAGTAAAAATATTGTTCAAAAATCGTTGTAAAATCGCTTGACCGGTGGTATTATTAAGATACTACAAACAGGAGGGGCAGGCACTGAATAAAAATGAAAGACGATTCTTCCGACAGGAAATTTTTGCAACACGATTTTTTATATAAGTTTATTATCGGCGACGGCACAAGCGACGTAAACGACGTTGCCGAACGACTGTTGTTTGCGCTGGGTTTTAAGAGCAAACTTATCGGTACGCAATATCTGAAAGAAGCCATTGTTTTGCGATTTGAAATGAACGGTATGGTACACACGGGATTGACAAGTATTATTTATCCTGCCGTCGCGCAAAAGTTCGATTCGACCGTAAACCGAGTGGAACGCGCAATACGCAACACGATAAACGATTGCTTTGACATAGGCAATTTGATGGCGTTGAACGATTTGACGCTGTGCAAAATCGTTTCGTCCGCATACCCGCCCACCAACGGCGAATTGCTTAGCAGTATTGTAAGTTGGCTGCAAATAGAGCGTCAATTACACCACGTGCGCTGAACCGTATGTTGCTGCCCGCACGCGAAGCAAACGGGAGACCGCCGTTGAACAATACAAGCACAGCACACCATACAACCGCACGCACGCGAAGCAAACGGACGGGCGCGTATACGCGACGAATGTTGCTCGGCTTGTAATACGCGACTACGCGCACACAGGGCAAAGAGCGGGCAGCGCTCGCTATAAGGGGCACTGCTTACGCGCGCCGTTACGCACACGCAATCGCAAACAACAAAGGGCGCATAACTTGATAGCGGGCAAGCGACAATTGACAAGCGCACCCTGCGCCCAACGCGTCGACTGCGCCGAACAAGCCCGCTTGAACACGCCGCCGTAAAAACCAAGGTTCTATAATAAATGTTGGTGCGTAATAAAATTAAGCGTATACAAAATGCTAATTACATCGATAAAGAGACTACTCCTACCCAATATCGGACAAAAATCTCACAAATCCATTTGGGTATACGTAGCAAAATTTCCAAAATTTGTTATAAAATCAAAACAAAACGCCCGTTTGCGACATTGGCAAAAAGCCGTCGAAAACGGACGTGTGAAGTAATATTGCGGATTTGCGATACAACCGCGCAACCGACGTTACCGATGCGCAGAGCACGGTAGCGTTATTGAATATGCTTTACAATAAAGTCGGGCAGTTCTTCGCGCGAGCCGCTGGCGGTAATTACAAAATTGACGCCGTGTTCTTGCGAGATCGCTTCCAACCCTTCGTACAGTTCGCGCAGTTCGGAAATGTTGCAATCCAACAAGCGCGTAATTCCGTCTATGTAAACTTTTTCTATGTCGAAATTGGCGGCAAGCATACCCTTGATGAAAGACAAAATGTCGTGCTGAGACGTAAGCCCGTAGTGAGACGCGTCCACCAAACGCACGTCGCGGTACAGATCGTGCAATCTGTGATTGGTGCGATCGATGTAAACCACTACGCCCTTTGCGACTTTTGCAAATTCGTTGGCGTCTGCCACTATCAATTTTGTTTTTCCGGAGCCCTTGGCGCCATATATTACTTGAATCAATTTAGTATCCTCCAATGATATTGGTAAAACAAATTTACCTGATTATATTGTATCGCATTTGCGCATAAATTTCAATATAATTTTTATCATTTTTTATTTTGAATGAACATACGCAAACTTTTGAGACAAAACAAAGGGCAAGGTTACGTAAATTTTGCCTAAAAGCCGCGTTTTTACACGTAAAAAGAGTAATTGCAAAGCAGGGTGGCAACGGTATCTGCATACAAACGCACGCATTAGCAAATACCATATACCCGACACGATTGAATAGCGCAAATAAAACAAAAAAGGCAATGTTACGTAAAATCTTGCCTTTTTTGCTGTTTTTGTGTATTTGCGGCACAACGGCATATGTTTTTTGTAAAAATGCGCAACAACACTGCCTGCTTTGCGCGACACCCGCGTTTTACTAAGATTGGCACATTAAAATCGAATTTTTGACTTTCGGCGGCGATAGCGCCGCCTGTTTTGCGCGCGGCGATTGTGTCGTTCAGTCGTCCGAGGCTTGCAATTTGGCGGTTTGGTCCGCAAGCCGCAACGCTTCCACCATTTCGCCTATGTCGCCGTTCATAAAGTTGTCTATCGAATACAGAGTAAGCCCTATGCGATGGTCGGTTACGCGCCCCTGCGGAAAGTTGTATGTGCGTATACGCTCGCTTCTGTCGCCCGTGCCCACCTGACTTTTGCGAGTGGCGGCGTATTCGGCGTCGGCTTGCGTCTGAAAGTAATCGTACAGTTTGCTTTTGAGTATGCTAAGCGCGCGTTCGCGGTTTTTTATCTGGCTGCGCTCGTCCTGACAACTTACCACAATGCCCGTGGGCAGGTGGGTAATGCGTATTGCGCTCTCGGTTTTGTTTACGTGCTGTCCGCCCGCGCCGCTGCTGCGATAGGTGTCTATCTTCAAGTCCTTGTCGAGAATTTCTATGTCCACGTCGGGCGCTTCGGGCAGTACGGCAACCGTAATCGTGCTGGTGTGGATACGTCCCTGACTTTCCGTGTCGGGCACGCGCTGTACGCGGTGAACGCCGCTTTCGAACTTGAACTTGCTGTACGCGCCGTCGCCCACTACCATAAACGAGCCTTCTTTCAACCCGCCGAGTTCGTTTTCTTCGATGTCGATTTCTTCGATACGCCAACGGTTTTTTTCGGCAAACATATAGTACATACGCCTGACTTCGTTGGCAAACAGCGCCGCTTCTTCGCCGCCCGCGCCCGCGCGTATTTCCACAATTACGTTTTTGTCGTCGTTGGGGTCTTTGGGCAACAGCAACACTTTAAGTTGCCCGTACAGTTCGTCGAGATTCTTTTTTTGCAAGGCGATGTCCTCGTGCAGTAACTCCTGCATTTCCTTGTCCGTTTCGACAGCCAACATGCGCGTGTTCGCTTCGAGTTCCGTCTGCGCCTTGCGATACTGCTCGTAGCACTCCACAATGGGGGTAAGCGCGCTGTGTTCCTTAACTAATTTTTTCCAAGCGTTGTTGTCCGCTATAACTTCGGGCTTGGCTATTTCGTCGGTCAAAAACCTGTACCGACTTGCAATTTTTTCCAACTTTTCTAACATAAAATCTCCGAATGGGGTATGATTTTGCGGCGGAAAGTTCTGCCGTTACTTTAACTGCGCCAACACAATGCGGTCGTTGCCGCCGTAATCTTTAAGCACGGTTACGTCGTACTTGTCCCGCAACAGTTGCGTAACGGCGTCGCCCTGATCGTAGCCTATTTCCAGCACGAGCGAGCCGCCCTTTACCAAATGTTCGTCCGCCTGACGAGCCAATATGCGGTAGTAATCCAAACCGTCCGTTCCGCCGTCCAACGCGATGTGCGGTTCGTAATCCTTTACCGACGCATCCAACGTGGGTATAATGTCGGTGGCGATATAGGGCGGATTGCACGCTATTACGTCGAACTTGCCCTTAATGCGGGCAAACATATCGCTTTGCACGCACTTTACCGAAGCCTTGTTGGCTTTGGCGTTAAGTTTGGCAATTTTAAGCGCGTCCTTGCTTACGTCCGCCAAAGTTACTTTTGCGCCCGCTATGACGCTCGCCGTAATGCCCAACACGCCGCTGCCGGCGCACATATCCAGCACTTTGCTCTTGGAGTTAATGCGCTTTACAAGTTGTTCCGCCACAAGTTCCGTTTCCTGCCGCGGAATAAGCACTGTGTTGTTTATCTGAAAGGTCAACCCGTAAAATTCGGTGTGCCCTATTACGTATTGGATGGGCTCGCCGTCGGCAACGCGCTGAGCCATTTTGCCCAGACGTACCGTCCAGCCGAAAGGTATGCTAAGATCCTTGGTCAGGTCGCTGCGCTTTATGTTGAGTACGGCGCACAACAGCCAATCGAGATCGGACTTGTTTATTGCGCTTGCCAGGTTGCTTTGAGCAAGTTGCCGCTTAAATTCGTCGAGCGTAACCGCTTGGGGAAAGTGAACTTCCTGTATGGATTGGTCTGCGTCCATTTGCAAAACCGTGTTAAAGGCGGTTATAGCCACTTCGCACATACTGTCGTCGGGTTCGCGCGTGGTAAGTTTTTGAAACTGTTTGCCCAACCATTTGAGCGGACGAAACAGCACAAAGTTTGTGGACGCAAGAAACATCAGCATTTCGTAACTGAAACCCGCCGTTACGGGCAACAGCGCTATTTTGAGCAATGCCCTGAGCCACCAATTGCTCTTTTCCAAAAACAGCGTCCAGCCGCAAGCGGCGCACACAACGTCCAATATCATCATAAGAATGACGGACAAAACCACCACAAATACCAAAAAACTTGTGCCGCAACGGTCGTGATAGCGACTGCATTTTTGCACGTTTTCCACGGTAAGGGGCAGTTCGCGCTCGTAGCAGGAAATTGTTTTGTGTTCGGCGCCGTGGTACATAAATACGCGGCGAATTTCTTTCATAGCGGAGACGAGCGACATATACGTAATCAATATCAATATCTTGGCAACGCCTTCGATAAGCGATTTGAGCCATGCCCAATCCAAACTTTCGGTGGACAGGTCCGCCAACGCAAAAATACCGCTTGTTATTGCAGTGGGCAGTACGATAAACAGCCCCAAAGCCAAGGCTATGCCCAAAATCATGGATATGCCCATTATCCAGCCCATGCCTTTGCCGCCCTTGGTGTCAACGTCCTCCACCATTACTTCGGCGGATTTTTCGATGATTTTGGTGCCGTCGATGAGCGAAACTACCAAGTTGACTACTCCGCGCAAAAAGGGAACGCGCCTGTACCAAGGCTTTTTTGCCGGCAGACGTTTGGTGTCGAGACGAATTGTGCCCGTTTCGTCCCTTACAGCCAACGCCATACTGCTTGCACCGCGCATCATTACGCCTTCTATTACGGCTTGACCTCCGATCCTTGTTTTCATAATTGCTCCCAAGGCGCAAATTGCGCCCAAAAATTTCTTGTAAATTATATTGTACCAAAAAATATGCTTTTGTACAAGCGTTTGCAAAATATACCCGCCGTCTAATTGCGCCCGAACGTGCTATTTACTGCAAAAAACGCCTTTGCCGCGCGCAAACGCGCGGTTTGCGCCGAAAAACCGCAAGCGTAATTCGCTTTACATACGCGGCGCTATTTGTTATAATGACACTGCAAAAAGATGTTCCTTGCCAAACCATCTTGTTTGCAACCTGTGGCAAAATCGCGCGCAAAACGCGCTTTGCCGAACTTACAGGCGCACTACCGTGCCTATTAAAAAACAAGGAGAATGTACGTGAAACAAAAACTTAAACGCGAATTTTATTTATTCAAACTTTTACTTCTATCCGTTCCGCCGTTATATTTGGCCGTATTCATCGCTTCGGTTATAGCAATGAACCTGCTTGCAAACAAAAGTATCGATATCCCCGTAAATTGGTTGGCGTTGGATTGCGGCATTATCGTATCCTGGGTGGCTTTTTTGTGTATGGACATACTTACAAAACACTTTGGACCCAAGGCGGCAACGCAACTGTCGCTTACCGCAATTGCGATAAATTTGTGTGCATGCGCGATATTTTGGTTGGCAAGCATTATACCGGGCGTGTGGGGCGAATTTTACAATTTGGGCGAACTGCCGCAAATAAATCAGGCGCTGGACAACACTTTCGGCGGTACTTGGTACGTTGTTGTCGGCAGTACGGCGGCATTTGTGATATCGGCATTTGTAAACAATTTTCTCAATTGGACGATAGGCAAAGCGTTTGTGCGCAAACCCGACGGCTTTGGCGCTTACGCCTGCCGCACGTATTTGTCCACCGCGGTGGCGCAATTTGCCGACAATTTGATATTTGCCCTGCTTGTAAGCCACGTTTTCTTCGGTTGGACGATAGTTCAGTGCCTTACGTGCGCCGCAACGGGAATGTTGGCGGAACTGTTGCTCGAAGCGGCATTTTCGCCGCTGGGTTACCGCGTGTGCCGCAATTGGCGCAAACGGGAAATAGGACAAAAATATTTGGATTGCATTGCGCAAAAAGGAGATATTGCTTAATGAAAACGGTTGTTACGGGCAGCAGCAACGGAATAGGCAAAGCGATAGCGCTGAGATTTTTGCAAGCGGGACACGACGTAGTGGGCATAGACGTTGCGCCGTGCGACATATCCGACGCGCGCTACACGCACATAATTGCGGATATTTGGGCGGACAAACTGCCCGAAATAAACGGAGTAAACATACTTGTAAACAACGCGGGCGTGCAAAACAGCGGCAAAGATATAGACGTCAATCTCAAAGGCACCATTCGCGTAACCGAAAAGTATGCCTTTAATCCCGACATTGCAAGCGTTGTGTTTGTGGCTTCGGCAAGCGCAAGCACGGGGTCGGAATTTGCCGAATATGCCGCAAGCAAGGGCGGTATGGTAACGTATATGAAGAACGTTGCGCTTCGCCTTGCGCCGCAGGGGGCAACCGCAAACAGTCTGTCGCCGGGCGGAGTTACAACCGAATTGAACCGCCGCGTAATGGACGACCCGCTGTTGTGGCGGCAAATAATGGACGAAACGCCGTTAAAAAAGTGGGCGTCCGCCGCGGAAATAGCCGAATGGGCGTATTTTGTGGCAGTCGTAAACAAATCTATGACCGCGCAGGACATAATAATAGACAACGGCGAAAGCGCCCGAGCCAAATTTGTGTGGTAACGGCGGTTTGCGTTTGACCGTACACGCCGAGTAAGCGTTTGGGCAAGGCAACGCCGATACGCAATACGTTGTTGCAGCGCAATATGATCCTACGTCGCGCCGAATATGCCGATTTGCACCGTGCGGCAAAAATTTTTGCGGATTTGTAAACATAGTGAAAAAAATTGACAATTTTTGTTATATATTTTATAATGCATTTAACACAAAGGGCGGTACGCAAAAAATTTTTTTCGAGACAATCGGAGGCGCAAAATATGGACAAATATTTGCTTTTTATGGATGTGTCGGGCGACGTTGACAGGCAATTTGCAGTCGACGGCACGGTAAAACTGTTGCCGATGGACTTTATTATCGACGGCGAGCCGCAATCCTATACCGACGACGAAACGGGCTTGGACGTAAAACAGTTTTACGACATCGTGCGCACCAAAAAGCCCATAAGTACCACGCAAATTACCCCCGTTTTGTATGCGGAATTCTTCGAACCGTATCTTAAAGACGGCTATTCGGCGCTGTATCTGTGTTTGAGCAGCGGACTGTCGTCGTCCTTCAACTCGGCTTGTATGGCGGCGGACGAACTTAACGCCAAGTACAAGGCGCAATTATTGCCTGTCGATTCCATAAGGGCAACGGGCGCGATGGGATTGCTGTGCGAACGTATGATCGCAAACAAAAAAGCGGGCAAGGACATTCGCGAAAACTACTACGACTTGGAAACTTTCAAGCATCGCATTGACGCCTGCGCTTACGTGGACGACCTTGACAGCCTTAAACGCGGCGGCAGAATAAGCAAAACCGTCGCATTTGTGGGCGGGCTGTTGGGAATAAAACCCCTTATTACCTTTACCGATAACGGCAAATTGGAAATGTGGGGCAAACAGCGCGGAACAAAACTGTCCATTAACAAAATGGTGGAATTTTACCTTGCGGAAGCGGATACCGAAACGGACAACCTTGTGTACATCACGCATGCCGACGAAGAACGCTACGCGCAAGAACTTGCCGACAAAATAAAGGAAGTTGCACCCCGCGTAGTAATAAAAACGCGTTTGCTTTCGCCGATAATCGGCGCGCATCTGGGGCCCGGCGCGATGGTTTTGAGTTTTGTTACAAAACCGCAACAATAGTAAATTAACGCAATAAATTTATAAACAAAAAAACGGCGCAGACATATTGTCTGCGCTTTTTTTACCGAGCGTATAAATATCCGGCGATATTGCTATCAGACTTCGACGCAAAATTGCATAAACCGTTGCAAATCCCATTCGCCGTCCGAAACGTTTTTTATTGCGCCGCCGAATACGTCCGTCATTTTGCACGCCATCAACACCACATATTTGCAGGTTACCTGACTGATTATGCTTTCGGCAAAGGGCACCACCACTTTGAACGCGATGTACCCGTCGGTAAGATCCATTTCGAAACTGCCGTTGAGCATGCGGTAATTGGCGGCAACGACTGCCTGCGCAACCAACTCGCGCCGTTCCTGCGGAGCCTTGAAGGGCAAGGGCGATTTGACATACATCAATTGCCTGCCGACGTCCACTACCAAAAAGAATACCATAGTAAAATCATCGCCCTTGACGTTTGTGCGGATAATGTAATCTTCGCCGTCGTCCTTGTCGCCTTGTTCCTTGGTGTACTTCCATTGCATATCGTCCAATGTTGCACACAGCGTGGAAAATAACGCTTTGGCTGCGGATTCCTTGCTCACGGTTGCCTCCTTTGGGCGCACTGCTATGCGCCGGTTAAGATAAATTAAGTATATCATACGCCGCGGCAAATTGCAATAGCGTTTTGTTGCCAACCACGCGCAATTAAAAAATTTCGGTGTAAAACGCCGCTGTGCTGTCAACAATAAAGCGAGGTAAATTGTATGAAATGTATAAATTGCAGCAACGAATTAAACCGCAACGATTACTGCGTTTGCACGCAATGCCGCCGACAAATATGCCCCGAATGCGCCGAACGCAACTCTTTTGTATGCCCCGAATGCGGTGGCGATTTGGCATATCTGTCGTAACGTTTGGCGCAAAACGCCTGTACGTAACGTAAATTTGCGGCAAATTACTTGTTGTCGGACAACATTTCCGCAAGGTTGCACACATCGCCCGCTCCAAGCAGCAAAACCACGCCGTCGCGTTGGGCGTTGGCGTATATCCAACGCTTTGCGGCGTAAAAATCGGACGCATAATGCGCGTCGATACCGTGTTTTTGCGCGGCGGCGCACAAATTTGCCGAAGTTATTTGCGGATACGGCTGTTCGCGCGCCGAATATATGGGCAGATACAGCACTTTGCTTGCCTTGTCGAAACACGTAATAAAGTCGTTCCACAACGCGCGCGTGCGCGAATACGTGTGCGGCTGAAATACGCACAGCACCTTGCCGCCGAACAAGGCGTAGGCAGTTGCCACCGAACAGGCTATTTCGGTGGGGTGATGCGCGTAATCGCACACCACGCGGCACAAATCGACAATGTCGATTTCGCTCCAACGGCGGCTAACCCCGCAAAAATCCGTCAAGTATTCAAACGCCGCGCCGCGCTTTACCCCCAACTGCTCGACGGCGCAAATGGCGGCAAATGCGTTGAGTATGTTGTGTTCGCCCACGGTTGCCAACCGCAATGTGCGAACAACGCCGCTTTCGTCGGTTACTTGACATTCGAGCGCGCCGTCGTACTGCGCAACGTTGCGATAACAAAAACATTCGTCGAAAAATATGCGTTTGGGTTTTGTAGGGGCAACAGACCTTAACGAACGGGGCAGTATTACGCAACCGTCCGCCGATACGTTGTTCAAAAAATGCGCGAAAGCGCGGCGCACATCGTAAACGTCGGCGTAACAATCGGGGTGATCGAACTCCGCGTTGAGACAAACCGCGCAGGTGGGGTGCAAATTGTAAAATCCGCGGTTGTATTCGCACGCTTCCGCAACTACGGCGTTACCGCCCGCGTAATAATTGTTGCCGTTGTACACGCCGCCGATAAACGCCGCGTGATCGACGCCCGCGCGCCGCAATATGTGATGTATCATTGCTGTAACGGTGGTTTTGCCGTGAGTGCCGCACACCGCAATGCGCTCGCCGAACGAATCGAACGCCGCTCCCAACAACTGTTCGCGCAAAATTACGGGTATGCCGCGCGCCTTGGCAGCCGCCACTTCGGGATTGCTTGCCACTACGGCAGACGTGCGCACCACCATTTGCGCATTGCCTATATTGGACGCGTCGTGCCCTATATGTACGTCTATTCCCGACATTACAAGTTGCGCCGTGCGATCGTTTGCCTGGCGGTCGCTGCCCGTAACGACGTAACCCGCCCGATAAAGATGTTGAGCAAGTCCGCTCATTCCTATTCCGCCCACGCCGACAAAATGCACGCGGCGCGGGATTTGTTGCATTTCCATATTTTAATATATGTTTTTCGCGCGCACGGTTGCCACCGATTTGCCGCCGCCTTTGCCTATACCGATTTTGTTTTGCCTGTAAAACAATGGCGTTTGTTCGCGGCAAAGCGCAACGGGTTACTCCGTTTTTTCTCGGGCGGGCTGTTGACGTTTTCGCATTTTGTGATATACTATCGGTAAAAGACGCGTTGCGAAGCGGGCGCAGGCTATCGGCCGATCCCTATTGCGGTTTAAGTACCGTCGGCGCGTCTTTTTTTGTTGAATAAAAACATAATACAAATCAAATAACGGCAAAATGTTTTTTGGGACGACAAATTTATAAGCGACTTTTAACTTACAAAAACACGGCAAGCGTTGGTTACTTCTTTTTGCGGCGCGCATAAACATAAAAGGAGCGGAAACATTGCTGTCTCCGCCCTTGAAGTATCATTATTGCATACCGTATTTTTTCTTGAACTTGTCTACGCGTCCGCCTGCGTCTACCAACTTTTGTTTACCTGTAAAATAAGGATGACATTTATTGCAAATTTCTACCTTTATTACGTCGGTGTCCTTGGTTGTGCCGGTTTGGAACGTTGCGCCGCAAGCACATACAACAGTCGCTTGATGCCACACAGCAAACGTTGGTTACTATTTTGCGGCGTGCATAAATAATAAAATAAAAAAGATAAGGCGGAAACATTGCTGTGTTTCCGCCATTGAAGTATCATTATTGCATGCCGTATTTTTTCTTGAACTTGTCCACGCGTCCGCCTGCGTCTACCAACTTTTGTTTACCTGTAAAATAAGGATGGCATTTGTTGCAAATTTCTACCTTTATTACGTCGGTATCCTTGGTCGCGCCGGTTTGGAACGTTGTGCCGCAAGCACATACAACAGTCGCTTGATGCCACACAGCAAGCGTTGATTACTATTTTTGCGGCGCGCATAAACATAAAAGGAGCGGAAACATTGCTGTGTTTCCGCCATTGAAGTATCATTATTGCATGCCGTATTTTTTCTTGAACTTGTCCACGCGTCCGCCTGCGTCTACCAACTTTTGTTTACCTGTAAAATAAGGATGGCATTTGTTGCAAATTTCTACCTTTATTACGTCGGTATCCTTGGTCGTGCCGGTTTGGAACGTTGCGCCGCAAGCACATACAACAGTCGCTTGATGATAATTCGGATGTATACCTTGTTTCATATCGCACCTCGCCAAAAATTTTTTGCTGTATTATTGTACTATGACAAGGACAAATAGTCAAGCGTTTTTTTACAAGGTTTGTCGGCGGCGCGTTACATAAGGTCAAGTTCGTCCCAAATTTCCGCAAAAGTTTTGCCGCATATTTTGCCGTGCAGCAGCAATTCTTCCGCAGTAAGGAAGTTTTCGCTTTCGGTTACGCCCTGCGATTCGGTGGTAAGTCGATAGTAATACACGCCGTTGCCGCAAGTGCGCGTTACGTACACCGCCACGTCGCCGTAAACAAAACTCCAACCCCAATCTACGTGTTTGGCAAATTGATCGTACGGCATCTTGTCGGTATTTGCGGGCGCACCGCAGTAAAAATCGGTAAAATCAAATAGTTTCATACGTTGCTAAGTACGGTTTAGGCTAACCGTAAACCCGTTTGCCCGCGCAGTCGGTACGGTATTTTGCGCATACCGACGCGCGAGCGAGCAGAGCAAAATTACTTTGCGCCGGTTACTCTGCGGGGACGGCGGGGATAAGTATGCTTGCTCCGTCGCCCACAAATTGCGGCAATTGACCGTTCCACTTTTCAAGATATGCGGCGTATCTTAAATATTGAGAAATAATGTCTATTTCTTGCTGCGTTTTGCCCGTAAAATCTATTTCGTACTCTACGCCGACATCGGTTTGCTTTTCCGTTATGGTAAAGCCCAGCATACGCGCCACTTCTATCGATTTGGCTTTGATGGCGTTGGCTTCCGCTTGGGCGCGCAACAATTGCGCCTGTGCGTCGCCTTCGGCTTTGGCAATATTGGCTTCGGCGGCAAGTTTGGCAACTTCGAGTTCGCGTTCCGCTTCGATAATGGCTTTTTTCTTTTCGAATTCCGCCTTCAACTGTTGTTGTTCGGCAATCATTTTTTCTTCGACGGTGGCTTCAAACGCGTCCGAAAAGTCGATATTGGTAATTACCACGGCTACAACGTCCACATAATAGTCGTTTACCACGGTTTGTTTTATTATCGATTCGATGTCGGGGCTGACAGTGGCACGCGTTTCGATGATGTTCATTGCCGACTTGGTAGACAAAACCGTCTTGGCTTTGTCGATGGAAACCGAGCGAACGCGTTGCTGTAACATTGCCAACTGCCCGTAATTGTTGGCGATTTCGATGGCTTTGTCCGGCTGTATCTGATACTGAACCACCAAACTGACGTCCATTGTTTGCGCGTCGGACGAATAGCACATTGTTTCTATTTCTTCCTGCTGTACGGTGGTGTCGAACATACTGTACTCGCGAGTGAGCCAAAAGTCGAAATACGTGCCCGGGGTACGGACATACTCTGCCTTGCCCAACACTTTTACCACGGCAACTTGCCCCGGTTCTACCGTGTGTACGCTAAACGGCACAATCAAAAATATTGCCAAAAATGCTATCAAAAGCGACAAAAACACGGTACGTCTGCGGCTGTTGCGGTATTTTCCTATGCCGAAAATTACCGTTCCCGCGGCGCACGCCGCAACCAATACAAATAAAATAACTGCCAAAATTGTTTTGATCATAATTTACTCCTTTGTGAAGCGCCTGCTTCACCGCTTTATTTCAAAGCGGTTTGTCGCTCGCTTTGGCGCAGATCGCCGCAATCGCCGCCGAGCAAAACGCCGTTTTACAAAACAAAAAACCCACACGGATAGTACCGTATGAGTCTCATTTTTTAATATACGTCCGAATTTGTAAAACAAACTGTCCTGACGGAACGTATAACACGTGGGTGCAAATTACTCCCTCATATTGGGGTTGATGTTTCAACCGCTTTGTGATTACATTGTATCATATCCGCCGCAAATTGTCAATACTGCGGGGTTCGATTTTGCATAAAATCGGTTTTAGGCAGACATAAAAGAATTTTTATAATACGCGCAGTAACTGCCGCAAAAACATTGTTGCGCAAGTGCACGGCACCGCATTTGCGCAACAATTTGTTGCATAATACACCGCGTTTAGCCCGGCGCATACGCAAAATGCGGGCGTGTTGCGCGCCGTTCAGCCGAAAATAATAAAGTCGGCGTCCATTCCCACCTTGATGGTGCCTATTCTGCCGTTAAGCCCCACAAGCGTGGCGGGGTTTACCGTCCATATTTTTATCGCTTCGCTAAGCGGCAAATTGCAAAAAGTTACAATATTGGCAAGCCCCTGATACGCGTCCAACACGCTGCCCGCGCGAGTAGACGTGCCCGTAACAAACGCTTCGCCGCAACTTACGGTTACCTTTTGTCCGCACAGGGAGTAATCGCCGTCGCCCAGTCCGGCAGCCATAATGCTGTCGGTAATGCCCACAACTTTGTTTACGCCCTTGCACTTTACAAGCAACTTTACCGCGTCCGGGTGGACGTGCTTGCCGTCTGCGATAACTTCGCAGTAGGCGTCGGACAGCATAGCCGTACCCGACATATTAAGATCGTGCCTGTCCAACTGCGACATTGCGTTGCCCCAATGCGTAAAACTTTTTGCGCCGGCTTTGAGCGCTTTGGCTACCGCTTCGCCGTCGGCGCCGCTGTGCCCCAACGAAACGACGACTTTGCTATCGGAAACTTCGGAAATAAACGCCAATGCGTCGGGCAGTTCGGGCGCGACGGTTACTATTTTTATTTTGCCTTCCGCCGCGCGCTGATATTGCAAAAACTTGTCCACGGACGGTTTGGCAAGATGTTGCGCCGGGATAGCGCCGCGATATTCGGGGCTGATAAAGGGTCCTTCGAGATGTATGCCCTTTATTTCGGGGTAATCGTTGCTAAGTTGGGCAATAAGCGCCAACTGTTTGCAAAGCGCGTCGTCGTTATCGGCAATTACCGTGGGAAAAACCGTTCCCACCCCGTGCGAAATGTAAAATTCCAATATTTTCTTCATTCCGTCGGCGTCGGCGGTATTAAAGTCGTAGCCGTTGGCGCCGTGCGTGTGAATATCCACCAACGCGGGCAGCAAATATTTGTGAGTGCAATCTACCGTTTCGGTCTGCTCGTCGGGAACAATATCCGAAGCGATTTCGATAATTCTGCCGTGATTTGCCGCAATATCCACCCGCGACAGTTTGCCGTCGATCAGGGCGTGTCCGTTTTTGTACAATATCATATTAACCTCGCCGTTTAATTGTAGCACGTTTGACGAAATAAAGCAATAACGCGCTTGGGCGCGTAGCAATTATTTGAAATACGCTTGTTGACAACAACAAAGCATTGTTGTAAAATTTTTGTAATAAATGCCGTTGGGCTTAAAAACGCCGCGGCAAAAAAATCTACAAGGAGATAACTATGGCAGAAACCGTAATACGCACAGAACACCTTACCAAAACATACGGTGCGTTGAAAGCGGTAAACGACGTAAGCATAGAAATAGAACGCGGCGCCATTGTGGGCTTGGTGGGACAAAACGGCGCAGGCAAAACCACGCTCATACGAATGCTTACAGGGTTGGTAAAACCCACATCGGGAAGTTTTGAGTTGCTTCCCCAAAGCGACCGCAACGACACCACCGTTGCGGCAATAGTAGAAAGGCCGTCGTTGTACTTGTCGCTGAGCGCAACAAACAACCTTGTGGCCCAATGCAAACTGCTGGGCATAAGCATAGACTACGATCACCTTAGGCGCACGCTGGAATTGGTGGGGCTAAACCCGACGCTTACGACCAAAGTAAAAAATTATTCTCTGGGAATGCAACAACGGCTTGCCATTGCAATGACGTTGGTGGGCAAACCGCAAGTGCTTATTCTCGACGAGCCGACAAACGGGCTGGATCCGCAAGGAATACACGATATGCGCGATATTTTTGTGCGCTTAAACCGCGACTGCGGCGTAACCCTGTTGATTTCCAGCCATATTTTGTCCGAACTGAGCAAGGTTGCAACGGAATTTTACATAATGGACCGCGGCAGAGTAATTCGACGCGTATCCGCCGAGCAGTTGGACGCCGTTTCCGCGCAAAAGTTGCGCCTTACCGTAAGCGACGTAACCAAGGCGGCGGAAGTTTTGGCGCAATTCGGCAAAACGTCGGTAATATCGTCTACGCAAATTTTTGTATATACCGACGCGCCGTCCACGCAAATTTTGCTGAGTTTGGCGCAAGAAGGCGTTGCCGTTACCAACATTACGCAAATGGGCGACGCGTTGGAACAACTGTATCTCGACGCGCTTAGCGGCAACGTTTCGTCTACGGGAGGTGATTCGCATGATTAACACGCTGCAATTGCAATTTTTCCGTATAAAAAAGAGCGTTACGTTTTGGATACTGCTGGGGCTGTGCCTGGGATTGCCGCTGTTGAGCGCGCTGTTTCAGCTGCTTTTGATAGGGTTGTTGAATAACAGTCCTATCGATTGGGGCGGAATAGTCGAATTCGGCGATGTAACCGTAGCGGAGTTGCAATCGTTTGCGTCGATGTCCAACGACGCGGCGGTGCTTGCCGTAATATGCACGTCCGTACTGCTGTGCAAAGAATTCAGCGGCGGAACGATACGCAACATTTTTCTGTCTGATAAGTCGCGCGCGCAGGTGTACGGAGCGCTGTCTGTTGTGGCGGTGTTTATAGGCGCGGTGTACTTTACCGCTTACTACCTGTTTACGTTGATGTTTAACGGGTTGATCTTGGGTTTCGGCTCGCTTAGCGCCGCGCAAGTAGCCAACGCATGTTTGCTGAGTTTTGCATTGGGGCTGGTGGCGATGTTGCTGTCGCAATCGTTTGTGGTGATGTTTTTGTTCAGCGTGCGCAAAACCGCAGCCACAATGGTGCTGTCGTTTGTGCTGATGTTGGTTGCGCCCGCAGTTATACAAGGCGTGGTTGAAGGTTGCTTGTTGGTGGCAAGCGTAAACGGAACTACCGTGGCGGACGCCGCGCTGGGCTGGATACCGCTGTACAATGTGAATATGCTGGATCTGAGCAACCCCGACGGCGCGCTTATAGGCAAAATTTTGCTGTACGAACTGCCCCTTGCCGCACTGTTCTTCTTTTTGGGCTGGGTGGCGCTGAGAAAAGCGGACATAAAATAGAATCCGACCACACGTGCGTCGGTCGATTGCAAGTCGCTCGCATATCCCCTGCAAAAAGGCTTCGCTTCGCGCACTGCATGCGCTCGTTGCAGATTATTTTGCAGTGGATACACTCGCTCAGCGTGCGCCTTGCGGCGCAGTGTTTGCGGAGCGAAGCGCAGCAAACATCATTCTGTGCGCAATGCCACAACGGGGTCCTTTTTGGCTGCACTGCGTGCGGGGATCAACCCCGAAAATACAGTCAACAACATGCTGATCGCCACCAAAATCAACGCGGCGACGGGCGGCAAAAACGCCCTTAGCGTGCTGATGTGGGTAAAGTAGCGCAATATGGCGTTGATGGGCAAGCACAGCAAGTACGTCAGCAACACGCCGAACGCTCCCGCGGCAAAGCCTATAATTACCGTTTCGGCATTGAACATACTGCTTACGTCGCGCTTGGACGCGCCAATCGCGCGCAAAATGCCTATTTCCTTGGTGCGTTCCTGTACCGAAATCAAAGTGATTACCCCGATCATAATGGACGAAACGATGAGCGATATTGCCACAAACGCAATCAAAACGTAGGTTACCGCGTTTACAATGGTAGTTACGGCGTTCATTACCAACGCAACAAGGTCGGTATAGGTTATTTTTTCGTCTTCGGTGCGGGCGGGATCGTTGTTGTAATTTTCGATTCCGTCGGCAATAACTTCCTTGGCGTCGAAACTCGACGCATAAATATATACGGCTGTGGGCTTGTCGAAATCGACAATGCCGAACTTAGTAAGGTTGCCCTGCAAAGTGGATTCGCTGAACTCCAAAATTTCGTCGTAATAGGTAGCGACCTGCTCGACATCTCCATTGGCAATATATTGGTCGTATAATGCGTTGCGTTCTTGCTCGGGCATACCGCTTACTTTCGTGAATTGTTCCGCTTTCAAAGCGTCGGCAGCCATTTCCGTCATTCGCGGCGTTATCATTTGAAGCAGTTGCTCGTCGGACATTTTGTCGATAAAACCTTGTATAACTTCAACGCTGACGCCCATATTTTCCGCCGTCATCTGAGCGATCTTTTCGCGCAGGTTGGCGGAATAATCGGGATCTGTTGGGTCGCCGAACACCAATTTCATATACATTTGCACTCGTTGCTGAACTTTCTCCGGATTAGCCAAGCAGTATATTTCGGAATAAGCGGCCATTTTTTCTTCGGATTCCATTTTGCCGAAAATATCAACAAATCTTTCCTTCTTTTTCTCGTTGGACAACGGAAGATTGAAGGGCAAGCCCGTCAAAACGTCGTTTTCTTGGTCTGCCATTTGATCTTTGACGATTTGCGACTGTTCCGCTTGCGCCACCAAATACTCGGCAAGCGCAGTTGTGTACCCAATAGTACCCGTAAGCATTGTGTTTGTGGCGTCGGGGTTGGGGCGCACTATTCCGCAAATTTTCAACGGAATTGCGATCTCGTCGTTATCGTACAAGGCGGGGATCAAGGTTTCGTTGTCGTGATTATCCTGCCACTTGCCGGCTTCGTTTAGACTGTAAAACGCCGAGTTGGGGATTATTTTCAACTCCGTATTGTAAATATCTTCGTAGGACCAATCGCTGTATTTGCCAATATCCTGCACGGGATTGTTGTTTTTTATAGCGTCGGCGACGGCGTCGACGTAATCCTGCCCGATAAGCCCCAGCGCGTACAGCGCAATGTCGCTTATTTCGTTGTCGGCGTTCATTACAAGCACCACTTCGTTATACTTTTCGGGCCAATGGCCATTGTCGTCCACAAACTCGTACTGTTCCTTGATCAAATCGTTTACAAGCGCGCCGTCGTTACCGGGCAGCATTTCCTGCCAGATATTCATATTGAACGTGCCCAGCGAAGCGTAGTATTGCCCCGTTGACGATTCGACGTTTTCAAGATATACCTGCAACAGTTGTCGCATAAGGTTGCCCACGTCCGACTCGATAACTTCGCCGTCGACGTTTTTGGTATAGGCATTGATATCCAGATTGTAAGTGTACTGCAAACCCGCGATCGCGTCGTGCAACGGACTGTTTTCGTCGGCGACTTCCTTTTCCAAATATTGCTTGAAGGACTGCAAGTCGTTGGACTTTTGCGCCGAGCCCGAAACCATATTTACAATGTCGTAGATCATAGAGCGCTTGTACACCTTGTCGTTGCCGTGCGTGGGCTTGTCTTGCTGCATATTCATCATATTGGATACCATTGCGTTGAGATCCATCGCCGTGGATTCGATTACCAACGGGTAACTTGTAAGGGTTTGCTGTTCCACAAGGTCGATGTAGTTGGTAGTGCCCTGACTTACCGCAAGAATGAGCGCAATGCCTATTATGCCTATACTGCCGGCAAACGAAGTGAGTATTGTGCGGCCCTTTTTTGTAAACAAATTGTTGAGCGACAGTCTGAACGCCGTCCAAAACGACATAGACGCTCTTTTTTTGCGTTTGCGGGGCGCTTTTTTGCCCGATTGCTCGGCGGAGGTCGCTTGTTCTGCGCGTTGCCGTTCGGCGGCAATTTCGTCGGCAATTTCGTCGGCGGTAAGCGGTGCCGAATCGGAAATTACTTCGCCGTCCAATATGCGAATAATGCGCGAAGCGTACTTTTCGGCAAGGTCGGGGTTGTGCGTTACCATCACCACAAGCCTGTCGTTTGATACCTGTTTGAGCAATTCCATTACCTGAATACCCGTTTCGGTATCCAGCGCGCCCGTGGGTTCGTCGGCAAGAATAATGTCGGGGTTGTTTACCAACGCGCGCGCGATTGCCACGCGCTGCATTTGTCCGCCGGACATCTGATTGGGTTTTTTGCGAAATTGATTGCCCAAACCCACCTGTTGCAACGCGTTTTCGGCGCGCTTGCGGCGCTCTGCCTTTGCCACGCCGGACAGCGTAAGCGCAAGTTCGACGTTGCTTAGCACTGTTTGGTGCGGAATCAGGTTGTAACTTTGAAATACAAAGCCTATCGAATGGTTACGGTAATTGTCCCAATCGCGATCTTTGTAATTTTTGGTGGAAATTCCGTCGATGACAAGGTCGCCCGACGTATATTTGTCCAAGCCGCCGATAATATTGAGCAGAGTGGTTTTGCCGCAACCGGAAGGTCCCAGCACGGCAACGAATTCCGCCGTGCGAAATTGCAAATTTATACCTTTAAGCGCATGAACTACGTCCTCGCCCGTGCGATATTCCTTTGTTATTTGTTTTAATTCCAGCATAACAAACTCCTTGAACTGAATCGATAAGCAATGATAGCAAAATTTACTTAAATAAAACTTGTTTTTTCTTGCGGTTTGCGTGCAAAATATTATATTTTTGCGAGTCAAACGGTTGTAAAAACGCCCCTTTGCAAATGCCGCGATTTAACGCGCGGTTGCAAAGGGCAACGATGTTTTACCGTTGTTCGACGTTTGTGCGTGTTATTGCTCCTGTCGCTCGTCTTGTGTGCGCCGTTTGCGCGACCAAACAGGCGTATCGGGCAAATATTTGATAAGCACTCCGCCGCGTTGCAACGCAAACAGCAGCGCGGGAATAAGCACCAATTGCAAAATAATCGCCGCCCAGGTGGAAACGAAATTGTCGCCGAACTTGACCCACAGCGCAGCAAAATACGACCGGACGCTTGTAGCCATAAAAACAGCCGCGGACATTGCGTTGACGGCTCTGCCCAGCACCATTGCCACTACCAGCGCCAACACGGACGAAAATCTGTTTGCGCGCGCGTTGCGCAAAAATATGCCGCGCATAAGTCCCGTAAAAAATCCGTATGCGGCAAGTTCAAGCAACATAGGCACAAGCGGATTGGGAAAAGGAGGACGTCCCGTTGCAAGCAAAGATACAAGCGGGGTTACTATGCCGCATATCAGCCCCAACCACTGTCCGCACAGTATTCCGCACAACAGCACGGGAAAGTGCATAGGCGAAAACAGCGACGACATGTCGCTTAGCAAATGGTGGAAAACAGACGCAAGTATTACCGCAACGGCGGAAAGCAACGCGCACGTTACTATGTTCAGTGTTGTAAAAGTCTTGTTCATAATATGTACCGTCCTGTTGAGCCGCGCGTAAACGCTTGCGGCGTAGGGTCAATTTATTTCAAACTGTTATTTGCCGAAAACGGCGGTTACCTGCGCCGTAATGGCGGCAAGTTTGGCTTCGTTTGCGGTTTCGTCGCTGCCGCATGCGGTAAGGTAACACTTTACAAGCGGTTCCGTGCCGCTGGGGCGCACAATGAGTTGACTGCCGTCCGCGCTGTTGAAACGCAACATATTTGCCTTGGGCAAGTCGTAACGCGTTTGCGTAAGGTAGTCGCAAAAGTCCGTAACGGGGCTGCCCGCAAGATCTTCAAAGGGGCGCGCGCGCAAGTTTTCCAACCGACGGGCGATATTATCCGCGCCGTTTACGCCGTCGAAGGTAAATTTTGCCTGTTTTGCGGTATACGTGCCGAATTTTTCTTCCAGCAGGCGCATACGCTGAGCCAAAGATATTCCGCGATCCTTGTAATACGACGCGCACTGAACTACCAACAACGCGGCAATAACGCCGTCTTTATCGCGGGCGTAGTCGCCCTTCAAATAGCCGCAACTCTCTTCGAACCCGAATACGAACCTGCTCGAATCGCCGTCGCGCTGTAATTTGTTGATAACGTCGCCTATATATTTGAACCCCGTAAGCACATTGCGCACTTCCGCGCCGTAATAGCCCGCTATTGCGTCCGCCATTACCGAAGTAACGACGGTTTTTACCACAACGGGGCGCGCGGGCAACGTTTTGTTTGCCGCCGCTTGCGCAAGCACGTAATCGGTCAGCAGTATGCCCACTTGGTTGCCGCTAAGGCGTACAAATTTGCCGCCGTCCCTTACCGCGACGCCCAAACGATCGCAATCGGGATCGTTGGCGATAACGATATCCGCATTTACGCGCATTGCCAGATCCGTCGCGTATTTAAGCGCGGCGTCGTTTTCCGGGTTGGGGTACGGACAGGTGGGAAAGTTGCCGTCGGGTTGCGTTTGCTCGGCTACTACATTAAGATTTGTAAGCCCAGCCTGTGCAAGAGCGGTGGGCGTTACGCGGTAACCCGCACCGTTAAGCGGCGTGTAAACGACGGATATGTCGCCTATATTACCCACGCCGTTGGCAATTACCGTATCGATATAACTGCGTTCGAGCGCGTCGTCGGTGTAGTGTATAAGTGTACCCAAATACGCTTCTATTTGCGGAATGGGTGCGTCAAAATAGTCGCGGCGCGATATAAAATCGGTAACTTCCGCCGCGGCTTCGTCCAACAACTGACAGCCGCTGTCGTCGTACACTTTGTAACCGTTGTAATCGGACGGGTTGTGGCTTGCGGTAATGTTTACGCCCGTATCGCAACCCAATTGACGTATTGCATACGACAAAAAGGGCGTGGGCATACATTCGCGGGTAATGTAGACTTCTATCCCCGCGGCGGCAAGCGTGGCGGCGGTAATGTCGCCGAACAATTTGCTGTTTATGCGCGAATCGTAAGTTATTGCGCAACTGCGCATACCGCGGCTGAGCATATAATCCGACAAACCCGCCGTTGCGCGGTAGACGGTGTATATGTTCATATTGCCCGTGCCGAAGGACATAATTCCGCGCATACCGGCTGTGCCGAAATGCAAATCGGTTGCAAACGCCTGTTTTATTTGCTCATCGGTTGCGCCGCGCATTGCGTTGAGCATTGCGGCGTCCGTTACGTTGTTTAGCCAATGGCGATATTTTTCCGTGTAATTTTGCATCGTTACCTCTCCGCCCTGATCGGGGCTACGAATATTTTATGTATTTTAGGTGCCGCGCCGCTCCCCAATACGGCGCAAAAACCGGCATTTTGCCTACAAAAAGCGCAAATGGGGTGCTATTTTACGGCTATATTGTCGCTGCCCGAAATATCTGCCGACAAAAACGATTCCAAACAAAGCGCTATTGTGGTAACGTCGTTACTGCCGCAAGTTTCGCAAGCGGAGTGCATCGCCAATTGCGCAATGCCTATATCGCACACTTTCATGCCGAGTTCTCTTGCGGTGGCAAGCCCCAAGGTGGAGCCGCACCGCACGTCGCTGCGATTGTAAAAATCCTGATACGGCAGATCGCAATCGTTGAGAATACGTTTGAGTATTGCCGAAGTCAATCCGTCGGTGGCGTAATTGACGTTGTGTTTTATCAACACGCCGCCGTTGAGATGCACGCGGTTGTACGGGTCGTTTTTTTCGGGGTGGGCGGGGTGCGAAGCGTGTCCGTTGTCCACCGACAGCACCATGCCGTTTTCGCGAGAGTAATTACATTCCGCCGTCGTCATACCCAGCGAAATTTCGATGTTTTGCAAAACCTGCCGCACAAACGACGGCGCGCCCTGCCGCGTTGCGCTGCCCGTTTCTTCGTTGTCCAAACAGGCTATTACGGCAATATTGACGGGGTTGACCTGCGTGATTGCCTGAACGCACGCGTAGGCGCTTGTAAGATTGTCCAAACGCGGCGAACACAAAAATTCGTCGTCCACGCCGGCGTTGAACGCACAGCCGTCCGGCACAACGTACAAATCCGCGTCCAACACGCGTTCGTCGGTAAGCGACGAGTACAGTTCGGTTTCCGACTGCGAAAACAGCGGCAACGCGTCGTTTTGGGCGTTAAACGCAAGCGAATCGTTTGCCGCGGGATTGTGATGGATTGCCAACGACGGTATTACCACGCTGTACGGACTTACCACCAACTGCTGACGCACGCCTTCTTCCGTTTGCACAAGCAGTCTGCCCGCTACTTTGAGTTGCCTGTCGGCAAACGTGTACAGCAATCCGCCGCCGTATTTTTCGGTGTTTAACCGTTGCAGATCGTCGGTTACGGCAAGTTTGTTGCCCTTTATTTTGAGACAGGGGCTGTCGGTATGACATTCGCAAATATTAAACGCGTTGCCGTATCCCACTACAAACGCTATTACCGAACTGCCGTTGCGGCTTACGTAATATTTGCCGCCGCGGCTGAGCGTCCACTCGCCGTCCGCCGCAAGTTGCTCGAAACCGTTGCTTGCCAGCATAGAACAGATATTTGCCGCCGCATGGTAGGCGGTGTAACTTTCGTTGAGAAAACTTTTTATGTCCATAGTGTTCCTCCGTATTGTAAAATGCGTATTTTTGCGCTTAAAGCGTACAAGTTAGCGCGTTTAACTACAAATTTCGCAATGTGTGATGCGCAAAACGCCCGTTTCCGCGCTCTACCTTGCCCACGATGTGCCGCGCGTATATGCCTGCCACGTTTACGCCCGTTACACGCTCCATCGCTTCGAACATCGCGTTGCTGTTTACTTCGCAAATCTTGGGCACGTCGCTTTGCAGTACGTCTACGCCGCAATAATCCAAGCCCAAAATATTTGCCGCTTTTACGCACATATCCGCAACGTCGTCGGGAATGTCGCACGCGGCGGCAGTGCCGCCGTTGGCAATGTTGGAGCGAAAATCGTCGGGGTTACTGCGCGTCATTGCGCATACGGGCTTGCCGCCGATCACTATTACGCGCATATCTTTGCCGCAACACTGCGCTTCGTAGCGTTGCAACAAGTATCCTTTGGGGGCTACTTTGCCGATTATTTCAATAAGTTGTTGCCGCGTGCGCGCAAGATACACCTGCTCGCCCAAACTGCCGCAGCACTGCTTTACCACCAACGGCAACCCCAATCGGGCTATCGCTTCGTCCGCGTAACTTTGCGAAACGGTAAATTCGGGCGAATAGCACAACGCCCCGGGAAGAGTGTCGGGCATGGGTATGCCGCAATCGGAAAGCGCAATATGGGTAAGCATTTTGTCGTCGCACAAGGCTATCGACGCGGCGCTGTTGAACACGGGTATGCCGCACTTTTCGATAAGTTGCGCGGTATATCTGTCCTTGTCGAAAAACAGCACGAAATCCGCGTCCAGATCGCAAACGGCGTTGCCGCCGACGATATACGACGTAAAGGCGTCGTTGGCAACCGTGCTGACGGTTACGCCAAGACGCCCGAACTCGTCCGTCATTCGCCGAGCCTTGCGGCTGTGCGCGGGATTACGATCGTACGCGTTAAGTAAAATTACGCCTTTCATAACATTCAAATAATATCACAAACCGCGTTAGCAGTCAACATAACAAATACAATGTATAAAGCAATAATAAATTAAAATTGCGCAATGGGTAACAAATTTTGCGCCGTGCGCTACCCTTCCTTTACGCTGACGGTCAGCGTAAACGTAAAGTCGGACATAGGTTTGAGCGACAGCGCTTGGCTTTCGCCCTGTTTGCGTTTCAGCGCCTTGTGTACGTCAAGCAGATCGAAGTTGTAACGCACTTGCTTGTCCCAAAAACTTTGCGCAAGTTTCTGCGCGCGTTGCCGCACCTGTTCGAGCATTGCGTCGGAAATCAACTTTTTGTTTTGCGGATTGAAAAACCCGTTTGTTTCGGCGCTGTCGGTGCGCGCAAGGCTTACGTACAGCGTAATATCCGCATTGACGGCGCTGTCGGACACTTGCAGATCCGTCTTTTTGTGCGTTGCCTTTAACGTGTACGCCATACCGTCGTCGTACACCACAAAGGAATCGCCGCTTACGTCCTTGTCGAAAACCGCCTTGCCCATTACGTCGGTTTCGTCCAGATAACACACAAATTTGCTTTGACGAAAAATTGCCGCTTTGCTATACGTAAAATACCCCTGCACCTTGTCCGGCTGTTGCGCGTCGCTGTTTGCGGACGGCACAAACGTAATGAGATTGAGATAGCCCGTGCGGTCAAGTTCGTGCTGACTGCGCGTGTAATCCAGCAAATTGTTGGAAGCAACCGCGACGTTTTCCGCCTGATCCAACAACATTGCCGCAATGGACATCGATACGCTTTGCGACAAGGCGTTGCCGTTGTTGAAAATATATTCCGCCGAACCGCTGCAACAGCATATTATCGCGCTTTCCTTAAAACTGTCCGAATTGATAAGGTAATTTACCGTGTCGGAAAAGTCGCGCTGCTCGAAATAGTTTTGCCCCAGCACCACAACCACGCACTGCCCAAGCGACGCTTCCTTGCCCGTTTGTTCCGCCACGTACTGTATGCACTGCCCTATTGCTTCGCCCCGAACAGTAACTGTTTTGCTGAACGTGCCCACCTGTTCTTCGCCGTTGCCGGGGCTGACGATTTCGGCGGTAAGTACAAGTTGATCGTCGTCGAAATCGATACCCATTCCCAATATTATTGCCCTGTCCAACACGTTGCTGCCCTTAAAACTTTGCGATACGAACCCTATTGCCACAAAGGCTGCAAGCAACACGGCAATGCGTTTGATACTACTCATAACGCGCCTCCGTCTTGTCGATCGCCGTCCTGGTAAACAGCGGCATCAACAGCGGCAACGCGTACTGCACAACCGCAAAGGGGATCAAACCCCATTTTATTACCGTATTGAGCAGGCCGTCGGTGTTAACAAACAGCGGAACCGCCAACGTTGCAGTAACAAATGCCGCGGCAAACCAATTTATTTTTACGAAATTTGCGCCGAAAATCTTTTCGATACACTTGTACGCGCAAAAAATGTACACTATTATCTTGATAATTACCGAAATTAGCCACACCGACAGCGTAAGCCAATCCCAGCGGCCGTTTGCGGTGCTTGCCACCGAAAAAATGCCTATTTTGCTCATAGCAAGGTCGAAATTGGGCGCCAGATGCCCGAACAGCGCCACAAAAACGGCGTTAAGCAACACCGTAAGCGCCGCTCCGGCAAAAAAAGCCGTAAATACGGGCAAATACAGGTGTTTTTTTACTTTGATCCCGTCCAGCACGAAATAAATAAAAATATAATCCGAAAACCAAAAACTGCGCGTAAAAGACGTCTTTACTATTGTGCCCCACCCCGCCTGACCGATGGGCAACAACTCGGCAAAGTCGGTTTGAGTAAGCGGCGACACCAACAGCGCAACCACCGACAGCGCTATCAGCCCAAACAGCAACTGACTTGTTCGCGCAATGGCGTTGAATCCCCTGCCAATAGCAAAAAACGCCAACGCGGCAAACGGCAGCGCAAAAACTATCCAATTTGTGCTGACGTCGAAGGTTACGGAAAACATTTTGAAGCACGACGACAGCAAAATGTCGGCGCGCAACACAAATATCACAAAAAATATAGCAAACAACGCAATGCCGACGGGGCGCGATACGCTGTTGTTGAGTATGTCCGCAATATCCAACCGCGCGTTGACGTTGATTTTGATAGCCCAAAGCAAAAACGCCAAGCAAATACCGTCCCACAAAAAGGAAAAGCACAGCACCAGCCAACTGTCGTGCCCCACGTCCCCCGCAAGGATTGAAGGCAAAGTCAAAAATTTTCCGCCGGCAATCAGCAAAAAATACATAAGCGCAAGTTGATCTGCGCTGACACGGTTTTTGTCCATCAGCCTCTCCTTTTTTTGTTTGTGTTGGGTACGGAATGGGGACGTTCGGTCATTGACGGCACCGAAATTTGCGTTACGGCGTCCTGCCTGTCCTCGGGAATGTCGGGCGCAAACGGCGCAAGGAAGGGCGTTTTGTAATCCTGCATAGACGCAAGATAAATAATTACGCACAACGTAGACAGCGTTACTCCCAACAACCCCATAAGCCCGCCGACAAGCGTTACTATCAGGCGCAAAAGCGACAGTATAAGCGTATTGTCGGGCAATGTAAACAGCCCTATGCCCGACAGAGCGCCTATCATTACAGCGGGAGCGCCCAACAAACCCGCCTGCACAGCCGCGTCGCCCAACACTATCGCGCCAACAAGCGACAGCGATATGCCCACCGCCGACGGCATGCGCAAGTTGGCTTCGCGCAGAATGTCGAACACAATAAGCACCAACAGCATTTCTGTAAGCGGCGAAAAAGGTATCGCTTCGGACGCATTAAGCACCGTTATCAAAAAACGCAACGGTATAATTTGGTAATTGTACGTTTGCAAGCACACGTACAGCGCGGGCAGCAATACCGACGCGATTACGCTTACAAACCGCAATACGCGGCTCAGCGTTGTCATTGCGGAATTTTCGTAGTAATCGCCGGGGCTTTGCACGTCCTCCACAAACAGATACGGCAAAGTAAGCACCATGGGCGAGCCGTCCACAATTACCGCAACGCGTCCTTCGAGCATTTTGCCCACGGCTATGTCGGGCTTTTCGGTAACGCCCACCCTGCGGAAAACAAACGTCTTGTGCACGTCGAGATAACGGGCGAGATAACTGCTGTCCAACACGCCGTCGATCTTGATGGCGTCAATGCGCTGAACGATGTCGTTTACGATCTTTTTTTGCGCTATGCCGTCGATATAGCACACGCACACGGCGGTATTTGTGTACTTGCCCACGGTAAGATTGACTGTTTTGAAATTGGGCGTTTTGAGCCTTTTGCGCAAAAGCGTGATGTTTACCTTTACGTCCTCGACAAATCCTTCGCGCGGACCGCGCATAACCATAGATGTGGGCGGTTCTATTACCGACCTGCCCGTAACCGTGCGCGTATCTATTGCTATGCAGCCGTTGTATTCGTCGAAAACCAGCGTATAACCGTTGGTAAAATCCGACACGGCGGCGTAAAAATTGGGCACTTTGTGTACGCCCGTACCCACCGCAATTTTGCTTTGCACGTCGTAAACCGTCTTGGCGCGCTTGATGTACGCCAACGGCTGCAATACAAAATTGCTTACCTTGGCGTCGTCGCACATAGTATCCAGACACACCGCGCGTAACGGCAAGCCGCAATTTATTTCGCGCACGCGAAAATCGTCTTCGCCGAAATACAAAGTTTGCAATTTGTCAAACCAAGATTTATTCATATTGCAATTTTTACGTTTTTTACGACGGTTTATACAAAAAGAAACAAAAAAATATTCGCTTCCGCGAACAGTGAGATTTTGCCGTTTGGCAATTTTTGCCAACGGCAAAGTGTTATTTTTTCGCCTGCGGCGAAAAAGTGAGATTATTCGCTATCGCGAATAGTGAGATTCGCCTATCGGCGAGTGAGATTGTTTGCTGCGCAAACAGTTGTGGCGTTGTTTAGTTAAAACAACTTTAAGCAATAAAAAAATATTGCCGAAAAATCAAATTTTCGACAATAATAATTTTCAAATAATGTCAACCTTAACTTTGCCGTAAGGCAAAATAACACTTTTCCGCTGAAAGCGGAAAAATAACACTCGCCGTAGGCGAATAACACTTACGCGCTTGCGCGTAAATAAAACCGTTCGCGTTAGCGAACACAGCACGCGCGGAAACAACTCAAATTCCGTCAACAAGCGGCGACCCCAAACAAGCAACAAGTAGTCCAAATTAAACCCAACCTTGTAAACCCGCCTTGGCGGACAGTTTCAAATTAAACTACCGCAAACTGCGGACCTGCGCCGAAGTTTGCGCCCTAACGGGGGATGCCGGGGATGTTCACCCCGGCGAAGGTATAAAAAGAGAAGCAACGGGCAGTTGCTTCCTTGTTAGTCCGACCGTGCGGACGCGTAAGCGCACAAAGTGCAAGGTTGCAAGGCGCAAGCCGCCGTCAACCGAGTCCGCACGCGTTTGGTCGGAATCAAATTACTACTCCAAACAACTGCGCAAGCGGAATGTCGCCTTTTTTGCGCGAATCCAGACTGTTGTCGCGATTGTCCCCCATAGCAAAAAAGCAATCTTTTGCCACTATATGCGGGTTTTCTTGCGATGTGCCGCGCAAAATGCCGAGTCCGCTAAGTGATTGTCTGTCGTGAATATAGAATATGCTTTGCGGCAAACTTTCGCCGTCGTGTACGTAGTAATTTTCGCGCAACAAATCGCCCTGCGCCGTTTGTATCAAAATATAATATTCAAAGGGATTTTCCGTGGGCACAGCCCATATTTTGTCCCCTTCCAGCGCAACCACACGCTTGATGTATTTTTCGTACTTGCCGCCCTCCTCGCTTTGCGCGCGAGTTGCAAACAAAGCCAAAAATTTGCTGTCTATTTTGTTTGCGTAAAATATTACCACATCGCCGCGTTGGGGCGAAGTCAATTTGCTTACGTTTACCCTGTCGTCTTCCATATATGTGTTCAGCATAGAGTCGCCTTTTACGACAATTCGCGTAAACACAAACGCGCGTATCAACAGCGTTGCCGAAAGTAAAATTATCATTACGATAATGGCAACGTTCATCACTTTGGAAAATCTGTCTTGCTTTTTTTCGCGCGCGGAAACGCCGCCGTCGGATCGTTCGGGCAAAAAGTCGTTTTCCTGCGCCGCACCGCCGTTTTCAATCACATCAGCCCTTTCGTCCGACGACAATTCGGTCGCGGCTAAGTCGTCCGAGTGCGAAATTTCGTCGGAATTTTCACACGCGCGTTCCAAACTCTGTTCGGGCGCAATGCTGTCGGGCGCGGCGCCGTCTGCGGCGGACGCGTCGTCGTCAAGCGCGTCTTGCCCTTGTTGAGGCGTTACGTTCGCAAGATCGCAGCCTTGTTCGTAACTATCCGCTTGCTCGTTTTGTTCGGGCGCGCCGTCCGATTCGATAAAATTGTCAGTTTGTTTTTCCGCCAATTTGCTTTACCGCCTTGTGAAATTTTTCACTGCTTAGCATTACCGTTTTGCCGCATTTGTCGCATTTCAATTTGTAATCCGCGCCCGTGCGTACAATTTGCCAATTGCTGCACCCGCACGCATGCGGTTTGCGCGTAATTATATTGTCGCCTACATTGTAAACCGTCATACCAAAAAGATGTTGTTTATAATAAACTCGTTGTCGGCGTAAACCAACAGCATATCCACGCGCTCGCCCACAGACAGTTGTTTGCCGTCCATTGTGCGGTGGAAGTTTTCCTTGTCGAAGGTCAACCTTTCCCACTTGCCGCTACCCGCCACGGGTGCGGTTTGAATGTATTTGTCGTTCGCTTCGCCGAAATTACACACGGCAACAATGGTAAGTTGCTGACGCACGTTGCAACAGATATCGAACCCAACCGTAAAGGACGGGTTTATACGGATACTCTTGTCGCTTACGGCAAAAGTTGCCAACGCCTTGCCCTTGGCGCCCACAATACCCAAGTAACCCTTGTCGAGAGTGGGTTGCAGATCCACGTCCCACCAATCGCCGTTTACGCTTGCGGGAACAAGCGTTTGATTGAGATTTCCGCTGAAAATAATGTTGTTGGATTTTTTTACGTTGGCGGCAACCACTTTTTGCTCCAACAGGCAGCTCGACGTGGCAATGTCGCCGTCAAACAGAGCAAAAGCCAACAGCGTGCTCTTGGGAGCATACATTATCGCCTTGGCGCTGTATTCGCCGTTTTTGCCGCTTAATACCGCTTTGTTCCAATGGCGCGCGTGCCCTACGTTGTCGGCGCAGTACCACACGGACACCTTGGACAGCGGTTTGTCCGTTGCCACGCTAAGACACAAATCGCCGTCGGAATCGGTAAAAGTTTTTATTTCCGACGGTTTGTCCACCTGCTGACCGCCCAGCCAGCGCACCACCGACTGCGTGTACTGTTTGTTGAGATAATCCATACCCGTCGGCAAAATCAACAAGCGGCTGTCGGCATTGGCGCGGATAAAGGTGCGGCTTGTTTCCACTATGTCTACGTATTCGCTGTTGGCGGAATTTACGATGTACAGCGGCACCTGTATCTGCGACACATACGTTTGCGGCGCCAATCCCAACGTCCACATCTGGCGTTTGGCGTCGTAGGCGATGTGTTTGTGCAGATCTTCGTCGTCATCGCTGCCGAATATCGCGTCCTGCTGCGGCGCGGGGAAATTTTTGTACAAATTGCCGAAGAGCAGTACGCCGCGCGCAATACGGCTGTCGCTGCCCAACGCGATTATTCCCACGTACGTGCCGCTGCCTTGCGCCAATACGCTTATTTCCGACACGTTTTCTTCGGTAAGCAGGTAAGTTATTGCGCGGCGGCAACACACTGTAAACTCGTACAGTTTGGTGTCGTGAGCGGTTTCGGCAATTTCGAATATTGAAACGTTCTTGTCGGAGTTGCAGTAATCCAACTGCTCGGAGAACAGCGTGTACAGCCCCAATTCCTTGCGCCCGAACAGATCCACCGCCATTGCCACAAAGCCGCGTTTTGCCAAATCGATAAGCAATTTGACGTCGACCTGCTTGTCGAAGTCGCCTATTACCAACACTGCGGGCTTGTTTTCGCTGCTGCGGCAGTAGCACACAGTGCCGAAAACGCGCGTCTGACCGTTGTCGAAGGTACGTCCGGTAAAATACATATTTTTTACCGTAACGCCGTTTTGCTGCCATGTTTTTATTGTGTCCGATTCGAGTTGTTCGGCGTTGGGGTCAAATGTTTCCCACAACGTTTGCGATGTTAAAATATTTTCCATACATTCACCGATAGATACTGATATTGTAGCACAATACCGTTTTTTGTCAATTGCAGTTACTTGTGATAGGCAATATTGTTGTTCAAACAACACACGCGGTAGATCTGCTCGCACAACACCGCCCTGAACAATTGGTGCGGCATTGTCATCTTGCCGAACGACAACCGCACGTCGGCGCGGCTTTTTACTTGGTCGCTAAGCCCGTAACTGCCGCCTATTACAAAAGTAAAAACCGAATTGTATTGCTTTTGTTTGGCAACAAGTTGCGCCAACTGCACGCTGTTCAGCATTTTGCCGTCGATATCCGCGGCAATTACGTAGCCGTCCGATTTGGACAGTATCGCCTCGCCTTCGCGCCGCTTTATTTGCTCGATCTGCGCCGCATTGGGCGCGCCTTTTACGCAATATTCGTCTATTTCGATTATTTCCACGTCGGCAAAGCGCGATATGCGTTTGACGTATTCGCCCACCGCCTGACGCAAATATTCTTCTTTAAGTTTGCCGACGGCAACTATTTTGAACTTCATTTTACCCCCACAAACTCGAAACCCACAGCACGGCGCACACGGCAACCGCAATTGCAAGCAAAACCGCAGACGTTGCGCCCATACGCACGCGAGCGTTGTCGCCGTTTACCGAGCGCTTGCTGCGCGTTGTTTTGATATACCCTAACACGCACGCGGCAAAACCCGCAATGCCCGCAACAAACATTGCAACTATCCAACCCGTATTGGCTTTATCCGTCCAAAAAGCGTCGGCGCCCAGCGGCGTAAAGTTAAGCGCGACAACGGCAAGGTTGTTGAACAGATGTACCGCAACCGACGTCCACAAACTGCCGCTGCGATACACAAGCAAAGCCAAAAAACACCCAAACACAAATTGATGTATCGTCTGCGCCGCATTTGCGTGAAACAGTGCAAACAGCGCGCCGCTTACGGCGATGGAGCCGAGTATGTTGCCGCTATCCGCCAACGATTGCGCAACCGTGCCGCGAAATACCAATTCTTCGCAAAAACACGGCAGTATACACGCCACTATTATCAACCCCGCCACATCGTCGGGCAGATTGACGGACGGCGACAGCCCCCATTTGGCAAGCAGTTGCAACAGCCAATTGTTAAGGGGCGTCATACACATTATCAGGCAGAACGTTGCGCCGCAACCCCACAAAATGTGGAATATATCGGGTTTTACGTTGAGTTTGGCTGCGGAAAGCAGGTTTGTGCGCGTAATTACCGCATACAGCGCGCCCGAACCGCCTATGCACAGCGTGTACAGCGCCTGCATCAGCCAAAATTGCCAAGACTGCATTTCGTCCGTGCCCGCGCCGAATATCAGCGTAAGTACCAGCGACGACGCAATCATTACGCCGACAGCCAACGCAAAACTTGCGCCCAGATCGTTTGTGTTGTAGCACAATCTTTTATTGTTCAATAGTTACCTCGTTGCAATATTGATCGACGACATACAAATTGATGTCCTTACCTTCCACAAGTCCCGCGGCGGCGCATGCCCGCACGGCGGAATCGAAGGCGATTTCCTTGGTGTTGTTGTTCAGCGACAAGTGCGCCAAAAGCACGTTTTTTACTTGCGAACCGGCAAGAGCGCACAACACTTGCGCGGTTTGGGCGTTGGAAAGGTGCCCGTAATCGGACATTATGCGTATTTTAAGCGCTTGGGGATAATTTCCGCTGCGCAACATATCCGTATCGTGATTGCTTTCCAGCATTATCGTGCGGCACGGCGACAAAAAGCGCAACAGTTTGTCGTCCCAATGCCCCGTATCGGTTACGCAGGCGATTTGGTCGTCGGACAAGGCAAAACGATACCCGTAACAGCAACGCGCGTCGTGAAAACACTCGTAATTTTCCACCGTAATATCCCCTATTTGCGCGCCGCAAACAAACGGGCGCACGTCGGCAAAACACGCGTGCATACGTATAACGTCGGCTATGGGCGCGGGCGCATATACGGGCGTACGATAATATTTGCTCCACAACGGCAGCGCCGCTATGTGGTCGCTGTGTTCGTGCGTTATTACTATTGCCGCAATGTCCTGCGGGGCGATATTGCGACGGGCAAGTTCGGTCAACGTCGCCTTGTACGAATAGCCCAGATCCAACAAAATATCGGTGGTTTGGGAGCGTATCAGCGTGCAGTTGCCCTTGCTTCCCGAAAAAAGCGGAGATATTGTAAGCATCGAAATGTCCTTGACCGTAAATTTGTACTTATACATTATAACACATTGTCCGTCAATACACAAGCCCGACATTTGGGTAAACCCGCACAATTTGATTTGCGCGCAAATACACCCCGCGCGCGGTTGTGTAGCAAATTCCAAAACGCGGCGCAACGCTGTAAAAATACAATTAACCGCTGTAAAAAAATGCGATCGGCTGTTTTGCCGACCGCACTCAATATGTACAAAATTACCGTTTGTCTGCGTCTACTCGGTCCGTTCCCCCCCCCGAAGGATCGTCGGGGTCGTTACCGCAATCGGACGCGGCGGTAGGCGGAGTTTGCTTGGGTTGCGCCAAAGCGCTGCCGTCAAGTTTGGGAAGGGCGTTTACGTTTTCGCCCAATTGTTCCAGCAAATAGACGCGTTCGCGCGCAAATTCGGCGGAAGTTTTGTCCGAACAGGCGTTGGCGGCAACTATGCGCTGTTGCAAATCGCGCGTAAGTTTGTACCGCGACGCAATTACTATTGCCAATATCATTATTGCAATGGGCAGCAAAATAAAGGTAAGTTTTATTGCTATTTGCGCGCTTTCGGGTTGCGACAGCGGCAACAATTGCACGTTTCCGTTGCCTTGGGTTACCTTGAAATTGTCCAACGCCATACCCAAATCGGCTATCTGTTCCTGCACGCTCAGCGTTTGGAGATCATTCCACCGCTCAACGGTACGGTATTGCGTTTCAACATAGCCCGTAAGCCCTATGATCAACGGCGGAATGGCAAGCCCTATTGCCTGCGCGGTTGTGTTGAGAAAGTTGGTAAGCCCCGAAAAGTTGCCTTCCGTGCGCTTGCCGAAATACAGTTCGCCCACGTCGCACACGTCGCCGAAAGCGCTGTGCGGAACAAATACCGTACCGCCTATACCCAAACCGAGCAGCAATCCGAACACGATGATAAGCCAATCGGGCGCGCCCGAACCGGGAGAGATCGACAAGGTGTTTACCGCAACGCCGTCCACCAACTCGGCGCCGTACGTTTTTACTATATCCGTCCCTTCTCCCGGCAAAAACAGCATAAACATTGCAACCACTATCCACACCAACGCGCCCGTAATGTAGGCAAATCGCTTGGACTTTGCCTTGATAAGTTTGAGATAAACGGGCAACGCCACGATCTGCGCCGCAAACATTGCCGCCGCCGCAACCGTCGCTATGGGAAAACGGCTTGCGTGTTGTCCGAACTCTGTTGCGGCAAGGTACGAATTGCGCCGCAAAAAGAAATCGCACAGCGTAAAGAAAAAACTGCTCATTACCGCCATACCGAAAGACGAACACATCTGCATACCCAAATATCTGCGGTAAGTGCCCATTTTTAACGGGCGGACAAATTCTTTTAGGTCGAACTTGGTCTTTACCGCGGGCGTAACCACCTGCTCGCGGCTGAACAGGGCGGTAATTACTATCGACACGGCAAATATTCCGCCGAAAATGCTTGCCATTATCACGTACGAATAAGGCCCCTTGTCAGGACCGGCGATCATACCCGGCACCGCCACACAAATAAGGCTGGACATAATGCTGAACGCCAACCTTACGGCGTTGGTGTTGTTGCGTTCGTTAAAGTTGTCCGTCATTTCGCTGGCGTGCGAATAATACGGAATAAGCACAAAACTCTGCGCTGTGGCGTACAACATATACACAAACACAACCAAAAAGCACTTTGCCCACACCTGATCTATGAAATCCCAAGGGAAAAACAACAAAATAAACGCCACCAGCACAAGCGGAGCGAATATCAACATAAAAAATCTGCGCTTACCCAATTTGCCCGGGCGCTTGGCGTCGGTTATCATACCGATAAACGGGTCGATAATGCCGTCCCATATCTTGGTAAGCAACAGTATGGGCGTAAGAAATACCATAGGTATACCTACAACCAACGTCAAAAAGGGCGTAAACAAAAAGTTGATGATATTAAAACTTCCGCCGCCGAATATGTCTCCGCAGGCAAATGCCAATTTGTTGCCCGGCGATACCTTGCCTTGCGGCAGAGTTTTGTCGCGTTTTGTTTTAGTCATATATTTACCCCGCAAATTTGTTTATTTGTGTGTTTTTTATCGCATAGGAGTGTTTTTTGCACCCCATTATGCGTTTTTTGCGTAAAAATGCGAACCCGCGCACACGCAAAAAAGCAACGTAATTTACGCGCAAACGGCCTATACGTTGAACCTGAACAGCACCACGTCGCCGTCTTTTATTACGTAATCTTTGCCTTCGCTACGCACTTTGCCGTGTTCTTTTGCCTGATTGTAGCCGCCCATTTGCAGCATTGTGTCGTAGGGCACTATTTCTGCGCGAATAAAGCCTTTTTCGAAATCGCTGTGAATTTTGCCTGCGGCTTGCGGCGCTTTGGTGCCTTCCGTAACAGTCCAGGCGCGCGTTTCCTTTTCGCCGGCGGTAAGAAAACTTACCAAATGCAGTAATTTGTAACATTTTTTTACCAGACGGTTAAGACCGCTTTCCGCAATGCCGTAACTTTCCAAAAACATTGTCCGTTCTTCTTCGGACATACGGCTCAGTTCTTCTTCCACCTTGGCGCAAATTACCAGCGTTTCGGCGTGTTCGGTAGCCGCCTGCGCTTCCACCGCCTTTACAAGCGGATTATCGTCGTTGCCGATGTCGCTTTCCGCAATATTTGCGGCGTAAATTACCGGCTTGGACGTAAGCAAAAACATTTCGTCCACCGCCGCGGCTTCTTCTTCGTCAAATTGCATTGTGCGCACGGGCTGTTCGCTTTCCAGATGCTCAAGTATGCGTTGCAACAGTTCCGCTTCCGCCTTGTACTTTTTGTCGCCGGTTTTTTGCATGGTAACGGCTTTGCCCAAGCGGGCGTTTACCGTTTCGATGTCGGCAAGGATCAACTCCAGATTGATGGTTTGCATATCCGCCACGGGGTCGATTTTGTCCGATACGTGCGTAACGTTGCTGTCCGCAAAACAGCGCACAACGTGCACTATCGCGTCCACTTCGCGTATGTGCGACAAAAATTTGTTGCCCAACCCTTCGCCGCGCGACGCGCCCTTTACCAAGCCCGCAATATCCACAAATCTGAGATATGTGGGGGTAATTTTTTTGCTGTTGTACAGCGCGGCAAGTTTGTCCAGCCGTTCGTCGGGCACGGCAACAACGCCCACATTGGGCTCTATCGTGCAAAAGGGATAATTGGCTATTTCCGCCCCCGCTTGCGTAATTGCGTTAAAAAGCGTGCTTTTACCCACATTGGGCAAACCTACAACTCCAAGTTTCATATCCGCCTCGTCTAAAAAATACTATTGTTGCGTAAAATATATAAGTTGACGGCGCAATGCGTTTGCGTGCCGCCGTCAAACCGCAATACAAAGTAATTTTAGCATATAATTACGCAAAAGTAAACAATTGTTTAACTGTAAGGAAGTTGTTATGACTGTTTTGCAAAGTATTTTTTTTGGGTTGTTGCAGGGGTTTACGGAATTTTTGCCCGTATCCAGCAGCGGACACCTTATGCTTGCCGCGCGCCTGTTCAACGTGCAATCGGGGCTGTTTTTCGACGTGATGTTGCACTTAGGCACGTTGCTTGCGGTAATTATATCTATGCGGCACAGCCTGTGGCAAACGTTGCGCCACCCCGTTGCCGACAAAAAATTGCTGTACATTGTTGTGGCAAGCATACCCACCTTTGCAATTGCGCTGGCGGTAAAATTGCTCGTACCGGAAAGCATAATGTACGTGTTGCTGCCGATAGGCTTTGCGCTGACGGCTGTGCTGATAGTGCTTTCCGACAAACTCGGCAAGCCGCGCTTGCGCCTGCAACAAGCGGGTTGGCTGCCCGTAATCGTAACGGGAGTAACGCAAGGCGTGGCGGTTTTTCCCGGGTTGTCGCGCAGCGGCAGTACAATTTCGGTAATGAAATTATTTGGAGTAAACGCGTCCGACAGCGCGGAATTTTCCTTTTTGCTGTCGGTGCCGGTAATACTTGCAAGCGCCGCGGCGGAAGGGTTGGAAGCGCTGCTTGCGGACGTTGCCGTAAACGTACCCTGGTACTGCGTTGTTACGGGCATTTTTGCCGCGTTTGTAAGCGGACTTGTGTCGGTATATATGGTAATGCGCGCGCTTAAAACAAAAAGTTGGATATGGTTTGCTGTGTATCTGATCGTGCCGTTTGCGCTGTCGCTTATTACGCTGTAACCGCCCGCCGAACGAACGCCGCGCCGCAGGGCGTTGCGTATTTCGAAGTATTTTGTTGCATAACCGTGGCAACGTGCGCAACTTGTCTCGGCAAAGCCGAGTAAGTTAGGGCAGAGCGAACGGAGCGCCGTACCGTAGGGAGTTGCGTATTTCGGGGTGTTTGCTGTAACCGCCCGCAAAGTTGTCGCAATGGGGCATATTGAGTACGGAGTTGGCAACCGCCCGCAGGCGCGCGCCCGCAAAAGTAAAACGGCAAAAAAAGGGGGCGCAATCGATATGCGTCCCTTTTGGGGTGGTTGCCCAACGCGCGCACTTTTGTTTGTTGCAATCTTGACATCTTGTTGCCGTTGTTGTAAAATTAACTTACCACATTACTATTTTTAATATTTGCCAAAAATTTGCGCACTATCTCTTAGGTAGATTAGTGTGTCATTTCCCATAGCGCAAGTTTTTGGCGAAATAGTAGTGTGGTAACTATCGGGACACGCATCTACAAGTGCCGTTTCGGTAGAGACGGCACTTTTTTTGTTGGTCGGCAGGCAGTAATCGCGCATACGGTAGCGTTTTGCGGTCGGCTGCGGCAATGCGCGTTGGGGCAAAGTCGGGGTTTTACTTATTGACATTTACCCCGCGGTATTGTACAATACAATTGCGACACAGTTTAATATCTCTTTATTCAAGGCATACTTTACGGTAAAGTGTTCCTTGTTCGCGCACAATCAAATCCTTGAATAAGGTGATATTGTAAACTAGTGTCGCAACTATGCGAAGAGGCGCTTTGCAAGTGCCGTTTCGCAAGAGACGGCACTTTTTTTATTACATTACAAAAGGAGACGCACTATGAAACACTCATGCAAATTTGTTGTAATTTTGCTACTTGCACTACTGCTAATTGCGGCAATAACCGTTGCGGCTTGTAAGCCCGACGATCCGCACAACGGCGACGACCCCAACGGCGGACAGGGCGGTAATGAGCCTACGCCCCACCAACACACATTTTCGTCTATGTGGAGCAGTAACGACTCCGAACATTGGCGCGTGGCAACCTGCGGACACGACGTAACGGCAGACCGCGCCGCGCACAACTTCGGTACGGACAACGTGTGCGATACCTGCGGCTACACCAAAGCGCAGGGCGGCAACGACAACCCCGGCGGTGGCACAACCCCCGGCGGTGGACAAGGCGGCAGCGATAACCCGGGCGGCGGCGATCAGGGCGACGATCCCGCGCCCAACAACGTTACGGTAACATTTGCAATCAATTACAGCGGCGGAACAAATCCGCCCGCACAAACCGTTACGCAAGGCAATTCCGTTACTTTGCCGACAGTATCTCGCACGGGGTACACTCTTGACGGCTGGTACGACAGTATCAGCGGCGGCACGCTTGTGGGCAAAGCGGGCGCAAGTTACGTTGCAAATGCCAGCGTTACGCTGTACGCACATTGGACGGCTAACCAACAAGGCGGCGGTGGAACAACTCCCGGCGGTGGCGGTAACCAAGGGGGTAACCAGGGCAGCGACACACCCGGTGGCGGCGGTAGCCAAGGCGGCGGACAAGGCGGAAACCAAGGCGGTCAGGGCGGTAGCCAAGGCGGACAAAGCGGCAACGATAATCCGAGCGACACATCGCAGTTCAACTTTGAACAGTGCGACGGCGGCTATTCCGTTACTGTCTACTCCGACAGCGATTTGAACGTAACCATTCCGTCCGCATATAACGGGCGACCCGTAGTCAGCATAGGCGACAACGCCTTTGCCAACTGCCGTATTGTAACGGTAAATATACCCAACAGCATAACAAGTATTGGCGCAAGCGCATTTTCAGGTTGCGCATATCTGAAAGAAGTAAATTTTGCCGATAACAGCAACCTTAAAAGTATTGGCAATCGTGCTTTCTACAATTGCACTAGCCTTACATCAATAACCATACCTGACAGTGTAACCAATATTGACGGCGCTTTCTACTATTGCACAAATCTGGCTACTGTAAATTTCGGCGCAAACAGCAAACTTGAAAGCATTGGTCAAAGCACTTTCTGGGGCTGCAGTAGTCTTAAATCAATAACCATACCCAACAGTGTAAAAAGTATTGGCAGTAGCGCTTTCGCCGGTTACAGTTTGCAAAGCATTTATTACAATGGCACAATAGTTGATTGGTGTGGAGTTGACAACTCTACATCTCCGCTTTCTTACACAGAAAATTTCTACATAAAGAAGAACGACTCATGGCAAAAATTGACCGATATTACCGATATTGAACTCCCCAACGGCGTTACTAAAATAGGCGACCGCGCTTTCAGCGGGTTTAATAGTTTAACATCTGTAACCATACCTGACAGCGTAACAAGTATTGGAAATAGCGCTTTCTACAATTGCACAAATCTTGCCATGGTCAATATCGGAGCAAACAGCAAACTTGAAAGCATTGGCGAGTACGCTTTCGACTGTTGTAGTAGCATTACAGCAATAACCATACCGGACAGCGTAACAATTATTGACATTTACGCTTTCGGCACTTGTAAAAATCTTGCCACGGTAAACTTCGGAACAAACAGCAAACTTGAAAATATAGGGAGCAACGCTTTTCGTTGGTGCAGTAGTCTTACATCAATAACTATACCCGACAGTGTAAAAAGTATTGGCGGCAGCGCTTTCGGCGGTTGCACAAATCTTGCCACGGTCAATATCGGAGCAAACAGCAAACTTGAAAGCATTGGCCAAAGCGCTTTCTACGGTTGCAGTAGTTTGACTTCGATAACCATACCCAGCAGCGTAAAGATCATAGATGAGAATAACGACTACTACGACTCCACTGCTTTCTACAATTGTACAAATCTGAAAAGCGTTTATTACGACGGTACAATAGCCGATTGGTGCACAATTACTTTCAGCGCTTCTTGTTCCAATCCGATGTATTACGCGGAAAATTTTTACATAAAGAAAAACGGCGCTTGGCAGGAAGTTACCGAAATTGAAATACCCGACGGCATTACCGAAATAGGCAATTACCAATTTTACGGTTTTAATAACTTGACGTCAGTAACCATACCCGACAGCGTAACAAGCATAGGCAATGGTGCTTTCTTCGGTTGTAGAAATTTGAAAAGCGTTTATTACGACGGAACAATAGCCGATTGGTGCGCAATTACTTTCAACGGTTATGATTCCAATCCGATGTATTACACAGAAAATTTTTACATAAAGAAAAACGGCGATTGGCAGGAAGTTACCGAAATTGAAATACCCGACGGCATTACAGAAATAGGCGATTACCAATTTGACGGTTTTAATAACTTGACGTCAGTAACCATACCCGACAGCGTAACAAGCATAGGCGACTGCGCTTTCGAAAATTGCGATAGTCTTACATCAATAACTATACCTGACGGTGTAACAAGTATAGGTGATTACGCTTTCTACGGTTGCGATAGTCTTGCATCGATAACCATACCCGACAGTGTAAAAAGTATTGGGAATAGCGCTTTCGACAATTGTGAAAATCTGAAAAGCGTTTATTACGACGGTACAATAGCCGATTGGTGCGCAATTACTTTCAGCGATTTTGATTCCAATCCGATGCGTTACGCGGAAAATTTTTACATAAAGAAAAACGGCGATTGGCAGGAAGTTACCGAAATTGAAATACCCGACGGCATTACCGAAATAGGCAATTACCAATTTTACGGTTTTAATAATTTGACGTCAGTAACCATACTCGACGATGTAACAAGCATAGGTGCTTTGGCTTTCGACGGTTGCGGTCTTACGTCGATTTTTATACCCAAAAGTGTTACGAATATTGGTAAGCAAATATTTTACGGTTGCTACAACATTACCATTTATTGCGAAGCGACAACAAAACCGTCCGGTTGGGATTCCGAGTGGAATTATCTAGATTACAGAGGAATGGGTCGCTGCCCCGTCGTTTGGGGCGCTACGCGCGACAGCGTAAAATAACAAAAATAAAAAACAAAGGAAGTAACTAAAATGGAAGAAATTTTCAACAGAATAACCGCACTTAACAAAATGGAAAAAGATGATCAAAATCGTCCTGTTTTATCTAAACATAACGTGGAAGTAGTAAACAGAAATTACTTTAACGTATTTGAAAAAACTTTGACAACAAGCCACAGGTGCAGCCGCTTTACAGATGAGCAAACATTGCAAAACACGCTGAAAGAAATATCTCGAGCGTTGCCGG
Source organism: uncultured Clostridia bacterium (assembly GCA_947629985.1). Taxonomy (GTDB): domain Bacteria; phylum Bacillota; class Clostridia; order Christensenellales; family CAG-314; genus Fimimonas. Next base: position 214,359 of record CANRFV010000002.1, on the reverse strand, counting down.
TAATATTGGTTCCGCAAGAATCTTATGACGCACTTGTTCAATATGTATTCGATTTTCGTGAGAGTTTTTGGAATAATATTGAAGGCAAAACAAAAAACTTTGACCCTGTAATAATTGTTGATGCAATGACCGACTTTTCCGTAACTCGCGGCGGAAGAAGAGAAATTTGCCTTTGCAGTGCATTATGCAGGTATTTAAGCGAATGGACACCCGGCAGTATTTTAACGGAAGATAAAAAACAACACCGTTTTCCGTTTTACAACAGACCTGTTCGCAAAGCGTTAGAACGATATGGGTATACACGATTAAATAGACAAAACGTATCTTATAATGAATTTGCAAACGCAATGACAGACCTTGCAGATAAAACCGGCTTAAACTACGTTGAATTAGACCACATTTTGTGGATATACGGCAGAATGTTGTAATACCAATTGTTGTTTTTGAACAAGTGTAAAAAAATTTAAGGGAGCGGCAACACTATCGCTCCCTTTTGTTTTGCGCAAAAACACTTTGGACTGTCCTGTTGCGAAAGACCGTGGTCTGAGTGCAGGACTTGTCTCCGCGTTAGCGGAGTGAGCGAAGCGACGAAAATCGTCGCGGAGCGCTACATATTTCGGACTGTCCTGTCGCATGACCGTGGGCGGACGAGCCAAAAGACAGCAATGGAAAAAGGAGCGTTACTATACGCTCCTTTTCCGTTGCAACATCACCAACACCTTTGTATAAATACAGGACTTGTCTCCGCGTTAGCGGAGTAAGCGAAGCGACGAACATCGTCGCGGAGCGCTACATATTTCGGACTGTCCTGTCGCATGACCGTGGGCGGACGAGCCAAAAGACAGCAATGGAAAAAGGAGCGTTAATCTACGCTCCTTTTCCGTTGCAACATCACCAACACCTTTGTATAAATACAGGACTTGTCTCCGCGTTAGCGGAGTAAGTGAAGCGACGAACATCGTCGCGGAGCGCTACGTTATTTCAAACTGTCCTGTCGCATGACCGTGGGCGGACGAGCCAAAAGACAGCAATGGAAAAAGGAGCGTTACGTACGCTCCTTTTCCGTTGCAACACAAGGGCGAATGTCCGCCCACTTGGTCTGAGTGACAGGACTTGAACCTGCGACACCTAGACCCCCAGTCTAGTGCGCTACCAAACTGCGCTACACCCAGATACGTCTATATAATACAACAAATCGAAAAAAAATGCAACAACTTGAAGTTAAATAGTGTTTACTATTTTGTCGCCGTATTTTTAGGCGCATATTTGCCGATACTTTTACCGAAAGAGGTGTTTATTATGCGTAAAACTGCCGAAAAGGTGGCGATAGTCGCCCAAATTTGCATAACGTTGGTTTTTGTGGTTACAACGTTGCTGTATATTTCCAACCTGATACCGCAAAACAACAACCTGCTTGCCGATAACGGCATACTTGCCACGTTGGTAATAATACTTGCCGCGGTATATGCGGGGCTGTCGGTATACATTATTTACGTCAACTTTTCCCAAAGGGAAAATTTGCGGCAGATATTGCTGTTTTGCGACAGCGAAAGCGCCACCCACGCCAACACAAAAGTTATACGCCACGTGGTGCGCAGTTGCGCGCGGCAGGTAAAGGGCATACGTATACGCAAAACAAAACTGCGCCTTGACGAAAAGCGCGGCTTGGTGCTTACCGTAAAAATAGACGTAAGCGGCGAAAGGCTGTCGCAATCGGTGGACAAATTGCGCTGCTTGGTTGCGGACAGTTTCAAAAACACGTTGGGAATAACTTTTAATACGATAAACTTTGAAATACGCAAACTTAAAGCGAGTTACAAGCCCAACGTTAAGCGTGCGGAAGAATTGGCAAAAACGCTTACCGAACAGCGCGAACTGTCGGCGGATATTTACGAAAGCCCCTTTAAGGATAATTGCGAAAGTTGCAAAGACGACAACAACGCCGGCGTAGACGACGACATAAAGCGCGACGTGGCAGAGTTGCGCAAACAACTGTCCGACGTGGGAGCCGAAGCGCATAACGACAACGGCACGAGCAACGGCAACAATAACGACGACAGCGACGAACCCGAGCAAAATAACGGCGACGCCTTGCCCGATACCGCCGACGAAAACGACGACAACAACGCCGGCGCGCCCGCAACCCGCCAAAACGACGACAGCGGCAATGCGCCGCACAACCGCTTGTAACAAAAAAATGCCTTTTTCGTTAGCGAAAAAGGCGTTTTTTACAGCAAAAGCCTGCGTCAAATATTTGCGCGTTTGGATTTGAAATATTGCGTAAGCAGATCCGAACACTGCTGCTGCAACACGCCGCCGTGTACAAACAGTTCGTGGTTGAGCGTGCGCCCGATACTTTCGCACAGTTGCACGCAGCCGTTGCCGCTAACATCGTACGCGCCGAAGTAAACGTTGGAAATGCGCGCGTTAAAACACGCTCCCAAGCACATAACGCACGGCTCCAAAGTAACGTACAAATCGCACCCCACAAGGCGCCAATCGCCCGTTTTTTTGCACGCGCGCGAAATTGCCGTCAATTCGGCGTGTTCTACGGCGTTTTTGCTGCGGTTGCGCGTATTGTGCGCACGGGCGATAACTTTGCCGCCGCGCACCACCACCGCGCCGATGGGCACTTCGTCGTTTTTGTAAGATACCTGCGCCTGTTTGAGCGCCAATTTCATAAAATGTTCGTGCGTCATTGTTACATTTTTGCCGCGCTTATGCGGCGATTGATGTCGCGCAGGACGTCGGCGTCCGCTTTGAGAACCTTGCGGTCGTAGGTAAGCAAGCCGTTTACTTCGTCCTCCACGTCGGACAGTTGCGTGTACACCGCCGCGCTTAGCCCGTTGGGAATTTGGTCGATAACGTCGCGTTGGTACAGTTGGCGCAACCCGTCGTTAAGTTCGGCGGCGGTTTGGCAGGTTTTGTACCCGTAGGCGTAATCGGGGTTGAAACTGTGTTCGGCGTCTTTAAGGCAATATCCGCCGAATTCGCTTACGCAAACGGCGCGATTTTTGTCCTTGGGCAGGCGCACATTGCGGAAATACACATGCAAACTGCGTATATCTCCGCCGCCTTGGTCGTGCCAACCGCTTGCGTGATCCACCGTGCGCGTGGGGTCGGTCTGCTTGGTATATTGCGCGATATTTGCCGCGTCAAACTGCCCCCAGCCTTCGTTAAAGGGCACCCACATTGCAATGCACACGCAATTGTACAGTTGGTCGAGCATTTCGGCGTATTCTTTAAGATACGTATCGCGGCTTTCGCTTTTTGCCCGCGAAAATCTGCGATAATTGCCGTCCTTTATTTTGGTAAAGCCGATATTGGGCGCATACAGCGTGGTAAATTTGTGCTGACGGGTGCCGCCGCTGGGCATATCCTGCCACACAAGCATACCCAAACGGTCGCAATGGTAATACCAGCGCGCAGGCTCTACCTTGATGTGTTTGCGCAACATATTAAACCCAAGTTGCTTGGCAAGTTTAATGTCGTAAACAAGCGCGTCGTCGTGCGGAGCCGTGTACAAACCGTCGCTCCAATAGCCCTGATCCAGCAAGCCGCTGTGAAAATACGGCTCGTTGTTGAGCATAAGTCGGTAATAATTGCCCACCTTTTGGCAGCCGAACTTGCGCATGCCGAAGTAACTTTCCACACTGTCGCGACGCGAAATGAGTTTGAGCCCGTACAGGTGCGGATTGTCGGGCGTCCAGGGTATAAATTCTTCGTCGGGAAAAGCCAACGTTATTGTGCCCTTGCCGTCCGCCTTGACAACTTCGCGGTCGCCGTCGGTTACTATTGCCGTAATGGGCTCGTCGAAATTGCACTTGGTTTGCACCGTTACGCGCGCGTTGTCGAAATCGGGCGTGATTTTTATTGCCGAAATGTACTGCGCGGGGACGCTTTCCAGCCATACCGTCTGCCAAATGCCGCTTTGCGCCGTGTACCACATTCCGCCGCGTTTTAGCGTTTGCTTGCCGTTGGTTTGGTAGGACGTATCGGACAAGTCGCGCACTTTTACGATAAGTTCGTTATCCTGCGGGCGCAACGCCGACGTTATATTTACGCAAAAAGCGTTGTAGCCTCCTTCGTGCCGACACAGATATCTGCCGTTTACAAACACGTCGCAGACGCAATCCACCGCGCCGAAGTGCAACAAAACGATATCCTTTACAAAACTTTTGGTAAGGGTAAAGAACGTGCGGTAAAACAAAATTTCTTTCGGCTTTAATTGCCTGCCCACGCCCGACAGTTGACTTTCGGGCGAAAACGGCACCAATATTTTGCCGTCGTATTCCAACGGGAAACGGTCCTTTTCCGTAATGGCGTAATCCCACCAACCGTTAAGATTAACGTAACTTTTGCGCACCAACTGCGGACGCGGATATTCCTGCAAGGGCTTGTCCGTAATTTTGCCGCCCCATTCGGTAATTAAATTGTTAAACGCCATAAGCCGACAATCTCCTTTATAATTTTTTATTATAACACAATTTGCCGACAATGTAAATACCGCAATTTTGCTCGCCGCATACACGCGCCGCTACAAAAAAGTCTCTTGCACACGCCGCAAAGGGAAAACCGCTTACACGCATTGTGCCTAAACGAGAAAACCGCTTGCCGGCACCAGTTACAAGCACATTATTAAATGCGATTTTACCCGCGCGCTTGCAATTCTGTAAACAGCCCCCGCTTGCAGAGCGTAACGGGCGCCATCGGCAAATATGCGCTGTTTAATACGCACCCAAAAAACAATGAGACGCCGCTCCCGACGGGAGCGGCGCTCGTATAACATTTTGCCTTTTGGGCTGTTTGTAACTATGTGCGTCTAAAAATTACTGTTACGCCTGTATCCGCCGCAAGTTAAATGCGTGCTATGGTTTTGAAACACATCTCGGCAAACAAGCGGCAAAACTAATCGGCGAAGTTAAGTCGATTAAATACTTTTACTCCGTCCGCGCCCGTAACGGACAATACGCAACCCTTGTAAAACGTCTTACCATTCCAATTGCACAGAGCAACCTCCACGGTAACGGTTTGTCCGTCATATGGTTGCAAAAACGCGTATTGCTTTGCGCCGCTGCAATACAGTTCCAATTCGTAATTGTCGCCTACTAATTTTACTTTTTCCGAATACTGACCTGTTTCGATTTCTATCTTGGCGTTTACAATGTAAACTTCGGCGCCGTGATCCTGCAATACGTCGGTTTTGAACAGATCGTCAACGGTTTTGCCCATAATGAAACTTGCCGTGGAGTATTCGTGATCGCCGTATTCGTTTTGCAGCACTTCGGCATTGTCCAAACAACTTTGTCCGAAATACTTTTCGCCGGGTTTTACGATTGCGCGCGTCGCTTTCAAGACGATTTCGTCGCCGAGCGAAAGTTCTTTCAGTTGGTCGGAAGATGTCAAACGCACCGCTATTGCGCCCGTTTCGTCTATCAGATAAAAGCCCGACTTTTGATTGACCAACGACGGTCCCACAATGCCGCGTACCGTTACTTCGGTATCGACGTCTGCGTCAATTGCCTGCGCAACGGTAACTGTGCTATAATCGGATTTTTCTTCCACTTTGACTACAACCGTGGTTTGCGCCGAGTATGTTTTGTAGGTAGCCTTTACGGTAATATTTGCCGTGCCGGGCTTTAGCGTGTGCATAACCGTTACGCCTTGCGACGTTTGGAATTGTACGCTTTGCGTGTTGTCCGAAGAGTAGGTAATTACAATGTCGTCCGTAATGCCGAGCAACTCGCTGTTTACCGCCGTTACAACTTTCAGCGATGGATCGGATTGGTAAACCGATTTGAACTGCGCGGTTACGTAGTAATCCAAAGCGAACTGCGGGGCGTCCTTTTCGTGGAATTGGTAATTGTCGTAACTTACCTGAATGGGAACAAATCTCCACACTCCGCCCGTTGCGGTAGATTTTGCATTGATAACCGACAAATACACCGTGCAGATTTTACCGTCAAATTCGTCCAGCCAAGCGTAATCGCCGCCGTTGCATTGCGTGTACGCGTAACTGCCCGTTACGCCGTCGATATCGTCGAAATAATAATTGATAAAGCCCGATCCGACGGATTTTTTGATAAGCGCGTTAACTTTGAAAACCGTTGTGGTAATGTTTTCGGATAAAGGCGTGTCCATTATTTTTTTGACGGTCGATTCTCTTACCCAACTGTAATCAACGGCCTGTGCAGACGCGATTTTTTCCACAAGTTGCGCCTCGGTCAGTTGAATACAACCCGTGTAACCCAATTGTTGCGCGTAAGATTGCTCGTCTTGCAAAATCCAATTGTCGCGCACCGCCGCAACGCGCACTTTGTCGCCGATTGCGACCTGCGGCGCAACCTGACTGTCGTAAACGTAAATGCTGTCCGTGCCGTCAATAAGGAAAAATCCGTTGGGCTTCATACCTGTGGCATACGTTATGCGAGCAACTACGCCTTCTACCGACACTTTGTCGCCGACGGACTTTGCACGCGCTTCGCTTATGTTAGCCCGCGGGTAATCGTCGGGGTTGACGGGCGGCTGTTCGGCTTGCTCGAAGTAAACGATCCAAGCGCTGTGTATCTCCTTGGTTTTGCCTTGGAAATTTTGTATGTCCTGAATGAACAATACGACATAGTCTCCCTTGACGGGCTTGTCGGTCATGGCGTCGTAACGCAATTTGCCGTCGGCGCTTTGCGTGCCGTAAACCATTATTTCGCCCGTTTCGTCTTGCAGCGTCATTTGCCCGAACGTGGCGTTGTCGATACTTTTGACGGTGCCTGCAACGTAATGCTTGTACTCGATTGCCGATGTGTCTTCATCGGAAATTGCCGCAAGCACGTCCGCAACGGTAACTAATTTGTTGCCGTTATACGCCTTTGCCCATTTTGCTGTTAAATTTACGTTTTTGTCGGGCATTACAAACGTATCGCCCGCTTGATATACGGTTTCGGAACCGTCCGCAACCCAGCCGTCAAAAACGTACTTGCCGCTTTCTTCCGCAAACGTGTTGTCCGCAACGGTAACCGTATCGCCCTGCTTGTACGATTTGGTTTCGGGAGCGGTTCCCGTAGCCGCTATATCGCCCTTGTCGTACGTTACCGTGTATGTCTTGGCGCACGCCGCAAACGTAAATACAAGACATACCAAAAGGATAACACTCAACCAAATAAGTGCCTGTTTTTTGAACATAATAGTTCCTCCTTATAGTTTGTTGCGAGTGTTTGTTTTTTTTGGGGTGTCAATTCAACAAAATAATTGATGAAACGTTTTTTTTGGGGGGAAACACATCGTACCGAATACAGCGTACACCGCATTGACGTTATTTGTCAATACTCACGGTCAAAAATGAAAAAATTGTTTGTGTTTTTTGTCTTACTGCTGCCGACCGCGCAACAACACGATAGCGATTGACCACACCTAAACGAAAAATCCGTTTGCTCGTTCCGCAATGGGACAGCCGATTGCACACGATGCGCCTAAACGAGAAAACCGCTTGCCGGCACCAGTTACAAGCACATTATTAAATTCGATTTTACCCGCGCGCTTGCAATTCTGTAAACAGCCCCCGCTTGCAGAGCGTAACGGGCGCCAACGGCAAATATGCGCCGCGCGCTAATACGCAACCCCTTGTAAAACGTAGTGCGTTGCAATTGTGCAGAGCAACTTACACGGTTAACGGTTTGCAAGTTGTTGTTCAAAATGTTGTATAAGGTTGAATTTTTGTCGGAAATAATGTAAAATACGATATATATCGCCGCAAATTGCGGCAAACCAGGGAGAACGCGGTATGAGACAATTGGCAAAATTCGAAAAAGTAAGTTACGCGCAGTTTGCGCAATACGGTTCATCCGACGAATACAATGCGATAATATTGCCCAAGCGCGCCACGGCAAAAAGCGCGGGTTACGACTTTTACGCGCCGCGCGCATTTACTCTCGATCCGCGCCAAACAATAACGGTAGCAACGGGAATACGCGCGCTTATGCCCGACGATTGGTGCTTGCTGATTTATCCGCGTAGTGGACTGGGATTTAAGTACAAATTGCGGTTGGACAACACCGTGGGCGTAATCGACGCAGATTACAGCGACAGCGCAAACGAAGGACACATTTTTGTAAAACTGACCAACGAAAGCGACAAAACGCTGCAAATTGCGGCAGGCGACGCATTTGCCCAAGGAATATTTACGCGCTATTTGCTTACCGAAGACGACGACGCCACCGACAAACGCCGCGGCGGTTTGGGCTCGACAGATGTTCGCGTGCGCGAACAGTGAGAGTGCCTGCGGCAGTGTTATTTTGCCGTTTGGCATTTTTTGCCAAACGGCAAAGTGTTATTTTTTCGCCTGCGGCGAAAAAGTGAGATTCGCCTTACGGCGAGTGATAGTATTCGCTGTCGCGAATAGTGAGATTGTTTGCTGCGCAAACAGTTAAGGAACCGTTAATTGAACAACTTGTTGCAATAAAAAATAATTGCCGAAGGATAATATCTTTCGGCAATATTTATTTTCAAATAAAGTCAACCTTAACTTTGCCGTCAGGCAAAATAACACTTTTCCGCCAACGGCGGAAAAATAACACTCGCCGTAAGGCGAATCTCACTTTTCCGTCGCATACGGAAAAATATAACTGTTTGCGCAGCAAACACCCTGAGCGAGTGTGTTTACTGCAAAACAATCTGCAACAAGTACATACCGCATAAGTAAATTTCAAACAATGTAGGAATTTGAGTGAGCGTAGCGCGTGTGGATACTACGCGCAAGCGGAAACAACTCAAATTCCGTCAACAAGCGGCGACCAGTGCGGCGCTTGTTGTCCCTGCGGGGGATGCCGGGGACATGCGGCTCCCCGGCGAAGGTATAAAAAGAGAAGCAACGGGCAGTTGCTTCCTTGTTAGTCCGACCGAGACGGTGCCTACAGCACGCGTAGCGGCAAGTTGCGCAGCACGTATGTGCAAGTCAACAGCCCGTCTCGCGTTTGGTCGGAAATTCACTCATGCAAATACTTATACAGCGCCTGCGCCGTGGTTTTGGTCATACCGCGGGTTTCGGCAATTTGCTCTACCGTCGCTTGGCGCAGGGCGTCCATCGACTTGAATTTGCGGTGCAGTTCTATGCGGCGCTTTTCGCCTATTCCCGGGACGTCCTGCAAAACCGACTTGATACTGTTGCGGTTGTGCAGTTTGCGGAAATACGTTATTGCAAAACGGTGGCTTTCGTCGCGGATATTGATAAGCAAATTAAGCGCGTAACTGTTGCGCGGCAAAAAAGTCGGCTCGTTGGTGCCCAACGTGTACACAAGTTCCTGCTGCTTGGCAAGCGATACCAACTGCACCTGCACGCCGCACTCTTCCATTGCCTGACGCGCGTACTCCAACTGACCGAGTCCGCCGTCCACCACAATAAGGTCGGGCGTTTTGCCGAATACGCCGTCGTCGGCTTTCATACGTTCAAAACGGCGCGTAAGCACTTCTTTCATACTGGCAAAGTCGTTGGCGCCCTGCACCGTTTTTATGCGAAAACGGCGGTACTGCGAAGCGTCCTTTTGCCCGTTGGTAAACACCACCATGCTGGCAACCTTGTCTACGCCCTGAACGTTGCTTATATCGTAGCACTCTACGCGCTTGGGCAAAATTTTAAGTCCGAGCAGTTCCTTCAATTGCAACACAGCCCCGTGCGTTGTGTTGTATTTTTTGTCTATTGCGGTTTGGCTCTTGGTAAGATATTCCACGGCATTGCGGTACGCCATATCCACAAGGCGTTTTTTGTCCTGCTTTTGCGGGCAGTAAATATGCGTTGTAACGCCCGTTTTGTCGCGGATCAACTGCGCCAACTGCTGTGCGTCGCCCAAAGGGACGTTTACGTACAGTTCGCCGCAAAGTTTTACCATTTCGCAATATTCGGCAAGAAAACTCGACAAAGTTTGCGCTTCGTCCAAGCCCGCGTCGGATACGGCGCTGTTATCCGAAAAAATAACCTTGCCGCCGCGTATCATTGTGTGGTTTACAACGCAGTTTTTGCCGTTGGACGCCACAGCAAACATATCGTAATCGACAAATTTGTTAAGCACAACAATGCGTTGCTGAGATATTTTGTCGATAAGTTGCAAATACCGCTTGTACGTAAGCGCCTGTTCGTATTGCATTTTGTCGGAGGCGTCCATCATTTTGTCAACAAGAACCTGCCGCACTTCGCTGTCGTCGCCCGACAAAAACGCCACCGCGCGGTTGACGATTTTGCGATAGTCGTCTTTGCTTATTTTGCCTATGCACGGCGCGCAACACTTGCCTATATGGTAATTAAGGCAGGGGCGAAAGTTTTTGGGCAGTTTGTTAAAGTTGTTGTTGCACGTAACCGTGGGAAAAACGCTGCCCAATATTTCCAAAAAGGACTTGGCTCCGCCCTGCGTAATGGGTCCGAAATATTTGTATTTGTCCTTTGCCAACTTGCGCGTGGACACAAATTTGGGGAAATCCGCGTTGAGATCCACCTTGATATACGGATATTGCTTGTCGTCTTTAAGCAGAATATTGTAGGGCGGGGTGTGCTTTTTGATAAGAGTGTTTTCCAAACTGAGCGCGTCGGTCTCGCTGGCGGTAATGATGTAACGGAAATCCGCAACGTGGCTAAGCATTGCAAGCACTTTTTCGCTTTTGTTGGACGACGCATGAAAGTATTGCCGCACGCGGTTTTTCAGCACTTTGGCTTTGCCGACATACAAAATGTTGCCGTCGGCGTCGTACATTATGTACACGCCCGGCTCGTCGGGCAAATTTTTCAACTTTGTTTGCAAGTCTACGTTGGAAATCATAAATACAGTATAGCACAAATTTCAACGTAAAACACCGATTTACGCGATTTTAATTGCAGATTTGTGCGTTTGAGCGTGCAACTTTACCCGTAGCCTCCTGTGTAAACGCCATATTGCAAAAAACAGTAGCGCAAGTTACTATTGCCGCCAATAGTAAAAGCCATATTGCCCCCGAAAGTTGCGCAAGGTAACTTACGCAAAACGCGCCCCGAAAGTTAAGCGCTTTCGGGGTGCGTTGCAGATATATTATCGTATTGTGCCGCTTGTGGGCTTAATTAGCGGTTTGCGCCGCCGTAATTGCCCGTTTGTGGGCTTAATTGTACGTTTGCGCGCCGTAAATGTACGTTTTTACGCGCAAATGTTCGCGCGCGTTGCACTATTGCGCCGCAATTGCGCGGGCAAGTTGGGCTTTGGCGCATAATCGGGGCGCAACCGATCGTCGCAGTTGCCCACCGTACCGTTATTTTTCCAAGGGTATGGGGCGTTGGTCGGCAACAAATATAACGCCGATGGTGCCGGGACCGCAATGCGCTCCGATAACAGGTCCCACCGTTTGCCGCACAATTTTCGCTTCGGGGCGTTTTTCTTTTATCATCTCGGCAAGAGCGTCTCCTTCTTCGGGGCTGTCGGCGTCCATTACGTACACGCTGAATTCCGTACCGGTAAGGTCGGCAATTACCTTGTCCGCCATTTTGCGCAACGCTTTGCGCTTGCCGGAAACTTTTTCCAATACTTTAAGGCTGCCCTTTTCGTCCACGGTAAGAATGGGTTTAAGCGACAGCAACGTGCCCGCAAAAGCGGCAACTCCGCTAAGACGTCCGCCGCGCTTTAAGTGCATAAGGTCGTCCACAACAAAGTACACGGCAACGCGATCGCGGAATTTGTCCAACTTGGCAAGAATTTCTTTGTCGCTTGCGCCGGCATTTTTAAGTTCGGCTGCGTACTCCATTTGTATACCCGCGCCCATACATATCGACTTGGTGTCGAAAACGGTGCATTTGCGCTTGGGATATTTATCTTTGAGCCTGTTTATTGCCGTGTTAAGATGCTCGAACGTGCCGCTCATCGCATGCGAAAAACTTACATACAGCACGTCCTCGCCGCGGCTGTAATATTTTTCGAGAATTTCGACGTATTCATCGGGGTTCAACGCCATTGTTTTGGGAATTTCTCCCCCGCGCACGGCGTTGTAAAATTCTTCGAAATCGGTGTGCTTGCCCAAATCGTAATAGTAAACCTTGTTATTGTACGAATACGGCATCGCTATGTAATCGAGTTTCAACTCTTCCTGACGCGTATACCACAATTCGCCGTCGGCGTCGCATATAAGAACGCTCATTTGTTTTGTTTCCTCCTTGTATTGCAACAGCGTTGTGCGTAGCACCACTTGACGGCGCATTTGCACACACTGCCGTACTTTATATTATACCAAATCGAATTGCGTTTAACAATACTTATTTTGCAATTTGCGCTCGATTCGGTTATGCGCCGCGTTTAGCCTTGCGTTACGGGCTCGGCACATTGTCGGCTATACGCCCGCCTGCCGCGCAAAAAAACAAGCGCGATTTACTTGCGTTTGCCGTCGGCGTGCGCCCGCTCGTTGGTATCCACTTTGCCGCGAAATACCACAAATTGCTGCCACAAAAATTCCAACACAAAGTTGATTATCATACAGGTGCCCAAGCCGATAATATAGCCCCACTTGCCCAAATTGGTAAGATTGTGCTCGACCATTGGCACGTACCATGTCTGAAACGGGAAAAACGGCACGTAAAACAAAAACGCCAACAGCATTGCCAAGGGCACGTTGCTTGCCGCCTTGAACGTAAACTTGCGGTTAAACGTAAAGTTCCACAATACCGATAACGCCAGCCCGACCGTATCGGCAATAAAGGTATTTGCGGGTTGCTGTGTAATAAAGATAATTTGCGCATCGGGATCTATTACGTAATCCAAAATAAGCAGTTTTAGCAACAGCGAACTTACCAACTGAATTACGCCCGCCGAAATGGAAAACAGCGTAAATTTGACAGCGCGCCAAATTTCCTTTTTTACAGCCGAAGCGCCGTTACGTTTGACGATTTGCGCGGCAATTTTGCTCATTGCGTCGTTGTCCGACGACTCGGCGACAGTCAAATCCCACTCCGCCTTGCCCAACAGGTCGGTTTTGCGGCGCTTTACGTCGTCGCTTTCTCCCGCCGTCGGCAAATATATTACCGCAGGGCACAGCGGCGCGGTTATCTGCGCTGTTTGGCGCAAAAACTTTACCAAAACGTCGTCCTGCGGCAATTCGGCGCCGTCGCCTAAAAGCGCGCCGTCCGCTATATATACCGCGGTTTTGTCGGAGCCGTTTACAATATTGCGCCATTTGTCCGCCAAGCGCTCGCTCCGTTCCGCCCAATCGGCAGAGAGATCGGTTTCGGATTCAAGTCGTACAACGCCGATCCCGTTTTGTTGCAAGCGGTTCGCAATATATTCTGCCGCCGCGCTTCGTTCGTCGCGCGACGCGCCTTCGATGATAACAAGTCTCGTTTTCATAAATTGTACCTTACTAAGCCTTTTTGCCCGTAAAATGCGTATATGGGGTGGCAAAACGCGCTGTTTTTTTGTTTTTGCGCCGCAACGTCCGCGGTAAAAACAAACCGAAAAATAACACCTGTCGGGCAATTGCGCGCGGCAATTACGCCGAACAAACCACGTTTAGCCGAGTTGCGCAACAGCCATATCCAAGCGGCGCAACGTTTCGGGTTTGCCCAACAATTCGGCAATTTCGCTGGCTCCGCCGGGAGTGGCGGCAAGCCCCGTAAGCGCAATTCGCGCAGGCCACAGCACTTTGCCGTTTTTTACGCCGCGTTCCTGTGCAAGTTCCACAAGCGCGCCGTACAAGTGTTCGTTATCCCACACGTTTACCGCGGCAAATTTGTCGCGCACGGCGGGCAAAATTTCACGAGCGGTATCCGCATCGGTTTTTTGCTTTTGATTGACGTACAAATCGTTGTCGAAAGCCCCGAATTCCACCAAAAAGCGCAATTTGTCGGCAATTTCGCCGAAAGTTTCGATACGGCTTTGTATAAGTTTGCACACAAGGTGGCGGTCAAAATCTTTGAGATAGCAGTTTTCCAACCAGGGCGCGGCGTATTCTTCAAACTGTTCGGGCGTCATTTCCTTGATGTACAGAGAGTTGAGCCAGGCAAGTTTGAGCGGATCGAAGATGGACGGACTTTTGTTGATGCCCGAAATGTCGAATTTGGCAAGCAGTTCGTCGAAACTCATCTTTTCGCTGTCGTCCTTGGGCGACCAACCCAGCAATGCGATGTAATTTATTATTGCGTCCTTTACAAAGCCCTTTTTTATAAGATCTTCGTAACTTGCGTCGCCGTTGCGCTTGGACAGTTTGTGTTGCGCGTCCTTCATAATGGGCGGCATATGAATGTACATCGGGCGTTCCCAACCGAACGCGTCGTACAGCAAGTTGTACTTGGGGGTACTGCTCAGATATTCTATACCGCGCATAACGCAGTTGATACCCATAAGGTGGTCGTCTATTACGTTGGCAAAATTGTACGTGGGCATACCGTCGGACTTGATAAGTATCTGATCTTCCAACTCGCTGTTGTCTATCGTGATGTCGCCGTACACCGCGTCGTGGTAGGTAGTGCTGCCTTCGGTGGGCATATTTTGGCGAATTACAAACTTTTCGCCGTTTGCCAGCCGGCGCTCCACTTCGCTCTTGTCCAAATGCAGACAATGTTTGTCGTAGCGGCGCGCGCCGTTTACGGAAGGCAGACTTTCCAACCGCTCTTCGGTGCAAAAACAGTAATACGCGTGTCCGCTCTGTACCAATTGCTTGGCGTAATGCATATATTGATTGGCGCGCTGGCTTTGAATATACGGTCCGTAATCGCCGCCCACGTCGGGGCCTTCGTCGTAATTTAACCCCGTTTCGTGCAAGGTGCGGTAAATTATTTCCACTGCGCCGTCAACATATCTGCCCTGATCGGTATCTTCTATGCGCAAAATAAACTTGCCGTTGTTCTTTTTGGCGTAAAGATACGAGTAAAGCGCGGTACGCAAACCGCCTATATGCAAATACCCCGTGGGGCTGGGCGCAAATCTTGTGCGTAATTGTGTCATAAACTAAACCTCTTTGTGTTATTTCATTGTTTTTACGTACTTGCGGGACAGTTCTGCCATATCGCCCGCCTGTACAAAACTGTAATAATCGCCGTCGGAATTGAAAATTATGTGTTCCAACAGCACGGAGTTGAGCGTGGCAAGTGAAAAGTACAGTTTTTCGGTAAAGCGCTTGTCCGCGTCGCCGGGAAAGGGTTTTCCGCCCACGTGTACGTGAAAAAGTATTACGCCCGCGGCGTTTATTCTCATAACGGTTTCGACGATTTTTTTGACTTCGACGTTTACGTGGCGGATACTTTCCGAAGTAAAATCTTCGCTGAACAAAAAATGGGTGGAATAATCCACATACACCGCAACCAAACGCTCTACGTAATCCTGTTCGATAAGCGTCTGCGCGTAACGCAATATGGACGACACCCCGCTCAAACTTATTTTTTCGGCGTCGCTGCGCTTGTACCTGCGCCACACTTCTTTGAGCATAGACAAGTTGCACGCCGTAACTTCGGATACGCCTTTTACCGTCATCAATTGCTTGGGCGACGCGTTAAGCACGCCTGCAATACTGCCGAATTTATTCAGTAAACTGTGCGCAAGTTTGTTTGTGTCGCTGCGCGGAATGGATTGAAAAAGCAATAATTCCAATACTTCGTGATCCTGAAATCCGCTAAGGCCTTCGTTGATCATGCGGGCGCGCAACCTTTGGCGGTGTCCCGCGTTTTCGTTTGCCATAAATAATCCTTTGTGTTATAGTACAAATATAATAGCACAATATACAAATTTTGTGTATAATATAGATACAAAAAATTATACGTATGGGGTTTATTATGCAATCCGCACTTGACATACTTAACAAACATTTCGACAAAATGGTAAAAACACTGCAACAGACGGTAAAATTCAACACCGAAAAAGGCGCGCCGCAACCCAACGCTCCGTTTGGCGCCAACGTAAAAGCCTGCCTGGATTACGTTCTAAATACCGCGCGGTCGTTCGGCTTGGAAACGTACGATTGCGACGGCTACGCGGGACACGCCGACTTTAAGGGCAGCGGCGACAAAGTGCTTGGTATATTGGGACACCTTGACGTTGTTCCCGCCAAAGCCGACGAGTGGCGTTTTCCGCCCTATTCGGCGCACATTGCCGACGGCAAAATGTACGGCAGGGGCACAATGGACGACAAAGGTCCCATGATAGCCTGCCTGTTTGCCGTAAAAGCGCTTGCCGACGCAGGCTTTAAGCCAAGCAAAACCGTGCGGCTTATTTTCGGTTGCGACGAAGAAAGCGGCATGCAGTGCGTGGAACACTACTTTACCAAAATGCCCTACCCCGACGTGTCGTTTTCGCCGGACGGAGACTTTCCCGTTATCAACCGCGAAAAGGGCATTTACCAATTTGACGTGGTGTGCGGCAAACTGCCCAAGGGGCTTAAAATTACCGCGGGCGAACGCGCCAACGTGGTGCCGTCGCTGTGCAAAGTTACCTGCGTAAAACCGCTGAATTTGTGCGCTTACGCCAGCCAGATAAAACAAACGCGCACCGACGACGGCTGCGAATATCTGTCTTTCGGCAAATCGGCGCACGGCAGCACTCCCGACGAAGGCACAAACGCTACGCACGCAATGCTTAAAATTTTGCACGACAACTTCCCCGACGACCCTTCGCTGGAATTTGTCTGCAACAAGTTGTGCGACACAAGCGGCAAGGCTTGGGGAATAGACTTGCAGGACGCCGAAAGCGGCAAACTTACCTGTAATTTGGGCGTGTTGCGCACCGCCGCCAACGGAACGTTGATAGCCACCGTGGATATACGTTTTCCCGTAACGTACACGTGCAGCCAAATGTATGATTTACTGCGCCGCAACACTCCGCAACAATTTGAAATTACTCCCGCGCACACCAGCGAACCGCTGTTTGTACCGTCCGACAGCGAACTTGTAACGACGCTTATCGACGTGTACAACCAAACGACGGGACAACAAGCCAAACCCATTGCGATAGGCGGCGGCACTTACAGCAGATGTTTGCCCAACTGCGTGGCGTTCGGACCGCTGTTTCCGCGCGAAGAACAAACGATTCACATGCCCAACGAGTGTATAAATCTCGACAATTTGCGGCTTATGGCGCAACTGTATCTTAAAGCGATATATGCGCTGGCAAGATAGTTTTATCCGACCAAACGGTTCCGACCACACGTGCGTCGGTCGATTGCTTGCTGCTGCGCTAACGCTAGCGCAATCGACACGTAGTGCGCTATCGCGCCGACGCAGTCGGACTTGGGAGTTGCGCGTGAACGCACGCGCGGCACTTATTTAGACTTTCGGTGGGGAGCCGCCTACCCCACCAACCCCCGCAAGGGCGCAAACTTCGGCGCAGGTCCGTAGTTTGCGATAGTTTAATTGGAACTATTGATTATATTTAATTGATATATTTAATATTTAATTAAACGCTTATCATAGAATAAATAACCGTGTGCCGCACCTTGTTAGGTGCGGCACACTTGTTGCAGATTGTTTTGAATTGCAACAGCACTCGCGCATAAAGAAAAAAAGATATAATGCGACATACTCGTTGCAGATTATTTTGCAGTGGATACACTCGCTCAGGGTGTTCGCGTACGCGAACAGTGATATTTACGCGCAAGCGCGTAAGTGTTATTCGCCTACGGCGAGTGTTATTTTTCCGCTTTCAGCGGAAAAGTGTTATTTTGCCTATCGGCAAGTTAAGGTTGGCATTATTTGAAATATTGGTTGCCGTAAAGTATTTTTTCGGCAATTATTTTTTTTATTGCAATAAGTTGTTCCATTAACGGTTCCACAACTGTTTGCGCAAGCAAACAATCTCACTTACGCGCTTGCGCGTAAATCTCACTTTTTCGCCGCAGGCGAAAAAATAACACTTTGCTGTAAGGCAAAACGTTTGCCTTGCAGCAAAATATAACTGCCGCAAGGCACTATCACTTTGCCGTTGGCAATAATTGCCAACGGCAAAATAACACTGCCGTAAGGCACCCATTGCCTTACGGCAAAGTATGCGGTTTGCGCACGAAAATCGCCTTAAATACAGTGCGCACAAAGGGCTGAATAAACAACAACTGCGAAAAGAACGCAAAGGGCAAATTGTAACATATCAGTTTTAACCAATTGGCAAGCAATGTCCACATGCTGAATGTCGTCGCGCCGTACGGATAATACATTATTGCGGCGAGCAAACTCATCGACGGGCACATTATTCCCACGGTGGCGATTATTATTGCCGACTCGAACAGTACGGGATGTACGCTGTCGGGCGCAAATACCCTGCGCACCAAACGCAAACTGCAAGGGCTGCCCAGCGTACACTCCAAAGTGTAAGCCAAAGCAAATTCTATTAGCACCACCGCCCAGATGGGAACGGGCGTTCCGAATACCGACACGCCGCCCAAGGCATTTATTGCGGCGATAACGCTGCTTTCGCCCGTAAGTTGCATAAAGTTTGCCCCGTTTATTACGTACAAACTGTAAAATACGTAACCATGTACGGTAATTACTACGGTAATAAAGGCAAAAACCATTCGTTGAAACAAATTTTTAGGCATAATCCCCCCCCCGAACACAAAAAAATACACACGCATTGCCGCCGCAGTAAATAAGTCAGAAATGTACCGTGATCAGATTTACATGCGCCAAAGCAATACGTGTGTCGTGTTCCGTTTGTTAAATTTTACTCCTAAATTATACACGATTTGCCGCAATTGCGCAAACAAATTGCGCCAAAAACAATTGCCCGTTAAGTAAATTTGTCGCAACAAACTCCCCAAAACAACAACCTGTCCCCCCCCCAAAAAACAACAAAACTCGATAAAAGCAAACAAATAATCGGCTGAAAAAAACGCGGCAAACGCAATGTTTGCCGCGTACAATTATTGTGTACAAACTTTATTTCTTTTCTTTAAGCAATTCCACAATTTCGCCGAGTAATTGTTGTTCGGTCTTGGGAGCGTTCTTTGCCGCTTCTTCTTCGGCAAGTTGTTGCGCGCGTGCAAGTTCTGCCGCTTTGTTTACCGCAATAACTTCGATTTCGCCGTAGGACTTGCCTTCTTTTCTGAGAGCGCGTACTTCTTCCTTGGTAAGGGGAGCGTACTTTGCTTTGGCTTTTTGGGCGCCTTCCGACACTTTGTTGATGGCTTTTACAATGCAAAATACAACCA
The DNA here is from genome assembly GCA_947629985.1 of uncultured Clostridia bacterium. GTDB lineage: Bacteria > Bacillota > Clostridia > Christensenellales > CAG-314 > Fimimonas. The sequence goes on along the minus strand of CANRFV010000002.1, from coordinate 195,243 downwards.
ACGCAATAAGTACAAAGTTGATTATTGCCGTAATAAACGCGCCCCAATCAATGTAAATTGACTTGGCAAGGTCTATTTCGGTAGTGCTGCCTTCTACAAATGCTTTTTTCAAATAAGTAAATACGCCGTCCAAGCCCTGTCCGCCCGTAAGTTTGAGCAACACCCAATTGATAACGGGCATCAAAATGTTGTTGGTAAGTGCGGTTACGATCGCGCTGAACGCACCGCCGATAATTACGCCGACGGCAAGATCGATAACGTTTCCGCGCTGAATAAACTTCTTAAATTCCGCAAAAAACTTTTTCATAATTTTCTCCTTGTTTATTTGTCTCGATGACGTTAGGTATATTATAACATCACGGCGAGATATTTGCAATAGTTTTGGGCTACACAACCTTCAAAAAAGCCGCATTGTCCGCCCAGTAATGCCCGCTTAGCGCCCGATATCGCACCAAACGGCTGCAGCCAAGCGCCTTACCCGCCGAAAATACGCAAATTTTTGCGCAAGACGGTTGCAATATGGCCGAAATTACATTAAAATAATAAAAAATACATTGGAGAAACTGTTTATGGAAAAGTATTTCGGTCAAAATACACCCAAATTGGGCTTTGGATTGATGCGCCTGCCCAAACTTGCCGACGGTAAAATCGATATAGAACAAACCAAAACAATGGTAGATATGTTTATGGAAGCGGGCTTTACCTACTTCGATACGGCGTTTGTTTACGACGGCGGCGAATCCGAAAAGGCGGCAAAAGCGGCACTTGTGGATCGCTATCCGCGCGACAAGTACACTCTTGCCACAAAATTGTGTGCTTGGGCGGGACCGCAACCCAACGAACAGGCGGCAAAACAGCAATTTTACACAAGTTTGGAGCGTACCGGCGCGGGATATTTCGACTACTATCTGTTGCACGCGCTGCAACGCAACAATTACACGATGTACGACGACTTTCACATCTGGGAATTTGTGCGCGAACTTAAAGCGCAAGGGCTGGTGCGCAGGTACGGATTTTCTTTCCACGCCGACCCCGAATTGCTGGACCAACTGCTAACCGTCCACCCCGACTTAGACTTAGTACAGTTACAAATAAATTACGCCGATTGGGAAAACCCCGGCGTGCGTTCGCGCGAGTGTTGGGAAGTTGCCCGCAAACACGGCAAATCCGTTGTGATTATGGAACCCGTAAAGGGCGGCGCGCTTGCAAACCCCATTTCCGAAGTGCTGCAAGTGCTTAATGAAGCCGATCCCGACGCCTCGCCCGCGTCTTGGGCAATAAGGTTTGCCGCGTCGTTGGACGGGGTTATTACCGTGCTGTCGGGGATGTCAAACACGGCGCAAATGCAGGACAACGTTTCGTTTATGCGCAATTTTACCCCGCTTGACAGTCGCGAACAGCAAGTTATACGCCGCGCGCAGGACGCGCTTAACGGGGACAGAAACATCGCCTGCACCGCTTGCCATTACTGCACGGCGGGCTGTCCCAAACAGATACCCATTCCCGAAATTTTCCACGTGATGAACCATCAGCGCGGCAATGCGGAATTTCGCGGAAGGCGCGAATACAACATTGCAACCGAACAGCGCGGCAAGGCTTCGGACTGCATAAAGTGCGGCAAATGCGAAAAGGCGTGTCCGCAACACCTGCCGATACGCCGCCATCTTGAAACCGCCGCAAAAACATTCGAGACGGAATAACGCGCGGCGAGGCGGCTAAGCGCCATACACAACGGGTTATATATTCCAACGGGTGCGGTATAGTAATAACTGCGCATTTCGGCTGTGCGCGTTGTAATTTGCTTTTGTGCGCATTCAGACTTGCGCCGATAGTTATGTTTATCGGGCGCGGTACGGTAATCACGTTACATTCAGACTTGCGCCAATGAGAAAAGTTGTGGGCTGTATCGGGCGACGGTACAACAAACGCACGGTATTTCGGCTATGCGCGGCGCATTACGATTAGGCACATCGCAAAAATATCGGCAAACAACAAACGGCACAAATTTTTATGCCATTTGTTGTTTTTTTGTATACATATATAAAAATCGGGTAGCCAAGTCGGTTTAATTTGCGTTGCACTTGCGCCGCAAAACTTCGTGATAAACAACGGTTGCTACAATGGGAACAAACAGTGCTGCCGATATGCCCGCCAACAAAACCGCAACGTTTGCAATATCGGCAATTATTGCCGCCGCAAAATATACGGCGCAACAAGCGGGCAAAATGTACGCGAGCAATGCGTTTACTTTGCGCCAAGCATGGCGGTTTTACAACGTAAACCGCGTGCGAAAACCCATTATCTCGTTGGGCGGCAGCAGGCGCGGATGGCACGCCGCCGAATTTGTTGCCAACAAGCCCCTGCTGTACGCATATTGTGCGGATTTGTACAAACAAGATTTAATCAGTTGCAAAAAAAATATTTTTACTGTATAATAATGTAGCAATTGAGTTGCGGCAATTTAATTGTAAATATTTACGCCGTTTCGAAATGTAGCAAGGTAAGTATCAAATTTCGAGGTGTAGCGCAGTTGGAACGAGCGGAAACAAAAACAGCACGGTGTGCTGTTGACCGCGAGTCGCAAGAGCATTGCTCGCCGCGCGGGAGCATATCCCCACCCGTAACAAGTTGAGCGTGCGAAACTTGGGACGGAAAGGACAATCCGACCGTTGAATGAGCCGCCGTATACATACGGTGGCGATCAACAAGGGAGTGATTGGACGCCGGCGCTACCAACTGCTATATGCGCAATTGGTGGTATAAAAGGTAAGTATAGAATATCGAGGTGTAGCGCAGTTGGTAGCGCGCTTGGTTCGGGACCAAGAGGCCATGGGTTCAAATCCCGTCACTTCGACCAATTGGGCGGACGTTCGCCCTTATATTGCAACGGAAAGGACGCACAATTAAGTGCATCCTTTTCCATTGCCGCTTTTGGGCTTGTCCGCCCGGCGTCTCGTGCCGTGATAATGAAATAACGTAGCGCTCCACTGCGTTTTGCTTACTCTCGCTACGCTCGAGACAAGCCTTGTACTCCCCACTAGGTACACGAACTTACATAGAGTTCGCACAAGAAAGGAACGCATTTTGTGCGTTCCTTTTATTATGCTCCTTTATGTTTTGTATGTAAGATCAGTCATCATTAAGCGATTTAAGATACTTGCGCAAAATAAGATTGATAAACTGAGAAAGCGATCGATCGTCCTTTTCCGCTTTGTCTTTTAACTTTTCCAGCAAATCGGAATCTATCGTAATACTTATTTTTTCTTTCAATGGTTTCATGGTTCACCTACTTTTAGTATCTGTTAAAATTATATCATTTATCGCATTTTCTCTTGACGGGTAGTATAAAGTAGTATATAATACTACCAGCGTTATATACATCCAAATAATAAATCAAATGAAAAGGAGCAGTGTTATTATGACATTTTTAATGATTGTAATTGGCGTACTAGGTGGGATTGGAATACTATTTTGTTTATTTATGGCTATTTCCAAGGCAATACTAAACAAGGAAGAGCGTGAGAACGAAAGAATCGCTACGACCGGAAAATTTGCAAGCGACGCAGATGCGTATTCTTATTTTCAGACTATTACGGGTGTGATTTTTGAAAAATTTTATGCTGCTTTCGAAAAATACCAGCCTTTTCGTGATAAAATTGCAAAGGTACGCGACAGCTTGGGCGATACGGAAAAAACTTTGACCGAGTTACATGATAAGGATTTAGATGAACTCAACGAAATATATGAAAAATATAATAAATATCAAGTTGCAAATGCAGAATTACTCAACAGTGAGCGATATCTGACATTAAAAGAAAATTGCATAAGAAAAAACCTGCCGAATATAGCGTCTTACTGTGCGAAAATGGAAGAAATTTGTCAATTGAATATCAAGGCGTATCCCTATGCAATACAATTTGAAGAGTGGGACGATGTTAGGAATTTGAAAGCGCGCGAAAAGTGGAGTTTGCCGGAGCAAAAAGAACTTTTCGATAAACTTTATGCGGTAAGAAACAACGAACAGTACCTTGCCATTCAAAAAAAATTGGACAAATGGAAACCCTACAGCAAAGGCTCGTTGTTAATTTTTGACAATAACGCCAAAAGTTATGAAATAGGCAGAAAAGACAACGAAGTTGCACTTAAAGATCAAAAAAGTTTTGAAATAAAAACACTATCTGTAAACGATATAATCTTTGTTCAAGTAGTTGAAACTTCAAACCCATCATATAGCGTTAGCAAACCCAGTAAAATGGGCATAGCGATGACGGAAATGGTTTGGGGTACAGCGGCGGCAACAGCATCGGCAATGCAAAAGAACCAACCGGTAAGCACATCTCGAAAAGCCGAAATATATTTTAGATACGACCTGAATATCGGTCCATTGCATACAACAACCGATAGTGCAGATAAACTGCTTGCAATGTTCCCTGAAAAAATAAAATAAAGAACATACAGTTGATTTGTATCGTAACAAGCGCAATTATCAAACTGTTTTCGGAGTTTAATATCGTTTTGCGTGGGGGGGGGTACAAGGCTCGGCACATTTGTATATTGGTATTGACATTTATTTGAGATTTGTACCGTAAGGCAAAAAGTCGGCGCTATGTTCCTTTCCCCGACGCGCGGCGGCAAACAAAAACGGCGGTCGGGAAGCAAAAATATCCCGAAAATTTCCGCAAAAAATGTTGTTAAAAACAGTTGACCGCAATTGGGCGCTGTGCTAAAATTGCGTTGCATTGAAAAAGCATGTGCGATGGAGATACTGTTGTATCTCCTTTTTTAATGCAAAAAAACGTAATCTCGGCGCAAATGCGCCAAGAAATATTGTCCCAAAAACAGGAGGAAATAAATATGGAAGGACAAGGAAAAACGGACAGACACCGATGTGCGTCGGCGATAAAAACACTTAAAACGGCAGCAATGATATTGTTTATTGCTTTTGTATCGGCGTCGTTTATTTACGTCATCCACGACTTGTTTGATGTGCCGAGCGTAAACTTTACGCACACGGCAAGCAGGTTGAGCGACGTAAGCAACCTAAGGCGGCAGGCGGGCAATTTGTTTGCTTGGAATGCCGTAAAAAACGCCACGTACTACATTGTTGAAGCGGACGGAATGCAATTTACCGTTGAAAATTGCCAATGGCTATGCCCGGACGAATTGAACGCGGATTTTATTCGCGTAAAGGCGGTCGACGCTTCGGGAAAACACGGCGATTCCGGTTGGAGTTATTGCGACGCAAGTGAATACAATTGATATTTTCTACGGCTTTTTACAAAAGCCGTTTTTTAATTTTGCGCGCACGTGGCGGGCAAACGGGGCTGTTTTGCGCAAAAAATGTCGCAAAAAGCGTTTAATGGGTTGATTTTGACGGCAAATACCGTTATAATGTTGTTATTATAATTGGGCAATATGCCGATTTGACGACACAAAGGAGCAAATTATGATAATTGCGCTTACGGGAGCAACGGGCAATATGGGCGTTCAGGCAGTAAAACAACTTATTCGCCTGCCCGACATCAGCCTTAAATTGTTGGTTTTCCGCAAAGAAAAGCGTATAGGCGAAATAAAACGTATATGCAAGGGGCAAATGCACCGCGTACAGTTTGTATACGGCAACCTTGCCGACGCCGACGCGTGCAAGGCGCTGGTGGAAAACGCCGACTACGTGGTAAATATGGCAGCCGTAATACCGCCGCACAGCGATCAGCACCCGTCAAAAGCCATAGAGTGCAACGAAATGGGCGTAGACAGGTTGGTATCGGCAATAGAAAGCCTGCCCGTACAGCCGCGGCTAATTCACATATCCACCGTGGCGTTGTACGGAAACCGCAACGAAAAACACTTGTGGGCGCGCGTAGGCGACCCGTTGGTAATAAGCCCGTTCGATATATATTCTCTTACCAAAATGCGCGGCGAATTCCGCGTGCTGGAAAGCGACGTTAAATACAAAACCGTACTGCGCCAAACGGCAATATTGCACAGCAATATGCTGTCGGACAATATGCACGACGGATTGATGTTCCACACCTGTTTCAACGCGCCGTTGGAATGGGTAACCGCCGAGGACAGCGGCGTGCTGATAGCCAACATAATAAAACGCGATATGTCCGAACGCGCGGCAAACAACGTCGGCGACGACAGCCTTGACAAGCGCTTTTGGAACAGGTGCTTTAATATCGGCGGCGGCTTGGTAAACTGCGTTACGGGCTACGATGTGCTTAACGACGGCTTTGAACTTATCGGCGGATCGGTAAAGGACTTTTTCGACCCCGATTTCAACGCGACGCGCAACTTTCACGGAGTGTGGTTTTACGACAGCGCGGCGCTTAACGACCTGTTTTGTTACCAAAAGCAAAGCACTGCCGATTTTTGGAAACAGTTTGCGCAACAGCACGGCATACTCAAAGCCGGCAAGGCGGTACCCAAACGGTGGCTTAAACGTCTGGCGATAATGCGCCTGTTCAAAAGCCCCAACAGCCCGCGCTATTGGTACAAACACAACGACGTTGCCAAAATGTACGCCTACTTCGGCGGAACGGACAAATATCTTGCCATAGGCAAAAGTTGGAACAAGTTTGTGTTGCTTAAAGACTGCGACGGCACGGGCGAAGGTCTGCGCTCATACAGTTATACGCAACTTAAACAGCGTGCAAGCGCGCCGCTTGTAAATTTGGGGTACGATCCGCAAGCGCAACTTACGCACAAAGATCTTGCCGCAATTGCCGAAATGCACGGCGGCAAACTGCTGTCTCAATCGGGCGGAGTGTACGACAAACTGCAATGGCAAAACAGCGACGGGCAACAATTTACGGCAAAAGGTTACACGGTTGCGTGCGGACATTGGCTCAACCCGTCGTACACAAACTACTGTTGGGATTGGGACAGGCTTGCCAAAACCGACCGACTGTACGCGCAGGTGTGGTACGATAGCCACGACCGCGACGAAAATCGCTACTATTATTTCGACGAAAAATTCAACGCAAAATACGAGACGATAAAATGAGAGTGATAATATGTTACTTTTCGGGGACGGGAAACACCCGCAAAGTGGCAAACAAATACGTGGAAAGTTTTGAAAAATTCGGGCACAGCGCCGAAGCGATTTCCATAGAAGAATACATTGCGCAAAAGAGCATACCCGACGCTCTTGCCAAACAACTGAACCAAGCGGATATTATCGGATTCGGCTATCCGATACACGCCTTTAACGTGCCGCACATAATGATATCTTTTGCCAAGCAACTGCCCAAACTTTCGCCCAAAAAGGCGTTTGTTTTCAGCACGTCGGGCGAGCCGCTTAAACTAAACAACATTTCTTCCGCCAAACTGTACGCAATACTCAAACGGCGTAACATACGGGTAGTTTACGAACGCCGCTATTGTATGCCCTACAATATAATGTTCCGCCACTCCGACGAAATGGCGTACAAAATGTGGTCCGCCGCCGAGCAACTTGTGCCCATTGACGTAAACGAAATTATCGACGGCAAAACGCACAAACTTGCCAAGGTTACCTGCGGCGGATTTGTGGCGTGGGTAATGCGCTGCGAACAATGGGGCGCGCATTTGGTGGGCAAAACGTACAAAGTAAGCGACGCCTGCGTAAACTGCCTAAAATGCGTAAACAACTGCCCAACAGGCAACATAAAAATAGCAAAAAACAAAATAAAATTCGGCGGAAAGTGCATTATGTGCATGCGTTGCGCGCACTTGTGCCCCACGGGCGCGCTAAAAATGGGAATATTTGAAAAATGGCGCGTAAACGGCGCGTATTCCTTTACCAAACCCGCCAAGGAACAACATCAAAAATATAACAAAATGCTTACCGAAGCGTACAAAAAATATTTTGCCGACAGTAACAAGCGCATAGAAGAGTACATACAGTCGGAAAAATCCAAAAATTGATCTCACGCGCGCCTAAACCGTAAGCGATTGCCGCCGAAAATAGGCGCAAAAAAGCAACAAAATGTTGCTTTTGAACAAAAATTAAAATAGCAAAGCAATGTTTTGTTGCTTTGCACCGAATATTATGTTATCGACCGCCCTGTCAACAATTTGTTGCTTGGCGGTCAATATTTTATTGCGCGCGGGTTGATTGCGCCGCGGAAGCGAGAGCGTATATTCGATTGCGTATAAAGTGCAACTGCGCTGTTGTATTGGCGTCAACTTGTTGTAAATATTTTATTTCGCACATTGTGCGGCGCACAAGTTACAAATACTTTGTTTGGGTACGCCAATATTGTTATCGATAATTTGTCGCTTTTTTCAATATCGCTTTGCCGCATATATAGTCAATAAATTATTGACATAAATAAACGTATTATTGACTTTTGTCAACATATTATTACATTTAGTCAACAAACTGTTGCACGGTGCAACAAAATATTGCAGGCTGTGGTCAATGAACCATTGATATAAATCAGCAAATTGTTGATTGTTGGCAACATATTGTTGCTTTTTATCAACAAATTGTTGCATAAGGCAATAAATTATTGCTTACAATATGCCGTATTTACTTAAAAAAATCTACAATAAACATCGGAGCGATAATGCCTTTGTCGCACAACCATCGCTTTTGTCGGGCAATAATTTATTGACAAACATCAATGTTTTGTTGCTTTTTGTTAACGCTTTGTTGCTTATTATCAGTGGTATTGCACGACGCAACAATTTGTTGTCTGCCTTGTGCGCGTACGCGCCGTAAAAAAATCCCTTTGCAAATAAAAAAGGCGCGTATTGCGCCTTTGTGAAAGTTATCTGTTGTAAATTTTGTCGCGAATGTCTTTTACCTGCGCCGCAATTACGTCGTTGTTTTTACATTCTTCGCTTATTTTGTCGCGCGCGTGCATTACGGTTGTGTGATCGCGCCCGCCGAAATATTCGCCTATCGACACAAGGGGAACGCTTTGTCCCAAAATGTCGCATATCAAGTAAATGCAAATTTGGCGCGGAACGACGATTTCCTTGTTTTTCTTTTTGCCGATAAGGTCCTCGCGCTTTACGCGGAAATATTCGCACGTGGCGTTTACAATGTGGTCTATCGTAATAATATCGTTGGAAGAATCGGCGTAATCGCGCAGTGCGTCGTTTACTATGTTAAGGTCGTTGGGGTCGCCGCCCACCAGCGTGGAATAACTGATAATGCGGTTGAGCATACCTTCCATTTCTCGAATGTTGTTGGTAATTTTTTCCGCGATGAGCCCCAACACCTTGATATTTAGCGTGTAACCCTTGGCGTTGCACTTTTTTTGCAAAATGGCAATACGCGTTTCCAGATTGGGCGGCTGAATATCCGCAATTACGCCCGTAGCAAAACGCGTTTTTAACCGCTCTTCTATTTTTATTTCCTTGGGAGGACGGTCGCTGCTTAAAATAATTTGCTTGTCGGCAAGGTACAGTTCGTTAAAGGTGTGGAACATTTCTTCCTGAGTACCTTCCTTATTTGCCAAAAATTGCACGTCGTCCATCATCAAAACGTCCAATTTGCGGTACTTTGCGCGAAAGTTCTTCATTGCGTTGGCGTTGGTTGTGTCGTGCAACGATTCGATAAATTCGTTTACAAATTGGTCGCAAGTTACGTACATTATTTTCTTTTCGGGAAAGTTGCGCAGCAAACTGTTGCCTATTGCGTGCATAAGGTGCGTTTTGCCCAAGCCGACGCCTCCCCAAATAAACACGGGGTTGTACTTGCTGCCGGGATTTTCCGCCACGGCGCGCGCCACGGCATGGGCGTATTCGTTGGACTTGCCCACGACAAAGTTTTCAAATGTGTACTGAGATACAAAGTTGGCGTTGTCTTCCGTATCGTTTACGTAATTGGCGCTTACGGGAATGTCAACTTCCTGCTCTACTTTGCCCACGTTGGGCAGTTCGTCTTCCGTAATGATCTCAATATCCAATATCGACGGAAAAACCGCGTTTGTGCATTTTTTAAGTACGTCCTTGTAATTGTGGTCTACAATATTTTTAAGCGCGCGCGTATCGGACAGCAAAATAAGCCTGTCGCGGTAAATACCCACGGGCTGTAACGAGTTTACGTACAAATCGAATGCCAAAGTGGACACTTTGGTTTCGGTTTCCAACAAAATGTTTTTCCAAATTTGGTTGATTTTTAACATACAAACATTATACACGTTTTGCGGCTGTTTGGCAACCGCAATCGTACGGTTAAACGCCTGTTTTTGACGTTAAACCGCCGCTTTTTGCAATTATCGGGTAAGCGTGTACGTTGCGGTAAGCACGTTTTTCGCGCCGGAAACGTCGGGGTGCAAAGTGCGGAAGTAGCCCGAACCTACGCTTTCCAAACCTATTTCCAAATAAGTCAAAAATATGCCGATATCTATTTTGTTAAAATACTTAAACAGATGCCGCGCCAACAGCAAATTGTCGCTTAACTTGCGATATACCTTTACGGTGTCGCCCAACTGCTCTACTCGCCAAGGCTGACTGTTTACCGCGCTGGGCGCAAGGCGGCATATTTCGGCTACCTGCGGCAACGTGGAGTTGTTCCATATCTCTTTGGCGGACTTGCGGTTGAATTCTTCGGTGGTAAGGCGAAAATCGTTTACGCTGCTTTTGCCGAAACACAGCATTATAACAAAAACTTTGCCGTCCTTTTGGGTCTGCTTTACCTTGCCCATACCGTACCAACACACGCCTATATTAAGCAACGCGCAATACAGATCCCACTGTTCCAGCATATAACCGATGTTTTCAAGGTAAAACGGCTTGCTTTCGCTGTAACACAGCACGCAATACTCCGCATTGAACTTGCAGTTGGTTTGCGCGCAGGGAACGATCTCGAAATCGACCGCAATATCCGCACACAGCGGAGTAAGAGAGTGAAGTTTGTCCGTTACCTGCTGCAACTCCGCAGCCGTAAGACGTCTGTTTTCGTCAAAATTGCGCATAGATCTGCGCTTGTATATTGCCTGTTCCAATTCTTTCATAACAATTTTTCTCCGCTACGATTTTTTTAATTACAAATAATGCGCGGCAAGCGCACACTATAACCTATTGCAACGCGTAAGCGCGTATTACCGCGCGCGGAACGGAATACGACCGTAAAACTACACAATGCGCCCCGTGCCGTCTGCCGAATACGCCGAGTGATCGGTACGTTGCCGTGCGCGCAACAACGCCGCGCAACCGCCGATATTTTATTTGCCGCGCCCTTTGCACGCTTGCAGTACACCGATAAACTGCGGCAAAATATTGCGGTTATGGTGTGGAATTTACGCCGTAAATGCGGCCTTTTGCGTTATTTTTCCGCCCCCATTACCCGTTTTGCACCGTCAAGCGGCGTTTTGTGTGGACGTAGAAGCGGGCGATGTGCCGCCGTCGGAATTTTTGTGATCGCGTATGTACTTGGTCCACTTGATATAGCCGTACGTGGTGTTGGTAAGATAGCCGACTTTAAGTATAAGCAATATCCACTGTTGCGCCAATATGTCGATTATCGTTTCCAAAATTGCCACAATGTACCAGGCGATCCACTGCTCGCGGTATCTGAACAAAATAAGCAGTCCGTTGGCAATGCCCACTGCGGAAGCCGCCGCGTCCAGATAGCAAACTATGCGTTCTAACGTGATGTTTGTGGCAAATATTCCGCCGTCCACTTCGATCAATGTAAGCAAATATCCCACGCCCACGGTCCATACCGCAATTGCCGCCACCAAAATAATATCTTGCCACCAGGTAAGTCTTTTTACCACGGTAAGTTCTTCCTGCTGTTTGTCCGGATGGCGGTGCCACATTACAAAACTTATTATGTCGCACGGTATCCAGAAAAACAGCGTAACCGCCATTGTGGCAAAACGGTACACGCACACAATGCAGGTAATAATTTCCACTATTTCCACGCCCAGCGATACGATAAAGTTCCATTTGCTCTGCTTGGAAATGAGCAGTTCGCATGCAATGTTGAGTATCACGTCCATCACGTACAGGAATGTGATCCAGCCTGCCGTTACCAAAAAACCATTTACTTTGATGTTGTCCGCGTTTTCGCTCAATACAAGGCGCTCGCCGTCCAACAATTTGTCGCCCGCAGCGTTTACAAGCGATACAACCAACGGTTCGGGGTCGTCCGCGTCGCCGTTGTAATAACATTCCAACGAAATAACCGTATCTTTGTTTATCTCGAAGTTGAAAGGCTGCACCGAATCGGTCTCTTTGTCGTACTCGCCGAGTTTTAGCGTGCGGCTGTTTACGGACTCTTCGTCGTCGCCCGGCTCTACCATCCACTCGCCGAATTTGTTTATTTCTCTCATTTCGTAATCGTGCTTTTTGCCGTCGGCGGTAGTTATAGTTACCGAACAAATTACGTAACTGTCGGTTGTGCCTTCAAAACTGATCGTGTCGAAGTTGCCCGTAACGTCGCCGTTGTACATGGAGTTATTCAACATTACTGTATAAGTCGGCTCGTCGGTTTCGGGAAAAATAAATGCAAATACTATTGCAAGCGTCAAAATACTGAAAAACCAAATTTTTTCGTAAGTGGTAAAATAATGCCACAAATCCTTGGCGCGTTGCTTAAATGTGGATTTTTGTTTTGTCATAGTGTTCCTGCCGCGGCGGAAAACCGCCCTTTATTTGTTGTGTATTTTAATAATATCGATTAAATCAATAATATAACAACCACAACGAATTGTCAAATTTTTTACCCTTGGGTTACCGCTAAAAAATAAATTCGGGGCAAACAAATATCACTATAAGTCGGCGCAATCCGCAAGTAAGCGGCGCAAACGCCGTCAATGCGATTTTGGGACAAACAAAAAGCGGCAAAAACGCCGCAAAAACACACAAAAAACCAACAAAAACAACGTTTAATACCGCGCAAATGCGGCAATACTTTTGCCAAAAGGAGATTATTATCAATGCAACTGATCGAAAGTCAAACTTACATCAACCTTGCCAAAGCCTACGCAAGCGAAACTCAGGCGCGCACGCGCTACGAATTTGTGGAATACGGCATGCGCAACGAAGGCTACAAAACAATGGCGGAAATTGTGGACACCATTGCTTATCAGGAATTTAACCATTCGCGAATGTTTTACACATACTTGCAAAAGGCGTCCGACAAGCCGATAAAAAACATCGATATTGCGGGCGGATTTCCCTTCCGCGAAAAGTGGGATATATTGAACAACCTGCGCTTTGCCGCCGACGACGAACACAGCGAAGCGCGCATTTACATCGCCAATGCCAAAGTTGCCCGCAAGGAAGGATTTACCGACATTGCCGAACTGTTTGACCTTACTGCCAAAGTGGAAGCGTTCCACGAAAAAGTTTTTCTCGAACTGTACGCGCAAATGAAGGAAGGCACGCTGTTCAAAAAGCCCGCGCCCGTTGTGTGGACATGCTCGGCGTGCGGACATCAAGCGATAGGCACCGAACCGTGGGACACTTGCCCGCTGTGCAAAATGAAAAAAGGCTGCGTACAACTGCATCTCGAAACGCTGGGCACATACTGCCCCGCACAACCGCAGGCGTAAATTTGCGCCGCAATCGTCCCTTTTGCCGCCGATGAAAATATTTTTGCGCGCAATTGCAACAAAACAGCGTTTTGTCTGCGCGTAATACCAATGACGTTTACGGCAAAAGGGCTTAATTACCGCCAACGCAGGTCTTGCTTACCACCCGACTTAAACAAGACTTCGTTGCCATAATACCCGCGGTGCAATGCAATTTTGCGCATTGCGCCAACGGTGTTATTGATACAGATCCCCGCGTAAGGCGGGGATCGCGTATTTTACGGCAATTTACGGCAAAGTAAAATTTGATAATACTTGAATGTACTCTCGCCTTACGCGTTTGCAAAGCGTTTTACAAAACTATTACGTTCCACAAAATTACTTGCGTTTTGCAAATTTATTATTTAACGAATTATATCGCGCTTTGCAAAATCAGATAGCATTTTGAAAATTATTTTGAATTTTACAAATTTATACTGAGTTTTACAAAATTATATTGCCTTTGCAAATTTATTATTTACCGAATTATATTGCGCTTTGCAAAAATAAATAGCATTTTGCATAATTATTTTGAGTTTTACAAATTAAACAGAGATTTTCGCATTATATTGCACTTTACAAATTTTATTGCGTTCGACAAATCAGACTGAGATTTACAAATTTTATTACGCTTAACAAAATTGTAATGTGTTTTTCAAAATTATATTGTGCTTTGCAAATTATATTGAGTCTTGCAATTTAGACTGAGATTTATAAATTATATTGCACTTTACAAAATTATAATTTTAATTTATAAAATCTTGCATATCATCGCGCAATCAAAAAAAAATACAACCGAATAATATGTAACCATGGGTGCAATTTTGTTTTTTAATGTTGCAATCACAAATATTTACGTTCCGAGCGACGATTTGCTTTTTATAATATACAAATGCTAAAAAATAGAAAATTTTATAAATTTTATGCACAAAAATAAATATTTTTATAATTTTCAGTTGTATTTGTTTGTGTTTATTATAAAATAAGCAAAATATTGAAAATTATTCAAGTATAATCGCATAAATATCGCTATTTAACAAACGTTGCAACGCGGTATACTTACAAATTACGCCGCACTTCACACTGTAATTATAATTTTACTTTATAAAAACCGCAATCGTTCAATTTGTTTGTTTTGACTTCATTTGACACAAAAAAGTTGTACATTGTTAGGTATGGCATTACAATTGTTTGTTATCGGATATTAAATCGCAAAGCAATTTATATCAATTAAATAAAGTCTAAGGTAGTCTTGCTTGCATGGATTCCTACAAGCAACACTATAGCGCGAGTGCTGTTGCAACTATAATCTATCAACAAACAGGTTTTTAATTAAAATACTACCTTATAAACCCTAAGAACAAGCGTATCCCCCGCAAAATAATCCGCAACAAGCGTGCAGCACCTAACAAGGTGCGGCACGCGAAGTGAAGCCGTTTTGCAGGGAACACGCGAGAGATATCCTTTTTGAGCGCGACCGCACGAGCGACATTTAATTAAAGTCCGACCTTGTTCTCACGCGGAGCGAGTGTGTCGCGACTCAAAATAATCTGCAACGAGCGCATAAAGGCAACAAGCAGTCCCAATTAAACCCAACCTTGTAATCCCGCAGAGCGAGTGTATCCCCCGCAAAATAATCTGCAACGAGCGCACGCAGTGCGCGAAGCGAAGCCTTTTTGAGCGCGACCGCGCGAGCGACTAAACGATTTGCTTTACCGGAAGAATGAAATACAAAACTTCGTCGCTGTCTTTTACTGTAATTACGCAACTGTTGTGTTGAGCAAATTCCAACTTGATGGTTTCGGCGGAAATTACTTTAAGGCAGTCGTTGATATATTTGGCGTTGTAAGCGCAGCGCAGATCCTTACCCGTAAGCGCTATCGTAATGCTTTCCTTGGCGGTTCCGTATTGGCTGGTGGACGATATGTTCATATTGTATTCTTCGATATCCATTACCACCAAATTGTTACGTTCGCTACGAGACATAATCGACGCGGTGTTGAGCGCGTGTTCGAAAGTTTCCTTGTTTACCAACAACGTAGACAAAAATTCTCTCGGAACAATGTTGTCGTACTTGATGTATTGCCCCGCAAGCAGACGGGTGTACAACTTGGTGTTTTCCATACATACCAACATATAGTTGTTTTCGATAAACACTTTAAGTACGTTTTCGCTGTCGTTAAGCAATCTTGCAAGTTCCGACAAGCTGCGCGACGGTATTGTTGCGCTAAGTTCGTCAACGCGTTCTTCCAGCACCTTTTTGCTCATTGCAAAGCGGTAACCGTCGGTTGCCACTGCCGAAAGAGTGTACCCCTTTGCTTCAAAATATACGCCCTTCAACATCGGACGGCTGTCGTCGGTGGCAACGGAAAAGATAACGTTGTTGATCAACTCTTTAAGGTTGGTTTCCTGCACGGCAAAGTAACTGCTGCCGCCGATCGACTCGATTTCGGGGTAATCTTCCACGTCCAACGTGCCGATATTACATTCGCTGTTGGCTGAACTTACCACCAAGCGATTGTTTTCTTCCATTTCCAACGAAATATCGCAGCCGTTTTCAGCAATGTTGCGAATATAGTCGCCGAAAACTCTGCCCGGAACCAAAAACGCCCCGCCAACAATTACGTTGGCGCCGATAGTTTTTTCTATGGCGAGATCCTTGTCTGTTGCGTACAAAGTAAGTTTGTCGTCCTCGGCAACCACTTTGATACATTCCAAAACGGGCGCGACGTCCTTTACAGACAACGCTTTGGACACTTTGGCTACGGCATCGTTCAAATCAAGACTGTTTACGATAATTTTCATACCTTTTCTCCTTAGATGGGTTGTTCGGCACACAGACAACCAAAAAAACTTTATTTAGGTAGTGTTGGTGTTAGACTGTGTGAAAATGTGAATTAGTTACTGTTTTGCCGCAGAAGTATCAATATATTGACATATTACGGGCAAATTTACACAAAATGTTGTGTTATGCCTATAATAACCTGTGTGGACAAACTGCGGAAGTTGCGCCTTGCGGCATGTGGACAAATTGTGTATCGGCGCCGTAAGCGCGCCACATTTACCCATATTACAATAATTATACAATATACAAATAAAAATTTCAAGGAGTTTTGAAATAATTTATATTCAAAAAAGAATATTTGCCTGACGGCAGCGAGATTTTGCTGTAAGGCAATTCTTGCCAACGGCAAAGTGTTATTTTTTCGCCTGCGGCGAAAAAGTGAGATTATTCGCTAACGCGAATAGTGATATTGTTTGCTGCGCAAACAGTGAGATTATTCGCTGTCGCGAATAGTTGTGGCGCTGTTTATTTGAAACTATTTTAAGCAATAAAAAAATAATTGCCGAAAAAACAAATTTTCGGCAATAATAATTTTCAAATAATGTCAACCTTAACTTTGCCGCAAGGCAAAATAACACTTTTCCGCCAACGGCGGAAAAATAACACTCGCCGTAGGCGAATCTCACTTACGCGCTTGCGCGTAAATATCACTGTTCGCGTTAGCGAACACTCTGAGCGAGTGTGTTCACTGCAAAATAATCTGCAACGAGTGTGCCGCACAAAATATTATTTTTTATAGCGCGAGCGCTGTTGCATTCATACTATCAGCAAACAAGTTTTTAATTAAGATACAACCTTATAAACCCTAAGAACAAGCGTATCCCCTGCAAAATAATTTGCCATTGGCGCATACACGCAACAAGCAGTCCTAACTAAACTCAACCTTGTAATCCCGTGGAGTGAGTGTGTTCCCTGCAAAACAATCTGCAACAAGTATGCCGCGCAAAATATTATTTTTTATAGCGCGAGTGCTGTTGCAATTCAAAACAATCTGCAACAAGTGTGCCGCACCTAATAAGGTGCGGCACACGAAGCGAAGCCGTTTTGAATGCAATTGCACGAGCGCGCTCTACTCTCCTGCGGCATACGAAGTGAAGCCTTTTTGCAGGGAATATGCGAGCGGTTATGCTATTTCCAACGCAAGTTGCATCATATCGCGGAACGAATTTTGTCTGTCTTCGCTGGAAAGTTCTTCGTGTGTCAGCAAATGGTCGGATATTGTGCAAATGCACAGCGCTTTTTTGCCTGCGCGAGCGGCGTTCAGATACAATGCCGCGCTTTCCATTTCTACCGCAAGCACGCCCATTTTGCCCCATACAGCGCTGCCTGCGCCGTCGTCGTAAAAGGTATCGCTGGCAAGAATATTGCCCACTTTGTAAGTAAAGCCGAGTTTTTTTGCCGTTTGTACGGCTTTTTCCAACAGGTCGTAACTTGCAATGGGCGCAATTGTGCCCGGCATACCAAATTGTTGCGCATAATTGCTGTTTGTGCATGCGCCCTGACCGAATACAAGGTCGCGCAATTTGAGATCGGGATGAATGGCGCCCGCCGAGCCGATGCGGATAATATTTTCCACACCGTAAAAGTTAAACAGTTCGTAACTGTAAATACCTATCGACGGTATACCCATACCGCTTGCCATTACGGACACTTTTTTACCGTTGTAGTAGCCCGTATAGCCTTGCACGCCGCGCACGTTGTTTACCAACACGGCGTCGGTCAAATAATGTTCGGCAATAAATTTGGAACGTAAAGGATCGCCCGGCATAAGCACCGTAGGCGCAAAATCGCCCGCTTTTGCGGAAATGTGAGGGGTAGGAATCGGCATAACTAATCTCCTTTATATTATTTGTTGCCGCGTAAACGGGCAACTTTAACCGATAATCATTATAACGGCAAAAAAATGCGTTGTCAATAGCCAACTTTTTACCGATTGGTAACAGATTCGATAAAAATTCCGCAGATCTACAAATAAAACTATTTTTAACAGGTTTACAAAAGCGGCAAGACTAATTTTATTTTACAAAAGGGCAACTATGGCAGTCTCCGCAATCGCAGGCGGTAAGAGACCCTGCCGCGCCGGCATAGCGGCAAAAACCGTGCGTTTTGCGTAAATGGGGTAGCAATATTACGGTTGAAATTACGTTTACAAAATATTTGCGGTAAATTCGGCGGCATTTGCATACGGAGTGAATTTTGCAAAAAACGCAATTTACATTGTTATCGGCGCGCGGCAATTGATTGTAAAAAAACGACGTAAGCGGCGGCGTTTCGGCATAAATTTGCTTTTAATTACAACTAAGCGCGCATTGCGGCGCGTTGCCGTCTGTATAAACACTTGACTTAATTTATTTAATTTGTTACAATACCATAGTATGTTATCGTGGTTGACTATGCTTTGTTGACAGATAACGCCGTAAATTTACTATATGCGCGTAGGCGCTTAACCTAAGGAGACAAAAATGAAAAGAACTTACCAACCCAAAAAGAGACAAAGAAGCAAAGTGCATGGATTCAGAGCAAGAATGAAGACTACGGGCGGCCGCAGAACTCTTGCAAGACGCCGTAACAAGGGTCGTCATCAACTCTCCGCATAATAGGGTAACGGCTTGAAGTCTATTAACAGACTAAAAAAAAACTATCAATATAATTACGTGTACAAGCACGCCCAAAGCGTAAGCGACAAAAATTTTGTTATGCTTTACTGCGTGAGCAACGTCAAAGTTACCAAAGTGGGGTTTTCCGTAAGCAAAAAGTACGGCAAAGCGGTAATGCGCAATCGCATACGCCGCCAGATGAAAGCGGCGGTTGCCGCAAAGATCTCGCAAATAAAGGACGGATACAATATTATTTTTATTCCGCGCAAAAACCAAAGTTATCTTTTTGCGGAAATAACCGAAAGTTTTGACTTGTTGCTGCACAAAGCGGACCTGATATTATGAAATATATTGCAATTGCATTGCTCAAATTGTACAAAGCGACGTTTTCCAAATTGAAGGGCGGCAAACGTTGCATTTATACTCCGAGTTGTTCGGTGTACTCTATGGAAGCGTACAAGACATTCGGGTTTGTAAAGGGCAGTTGGCTAACGCTTAAACGGTTGTGCAGATGCGCGCCTTGGGGAAAGGGCGGTTTTGACCCTGTGCCGACAAATCTCAAAGGTTCGGCAAAGTGGCACGTATAATATTGACGCTATTAGGAGATATAATGAACAAAAAAGTAAGAAATGTACTGTTGCTTGTTTTGCTGGCGGTACTTTGCCTTGCCGTATTTACAAGTTGCGCCCAACAACGCGTGGGTTTCTTTACATATTCCGAGGAGAATCTGGGCGTAATAGGCAGGTTGATCAGTTGGATGCACTCCTGGATCAAATCCTACGGCTGGACGGTAGTGGTATTTACCGTATTTTTGAAGATAATAATGCTTCCGTTGGACTTTTGGCAAAGGTATGCGGCACGCAAAAGCGCGCTTAAAATGCAGCGCATGCAGCCCATTCTCGAAGGAATAGACAAGCGCTACGGTGCAAATACTCAGCGCGCCAACGAAGAAAAACAAAAACTGTACAAAAAATCCGGATTTTCCATGATGTCATCGTGTTTGCCGATGATCATATCTATGGTAATATTCTTTGTAATGTTCGGCGGATTGCGCAATTACTCCACTTTCAGCAGTATACGCAATTACCAAAATTTGGTAGCCGAATACTACACGACGTTTTCGCAAGAAGTTTGCGCCGACAGCGAAATGAAGGCGGTTTACGACCAAGCGTACAACGCGGCATTGGGAGACGACAAGGACAGCGAATACGCCAAATCCACCGCGCGTATTGCCGCCATAACAGAAGTGCGCGAAAAGTTCAAAGACAAAGCCGATCAAATAAACGCCGCGCAAGACAAAGGTTTGGAAGCCGTGCGGGAGTATTACAAAAACAACCACGAAAGTTGGTTGTGGATGCAAAACGTGTGGCAACCCGACACTTGGGCGACGATAATGCCCGAATATAAGGAATTCAAAAACACAATTGATATGGACGCGTACGGCGCCTCTGCCGAGCAAGACTACAATACGATACGCGAGGCAGTGCTTAAAACGGGCGAGCGCGGCGACAACGGTAAATGGAACGGTTTGATGATATTGCCGTTTATGTCCATAGGTTTGTCGTTTTTGTCTATGTGGGTATCGCAAAGATTGGAACGCAAAAACCGCAACGGCGAAATTGTACAGCAAAATCAGCAACAAGCCGCAACTAACAAGACAATGATGATAATTATGCCGTTGATGATGGCATTTTTCGGATTTATGTATACGGGCGCATTTGCAATATATATGGTTGCCAACTATGCGATAAGCATACTGTCCACCATTGCGTTGCGCATGCCCGTCGAAAAATTTGTGGAAAAGAAACTTGACAAGGACGATCGCAAAAACAATTCGTCCAAGGCAAGTTATATGAGGTAGACAATGAGAAAAAAGGTTAAAAAGGATACGTTGCCGCTTGCCGATCTTTCTCAACAGCAATCGGCTCCGTTAAGCGAGCAATCCGCAAAAATAAAGGACTTTTTGGAAAACGTCCTTGCCAAAATGGGCATAGAAAACTTTGTTGTAAGCACGGCGGAACGCGACGACACGCTGTTTATAAATATATCCGGCGAAGGCGCCGCGCAGGCAATAGGTTACCGCGGCGAAACGTTGGACGCATTGCAATATTTGTGCAGTTTGTTGCTCAACGGCAAAACAGACGGGTTTAAGCGCGTTACTTTGGACGCCGAAGGTTACCGTGGCAAGCGCGAAAAAATACTGCAACGCCTTGCGGGAAATTTGGAACTTAAAGTAAAGCGCACGGGCAAAGAAGAAAAACTCGAACCGATGAATCCGTACGAAAGGCGCGTTATTCACACGGCATTGCAAAACAGTAAATACGTAACCACACAGAGTGAAGGTCAGGGACCGTCTCGCCACGTGGTAATAAGCCCCAAGCAGAGCAGCGATATATTAAATACGCCCAATGCTCCGCGTAAAACGCTCAACTTTGTGTATCGCAGTGAAAAAAAACGCAGAAAATAACCGCATAGTTTGCGGCGGACGTTAAATAAATAAAAAGTTTGATTTTTACCGAGTTACGTACTTGTGCGAACTCGGTTTTTTACATGCGTTTGCGCCATTGTGTTGCGCAGACGTTTTTTTTGTTATATAACCGCAGTTTTGTTACAAAAAAAACAGACCGAACAATTGCGGCGTTCGGTCTGCGTTACAGCGGATTTTTGCGCGGTTTGTTTTGTCCGCGCGGGTATTTTGACGGGGTGGGGGCGGTTTTTCGATATACAAGCAAGGCACGCTTGCTGCCGTCGGCAAGAGAAAAGTCGTAATGCATATCCAACTGCAACCCCAATACGCGGGCGGCGTTTTCGGCGGCGGGTACTTCGGACAGGTCGGTTTTGTACGCGACGATCATTCCGCCGATTTTTACTATCTGCGCCGTATATTCCAACAAAATATTAAGCGGCGCTACGGCGCGCGCAACGGCTACGTCGTATGTCTGCGAGTGAGTTTTGGCAAAGTCCTCCGCACGGCAGTGAACGAATGTTGCGCTTATGCCGAGTTTGGCGCATAGCGTTTTGCAAAATTCCACACGCTTGGCAAGGCTGTCGACAAGGGTTATGTCGATGTCGTCCCGCGCAAGTTTAAGCGGAACGGACGGAAAACCCGCGCCGCAACCGATGTCGCACACGCGGGCGTTTTGCGGAATGGCAACTGCACCCGATATGCTGTCGGCAAAGTGTTTGTTCCACACTTCGTCTCGGTCGGTAATGGCGGTAAGGTTGTATTTTTCGTTTTCGGCAAGCAGGTATTCGTAATATATCTGCAATTTGGCGTTTAATTCGCCGTCGATGTGGATAACTATGTCTTTCATACTATCTTTTTGTTGATTTTTGCACTTAAAAGCCGTTACTTGTACACTTAAAGGCGGTAAGTTGTACACATTTAATTGTGGATATTTTGTGCAAGATATACGATGAGTATTTGAATATCCGCGGGAGAAACGCCCAAAATACGGCTTGCTTGACCGAGATTTTGCGGGCGTATTTTGTTTAGTTTTTGCCGCGCTTCAAGGCGCAGTCCGTCGATAGACATATAGTCGATATCTTTGGGGAGCAACTTGTTTTCCGACTTGGCGGCTTGATTTATTGCGTCTTGCGCTTTTTCGATATATCCGCGATATTTGCAATTGATTTCCACTTGTTCCAGCGCGTCGTCGTCTATTTCCGTCCAAAATCCCAGCGCGCGCAGATCGTTTGCGCAGATATTGGGGCGGCGCAGCATTTCGTCCAACGTCAACCCCGCCGCGGACACATTTTCGCCCTTTTGACGGAACAATTCGCCGTATATCTTGGGCGAAACTACCGTGTTGAGTTGACTTTCGGCAAGTTGGATCTGTTGTTTTTTGCGTAAATATTTGTTATAGCGGGCGTCGTCTACCAAGCCCAACTGTCTGCCCGTTTCGGTAAGGCGCAAATCGGCGTTGTCCTGCCGCAAAATAAGGCGGTATTCGGCACGGCTTGTCATCATACGGTACGGTTCGGTGTTTTCTTTTGTGGTAATGTCGTCGATAAGCACGCCGATGTAACTGTTGTCTCGCCGCAAAGTAAAGGGAGTTTTGCCGTGAACGTATCTTTCGGCGTTGATACCCGCAACTATACCTTGCCCCGCTGCCTCTTCGTAGCCGCTGGTGCCGTTTATTTGCCCGGCAAAAAACAACCCCGGGATATGTTTTGCCATCAGGGACGCATTTAGTTGCGTGGAATCGATACAGTCGTACTCTATTGCGTAAGCGTCGCGCATAATATCGACGTTTTCCAAACCTTCGATACTGCGGTATATTTGTTCCTGAATTTCCGCCGGCATGGACGACGACGCGCCCTGAACGTAAAATTCGCACGTGTCTTCCGATTCCGGCTCCAAAAATATCTGATGCCGCTCTTTGTCGGCAAAGCGCACAACTTTGTCCTCTATGCTGGGACAATAACGCGGCCCCACCCCGTTGATCGAACCGTTGTAAATGGGAGCAAGATGTTTATTTTCGAGTATTATGCGCTTGGTTTCCGGGGTGGAATACGTAAGATAGCAACTGCGTTTTGTGCATGGCGCTTGTTCGGTCATATACGAAAACGGACGCACGTTTTCGCCGGGCTGTTCGACGGTTTTGTTCAGGTCGATGGACGACAGTCGCACGCGCGCGGGAGTGCCCGTTTTGAAGCGATTGACGGTAAAGCCGAGTTTTACCAAACTGTCGGTAAGAGATTTGGCATTTGCAAAGCCGTTTGGGCCGCTGTCGCGCACGCAGGCGCCTACCAATGTTTTGGAATTGAGATATACTCCGCAGCACACAACAACCGCTTGCGCGCGATATTGCAGCCCTACGGCGGTGGTTACCGTAAAGTTACCGCCGTCAATTGCGATATTTGTCGCTTCCGCCTGTCGCAAATACAGGTTGGGGGTGTTTTCTATGGTTTGTTTCATATTGACGTGGTAGGCGTTTTTGTCCACTTGCGCGCGCGGAGAGTAAACCGCAGGACCTTTGCCGCGGTTAAGCATACGCATTTGCAACAGACTTTTGTCGGCGTTTATAGCCATTTCTCCGCCCAATGCGTCGATCTCCTTTACTATTTGCCCCTTAGCGGTGCCGCCGATGCTGGGATTGCACGCCAAAAAAGCCACCGTATCCAAATTTGTGGCAAACAGTAGGGTTTTACAACCCAAACGCGCCGCGGCAAGCGCCGCTTCGCAGCCGGCATGTCCGGCGCCTATTACGATTACGTCAAAATTTTTCAAGTATTTTTCTCCAACGAAATATTTTGCGCGGTTTGGTAACCGCAGATGTTTGTTTGATGGCGTGGCGAACGGTACTTACGCCAAGCGCAAGTCGAGTAGGTGTTTACGCTAAAACAAACGGTTTTGTAAGTTGCCGATTACAAGGCGCAATTGCCGCCCGACGATTTTATAAGGGCAACGGCGGAGTTGTATGTGAAACCTATCATATATGCGCGTATTTTAGTATGATATATCTGCGATAGCGCCGAGTACACGGAACGGACAGCGGGGATTGTGTTGCCGAAAACGCCGCTTTTTACTGTTTAAATGCGTAATTTCGTACGTTAAAGCGTCGATGTTGCGCAAAATTGCAACCGAAACCGCCTATTTGCCCAGGCAAAACTTGCTGTAAATGCGGTTTATTATGTCCTCTCCGGCGTTGCTTCCCGTAATTTCGCCCAGCGTACTCCAAATTTGTCTCAATCCGTCCGCAACAACGTCGAGAGTTGCGCTTTCGCAATCGGCGAGCGTTTGTGCTGTTTGCTTTTCTGCGCGTTGCAAGCAAGACAAATGACGTTCGTTGGTGATGAGCAGATCGCTGTTTTCTATTTCGCCCGCGCTGAACATATCGTAAAGCGTTTGTTTTATTATTTCCACGTCGCCGCTTTTTGCCGAGACAACAAGGCTGTCTACGCAACACGGAGCGCTGTCGTATAGGTCGCATTTGTTGTAAATGCGCACCTGGGGTCGGATTGTTGGGTAAACCGAGCGGTCGTTGGGGTCGTCGGTTACGTGTAAAACCACGTCTGCGCTGTCGGCGGCTTTGCGCGCGCGTTTTATTCCTTCCGCTTCGATTTGATCGGCGGTGTCTTGCAATCCTGCCGTATCCACAAAGTTGAATTTGATGTCGCGGTAATTTACGCTTTCGCTCAAAGTATCGCGCGTGGTGCCGCGTATATCCGAAACTATCGCTCTGTCGCAGCCGAGAAGTGCGTTTAGCAGGCTGGATTTTCCCACATTGGGCGCGCCCACAATGGCGACGTCGATGCCGTATTTGGCAACTTTGCCGAGAGTGGAAGTGGCAATGAGCGCGCTAAGTTGTCGGCGCGTATCTTGCAAAACTTGTTTGACGGTTTGCACCGTCGGCAACTCCAAGTCCTCTTCGGGGTAGTCGAGCGCCGCTTCGCAGGACGCGGTTGCGTCCAACAATTTGTCCTGCAACGCCACGATTTCGCACCCCAACTTGTTTTCCAGCAAATTTGCTCCGGCTTTGGCTGCGGACGCGGTTTCTGCATCGATCATTTCTATTATTCCTTCGGCATTGGTAAGGTTTTGTTTGCCGTTGATGAATGCGCGCTTACTGAACTCGCCGTTTTGCGCCATTACCGCTCCGCAAAGCAGACACTGTTCTATTACAGCCTGCGAAACGGCGGTGCCGCCGTGGCAGTGAAATTCCACCGTATCTTCGCCCGTATAGGAATGGGGTGCCCTAAAATACACGCACATTGCCTGTTCGTCGAAATATTGCGTGTGCAATTTGCCCACTTTAAGCATATTCGGCTGTGCGGGAAATGGGCTGAAAAATTTTTTTGCTATGCTTATTGCGTCGTCGCCGCTCATGCGAATTACGGCAATGGCGGCACGTCCGCGCGCCGTAGACAGCGCCACGATTGTGTTTGTCATATCACGCATATTGTACCACTTTGCAAGCAAAAAGACAACTTGTTTGTTATACGTGCGTTATTTTGTTTGCAACGCGCCGCGCAACGCAAAATGTTTCATAATTTGTTTCACAAAAACGCATTTATTGTTGAAAAAGTTGTCAATTTGTGTTATGATATGTTTGAAAATATATGCGTGAGGGTGCTATGGGTAAAATTATTGCATTTTCCAACCAAAAAGGCGGCGTCGGCAAGACGACTACGGCAATAAATTTGGCTGCTTACGTTGCCATTGCGGGCAAAAACGTTTTGCTGTTGGATTTCGATCCGCAAGGTAATGCCACAAGCGGTTACGGAATAGAAAAAAACCGCCTTGAACTGACGTGTTACGATATGCTTATGGGCGACTGTACGGCAGAACAGGTAATTTTGCCTACCGTGATACCCAACTTGTCGATTATTCCGTGCAACATCGACTTGGCTGCCGCCGAAGTGGATCTGGTAACCGTTCCTGCACGAGAAAGCGCCTTAAAGCGTGCAATTTTGCACCTTAAAGAGCGTTTTGACTACATTTTTGTGGATTGTCCGCCAAGTTTGGGACTGCTTACGTTGAACGCGTTGGTGGCATGCGACAGCGTTGTAATACCCATTCAGAGCGAATTTTTTGCTTTGGAAGGTTTGAGCCAACTGATGAATACCATCAAGATAGTAAAGCAACGGCTAAACTCCGCCATTACTATCAACGGCGTTGTTCTTACAATGTACGATATGCGCACAACCATTTCCAAGCAAGTAACGCAGGAAATTTACAAATATTTCGGCGACAAAATTTACACAGTGCCCGTACCGCGCAATATCAAATTGGTGGAATCGCCGAGTTTCGGTATTCCCGTTGTGTTGCACGCTCCGCGTTCCAGCGGCGCGGTTGCATATCAGGCGCTTGCCGGACAATTTTTGGACAGAGAGGAGAAATTAAATGGCTAACAAAGGATTGGGCAGAGGCTTTGCGTCTCTTATGGGATTAAACGATATCGAAGAATTGACTCAACCGCAAAACAAGCAACCCGCGGCGGACAATGTTACCGCGTCGGGCGACAACGTTGTGCGTATTTCGCTGTTGGATATCGACCCCAACTACGAACAACCGCGTAAAAATTTTGACGAAGCCGCGCTTAAAGAACTTGCGGACAGTATTCGTCTGCACGGGGTAATTCAACCTATCGTTGTTACACCGATCGGCAAGCGTTTTATGATAATTGCCGGCGAACGTCGTTTCCGCGCAAGCAAATTGGCGGGCAAAACCGACATACCTGCGATAATTCGTAATTATACGCCGCAGCAAATAAAGGAAATAAGTTTGATAGAAAACTTGCAGCGCGAAGATCTCAGCCCCATCGAAGCCGCGCGCGCTATCAAAACGCTTATGACCGAATTCAATATGACGCAGGAAGTCGCCGCCGACCGCATAGGCAAAAGCCGCTCGGCAGTGGCAAACACGTTGCGCTTGCTTACCCTTAATGACGACGTTATCAGTTTGATTGAGCAGGGCAGACTTTCGGCGGGACACGCGCGCACGCTTGTTGTTGTGCCCAAGGATCAGCAGTACAAATTGGCGCTTAAAGGTTGCGACAATCAACTTACCGTGCGCGAAATGGAAAAGACCGTGCGCGAGTTTCTTAACCCCAGGCCTGCAAAACCGAAGCCAATTGCCGAAGAAAGCCGCGAATTGGTAAGCCTGATTTCCAATATGCAGCGCGCATTTGCAACCAAGGTTTCCGCTATCGGCAATGGACACAAGGGGCGCATTTACATCGATTATTTTACCGCCGACGACCTTGACAGAATTTGTTCGCTTGTGGAAGATTGGATGAGCGACAAGTTCCGCCGCGAAGAATAGCGGGCTACAACCGTGCGCGTTAAGTAAGTGCTTGATATCGCGCGCGCAGCGCAGCGTTGTAGCGTCGCGGCGAAAGCCGCGCTGATTTTTGCCGTTGCTTGTGCATGCGTGCAAACCGTGTGTAAATTTGTACGTGCCTTTTTGTTGCGGGCGTGTTGCGAATGTATTTTAAAGTACGTTGCGAGTTTTTCTCGCAACGTTTTCTTGTTTTGGCGACAAAAGCGCACGTGCGCGTCTGTCCGACTCTGTGCCGGACAAAATAAGAATTTTTGTTTGGCCTTTTCTTTTGCGGACTCTGTTTTACATCAAAGACAATTTAAATGGTTTTTGATTGTATTTTTTTGATTTTGCTTTGGGTTTACTTTTTCCCGTTTTGTTGTCAAGTTTCAACGTTAATAATTTTCGCGGACTGTAACCCCGATAGCGATTTTAATTTTTATTATATTTTAGGTACGGCATCGGTTCTTTCTGCGCTTTGTATCGAGTTGCCAAAAGTTGTTGCTTTTTGCGTGCGTGAGTGTGTAGCGTCATTGGTTAGTTGCAAATCTCTAAATATTTTTTGGCACGCCTGCTTTATTCACTTTTGCTGTCTAGTTACAGTGTTAGGTACATTGATGATTTTTTTCAAGTTGCTATTATAAAGTTTTTCAATTTTGCATTTTTATATTTGATCGGTATTCCGTTTGGTTCGATTATGTAAGTGTGTTGCCGTTTTTTATAGTTGTGCCGACAAATAATTTTTATTTTTTGTACGGCAAAAATCGGCGTATTTGCAAACGCGAACGCTTTCGTGTGCGAATAATTATGTTATAAAACCTGGTTGATACAGGCGTTTATACAGAATTTTTTGTATTTTGCGGGGAAATTTCCGACCCACAAAAACACAACTCTGTCTGAAAAATGTAAATATCGCTTATTTGTGTTCACTATTATTAAAAATGAACATTGTTCGCGTTTAACGTCGCGATCAGTTCGAGAAAAATTGTGTGTGGCAATGTTTGTCAGTTCGGTTTTTGTTTCGTCGTTCTTAGTCCGTTGCCGCTGTCGTTTTGTGTATTCGTCTGCCGCCAAGTTGCTATAATCACATTCGCAGTCGGTCATTTCACGAGTATTTGAGTTGCTTGCTATACAATCCGCCGATGCGCGTTTTTTTATGATTTTATCTCGGAGCATTAGATTTAATGGTTGTATATTTACGTCGGGACAAGTTGCTTGATTTGCGGCACATAAATTCGGTTTTTTGATTTAAACTTACAATGCCGAATCTGCTGTTTCGAGACAAATTTTTCTTTATTGCAGCATTACTAAATTGAATTTTTCGTGTTTTACATGCACAAAAATTTGTAGTAACTATGCGTTTCATAATGCATAAAGATAAAATATTGGTTGGTTTTGTCTCAATTTTGACAATATTTTGCCCGAGTTAGACGACTTTTTACCGGTTTATGATATTTGTATGATAACAATATTTATTACAATAACAGCCGCCTTTTCGGCAATTTTGGGCGTCTGCGCCGTATTATTTAGTGCATATTTGACCGTTAGCGCAGCACATAATCTGCCTGATTGCCGAAAAATTACTGAAATTTTGCAATTTCGTAGCAGTTTTGCTACGGCGCATGCTAATTTTGTTGTTTCACGTGAAACAGCCTTGCAATACTTATTTTGCAAGGGGGTATTCCGCAATTTGGAAATGTATATAGTTATAATCAGTGTGTTTTTAGATATATATTTGGCGTTGGCGCAGTTTGTTGCCTGTTCTCCGATAAATCTCTGCGAATTTCGCAGTGTTAATTATATCTCGTATGCTTGTCGTCGTAAGTCATACAGTCAGCGCAAGCCGCTCGCGATAAAGCAGTATTTATTGACGGCTTTGTTGCTCTTTATAGTAAAAACATTGCCGAATGCGTATAAATTTCTTGATGTTTCACGTGAAACAAATCGTTTTCGCATTAAAACCGATTATACGCTTCTGCCGTATGGATTGCTTATAAGAATTTGTCGTAATCGCTAGTTAAATTGGTATTATATCTAATAATTAGTTTAGGCGCATATGATTCTTGCGGTTTTTATGCAGTTTGCTAAAATGTTGTTCGAAATACCTTGCAGTAAGTCGTTGTTCGCGCATTTTGTGTTTTCGTTGTTGAATTGTTGCAGAATTACTTGTGTCTAGTGTTTCGCCGCCGTTTTTGTGTGTTTCGAACGTGTTTCGATACGCGCGTGAACGACCAAAGACGGCAAATAATGGGTAGATATGCACATTTTTACTGTGGCGCAAGGCAATTTTATTGCCTTTTTCGATTTTTTCTATTGTCATAGGGCATTTCGGGCGCAAATTTGTTTCACGTGAAACAGCTTGCCGCTTAATCGTGGCTTATTATTTGTAGCGCGTTTTTTTTGTTTTCTTGTTTGAATCTCTCGGGGTCCTATCGGTATCGGATTAAACGCCGCGCCGTCGTTTGGGGCCGGTTTAGACTTTTTTGTAAAAAACTGCGATTTTGCCTGCAACGGTCGGCAAAGTGGTTTTCGTATGTTTCACGTGAAACATTTCGTTGTATGCGTATAGGTTATCCTGCTCGTCGGTCTTAACGCGTGTTTTTTTGTTGCGCCTGAGTTTCGCGGCATATTTCAACGACAATCTGCCGTTTTGTCAAAGTGTTGCAGTCATCATAAAGCGCAGGCTTTATTGTGGTCAATACTATGCATATGTCGGGTAATTTGTTTCACGTGAAACAAAACCGACTTAACGGATCATTATCTGCCGCGTTTTGCGACAAATTAGTTTCCGTTCACGGTATATTGTCCATGCGCTCAGCAAAATGTTTCACGTGGAACATTGTTTATGTGTTTTATACTTTTTGAAGCAAATTGTTGGGAATTTGCGTTTGTGCTGTATGGCGCGAAAAGCGCCGCTGCGTTCAGGCGCGGTATCGTATTATGCATAGTTATATTGTATCTCGGAGCGTTGCTGTATACAGCGTTAATATGCGAAATGATTTGTGCGTTGTAAGCGCAAACTCGGCGCAACGACATTTTGGCATTTGCGCAATGTCATACTGTCGGCCTAAATGTTCGCTAATGCGCGTTCGTTGAATGAACGGCGCAAAAGGATATGCGGTATTTTTTGCGGCGGATCGTGTTTTTTGGTGTGCGGAATATTGTCCGACTCGTGTGATAGCCAAACGACGTCTTGTCGATTTTGTACTAATACTCGACGGCGCAAGATTGCAAACGCTGACTCTTGGCGTGTTAATCGCCCGCGCATTGCAAAACGCACGGGACTTGCAAGTCTGTTTCGGTCGGTGGATCGCGGTAGAATTAAGCCGTGTTCGGCCATTGAGTGCGTAGGGAATGTTGTTAAAGGAACTTCTTTGACAGCTTATCGATTAGTTTGCCGTCGATGACTTTGCCCGAATTTGCTTGTTTGAAAAGGTTAGATGAGCGACGAGTTCCGTCGCCGAAAGTAGCAAGCAAGTCAATTGTGAGCAGATCGCCATTGGGCACTTTGGGAGCCAAATTGCTATATAAACTGTGTTTTTGGATTGTGGCGCAAAGCAAAAATGAACAATTATTAAAAATATTTATTTATCAAACAATAATTGTCTTGTGCTTTGTGCGTGTACCGTCAAGCAAATTCGAGCAAGATTCGGCGACACTCGGTCGGATAATTGATATAAGTAATTTTGTGCAAATCGAAATAAATTGTGTCGCCATAAGCGCGGGCGCTTAATCTGTCCGGACAAACAGCATACATACAGACCTTATAGTAGCAAGTAAATTTACGGCAATTATACATTTATTTGTTGGCTTGTCAAAACGCGCGCGTGCGCGATCGGCAAATTTGCCGCTCGCAATGCCCCGCATAACGACAAAATTACGAACAAAGTCAAAAATGAACAACGCGGCGCCGTATAACGCTGTCGCCGAGCGCGCCAAAGTTCTTTCGACAAAATTTTGCAGTCTCCGCGAAAAAGTCGCATAAACCTGCTAATAAAACCGTTGCACACTGTCAACACTAACAAAAACATTAAGGAGCGTATATGATCGAACTAAGTATTTACAACCCGCAGGACAAGCAACGGTTGGCGCAAGCCATCAAGGACGGCAACCCGACAAGTGCCGCACGTCCCGTGTATATGTGTATCGGCACCGAAAAAGTTTCGTCCGACAGTCTCGGTCCGCGCGTAGGCACGCTGCTCAACGAAAACCTGTCGACGCCGATATTTGTGTACGGTTTGTGCAAACAAAACATTACGGCGGAAAATTTGTGTTACTGTTACAAATTTATTCGAAAACTGCACCCCAATAGCGCAATTGTGGTCATCGACGCCGCCGTAGGCACGCCCGAACAGATAGGTAAAATTCAAATCAGTACGGGCGGAATAGCGCCCGGGGCGGCAACGGACAAAAAATTGCCGCAAATCGGCGATATGGGCATTGTGGGCATCGTGTCGGACAAAAATATGAAAGACTTTTACGACGATCTTAACCCCGCAAAAAACCGCCTTGTTGCGCAAACGGCGGAATTTATTGCCGAAGCGATCCTTGCCGCAAGCAAGTCTGCCAATGTAGCGGGCTGACGATATGCCAAAACGTTTAAGAAAAGTTAAAGCGTTGGCGTATATAATCGTACGCAAAGGCTGTTTTGCGACTATTTGTACCGTCGTAAAATAAAACGCTTTCAAATACAAATACTAAAAGACGCGGCGCGCATATAACGGTTTGACAAAGCGTTATATCTTGTGTTATACTGTATAAGTAAAAATTTGCATTAAAACATCGGCGCGGACGGTCTGCCGCTTGCACGTAGGCTAAGCGCAATTTTGCCGTCGGCGTCTGAAAGGAGAAAAACATTGGAACAGAACAAGCGCAGAGGAATTATATATTTTATTATTGGCTTGGTTGTACTTATTTTGCTGTTTGTGTTGTTGTGGACATTTTTGAGTAACAACGCGCATCAAATTACCGAAGCGGAATTTAGGAAAAATCTGGAAAATGACGTATACAGCAAAGTTACAATAAGTATTTACAAAGTTGTAGGCGTAAGAAAGGACGATAAAAACGCCGGCATGAGCGAAACGTTTGTACTTGTAGACAGAGAAAGTTTCAGCCGGTTTGTAAACGATTACCTTGCCAATCACCCCGATTGCATGTTGAATAAAACCGACAGCCGCGGGCAAAGCAACTACCAGGTTGTAGACCCAAACGCAAGAAGTTGGCGCGATTACGTATTTCCGCTATTGTGGATAGGTCTGCTTATTGTTATGGGCGTAATTATGTTCAGACAAATTGCGCGTCAAAACAATCAAAATATCGATTTCAGCCGTAGCAAAGCGCGCGTCGTTCAAAATATGAAGGTGCGCTTTACCGATGTTGCGGGCGCGGAAGAAGAAAAGGAAGAGTTGCAGGAAATAATCGACTTTTTGAAGGCGCCCAAGCGTTTTAGCGAAGTGGGGGCGCGTATTCCCAAGGGCGTGCTGCTCGTAGGTCCCCCGGGAACGGGTAAAACTTTGTTTGCAAAAGCCGTTGCGGGCGAAGCGGGCGTGCCGTTCTTTTCGATGAGCGGCTCGGATTTCGTCGAAATGTTTGTTGGCGTGGGCGCAAGCCGCGTAAGAGACTTGTTTGACCAAGCCAAAAAGAATATGCCTTGCATTATCTTCATCGACGAAATAGACGCGGTAGGCCGTCAGCGCGGCGCAGGTTTGGGCGGCGGACACGACGAACGCGAACAAACCCTTAACCAATTGTTGGTGGAAATGGACGGTTTTGAAACCAGCACCAACATTATCGTAATGGCGGCAACCAACCGTGCGGACATTTTGGACCCCGCATTGTTGCGCCCGGGACGCTTTGACAGACAAATTTACGTAAACCGCCCCGACGTTCGCGGCAGAGAGGCGATCCTTAAAGTACACGCGCGCAAAAAACCCATCGGTTCGGACGTCAACTTCCGTACGATAGCGCGCATTACGGCGGGCTTTACGGGCGCCGATTTGGAAAATTTGCTTAACGAAGCGGCAATATTGGCGGTGCGCGACGGCAGACGCGTAATAAATATGGCGGACATCAACGAAGGCATAAACAAAGTGGTAATGGGTCCGCAAAAGAAGTCGCGTTTGGTAACCGAACCCGACAAGCGTATTACCGCTTACCACGAATCGGGCCATGCAATATTGGCGTGCAGTCTTAAATATTGCGACCCCGTCCACGAAGTTACCATTATTCCGCGCGGTATGGCGGCAGGTTACACAATGACTCGCCCCGAAAACGACAACAACCACGTTACAAAACAGCAACTGTTGGACGAAATAACCATGACGTTGGGCGGCCGCGTTGCGGAAGAATTGATAATTCAAAACATCAGCAGCGGCGCCAGCGGCGACATAAAATCGCTTACCGAAAAGGCGCACAGCATGGTAACCGAATGGGGTATGAGCGACCGTATCGGACCGGTATTTTACGGCAACGACGGCGAAATATTCGTCGGCCGCAACTACGAAAAGGAAAAGGGCTACTCCGAAGAAATTGCCAACATAATTGATGAAGAAGTGCGTTCTATTGTGGAAAGTTGCCACAAACGCGCAACCGAAATATTGTCGTCCAAATTGGACGTTTTGCACAATATGGCGCGCGTACTTATCGAAAGAGAGACCATACACACCGAAGAAGTGGATATGCTTATGCAAGGCAAGTCCGTCGAAGAAGTTACGGCGTATATGGACGAGTGCGAACGCCAAGCGAACAGCGCGGCTAAACGCAGCGCAACGGCAACGGACCTTTCCGAGCAAACGGCAAGCCGAGAGCCTGCGCAATCGGACGAACCCGACGCCGCAAGCGAATGCTCCGACAAACCGTCCGACGACGATAAAAAGTAAAACTTTGCGTAAAAATCATAAAGGAAGCAACAATGCGGTTGCTTCCTTTTTTATGCCTTTGGGTCGCGCTTTAATCTCCCTACCGGTTGTACGGACGTTTCCGCCTGCCAAAACAGTAATTTCTCTGAAAGATTTACCGTTTTTGTAAAGTTCTCGTATACAACAACGCTCTTATTTGGTAAGATATCGGTAGTTCATATAAATCGCCTTGCGTGTAATTGCTCTGTTCCAACTATCATTATGCCGAAGATTTATATAGACTTTTTTCTTGGGGTGTTGCGCTTGATAGTATAATTCGTCGCGCGTAAAAAAGGTCTCCTTGCGGAGACCTTTGGTTGTGGCTTATTGGTTTTCTTCGGCAGGCGGTTGATCCAGCGCTTTCCAGATTTCTTCGTCGTAATCGCTCAGTTCGTACGACAGATATCCCGAACGGAAGCGCACCGTTGTGTATTTGGGATAAGTTTCCGAACCTGCCCCCACAATTGTCGTATCCAGGTCGTTGTCGGACAGCCATTTGGGCAAGTTGAATTGCATAAGCAACGGGTTGCCGTCCAATGCCGTGCCCACAGCGCTGAGTTGCGTGCGTTTGGTTTCTTCGCCGCGCGTAAGAATTACATTAAATTTGTACGCGTAGGTAAAGCGCAGTACGTGCGTTTTGCCCGTATAGGGGTTAAACACGTATGCCGACGGACTGTCCTGAAAACTTGCGGAACTCTTGTCAAAACAGCGCACATACGCAAGCATCTGATTGGAGTCGATAATTCTTACCTGACCGGCAGACGGCAAAGTGTAACTTTGTTCTTGGGTGTTGCCGTCGCTTGTAAGCGTAACCGTTGCAACGGGACGCTTGCCTTCCCAATTGTACGCCGTCGACACTTGGTACTCGGAAGCCCCCCGGAAGGTTTTGCCTACATAAAAACCGTTTACTTTCGTGGACGATTCCTGCGGCTTAAACGAATCCGTCAAATAGAAGCCGACGGAAGTGTCGGTTGTGCTTTTTAACGTAACGTGGTCGGCGTCGGATTTAAGCGGGTCGTCGTCGCCCGTTACGACAAATTTGTCAAGTTTGTCCAAACAATCCAACACGTCGGGCGTTTCCGCAACGGGATCGACGATAATACCGTTGCCTTTGCGCGCGTATTGAACGTACAAAACCTGTTTGGTGGTAAGCGTGCCGTATTGTCTGCCCTCATTCATTGCGAAATCCACCGTATATGTGCCGCCTACGCGTGTCGGACGCACTTCGTCGGCATTGCGCAGAGAATAATTTTCGGCGTTGCTTATGGCAAGATCCTTGTAATACGGGTCATCGTCCGTACCGTAATGTGCAAACAACTCGTTATCGTTCAAATTATTGTTGAAATCCGCCAACGAGATGTTAAATTCGTAGTGTTCGTTTTTGTCAAAACGCGCAATAAAGCCGGTTACGGGCGTGTTGTTGCAAGCAACCAGCAACGTTGCGGTAATTACAAGCAGCAATATTATTGCGGCAATCGATTTGTTTTTCATAAATTCTCCGATAAAATTGTTTTATGCAAATGCGGCAACACAAGCGCCTTTTGGCACTTGGCGGCGCAACTTGCGCGTACTGTACTAAACAGTATACCACAAAACGGGGCGCGTTGCCAAGCGTTATTGTTAATTTGCGACGAATATATACCGCAAACGAACAATATTGTATTGCGCGCACGCACAATATTGCAAAGAATTACAATAAATGCTATAATATTAAACGATCGCAACAACACTTTGCGTAAATTTATTTGAGAGACAGTGCCCCCAATGATAACAATTTACAAAACAAACAGCATGGCGGACGCCGCGCGGTATATCAACAGCCGTCTTGCCAAAACAGACAAAAGCAACCTTGCCGTATCGCATACGGTAATCGTTCCCGATCGTGCGTCTTTGGAAGCGGAGCGCGCGTTACTGCAAGCGGTGGGCGGCAGTTTTAACATTCAGGTAAAAACTTTCCGCAGGTTGGCGGCGGATCTGCTGCCCAAATACGACTACCTGTCCAAACAGGCGGGCATAATGGCGCTCAACTGCATTATCAAGGACAACCGCGACAACCTTACCTGCTTTGTAAAAGGCGTAGATACGCCGGGATTTGTCGAAAGCGCGTACGAAACCATCAGCATGATGAAGTATTGCAAAATAACTCCGCAAATGCTGTACAACGCGCAACTGCCGCAGGGAGTAACGGGCAAAGTACACGATATCGCGTTGCTGTACCAAGCGTATTGCGATTTTACCGAAGGTCGGTTTGTCGATTCCGCCGACAAGATGGAATTGTTGTGCGACTGCCTTGCCAATACCGACGCCGCGCGCGACAATTGTTATTATTTGTACGACTTCGACAATTTTTCCGCGCAGGAACTCGCCGTTGTGGAGCAATTGATGTTGCACGCGTCCGCCGTTACGGTGGCTTGTTGCGCGGGTGCGGACATACGTGATAAAAATTTGTATCTCGACGACATTTACAACGGCGTTTCGGCGCTGTGCCGTCGCAACGGAATAATCCCGCAAATTGTCTGCGGCGAACACTACGCCGACCGCTATGCCGAGCATATCGGGCGCAACTTGTACCGCTACGGCAAAAAAAGCGCAATTGCGGCAAACGGACGCGTCGAAATATTCGAAGGCACCACCCGCCACAACGAAGTGTACGCATTGGCGTGCAAAATTCAGCGGTATGTGCGACAAGGGGGCAGATATAAGGATATTTACGTTGTGGCAAGCGACGTCGCCAAGTACACCAACGCGGTAAGCGCCGTTTTCGACCGATTTGACATTCCATATTTTTGCGACAGGCAGTTTGCGCTGTCGGACCACCCGTACGCAAGGTTCGTTGTGGATTATCTTACGCTGTGCAAATATAACGGCAAGTTGAATTACGTGTTGCCGTTTGTAAAAAATTATCTGTTTTGCGGCAATTTCGACGGCGACCTGCGGCAAAACGACGACGTGTTTTTATTTGAAAACTATTGTTTGAAATACAACGTTTCGTACAAGTACAACGCATTTACTTTGGGCACGGATATGCCGTATTTCGGGCAGGCGGACAAATTTCGCGCACGGTTCAACGCGCTTTATTCCGCCGTGCAAGCGCCCGCTTCGGCAACCGTTGCGCAATACGTAAATATCGTGCGGCAACTTGTAACCGTTGCAGACCTTAATACGCGCAACGCGGTTTTTGCCGATATGCAAAGCGCCCAAGGCTTGGAATTCGAAGCGAAAGTTACGCGTCAGGTAGCCGAAAAGTTTGAAAAAGTGCTTTTGCAGGCGGAACAGGTGTTGGGCAACAGGTACGTTCAGTTGGACGAATTTATCAAAATGCTGTTGACGGGCATTTCCGCGGTAAAAATTTCCGTGTTGCCTGTGTACAGCGATTGCGTGATATTTGCCAACATGGCAAAGGCGCGCAAGCATGACATAAAATTTTTGGCTCTTTTGGGCGCAAATTACGGCGCTATGCCCATTGTAAAAAGCGACTGCAAGTTGCTTTCCGACCGCAACATAAAGGATATGGTCAGCGCGGGCATCAACGTAGAGCCGCAAATACTTACCGAAAATCGCCGCGAAAAGTTCAGTTTGTTCCAATTGCTGTTGGAGCCCGCGACCAAACTGTACGTTTCGTATGCCACAGCGGACGGCTCCGACAGTTTGCTTCCGTCGCCATTTGTGGCGGAATTGCGCCAACTGTTTTCCGATAAGGGCGTAACGCCGCTGCCGCTGTGCGAATGCGATGACGACGTATATACGAGTAAACAGGCAATAGAGCGCGTTGTGTACAATACGCGCCGACTGCGCGACCATCAACCCGTAAATATGGCGGCTTATCGCCTGCTCAGCGCGCGCTACGCCGACGAAATAGGACGTTTTGCGTTTGACAAGGACGGCAAAAAACTACGCGTGTGCCGCGGCGGCGAACTGTATCTTAAAAATTCCAGCACAAGCGTAAGCCAACTTACGGATTTTTACAAATGTCCGTATCGCTTTTACTTGCAGTACGGTCTCAACGTAAAACCCCGCCCCATTGCGCAATTGCAGGCGGCGGACTTGGGCAATATATTGCACGCGGTGTTGGAGCGTTATGTGCGCGACATCGTCCCCGACGAGCCCGACGCAACCACCGTTATCAAGGCGGACAAGTATTTCGAAGAGGCGTTGGACGGCGATTTTTACCGCGGATTGCGCAACGACGTAAAAATGGCGGGCATACTCGACCAATTGCGCGCCGAAAGCAAGCGAATGTGCAACGTGGTAAAGCACCAATTGTACAAGTCGGAGTTCGTCAACCTTGCAACGGAACTCGAATTCGGCGAAAACGCGCCCCTTCCGCCCGTTGTGGTAACTTTCGGCGGCGGCAGTTTTTCGCTGGTGGGCAAAATAGACCGCGTTGACGTAAAGGACGGGCGTTTTATCGTCATCGATTACAAAAGCGGCGCTTCGGCGGCGGCGTATTCGGAAAAAGACCTGTATATAGGGCACAAAATGCAATTGCCCGTATATGTAAGGGCGGTACAACAGCATTACGGCACGTTGCCTGCTGGCTTTTACTACTTTAATATGCACGACAATTTTACCGACGTCAACAAGGACAGCGTATATTTTTACAACGGGCGCACGCTAAACGATCCCGACGTAGCATGCGCGCTGGATACCGACTTGCGCTACGGCAAAAGCGTAAAACTCGGATTGAAACTAAACAACGACGGCACTCTCAACCGCACGGGCAACAAGTTGCTTTCGGACGAGCAGTTTGCCAATCAAACCGAGTACGCGTTCAGGCTGATCGCTCGCGCAGGCGATTTGATGAACGACGGCTACGCCGCGGTGCGTCCGTACGACGGAGCGTGTAAATATTGCGATTACAAGGACGTGTGCGATTTCGACGACGTATTTACCTACGAGCCGCGCCAAGTAAAGGGCAAAATAACAAGTCAGACTATTGACAAAACGGTGGACAAATGAGCGAACACGGAAACTTTACCCCAAATCAACAAAACGTAATAGATTTTCGCGGAAAAAATATGTTGGTTTCCGCGTCGGCAGGCACAGGCAAAACTACGGTAATGATAGAGCGCATCGTTTCTATGATCCAACACGGCGTGGACGTGTCGGACTTGGTGGTGGTAACTTTTACCAACCTTGCCGCCGCCGAAATGAAGAGCCGCTTGGCGCTTAAACTTTCGGAAAAAACCGACGACCCCCGCATTGCCGAGCAGTTGGAGCAATTGGACAACGCCGCGATATGCACGTTACACTCCTTTTGCAGCGATTTGTTGCGCAACTATTTTTACGTTGTGGATCTCGATCCGTCCTTTTCCGTGCTGGACGATATGACCGTAGCCACGTTGCGCGCCAACGCGTTGGACGACGTATTTGCGCAATATTTCGGCAAAAAGGACGACGAATTCCGTCGCGTTTACAAAATTTTTTCTTCGCACAGGCAGGAGGACAATTTCAGGAACACATTGCTCAAACTGTACGACTTTTCGCGCTGTTTGGACGATTTCGACGGGTGGTATGCCTCTCGCCGCGCCGAATTTGCCAATATCACGCCCGACGGCGGCATATACAAAACGATCTTGTCGGATATCGCGCAGTCGGTAAACTATTATTTGCGCAATCTCGACGGCTTGTACAACCGCGCGGACGAAGAAAACCTGGCATACAAGGACGTATTTGCTAAAACCGCGAATAACCTGCGGCAAATAGATCTGACGGATCTGCAAAATGCCGTTAACGGCATAGTTACCGCCGCGTGGGAAAGTCTCCCGCGCAAAAGTTCCAGGGTAACGCTTGGCGAGATCGAGAGCAACATACGGCAAAATTACCGAGATATGCGCAAGGAGTGGACGGATTACGTCAATAAATACGCCGACTTGTGCCGCGGACGCCAACTTGACGAAATGTTTGCCGAAACGGCAAGCGCGCTGCGCTACACCGACAAATTGGCGGAAATTATCGGCGAGTTCGACAAAGCGTTTTTTGCCGCAAAAAAACAGCGCGGCGGCGTGGACTTCAACGATTTGGAACACCTTGCGTTGCAACTTTTGCGAGACGAAGCCACCCTGCGCGACATAAAAAGCCGATACAAGTGGATATTTGTGGACGAATATCAGGACACAAACCCCGTTCAGGAAGCGATCGTTTCCGCCCTTGCCGACAAGGACAATTTGTTTATGGTTGGGGACGTCAAACAGTCCATTTACGGGTTCCGCGGGTGCGAACCGTCGATTTTTGTGGACAAATACAACGCCTACAAAACTTCCGCCGACGGGCAATTGGAAGAACTTAACGACAATTTCCGCAGTAACAAGCACATACTCGACTTTGTAAACGCGGTATTCAACTTGATAATGACCCCCGAATTCGGCAAAGTCGATTACAAACGCGCGCAATTGCAGGGCAATGCGCAACCCGTATTGAAGGGCGCGTCCGTAACGGTGGATCTGGTGCTTGCCGCCGAAAATGAAGAAAGCGAAATATCCGAAATTTACGATATTGCCGCCGATACCCAAGGACAATCGGGCGTAAAACAGTGCGACGTGGTAGCGCAACGCATACGCAAGTATGTGGGAATGAAATATCGCGACAAAAACGGCGAAATGCACAGCATAGGTTACGGCGATATCGTTATACTTATGCGGTCGCTTACGCAGCGCGCCGTGGATATTTACAACGCGCTCGTCGCCGCCAACATACCCGTAGTTGCCAATTTCAAAGCCGAAGGCTATTCCGCCAAGGAAGTGCGCGATTTGCTGAGTTTGTTGCGCGTAATAGACAACCCCTACAACGATATTTATATGGTGGGGGCGTGTTTGTCGCCCTTCGGAGGCATGACCGAAAGCGACTTGGGCGTTGTGCGCCTGGATACGGCGGGCAGAGTGTCCTTTTACGAGCGCCTGCAAGCATATTCTCAAAGCGGTGTTTTTAACGACCTTTCGCGCAAGATAAAGGCGTTTTTGACGCTGGTGGAGCAAATGCGGTTTTACTCGCGCAGTGCGTCGGTTTGCGAGTTGATTATGAAAATTTTTGCCCAAACGCAGTACCCGCTGTATGTGGAAAGTTTACCCAACGGCGGTATACGTCTCGGCAAACTGTACGCCTTTACGGACAGCATAAAAGACGCCCCGTATGCGCAATCCGTGGACAAATTTTTGTCGTTTGTGGACGAAACCGACAACAAACGCGCCGACGACGGACTTAGCCGCACGGGCGCGGTAAGGTTGATGACCATGCACGCCGCCAAGGGGTTGGAATTTCCCGTGGTTATCGTTGTCGGCACGGAAATGCGCTTCCGCTTTGATACGGAAGCCGTCGAAAAAAATACTCAATTGGGTATTGCCGCAAGATATTACGACTTCGGCTCTATGCAGGTAAGCGACACGTTGGGGTACTTCGCCTGCCAACTTCAAAACCGAACAAAACAGCGCGAAGAAGAAATGCGGCTGTTGTACGTTGCGCTTACGCGCGCCAAGTATGCGCTGAATATAATAGGCACCGTTACCGACAAGCGGCTACACGGCGTTGCCAAGTTGCCTTCGCGCGCGATGTCCCATCTGGATTGGTTGTTGCTTGCGGTAAACGGCGACGGCGGCGCGGGGGCTGTGAGCGATGACAATTGGGAAATAAACGTCATTCAATCCGCCGACGTAAACGCCGAGCAGACGGACGGCGGCGAAGATCTGCTGTGCGAGCAGGAAACGGACATTGCCGAAACCGACGCCAAACTCAACTACCGCTACCCCTTTGCCAACCAAACGCAAATGCCTTCCAAGGTGGTAAGTTCGGCATTGGACAAGGAATATCTCGACGTAACCGACGAGCCGCAGGAGACCCCCGCAATAAATTCCGACGCCGACAGCGCGTTTGTGGGCACGGCGTATCACAAAGTGTACCAATATGTTGACTACAATGCCACGGTCGAACAAATTGCGGATACGCTTAACGGGCTGGTAAACGACGGCAAGATCGACCGCTCCGTTGCCGACCGCGTGGACGTAAACCTTATTTATGCAACGCTTCGCAATGCCGATATGCAGGCGCTGTTGCAATCGGGCAAAGCGTATCGCGAAGTACCGTTTATGCTGTATGTGCCCTATTCGCAAGTGGCAAAGGACAAGCGTTTCGACGACGAAGTTATGTTGCAAGGCGTAATAGACGTGCTTGTTTTGGGCAAGGATCGCGCCGCGGTAATAGACTTTAAGTACACTTCCGCCGACAGCGCCACCATCGAAGAACGCTATGCGGCGCAACTTAACAGTTACAAGTTGGCCGTGCAGCGCATTTGCGGCGTTTCCGACGTACAGTGCTACGTTTTGTCGGTTGCCGACAACAAATTGATACCTATGTAGCGCAATTGCGGCGCACCGCCGCGCACAAACACACAAATCCGCAGCAAAAATTATACGTAAATAGTGCGCAAATACGTTTTAACCTTCGGTTTTGCGGCAATACTTGCCACATCGGAGGTTTTTATGAAATATATCGAAATTGTGCTTAACTTTCTCAATACTTACAGCGTAATTATTTTGCCCGCGCTGTTCGGCTTTACGCTGATATTCGCAACGGCAAATTGGGCGATCGACGTCTACCGCAAACAAAACAAAAAAATCGCGCTGTGCGCGCGTTGCGTAACGTCTTTTCCCCACAAAACCGGCGTTTACGTAAATTTGCTGCCCGAGGACTACCGCAGACAGTGGCGCGCATACGTAAACAGCGGCGCCGACAAACCGTCGCTTGTGTTCGAATTTGTCAAGATAAAACGCAAAATTCGCCTGTTGTGGCTGTTTGTTTCGGTTGCGGCGGTAAGCGCGGCGTATATTGCCGTATACTTTACCGTGGGCAGATATGTTAGTTACCTTGTGTTCCAAGCGGTGCTGTGGCTGACGTTTGCCGTAATTTTGTTGGTAAACAGACTTATCGGGCGCAGTAACGAACGCCGTGCCAAGCAACTTTTCGGCAAGTTGGTGGCGCAACTTAACCGTAACGCCTGCGACAAAAACGGCGGCAATACCGTACAGGAGACCGTCGAGCGTATCGATCAACTCGGCAAACAAGGCGTAACCGATACCGCCATTGCGCAGGCTTCGCAACTGCTGCGCGACAAAGGGTTGGAAGCGCCCCGCACCGTGGAACAACAACGTCAGCTTAACCGCGCGCTAAACGGATTGTTGCAAGCGTACGCGCACAACGCTCCCCAAACCGTATAAAACACAACGGACGGTAACGCCCGTTTGTATTATATCGATTGTTATCTAAACTGTATTACGGCGGCACGGCGATATACATCGCCGCGCCGCCGTTGTGTTTGTTTTCGGCACGAATGTAAGTGTTTTTACCCCTGTTTTTCGCCCCCGTTGCGCAATTTGCGGTAATTTCCGTCGGCAATAAGCGCCCTTGCCCGTTATTTTGTTGCCGCAAGACTCATCTCCGCTTAGGCGCGATGTTCAATGCGCGTGCGGTGCAAGGCGGAGCGCTTTTTGTTGCTACCGCGCCCGTTTTACTGCGGCAAAGGGCGACCGCCGCCTATTTGCGAAACGGCTTCCCAAGTAAGCGGACCGACTATTCCGTCCGCCGTAAGTCCGTTTTCACTTTGAAATTCCCGCACGGCATTTTGCGTGGCGCTGCCGAAA
The DNA here is from genome assembly GCA_947629985.1 of uncultured Clostridia bacterium. Taxonomy (GTDB): domain Bacteria; phylum Bacillota; class Clostridia; order Christensenellales; family CAG-314; genus Fimimonas. Next base: position 150,989 of record CANRFV010000002.1, on the reverse strand, counting down.
ATTCCGTCGGCGTTGCCGGTCGGGTACAGTTTGGAAGTGAGTTTTTGTTGCAGATAGGTAACGTAAACGTTGCGACTGCCCGTGCGTAAAGTGGGGCGCGGCGGCAGTACCAGCAATGTTCGCCAAGTGTTTTGCCCGATAATTCCGTCCGCTTGTAGCAGGTTGGCGTTTTGGAAAGCCGTAACGGCATTTGCCGTATTTGCGCCGAACACGCCGTCCACCGCGAGCGAATAGCCGTATTGGGTAAGCAAATACTGCGCCAAATATACAAAATTTCCCTGCGAACCCGTACGCAAAACGGGGTAAACGGACAGGTTGTTGCGCGGCAGATAGTTTTGCGCAAGATACATACACACGCCGCGGCAGGTTTCTTCCGCCACTTCGGTTTGGTAGTCGGGGTCCAACATCAATTTGGCTTCGGCAAAGTTGGTCATATATCCCGGTTCGGCAAGCGCGGACGGGCAATTGACGCTTTGCAACACGCCCACATCCGCAAGCGCGCTTACGCCCCGTCCCGATTGTTGCGTGTTGTTTACCAATTGTTCGTAAATTTCTTCCGCAAGCGCGCGGCTGTCGGACTGGCGCGGATTTTGCGCGGAATAGAATACGGATATTCCCCTTGCCGAATTGAACGAGTTGCCGCTGCCGAAAGCGTTGTATCCGAAAGTAACAAGCAACGTCAGCCGCTGAGAGTTGATGCGGCTTACGCGTCGCGCCACCGACAAGTCGTTTAGTTCGGGCTTTACGTCGTATACCGAATAGCCGTTGCGCAAACACGCCTGCAAAAATTTTATTTTGGCGGGTCGATTGAACTGATTTTCGTAAAAAGGTACGTTAAGATAGGGCATTACGGGCGTGCGTTTGCCCGCGGTAAAGGGATTTTGCCCGTGTTCGTCATTTGCGCCGATGTAATATGTAGCCAACGCCGATCTCCTTTTTTACAATAAAGTATGATTTCGGCGCGCATAATGTTCGATTGAAAATGCGTTAAAATTGAATAAGCGTTTTATAAACGGATAAGGAAAGTAAAATTTTGCGGTGAGTTATGCGGTTACATCAGCGGACGTACGATATTTGCAAACAGTACGGCAATTTTTTCCCACAACGCAAGTTTGGGTTTGCCGATATACTGCTCGCTCTCTTTTACAAGGCGCTTTACGTCGTCGTACAGTTCGGACAGCGCCGACGTGGAATACATATACACTCCGCACTCGTAATGGTGCACAAAACTGCGGAAGTCAAGGTTTATCGTACCCACAACGCCCGCCGTGCCGTCTGCAATAATGCTTTTGGCGTGGACGAACCCCGGAGTATATTTATAAATATTTACGCCTTTGGCAATAAGTTTGGCGCAATTCTTTTTGGTAAGGGCAAATACTATTTTTTTGTCGGGGATACCGGGGGTAACAATGTGGACTTTTACCCCGCGCAGAGCGGCGTTTTGCAACGCTTCGGTAAAGGCGTCGTCCACAATAAGGTAGGGCGTGGTTATGTACAGGTCGTGCTGAGCCTGATTTATCAGGTTGAGATACACGTTTTTGCCCACTTCTTCGCGGTAAATGGGACGCGGACCGTCGCCGAATGGCGCTATTATACCGATTTCGTGTACGGAAAGGGCGTTGTCGGTGTATTGTATGTACTTGTCGAAGTCGTCCACTTTGCCGCTTGCCATATCGAACATTTGCAAAAACATCAACGTAAGCGACGACACGCATTTTCCGCTCATTTTAACGGCGGTATCTTTCCAATAGCCAAACGGGCGTATGCGGTTGATGTATTCGTCGGCAAGATTTATGCCGCCTATGTAGCCGATAGTGCCGTCGATAACGGTAATTTTGCGGTGATCGCGGTTGTTGTAGACCGACGAAATTATGGGGCGCAGTTTGCCGAACTTTACGCACTTTATGCCCTGTTTGCGCAATTTACGCGCAAAATTTTTGTTTACGCGCATTATACTGCCCACGTCGTCGTACAGCAAACGCACTTCCACGCCTGCGCGCGCCTTTTCGACAAGCACTTCGAGTATCAAATCGAGCATTTTACCGCGTTCTATTATAAAATACTCCATAAAAATGTATTTTTGCGCTTTGCGCAACTGCGCCAGCAGATCTTCGAAGAACATTTCGCCGCTGCTGAAATACTTGTTGTAGGTGTCGCTGAACGCGGGCGCGCCCATATTGCGCAAATATTGCAGTTGTCCCACGTACGGTTTGGGTACGCCGGGCGTTTCTTCGGCGTATTTCAATTGGGGAAGTTTACCGAACAATTTGCGGTCTTTGCGCGAAACGCGGCCGTGCGAAAATATCAAATACAGCAAAAAACCCAACGGAAACAGCAAAATTACTATTGCCCAGGGCAATTTGGCTTCGGCTGTCATATCTCGGTTGATCAGAGCAATAATAAATATTACCGCCAGCAACGTAAAAGCGATGCGTATTGTTAAATACGCATTGGAAAAGTAAGACGCCAACAGCACCATCAATACCACTTGCAACAACATTGCAAACATTATCAGCGTCGCTCGGCTGAATAGCATTTTCCACAGTTTTCTCATACGTTCTCCGTTTGGGTGCGGTGCGCCGCGCGTTTGAGTTTTTTGCGCAATAGCGCGCCGCGGCGGCGATTTTGTCCGCAATATTTATGTCAACCGCTACTATATAAATTTTATATCAAATTTCAAAATTGTCAAGAGTTATAAATTGACAAAAACCCGTTCGCGTCGTATTATTAAATGTAATGAATACGGGTAAAGATGTTTATATATTGGGTATAGAAAGTTCCTGCGACGAAACAGCCGCTTCCGTTGTAAAAAACGGCAGAGAAATTTTGTCGAATACGGTGCTTTCTCAAATAGATATACACCGTTTGTACGGCGGCGTCGTGCCGGAAATCGCCAGCCGCAACCACGTGGAAGTTATCGACAAGGTAGTGCAAACCGCTCTTGGCGACGCGCGCGTTACGCTCGACGACCTCGACGCCGTTGCGGTAACCTACGGCGCGGGATTGGTGGGCGCGTTGCTTGTGGGCGTGTCGTATGCCAAGGGGCTGTGTCAGGCAAGCGGATTGCCGCTTGTGGCGGTCAATCATATCGAAGGGCACATTTGCGCAAACTATCTTACATACGGCGATCTGCAACCCCCGTATACGTGTTTGCTTACCAGCGGCGGGCACACGGCGATAGTGCGCGTACTCGATTACACCCGTTACGACGTGCGTTGTTCCACTGTGGACGACGCCGTAGGCGAAGCGTTCGACAAGGTAGCGCGCGTGTTGGGTTTGCCCTATCCCGGCGGACCGCAGATAGACAAACTTGCCCAAATCGGCAACCCCGTATACAAATTCCATTCGGTGGTAACGTCCAACGGCAATTTCAGTTACAGCGGACTTAAAACAGCGGTAATAAACTTGCTGCACAACGGCGCTCAGCGCGGCGAAAACATCAACGCGGCAGACGTTGCGGCAAGTTTTACGCGCGCGGCAATAGACGGCTTGATCGACCGCTTGCATCAGGAAACAGCGCTCGGCGAAGTGCGCACGGTTGCAATTGCGGGCGGCGTGGGAGCCAACTCGTATTTGCGTTGCCGTATGAAAGAATTTGAACGGGACGGTTTGCGCGTTTGTATGCCCCAACTGTCCCTGTGCGGCGACAATGCCGCAATGATAGCGTCGCGCGGATACTATTCGTATATCGAAGGCGACTTTGCCGACGGCACGCTCAATGCCTGCCCAACGTTGCGTTTGCGCGGAGAAAGGCCGCGCAAATAATTGCGCTTAGCAAGGAGAAACAATGAAGAAACCAAACGTAATACGTTCCGTTCCCGATATAAACGAAGGTTTGTCCACTGCCGACGTGCGCGCACGTACAGCGGCTAAAATGGTCAACCGCACAAAAAGGGTGGTAGGCAAAAGTTATTTGCAAATTTTTGTCTCCAATATTTTTACGTTTTTCAACTTGTTGGGCATTATTGTATTTGCGTTGATGTTGCTGTGCGGCAGTTACACAAATATGATGTTTGTAGTAATTATTTTCGCCAATACCGCAATAGGCATTTTTCAGGAAATACGCAGCAAACTTGCGGTGGAAAAACTGTCCATCGTGTCCGAACCCACCGCGGAAGTTGTGCGCGACGGAGCAAAACGCATCGTTGCCACCCGCGATATTGTGCTTGACGACATAATTTTGTATTCGGCGGGCAAACAAATTTGCTGCGACAGCCGGTTGCTGTTGGGCGAAGCGGAAGTAAACGAATCGATGCTTACGGGCGAAAGCGAACCCGTCAAAAAGAAAAAAGGCGACATATTGTACAGCGGCAGTTTTGTCGTATCCGGTAATTGCACCGCCTGTTGCGTAAAGGTGGGCAAGGATAACTACGTCGAACAACTGTCGTCGCGCGTAAAAAAAGCCAAAACGCCCGATTCGCAATTGATGAAGGGTATTCGCCGCATAATAAAATTCATTTCGGTAATAGTGTTGCCGTTGGGCATACTTACGTTTTTGTTCAGCGCCGAAGTGCAAACTCTGGCGGACAGCGGCGTAAATTTGTGGTCGGCGTATTGGGCAAACCAAAACGTCGTGTCGCACGAAGAAACTTTGAGCGTGGTGGAACACGTCAACAACGCTCTAAAAACAATGTGCGGCGCAATGATAGGCATGGTCCCCAGCGGAATGGTATTGCTTACCAGCGTTGCGCTTGCCGTTGCCGCGCTTAAACTCGCCCGCAAAAAAGTGCTTGTGCGCGAATTGCCCTGCATAGAAATGCTTGCGCGCGTAGATACGTTGTGCTTGGACAAGACAGGCACAATTACCGACGGCAGTATGACGGTGGAACAGGTAATTCCGCTAAAAGGCACCGAAAACGAAATAAAAAGTCTTGTTGCAAGCGTTTTGCACGCCACGGGGGACGACAATATGACCGCCAAGGCGTTGAGCGCATACGTGGGCGATGCCGAAATTTACGACAGTACCGCGCATATCGCCTTTTCGTCGGCGCGCAAATATTCTGCTGCAACGCTTACGGGCAAGGGCACGGTTGCTATCGGCGCGGCGGAATTTATGTTCAAGACGCCTTCCGCCAAGTTAAACAAGCAGTGCGACGCGCTTTTGCGGCAGGGATTGCGCGTGTTGGCGGTGGGCATCACCAAGAGCGGCATAAAAAACGGCGTTGCGGACAATCTGGAACCCATTGCGGTAATCGCTTTGCAGGATACGATACGCAGCGACGCGCCGCAAATAATACAGTGGTTTAAGGACAACAACGTTGCCGTAAAGGTGATAAGCGGCGACAATCCGCAATCGGTTTCGGTTATCGCGCGCAAAGCGGGCATAGCCGACGCGGACAAATTTATTTCGCTCGAAGGTCTTGACGAAACGCAGGTGGCGCAAGCGGCAAACGAATACACCGTGTTCGGCAGGGTAACCCCCGAGCAAAAGGCGGTGTTGGTGCGCGCAATGAAACAGGCGGGGCACACCGTCGCGATGACGGGCGACGGAATAAACGACATTCTCGCCATGCGCGAAAGCGACTGCGCCATATCCGTCGGCTGCGGTACCGACGCGGCAAAAACCGTTGCCAATCTGGTGCTTACCGACAATATGTTCGGCAGTATGCCCGACGTTGTTGCACAGGGCAGACAAGTTGTAAACAACATTCAAAACAGTTCGTCGCTGTTTTTGATGAAAACGTCAATGACGGTGCTTACCACTATATTGTGCCTGCTTATCGGGCAAAATTACCCGTTTGAACCGCAACATATGTACGCGGCGGAGTTTTTTGTGATAGGCATTTCGTCCTTTTTGCTCGCGCTAAAACCCAACCACAGTTTGATAACTGGCAAATTTATTCCCAACACGCTTAAACGAATGTTGCCCAGCGGCTTGGCGATGTTCGGCTCGGTGGGTATGTCGTATGCGTTTGCGGGAGTGCTTGGTCTTACCGACAATCAACTTACCACGGTGGCAATGCTGTCTATGAGCGTTACGGGGTTGATCGCGTTGTGGATACTGCTTTACCCATTCGGCAAGTTCAATTTGATAGTGGGCTGTATTTCCATCGTAGGCACCGCGGGGTGCTACGCGCTGTTCCCGTCGATATTGAATTTGATCGCCGTGTGGACGAACGAAGAGACCGCTTCGCCCTTGTTGGTTGCGATAGACGGCTACGACATTTTGTTTGTTATAGTCAATTCCATCGTGATGGGCGCAATAATAATCGGGCTTAAATTTTTGATAAAATACATCGAACGCAAACTGTCCGAGCGCGGCGCAAACCGCACCCAAACAGCCGCTTGATCAATAAAATTGCACCCCATATTGCAAAAATCGCGCAAAATGCCGCACGTAAGGCGAACGTTACGCAATTATGCGCACGCGCACCTACGGCGCAAAGGGCGCATATACGCAAGCAACCGCTTAACAGGCAGTTGCTTTTTGTTTTGCGCGGTGTTACAATATAACAAAAAATCGGCGTTTACGCAAAAGGGAGTAAAACTATGGAACAATCTTTGAAAATTTATACCGAACATCGCAAAAAGTTGCTTGCAATGCAATATGTGGATTTTTTGATCGGTTGGGATACGCAAACCGACGCCGCGGAAAACAGCATAATCGCCGACAGCGCGCAGATGTCGGTAATATCGGAGTTTTCGTACAAACTCAGCACCGACCCGCAGTTTGAAAGCGCCGTCGAAACGTTGTACGCGCGCCGCGACGAGTTGGACGACGTAATGCGCCACGAAATAGAGACGGTTTACAAAAACATCAACGACGTCAAAAAAATTCCCATCGAAGAGTACACCGCGTACAGTCAGCTGTCGTCGCAGGCGTACCCCGTGTACGTGCGCGCCAAGACGGAAAACAACTTCGAACTGTTCCGTCCGTATCTGGAAAAAATAGTGGAGTTTTGCCGCAAGCAGACGGTGTGGTTGGCAACCGACAAACTGCAAGGATACGACGTGTTGTTGGATATGTACGAGCCGCATTACACGCAGGCGGAGTACGACAAGTTTTTCGACGTGTTGCGCAAGCGTCTTGTGCCCTTTGTGCGTCAACGCACGGCGCAGCCGACTGTCAAACCGCAGTGGGCAAACCAAACTTTCGACGCTAACAAACAGCGTGAATTTTGCGAATATCTGCGCGACGTAATGTGTTTTGACAAATCGCGCGGCATAATGAAGGAAAGCGAGCACCCGTTTACCAGCGGTTTCGGCACCGACGACGTGCGCATTACCAATCACTACTATCCCGACAGTTTGCTGTCGTCCGTTTTTTCGGCGATACACGAAACGGGGCACGCCACTTACGAACAGCAGGTCGATCCCGCGCTCAACGGCACATTAAGCGGCGGCGGAGCGAGTTTGGGCTTGCACGAAAGTCAGTCGCGCTTTTACGAAAATATGATCGGGCGCAGTCGCGCATTTTGGCAGGCGCATTTCGGCAAACTGCAACAGGTATTTGCGCCGCAACTCGACGGAGTAAGTCCGGACGAATTTATGCGTTACGTCAACGCCGTCGAACGCAGTTTTGTGCGTACCGAAGCGGACGAACTTACCTATCCGCTACACATAATGCTACGTTACGAAATTGAGCAAAAGTTGATTTGCGGCGAATTGCAGGTAAAGGATCTGCCCGCATATTGGAACGACAAATTTACCGAATATTTCGGCATAACTCCGCCCACGGACACCTTGGGCGTGTTGCAGGACGTGCATTGGGCGTACGGCAATTTCGGATATTTTCCCACCTACGCGTTGGGCAGCGCAATAGCGGCGCAACTGTACCACGCAATGAACGCCGATTTCGACGTGGAAGCGAGCCTTGCCGATGGCACCACCGCACGCATTAACGAGTGGCTCAAATCGCACGTACACAAGTACGGGTCGAGCAAGTATCCCGACGAAATTTTGCGTTTGGCAACGGGCGAGGACTTCGATCCGGAATATTACGTGGATTATTTAATTGGCAAATACAGCGCGCAATAACGCTCGCGCAATACGTTTACGCTCGCATTTTTGCTATATGTGGTAGGTTTTTGGGGCGCATTGCGCCTTGTATCGGAGTTTTGCAGATGAAATTGCTTGTTCCCGCCGCTTACGGTATCGAAGCGGTAGTAAAAAGACAACTTGACAAATTGGGTTACCGCGATACGCGCGCCGTCAACGGCAGAGTGGTTGTTGACGATTGCTCCTGGTACGATGTTGCGCGGCTAAATATGTTTTTGCGCAGCGGCGAGCGCGTTTTGGTAAATCTGGCGTCGTTTGCCGCAACTACGTTCGATCAACTGTACGAAGGCGTTGCAGCCGTCGGTTGGGGCGATTGGGTGGACAGGCACGGGCGCGTTACGGTAATTACCAAAACGGTAAACAGCGCGTTGTTTGCTCATCATTCGGTGCAGTCCGTGGGCAAAAAGGCAATCGTATCCGCGCTTGAACGCAAGTACGGCTGCGCTGACGAAACGGGCGCGCAATACGTTGTGGAGTTGGACATTACCGACGACGTGTGTTCCGTCAATCTGGATACCACCGGCACGGGATTGCACAAGCGCGGTTACCGCACTTTGCCCTACGACGCGCCGCTTAAAGAAACCACCGCCGCGGCGCTGATCGACCTGTCGGTGTGGAATCCCGACAAACCTTTTGCCGATTTGTTTTGCGGAAGCGGCACTCTGCCCATCGAAGCCGCGCTCAAAGCGCTCAATATCGCCCCGGGCAGACGCCGTTCGTTCGATTACACCGCATGGGGCTGTGTAAACGGCGACGCATACGAGCAAGCCGTGCGCGAAGCCGATGACGTTCGCGTCGAGCGCGTTTTGGATATTTACGGCGGCGACATTTCGGACAGGGCAATACGCATTGCGGAATTTCACGCGCGCAAAGCGGGTGTGGACAAGTACGTCAGGTTCAACGTAAGCGACGCCCGATCGTTTGTTAGCGACGCGTCGTACGGAGCAAACATAAGCAATCCGCCGTACGGCGAACGTCTGGGCAACGCCAAGCAAGCGGCGCAGATCGCCCGCGATATGGGCGCGCTGTACCGCACGCTGGACAAGTGGAATTTCTATTTTTTGTCGCCGTCGGATTCTTTCGAGCGCGATTTCGGCAGGCGCGCGGACAAAAAGCGCTACGTTTACAACGCGGGAATAAAGTGCAGTTATTATTCTTTTAACGGACCCAAACCGCCAAAAAAATCAATTGCATATTGACACGGCTCAAACGTAATGCTACAATATAATCAACCAAAATACAAGCGAGGTGCATTATGGACAGTCAGCAAATTTACAAACGCAGCCTTGAAGTAATGGAAGAGAACTTCGGACACATCGTGGAACTGAGCCTGGCGTCGTGTTCCAACGGCGTAGTTTCGGTACGCGATCTCAACGCATATTACCACGACGGCAAATTTTACGTTCTCGGCAAAACGGGCAATACGCTTATGCACGACATCGCCATCAATCCCAATGTGGGGTTGTGCCACGGATCGCACAATATGCAGGGTTTTGCCAAATCTTTGGGGCACCCCTGTCAACCGCACAACGCACAGTTGCGCCGCGTGTTGAAAAAACAGTTTTCGCTGAACTACGACGAATATGTTTCCGAAAGCGACACGTCTATGCGCATTGTGGAAATAACGCTTACCAATGCGGAAACATTTACCCGTTACCACCGTTACGCCATCAATTTTGTTGCGCAATCGGCGGAGCGCGACCACACCGAACCGCTGTTCGTATACCGCGTTTAACGGCACGCAAAGATATTTTTAATACGCATGCGGCAGTGCTTGCGGTGCATTTTTCGTAAGGCATACTTTTGGTATGCCTTTTGACGTTAATTGCGTTTTGTCTCTGCGCCGTTATCGTATGCGCTGATGGCGCACGTCAACGCCACATTTGCGGCGAACTTGCCCCTTGCGCCCACATTTTTTGTACTAAGCCCCATTACCCCGCTAATTGCGTTTGTTGCGTTGAGCCCAAGTGTTTTTTTGCGGGCTTTGCATGGATTTTTGGCATAAAAATAAAAAACACACAACAAACAGCATTGCAGAATAAATGTCAATATACTCACGCGCGTTAATTTGGCGTGCATTCATAAAAGGAGATATACAATGGATCTTGGCGACAAAATTTACAATTTACGCAAAAAAAGCGGATACTCTCAGGAAATGTTGGCGGAGAAAGTAAACGTATCACGTCAAACTGTTTATAAATGGGAAACAGGGTTCGCTCGTCCTTCACACGACAAGTTGGTTACTCTATGTAAAATATTTAATGAATTAGGACATACTTTTGGTTTGGGACACATTACGGACAGCAGAATGAGCGGTTATACAGTTATGTTTTCTCCACATCCGCAAGGTAATGACGGAAAATTAACCGATTATACGGAATTCGATCGATACAATATAGATTGGTACTACGGAAAATGATGGCATATATACCGTTTTTTGTCGTACTTGCGGGAGACAATAATGCTTTCGTTAAATAATGTCGGTAAAGTTTACAATACGGATAGCAAAGACGCCGTACAAGTTGTCGCTCTTAGCGGAATCAACGCAGAGTTCGATTCCGTAGGTTTTGTTGCCGTCGTAGGCAAAAGCGGCAGCGGCAAAACCACGTTGCTCAATATTCTCGGCGGAATAGAAACGCCCACATCGGGGCAGGTAATGTACAACGGCGAAAATATTTTCGACAAAAATTTCGATACCGATATGTATCGCTGCGGCGAGATAGGTTTGGTTTTTCAGGATTACAACTTGTTGAGCGATTATTCCGTTGCCGAAAACATACAATTGGCTTGTCGTTTGCAAGGGTTAAGCAACGCCGAAGCCGCCCGGCGTACGCTTGACGCAATGAAAGACGTCGGTATCGAACAACTTGCCGCGCGCAAAATAAGTAAAATAAGCGGCGGTCAGCAACAACGCGTAGCCATTGCGCGTGCGCTTGCCAAAAACAGCAAAATACTGCTTTGCGATGAACCGACGGGAAATCTGGATTCGCAAACGGCAGACGAAATATTTGCCTTGCTTAAAAGGGTCTCGTTAAACCGTGCGGTAATTGTGGTTACTCACGACAGGGAACTTGCCTGCAAGTATGCGGACAGAACGATAGAACTCTCCGACGGATCTGTTATCGACGATGCAACAAACAGTCCTGTTGCGCAGTCGGATAATTCCGTACAAAACGCAGTTTGCGCAAAGGTCGGAATAAGGCCGCGCGATTCTTTCAAAATAATTTGCAACAACATAAAACAATCTGTTTTTATAAACATTGTTATAACACTGTTACTTACCGTTACCGTTGCGCTTACCACCGTGTTCGCATCTTTGGGCGCGTATAACAACATAGACGCATTTGCCGAAACGCTCAAACAAAACAACGGTTACGTTTTGCCTTTGGTAAAATATGCGGACGTTGCGCGAACCGAGTATAACGTCGATACGGGCGAAAAGTACACAACACACGGTCCGCAAATAACCGACGACGTCCTTGCTGACGACTTGCCAAACCTTATTGCCGCGGCACACGGCAATAGCGACATTATAGTAAAGGCGGTTATATTCCAAAAAAATTTTCAGGATTTTACAGCCGATTTTATCGACCAACCGTCGCAACGGAATGTTTTTTACGCCGATTCCTTTTCGAAAATTATTGCCGTTGACAATTTTGACAAGTTCGGCTTACCTTTGTTGTACGGCTCGTTGCCGCGCGGATCCGACGAAGTTTTGTTATACGATTACGCGGTTTCGTCGCTTATCCATTACGGCTTGTTACAAGGTAATTTGGCAAATGCGGTAGGGCAAACGCTTACCGACGCAGATACGGGGCTGACGTTAAAAATAAGCGGAATACTTGCAAGCGATTACGAAAAGTATCGCTATATCGAACAGGGCAACAAGGATTACAGTATCGAAAGGCAATTTATCGCAAGTTTGCGTACGATATTTGCGCTGCCCGATTTGGCGGAAAAACTTGCGGCGGAAAGCGACTACCTATCGGTTTGTAAGTGCCAATTTGTCCAAAGCGACCAACAGGGCGAACACAGGATCGATGCCAACGTCAAAAAACTTAAATACATCAATTCGGAAGATTGCGAGTTTGTGTTTTTGCAACAAGATATTCCCGCAAGCGGCGGAATAATAGCGGACAGACAAACAGTGGCACGCTTGTACGGAATACAGCCGTCCGATGTAACAGAGAACATAGCGGCGGATTTTGTAAATTCCGTTGCGGTTGCAGGCACGGTAAATTACGATACCGGTAGCCAAACGGAATTTACGTTCGGGTTTGACTTTCCCGTTATAGGTGTTGCCGACAACGATTTGGCAAACGTTTTGTGCCTTTTTACCCCAAATAAGGACGCGCTGTTTACCAATTTGCAATACGGCGGATATTATCTGTTGCTTGGCGACGATTGGCGTACCAACAGGCAAATTTTGGAAGATTTCGCCATGCAAAAACAAAGCGACGAGTTTTATGCCGCCAACCCCGATTACAGTTATTACGGATACACATACCATTCGTCGTTTGGGGCTTTAATAAACGACGCCGACGATTACTTGGTAAAAGTTAAAAACTTTGCCAAAACAATAACATACATTTTGATCGGCGCGTCTGTGGTGGGAGTTTTCTTTTATGCAACGCAAATGATAAAAAAATACGGATATAATATCGGCGTTCTTAAAGCGCTGGGTGCAAAAAACGGCGATATGGTGTCCGTTTTCGGCTTGCAGGTGTTGATGGTTATGTTTGCGGCGTTTGTAATATCCGTGCCGTTATCGTATGCGCTGATGGCGCACGTCAACGCCACATTTGCGGCGAACTTGCCCCTTGCGCCCACATTTTTTGTACTAAGCCCCATTACCCCGCTAATTGCGCTTGCGGTTTCGTTTGCGGTGGTGGCGGTTGCCGTCAGCCTTCCGTTTGTAAAATTTTACAAACAGCCGCCCATTACGACAATACGCAACAACAAACGTTAGCGTTTGTGCGCGGAAAGTTTCGTTTTGCGCGCACTTTTTTATGTGCGGCGCCCGTTTAAGGCACAATAAAGGGGAGAGCGCGCACGACGCTCTCCCCTTAAAGAATATAAACTGAATTTACCGCAAAAATCTGTTTGATTACGCAGACTTATGCTATTACTTGCGTTTTTTGTTTATCAACAGCATTATCGGAAACGAAATACATCCGCCCGCAACGCTGCCGATTATCGACACAAATATCATATCGAGATCCGGAAAAATTGCAGATGTGATAATGCTGCAAACAAACACCAATGCAATTACAATAACGGTGTTCAAAATCATACTTAATTTACTCATATCGGTTCCCTTTTTTTGTTCGTTTTTGCTTTGCGCACAAATTTTTTGAGCAAACAGGCGTATGCAATTACCGCCGCCGCGCCCTGCCGCGCAAAAGGTTTGCGGGCGTTGCGGTCGATTACTGTACGCCCCAACTTGCAAGCAGTGCGTTTACGTCGGTTATTTCCGCGCCGTATACGTCAACCAGATATTTAAGCCCCGCTTGGTAATCTTCGGCGGTAAAACTGTCGGTTGCGTCCTTGGCAACTACCACGTTGTATCCCAAGCAGTATGCGTCCGCGCTGGTGTGTCTTACGCACATATGCGTGTGCAAGCCCGTCATTATTACCGTGTCTACGCCAAGTTCTTTCAGCAACAAGTCCAGATCGGTGTGGAAAAATCCGCTGTAACGGCGTTTGGGCACAACGTAATCTTTGTCGCACAGGTGCAGTTCGGGTATAACTTCCGCGCCCTTTGTGCCGGCTATTGCGTGGTCGCCCCACAATTTAAGTTCGTGATCCACGCCCTTTATGTGTGCGTCATTGCAAAATATTACGGGTACGCCCGCTTTGCGCGCGCCGTCGAGCAATTTTGCCGTTTGGGGAACAATTGCCAAGCCGCGGTCGCACTTCAACGCGCCCGTAACAAAGTCGTTTAACATATCTACTACAAGAATTGCCTGTTTCATATTGCTACCTCGTTGGGTTTATTTTGCCAATATTATACGCTTGCGGCGCACGCTTGTCAAATTTGCGCGCAAAGATTTGCGTTTTTTGCCGTCGGTATTGTAATTTGCAAGCAAAAGTGCTATTATTATCTATATTTTATTGTTTGCGGGCGTGTTCGCCTGCGAAAAAGGAGATATTTATGCGTAAAAATTTCGGTAAAAAAACCTGGCTGTTCCCCTGCCCCGTACTTATTGTGGCAACTTACGGCGCAGACGGCAAGCCCAACGCTATGAACGCCGCTTGGGGCGGAATTTACGATACAAATCAGGTAATGTTGTGCCTTTCGGACGACCACGCCACTACGCGCAATATTTTGCGTACCAAGGCGTTTACCGTCAACTTTGCCGACGCGCCCAACGTTGTTGCGGCGGATTACGTGGGCATTGTGTCGGGCAACGACGTGCCGGACAAACTCGATCGCGCACATTTGCACACCGAGCGGAGCGGTTTTGTGGACGCTCCCGTAATAACGGAATTTCCCGTTGCGTTGGAGTGCGAACTTGCCAAGGTAAACGAGGACGGAATAATCGTTGGCAATATAGTAAACGTAAGCGCCGACGCGCGCGTTTTGGATGCGGACGGCAATTTGGATTTGGGCAAGGCGCGCATTATCTCGTACAACTCGGCGGCACACGATTACCGCGTGTTGGGCGAAAAAGTAGGCAACGCGTTTTCCGACGGGAAAAAGATAAAATAGTATCCGACCACAATACCGCTCGCATATCCCCCGCAAAAAGGCTTCGCTGCGTATGCCGCAGGAGATTAGAGCGCGCTCGTGCAATTGCATTCAAAACGGAAAACACGCGCATATCCCCTGCAAAAAGGCTTCGCTTCGCGCACAATGTGCGCTCGTTGCAGATTATTTTGCAGGGGATACGCTTGTTCTCAGGGTTTATAAGGTTGTATCTTAATTAAACACTTGTTTGTTGATAGTATGAATGCAACAGCACTCGCGCCCAAATAATAAGATTATATGCGGCATACTCGTTGCAGATTATTTTGCAGTGGATACACTCGCTCAGCGGGAATACAAGGTTGGGTTTAATTGGGACTACTTGTTGCTTGTATGAATTTGTGCGCTTTCGCGCCGACGCAGTCGGACTTGGGAGTTGCGCAGGACACCTGCGCGGCATTATTCCGACCTTCGCCGGGGTGAACATCCCCGGCATCCCCCGTAAGGACAACAAGCGCCGCGCAGGTCGCCGCTTGTTGACGGAATTTGAGTTTTTTCCGCTTGCGCGTAGTGTCCACACGCGCTACGCTCACTCAAATTCCTAGATAGTTAAAATTTACTTGTGCGGTATACGCTTGTTGCAGACGGTTTTATTTTGTCTTTACAGTATAGTTAAGGTTGACATTATTTGAAAATTATTATTGTCGAAAATTTGATTTTTCGGCAATATTTTTTTATTGCTTAAAGTTGTTTCAACTAAACAACGCCGCAACTGTTTGCGCAGCAAACAATCTCACTATTCGCGATAGCGAATACTATCACTCGCCGATAGGCGACTATTTGCCTATCGGCAATGTTGCACTTTTCCGTCGCAGACGGAAAAATCTCACTGCCGTAAGGCATGTGCGGCTTGCGCAAAAAGCCTGTTTACACGCGCAAACATTTGTTGTATAATTAAATTTATGAATATCTTTACCAAATTCGGTTACAGATTCTATCAAAAAACTCTGTACGTCGCGGCGATGTTTTTGCATTGGCGCGAACCGCACGTTTTGCACGGATACGGCAGTCTTGCCGATGTTCCGTCCTCGTTTTCGGCGCGCGGAGTGTCCAAACCGTTGGTCGTCTGCGACAAAGCCACAATACAGCGCGGTGCGTTGGAGGCGTTTTTTGCCGCGTGCGCTCGCAAAAACATTAAATACGCGGTGTACGACGGCGTGTTGCCCAATCCTACCGTAGAGCAAGTGGAAAGCGGCTTGCGCATATATCTCGACAACGCCTGCGATTGCGTTGTGGCTGTGGGCGGCGGTTCGGTCATAGATTGCGCCAAGATCATTGCGGCGCGCGTTGTCCGCCCCAAAAAGAGCGTAAATCAAATGCGCGGATTGCTTAAAATTTGCAAAAAATTGCCCGTAATTTACGCCGTGCCCACAACAGCGGGTACGGGCAGCGAGTGTACGCTTGCCGCTGTAATAACCGACGCCGACAAACACGACAAATATGCCGTAAACGACACTGCGCTTATTCCCGCGGTGGCTGTAATAGACCCCACTCTTACCGAAAGTTTGCCGCCCATGCTTACCGCAACAACGGGTATGGACGCGCTTACGCATGCCGTCGAGTCGTACATCGGCAAGGAAAACACGTCTTACACCAAGCGCAAAGCGGTGCAGGCGGTGCAACTTATTTTCGACAATCTTGCGGAATGTGTGCGCAACGGGCACAATCTCGACGCGCGCGCCGCTATGCAACGTGCGGCGTATCTTGCGGGATTGGCGTTTACGCGGGCGTATGTGGGATACGTCCACGCGCTTGCCCACGCTTTGGGCGGAAAATACGGCATTGCTCACGGCTTGGCAAACGCAGTGTTATTGCCCAAGGTTTTGCGCCGATACGGCAGCAGCGCCTGGCGCAAACTTGCGTCTTTGGCAAAGGCAGTCGGCATTGCGGACAAAACCGACGCCGCTTCCGTCGCCGCCGAAAAATTTATTTGCGCAATAGAGCAACTCAACCGCGAGTTGAACATTCCCGACAATTTCGGCGGACAAGTAGACGCGCAAGATATATCGGAGTTGGCTTTGCACGCCTGCAAGGAAGCCAATCCGCTGTATCCCGTTCCGCAACTGTGGGACAAGGCGGTATTTGAAGAAATTTTGACGCAGGTATAGTAATATGGATATAAAACAGTTGCTTAAAGACGTCGGATTTCGCTTCAACAAACAATTCGGGCAAAACTTTTTGACCGACGACGCTTTGTTGCGGGATATTTGCGACGACGCTCAAATAAACGGCGGCACCGTGTTGGAAATAGGCGCCGGCGCGGGAACGTTGACGCGCGCGCTCAGCCGCGTTGCCGACAAGGTAATAACTTTCGAAATCGACCGCAATCTCGCCCCCGTTTTGCAATACGTACTTGCGGATTGCGGCAACGTGCAGGTGGTTATGGGCGATTTTATGAAATATTCTATGCCCCAAGTGGAACAAATGTGCGGCGGCGATTACAGCGTGGTCGCAAATATTCCGTATTATCTCACTTCGCCGCTGGTTATGCGTTTTGCGGAAGAAGCGCTCAACGTTCGATCTCTTACGCTTACCGTTCAAAAGGAAGTTGCGCAACGCTTGGCGGCACAGCCGTCCACCAAGGCATACGGCGCCATTACCGTTGCGGTAAACGCCGTTGCGGACGTGCAAATAAAGCGCATTTTGCCCAAGAACCTGTTTTATCCCCAACCGGAAGTGGACAGCGCGGTGGTAAACATAATTTTCAACCGCGACAAAACCGACGTCGGCGACGCCGAAACCTTCCGCCAAACGGTAAAAAGCGCCTTTGCAATGCGGCGCAAAACCTTGGCAAACAATCTGTCTGCGGGGTTCGGCTTATCCAAGAGCGCGGCGGAGCATATCCTTGCCGAGTGCAAACTGCCGCCCAACTGTCGCGGCGAAGAACTCGATACCGAGCAATTTGCCCTGCTTGCGCACGCAATAGGGGCGTTTACATCGCGTAAATAACCGCAGGCACAACGGCGCAACGCGTTGCCGCGGCAACTTGTAGGAAGTTATATTTATGATTACTATCGACCCAAAATTAAAATATGCCCTTGCGGTATCGGGCGGCGTAGACAGCATGGTTATGCTGCATATTTTTGCAAATTTCGTACCCCATATCGACTTTTTCGTTGCTACAATCAATCACGGCTTGCGTAATCAAGCCGCCGACGACTGCCGTTTTGTGGCCGATTACTGCGCCAAACTCGGCGTGCGCTGCGATATTTACAACGTGGACGTGCCTGCGTATGCCGCTCAGTACAAACTGTCCGACGAAACCGCCGCACGGCTGTTGCGTTACAAGGTGTTGGACGAATTGGATTGCGACCGCGTGTGTCTTGCACACAATGCCGACGACAACGCGGAAACGGTGCTTATGCACATAATTCGCGGTAGCGGCGCCAACGGAGCGACGGGCATACGCCGTTCAAACGGCAAGTATTATCGCCCATTGCTGGATATGTCGCGCGCGGAAATAGAGCGGTACGCGCACGTCAACAATGTACCGTATGTAACCGACAGCACCAATGCCGACGTAAAATACACTCGCAACTTTGTTCGGCACAAGGTGTTGCCGTTGCTGTCCGAAATCAACCCCGCGGTCAAGTCCAATTTGGTGCGTTTTGCCGACAATCTCGCTTGCGACAACGACTATCTGTGTTCGCTTGCGGATATTTCCGCAGTGCAGTTCGGCGCGGACGAAGCGCGCATACCCAAAAGTTTACTGCGCCAACCGCGCGCCGTTTCTTACAGAGTGTTGCACAAGGTTTTTGCTCGGTTGGGCGTGCATTACGACATAGAGCAGACGCATTTCGACGCCATTGCGGCAATGACGGAAGGCGCGGGCGGTAAGCGCATTTATTTGCCTTTCGGCTGGATCTGTTACGACGATTACTCCTGCCTTACCCTTACCAAAGCCGCGCAAGAGCGTAGCGTTTCGGCGGATTTCGAAGCGCCCTTCGGCTTGGGAAAAATGCCCGTGCCGCGGGGAACGCTGTGCGTAACCCGTCAATATGCCTCCGACGCGTTGCGGTTGGATCTGAACAAGGTGCCCGCGGGCGCGGTAGTGCGTACAATGCGCGCGGGAGATATGTTTACCAAGTTCGGCGGCGGCACAAAACCTTTGCGCCGTTACCTTACCGACCGCAAGATCCCCGCCCGTATGCGCTCGGAATTGCTTGTGGTGTGCGACGGCAGCGACGTGCTGGTAATTGTCGGCGTGGAAATTTCCGACCGCGTAAAAACCGACCCCAATTCGGATACGGCATATATTTATCTCGACAAATAGCGCCGTTTGAAATCCGCTTTCTCGGAAACAATAACTTGGGTACGGAATTTAACAATCTATGCGCGCACGGCGTCGGCTGTGCGCGTCGTCGTATTTTCGGGCAAGTTTTATAGCCGCATAGCGCCTTTTCCGACCCCGTTTTTGCAAAACGTATGCAAGAAAAACGTAAAATGCCGCTAAAAATCGTTCAAACGGGGTAAAATAACCGCGGAATTTCGCTTTTTGCAATTTTTTCGGCATTTTTATGACAAAATTATTGACAAACGCCCATACGGGGTAGTATTATTGAATAAAAAATAAACTTGCCGCAGTATTTTTAGGTTTGCATTGCGCACATCTGTAAACCCCCTGCATAACAAAACACGGCAAATAATGAAAAAAATCGACTACGTATCGGTTTTTTTCGTCAATTCTATTGACAAATCATTTCGGGGGGGGGTATTATAATAGTAATAGAATTTTTACCGGTAAATGTGCGCAAATCGACATAGATCTCGTTCCCAAGCGCAACGGGGCGCCCCACAGGTCGTAAACAAACACTGAAAAATGCGAAAGGCGAGCAAAAATCGGGCTAAATAGTCGATGCTGTCGAAGCAACCCGAGTTCGGCTCGCCTTGTTGATTATTAAACCGTTGCAATCGGCAAAACGATTGTCGGAAATTTGTACAACATAATGTCGAATTTTGCCGAAATGCGTCCCAAAAAGTATTTTTGCAAAATTTTTCGCTGTAAATCGGCGCATACCGTACGCGCAAATACGCGCTTGCGGAATAGACAAACGAAGAGGTAACGCCATGTTCGATAATTTAACACAGGGAGGCTGGACCGTATCTACAACGGTGCTTATTCTCATTCTCGCCCAGGCAGTAGTGGCAATTGCTGCGCTTGTGGTATTTGTAATACTCGCATTGCGTAAAAGTGCCGCGTCCAACGGCAAAAAAAGCATACTTGTCGCGCGCGAAAAAGCGGCAACTCCGCGCAATCTTGTGGGCATAACGCTCGACACAAGCGCGGTAAAGCGCAACTTCAAGTTGGGCGAGCCGTTCGACAGCGAAGGGCTTGTCGTCGTAGCCGAATACGATTCGGAACCCACTGCCGAAACGGTTTACGATTACACGGTAGAAGCGCCGATGATGGCTTGGGAAGGGTCGCCTTCGGTTACCGTCCGTTACGGCGGGCTTACGGCGTTTTACACAATAGACATCGCGGCGGACGAAGAACGCTATGCCGTCGGTCTGGAATTGGACTGCTCGGCAGTGCGCACGCAATTTACCGTGGGCGAAGCCTTCGAAAGCGGCGGCTTGTCGGTTTACTTGCGTTATAACAGCCAGCCCTACCGCGAAGAAATATTCGGTTACGCGGTAGACGCGCCCGCAACCGATACGCAAGGCGACAAGCAGGTATTTGTAAGATACGACGGCTTTGTCGAAAGTTATTCCGTAACCGTCGTCGCTCCGCAATCGGAGCAGGAACCGCAATCGGAACCGCAGCCCGAACAGGAATCGGAACAGCCCGAACCGCAACCTGCGGAAAACGCATTGCGTTACGACCGCAGTTTTACCGCACGCCTTATTCAATCGAGCGACGAAGTAAAACAGTGGTATACCCTTATCAAAAACGAATTGCTGTCCTACCGCAAGGTAAAGGATCGCACAAGTTGGAAGCGCGAAACTTACAAATGCGGCGGGCGCGTAATTGCGCTGTTCGGCTTCCGCGGCAACACGCTGTGCTTGTCGTTGGCGCTTAACCCCGCCGATTACGACGGCAGCACCCGTTACAAGGTGGAAGACGTCTCCGCCAACCGCTCTTTTGCGGCTACGCCCTGTATGCTCCGTATAAAAAACGATCGCCGCGTAAAGCGCGCCAACGAACTTATTGCCGAAATGATGGCAAGTTTGGGCGTGGAAAAGACCGACCGCATTGCGCAGGACTACTACCTGCCCTACGAAGGCATAGTGCAACTTGTAAATAAAGGTTTGGCAAAGCGTCTGCTGGTAACAGTGCAAAACTTCGACGATACGGCGCGTTCCGCCGAGAGCGAAGCGGCTGCAACCGTTGCCGCCGACAGCAACGCCGCCCCCGTAATAGTATCCGTTCTGTCCACCCAAGCCGTTGCCGGCGAAGACGACGTGGAAGGCGGCACATTGCGTTACGACAAAAGTTTCCGCGCCAAAGTGATCCAGGCGGACGACGAAATAAAAAATTATTATTCCGCACTCAAAAACGAACTGCTGTCCTACGGCAAAGTAAAGGATCGTCTCAGTTGGAAGCGCGAATCGTTCCGTCAGGGCGGCTCGGTAATAGCCCGTTTGGCGTTCCGCGGCAAAACGTTGTGTTTGTATCTGCCCCTGAACAGCGCCGATTACGCTCAAACCGCCATCAAAACGGAAGACGTGTCCGCCAACAGATCTTTTGCGGATACCCCCTGTATGTTCCGCGTAAAAAACGGCAGACGTTTGCGTCAGGCTACGGAACTTATAGCCACAGTGGCGGAACAGCGCGGCATTGCGCGCAACAATCGTCAGCCCGAAAATTACTGCGAACCCTACCGCGATATAGTAACTCTCATTACGGAAGGTTTGGTGCGCCGCGATGTACAGTCCGCGCAGGAAGAACCGAGTTTCTTTGCCAAACGTAAATCGGGAGAAAGCGATGACTGATACTGTCGGCGCCGCACGCGAGCGTATTCTCGTCGTGGACGATTCCGAAATGAACCGTTCCATTTTGGCGGATATGCTATCGGAAAAGTTCGACGTTACCGAGGCGGAAGACGGCGAAGTTGCGCTGGAAATTCTTTCCAAGCAAGCGCACGCTTTTTCGCTGGTGCTGTTGGATATCGTAATGCCCGTAAAGGACGGGTTTGACGTGCTTACGGAGATGAATCGCACGGGTTTGATAGAAAACCTGCCCGTAATTATGATCTCCGCCGAAACGGCTTCCGCGCAGATAGAGCGCGCATACGAATTGGGCGCAACGGACTTTATCACGCGTCCGTTCGACGCGTCCATTGTGTACCGTCGCGTACTCAACACGATATTTTTGTACGCCAAGCAGCGCAAGTTGATGGGCGTAATAGAGCAGCAAATAGACGAAAAAGAGCAAAACAGCAGTATGATGGTCGATATTCTCAGCCACATTGTGGAGTTCCGCAACGGCGAAAGCGGCCTGCACATACTGCACGTGCGCACGATAACCGACTTTTTGCTGCACAAATTGGTCAAAAAAACCACGCGTTACACGCTAACCGACGCCGATATATCCGTAATAAGTATGGCTTCGGCGTTGCATGATATAGGTAAAATAGGCATCGACGACAAAATTCTCAACAAACCGGGCAAACTGACCGCGGAAGAATTTGCCGTAATGAAGTCGCACAGCGTAATAGGCGCCAATATGTTGCAAAGCCTTACCGCGTACAAGGATAACCCCTTGGTGCGCCACGCGTACGAAATTTGCCGCTGGCACCACGAGCGTTGGGACGGCAAAGGCTACCCCGACGGCTTAAAGGGCGACGACATACCCATTTCGGCGCAGATTGTCGCCTTGGCGGACGTCTACGACGCGCTTACCAGCGAACGCGTGTACAAACCGGCGCTTACGGGCGAGCAAGCCAAGCAAATGATATTGCGCGGCGAATGCGGATCCTTCAACCCGTTGTTGTTGGAGTGCTTTGCGGACGAATTCGACAGCATTTGCGCAATGTTTACCGGTTGCATAACCGACAACGTAGCCCGTCGCGAAGTGCGCAACCTTGCGGACGCGGCGCTACATTCCAACGGCATTGCGGCGTCCGATCGCACGCTTAAATTGCTCGATTACGAGCGAATGAAGTACAGTTTTTACGAGCAACTTACCGACGAGATCCAATTCGAGTACAACGCCGAAACAAACATTTTGCGTCTTAGCCCGTTTGGAGCAAACAAGTTGGGCGTAGATACGGAAATTGTCAATCCCGCCGCCAACCGTCTGCTCAAAGATCAATTGGGCGACGAGTGGTTCGGCAATCTGGGCAAAGTTTTACAGCAAACCACCCCGTCCGACCCCGAATACAAGTGCGAGTGTCAACTTGCCATCAACGGCGAAATGCGTTGGTACAGCGTAATTATGCGGGTAATATGGACGGACGAAATACAGCCGACAATAAGCAGCGTAATAGGCAAAATAGCGGACGTAAACACCACGCACGTGGCAATAAGCGAACTCAAAGAAAAGTCTATGCGCGATCCGCTTACGGGGCTGCTCAACCGCGCGGGCGCCAAGGAAGAGTTACAGCACAAGTTCGATTCCTTCCCCGATCGCAAGTTTGCGGTGGCTGTGTTCGATATAGACAGGTTTAAGAGCGCCAACGACAAGTACGGGCATCAGTTCGGCGACAAAGTACTCAAAGAACTTGCCGAAAGGTTACTGCACAGCACGCGGGTACACGATATATGCGCGCGCGTGGGCGGGGACGAATTTGTAATAGTGTTCGATTACGACGCCGATTACGACATTCACGCGATAGTTGCGCGTGTGTTCAAATCGCTTTGCGGCAAGGTGGACGACTTCGACCTTACCGTAAGTATGGGCATAGCCGAAATGACTTGTAAGTCGCAAAGTTTTGCGTCGCTGTTCAAACAGGCGGATATAGCCCTGTACGTAACCAAAAACGGCGGCAAAAACGCGTACGCGTTTTACGACAAATCTATGGGAGACGCCGTTGCCCATTAGGCGGAACACGGCGAACAAAAGATATTATGACGTTACAACAATGTTATACCGCGCTGGGCGGCGATTACGACGACGTATTGGGACGGTTGCGCAGCGAACGCCTTGTGCAAAAATTCGTGCTTAAATTTGTGGACGACGGCAGTTACAAACTGTTGCTCGATTCCATAACAAACAGCAACGCGCAGGAAGCGTTTCGCGCGGCGCACACAATAAAAGGTATGTGCCAAAACCTGTCCTTTACAACATTGGGCAAGTCCGCGGCGGCGCTTACGGAATCGTTGCGGAGCGGCAGTCTGGACGGTTACGACAAATATCTGCCGCAAGTCAAGGCGGATTACGAAATGACGTGCGCGGCAATCAAACGCTACGCAAGCGATCCTGAATAAAAAGCAACTCCGCCCGCACAGGGGGCAACACAATACACAAAAGTATTTTCTAAGGAGAGGAGAATGGAATACTTTCGTTTGGGCGATATTCTCGTCAACAACGGCGCAATAACGCAAGAACAACTTAACAAAGCGCTGGAAATTCAGCAAACCAAGCACGAGCGGCTGGGTACTATCTTAATAGAAGAAGGCATTATTAACGAACAGTTGCTTATCGAAACGTTGGAAATGCAATTGGGTATCGATTTTATCGACCTTACCAACGTTCGCATACCGCTGGAATTGGCTTCGCTCGTACCCAAAAACATTGCTCGCCGCCACGGCGTAGTGCCCGTTCGTCTCAATAAGGACGAACTTACGCTGGCTATGAGCGACCCGCTCAACTTTGTCGCGCTCGAAGAAGTGCGCACAGCCACGCGCAAGCGTATCTTGCCCAAAATAGCCACAACTGCGGCTGTAAACAAGGCAATTTCCACGCTGTACGGCAACGAAGGCGTCGCCCGCGCAATAGAAGAAATACGTAGCGACACCGCCGCGCGCGAAACGGCTGCCACCCGCGCAGTTCATACGGAAGAAGTTTCCGAGGACGCGCAACATCAATCCGCGCCCACAATACGTCTTGTCAACTCCATATTGGAGCGCGCCGCTACCGAGCGTGCCAGCGACATTCACATCGAGCCGCACGCCGACGAAGTTGTGGTGCGTATGCGTATCGACGGCAAATTGCGCACAATGCTCACCGTTCCCGACGAACTCAAACGCACGGTAGTATCCCGTCTCAAAATAATGGGCGGTATGGATATTGCCGAAAGCCGCGTTCCGCAGGACGGCAGAGCCAACGTAATAATCAAGGGTCGCAATATCGACTTGCGTATGTCCACTTTGCCCGCGCTTTACGGCGAAAAAGTCGTCATACGTCTGCTGGACAAGTCCGCGCAGTTGCTCAACGCGCACGCCATAGGGTTAGAAGGCGACAACCTTGCCAAATACAACAAACTTATTTCCTGCGAACACGGCATGGTGCTGATTGTCGGTCCCACCGGCAGCGGCAAATCTTCCACGATGTACACAATGATACGTTCGCTCAACACCGACGAAGTAAACTTGGTAACGTTGGAAAACCCCGTCGAGTACGATATCGACGGCGTAACGCAGGTGCAGATCAACGAAAAGACGGGTATGACCTTTGCGGGCGGTTTGCGCGCAATTCTCCGTCAGGACCCCGATATAATTGCCGTAGGCGAAATTCGCGACAGCGAAACCGCCGAAATAGCCATACGCTCCGCCATTACGGGGCACTTGGTGCTGTCCACGGTACACACGGGCGACGCACTGTCGGCAATAGACCGCTTGGTGGATATCGGCGTTCAGCCCTATTTGCTCAGCGACGCGCTAAACGGCATAATTTCGCAACGTCTGGTGCGCCGTATTTGCCCCCATTGTAAGGAAGAGTACGAGCCCACCGCCGAAGAATTGGCTGCTCTCGGCGTCAGCGACGAACATCACGTGCATTTTTACCGCGGCAAGGGCTGTCCGCACTGTTTCCACACGGGTTACATCGGGCGTACTGCGGTATTCGAAATTCTCGTTGTAGACAAGGATTTCCGCCGCGCCGTTGCGGAAGGCAAACACAGCGCCCAACTCGAAGAGTGCAAAAAGAACGGCACTTTTGTACCGCTTGCCGAAGATTGCAAGCGTCTGGTGCTTGCGGGCGTAACGTCGTTGGACGAAGTGCTTGGCGTACTCAACTCCGTCGAGCAGTAAACTACGTAAACTTGGAGGACGGGCTTTATGCCAATGGAACTCAATCAACTTGTTGCCCTGTCTAAGGAGCAGCGCGCGTCGGATATTCACCTTGTGCGCGGTTTGCCGCCGCGTATTCGCGTAGACGGCGTACTAAAAGATTTCGGTCAGCCGCTTACCGCCGAAGATTGCGAGCAATATGCGCGCCAAATGGCGGGCAAGCAATACGACTCAATTGCCAAGATAGGCGAGTTGGATCTGGCGATCACATTTCCCGGGCACATACGTTGCCGTATCAATCTGTTCCGTCAACAAGGGGCGGTTTCGGCGGCTATACGTATCTTGTCCGAACAGATCCCGGAACTCGATTCTCTCGGTCTGCCGCCCGCGGTGCAATCTTTGCCGGGGCTAAAACGCGGCATCGTGCTTGTTACCGGCGAAACGGGCAGCGGCAAATCCACAACTCTTGCGGCAATGCTCAACCGAATAAACCAAACGGCAAGCAAGCACATCATCACGTTGGAAGACCCCATCGAATACATTTACCGTCCCAATCGTTGCCTTATCAACCAGCGCGAAGTGGGCACAGATACGGAAAGTTACGAAAGCGGCTTGCGCGCCATCTTGCGTGAAGACCCGGACGTAATTCTCATCGGCGAAATGCGCGACCTTACCACGATCGAAACCGCGCTTACCGCGGCGGAAACGGGGCACTTGGTATTTGCAACGTTGCACACCAATTCCGCGCCCGATTCCATCGACCGTATCGTGGACGTCTTTCCTGAATTGCGTCAAAAGCAAATTCGTATGCAGTTGTCCACAACGCTGATGGCGGTGCTTAGCCAGCAATTGCTCGCCAAAAAAAGCGGCGGACGCGTAGCCGCGTGCGAACTGATGATGGTAACCCCCGCCATACGCAACCTTATTCGCGAAGGCAAAACGCCGCAACTCGCTTCCAGCATGGCAACAAGCGCGGCGGAAGGTTCGATAACAATGGACAACTCCATCATTGCCCTGTACCGCAAGGGCGCAATCTCTGCGGAAACGGCAAGGGCTGCCGCGCACGACGCGGAATACGTAAAAAAGAGCGTGTACTAAGCCGCACAACGGGCTATCTGCACGCAAACAAACTAACAACAAGGAGGGCGTATGCAAACATACAAGTATCGCGCTATTGCACAGGACGGAACATCCGTCAACGGCGTAATCGAAGCATACGACGAATTCGAAGCCGTCAACGAAATACGCAAAACGTACTCGGTAGTGGAATACATCAAACCCGTATCCAAGGGTCGTCGCGTCAACGTTGATATCAACGAGCCGTTGTGGGTAAGCAACAAAACGCTTGCCATTACGGCAAACCAATTTTACATAATGTTGCGCGCGGGGCTTACAATGACCCGCACGATCGAGTTGATCGCCGAGCAGTGCGACGACAAATTGATGAAGCGTTACCTGCGCGCTTGCGCAAGCGACGTAGCCGCGGGCTATTCGTTGGCGGACAGTTTGGACAAGCACGGCAAAAAGATCCCCGCCGTATTCATCGAGACGGTGCGCGCGGGCGAAGAATCGGGCACCTTGGAGCAGTCCTTCCACAGTTTGGAAGTGTACTACACGCGCGCCAACAAAACCCGCAAAAAAGTCAAGTCCGCGCTTACCTACCCCATCATCGTATTGGTGTTGGCGGTAATAGTAATTGCCATAGTAATGGTGGTGCTTGTGCCGCGTATGACGGAAACTCTTACAAGTATGGGCGTAGACCTGCCCTGGATCACGCGCGCGCTCATTGCAATATCCAATTTTATGGCAAATTGGTGGTACGTAATACTTATTGTAATTGCGGCTGTGGCGTTGGGCTTGTACCTGTTCGGCAAGTCGGAAAAAGGCAAAATGGCTTACTCCCGACTCCGCCTAAAATTGCCCGTCTTGGGCAAAATAGCCCGTTACAACGCCGCCGCGCAGGTGGCAAATACCCTGTCTACCCTGCTTGCCGCAGGTTTGCCGATGACGCGCGCCATCGACATCGTAAGCCGCGTTGTGGACCTTAGGTGCGTAGGCAAGGAACTTAACGAATGTATCGTCAATATCGAAGGCGGTATGAGTTTGGGCGAATCGCTCAAATCCAGCAAATACCTGCCAGCAATGCTCATCGAAATGATTACCGTAGGCGAAGCCTCCGGTACGTTGGAAGAGACGTTGCGCACCATCGGCGAGTTTTACAACGACGAAGCGGTTACCGCTTCCGACGCGGCGCTGGGCTTGATGGAACCGATGATAACCATTATTCTCGGCGTGGTGGTAGGCTTTATTGTAATCGCCATTTACGTACCGATGTTTTCTATGTCGGCGGGTATCGGCGGCGGAATTTAATTACGGTATCTCCCGCCGTTCATCCCACGGCGGAATACAATACAAAACACAATTTCTTATATAGGAGAGGAGAAAAAAATGTTAAACAGAAAAAGAAAAGGTTTTACCCTTGCGGAACTGCTGATCGTTGTAGCGATCATCGTAGTTCTTACGGCTATTGCGGTACCCCTGTTTGTAAGCGGTATCAACAAAGCCAATGACGCAGTAGCAGAAGCCAACAAACGCGCTGTTCGCGCTGCGGCAGTTGTTTCTATTCTTGAACAGGCTCAAACGAAACCGCCTAAGGCTCCTGAAAGTGCCGATGAGACAAACGGTGTATGGGTAGCGAAAGAAATCGGCTCAACTAAGAAGTATGAATGGGCACTTGCGGGAGAATTCTGGGCAACTGCAACAATTAGCAAGAGCGGCGATCTTCTGACCCTTAGTATTGCCACGAAGGATACTGCTAAGGGAGAAACATATACAGAAACAGATGGTGTAATTACATGCGTTGTAAAGGTTACTTCGCTTAATGTCAGTGGTATCAACTGATTAAGAATTTAACCTTTACCACAAACTTGTCTTTTTCCTAATAAGCCGAACGGGATGAAGGGATGCGGCTATCGGAAAAGGGCGCACGGGCGCCCGCGCGTAACGTATGTTTGCGCGGGCAGCGGGGCGTCGCTTGCAGGGTCTTGTTGTGCAAGCGCGGACACCGCAGTGCGTTGCGGACGATTGCGTCCGCAACGCTACCTGCCCACACCTTACAACAGGGCAAGCGTCGCGTTGTTTGCGATCCCCTCCGCAAGTTGACAACGCCGCTGTTACCGCCCCATGCCTCGGGCAAGTACAATAGGGGCACAACCATTTCCATTGGCGGGAGGCAGTTTTGTAATGTATATGGATTTGCCGCTTGCGGTGGACATTTACATCGGAATAATGCTGTTTGTGTTGGGCGCGGTTATGGGCAGTTTTATCAATTGCGCAGCCGACCGTTACTGCCGCAAGCAGAGCGTTTGGCGGGGCAGGAGCCACTGCGACAGTTGCGGCGCCACCCTTACCGTAATCGACCTTGTTCCGATATTAAGTTACATGTTTTTGCGCGGCAAGTGCCGCAGGTGCGGTGCAAAAATACCGCCGCGGTGCCTTGTTACGGAACTGCTTGTCGCTATTATTTACGCGCTTACCTACGCGCTGTACGGCTGCTCGTTTGTAACGTTGGAGTACATTGCGCTGTTTTCGGCGTTGATAGCATTGTCGTTGGTGGATCTGGACACAATGGAGATACCCGACGGACTGCTGTTGTTTTGCGCGGCGGTATTTGCGGCGTTTGCGTACTTGCACGGGCAGGGCGTTGACCAAATGCTTGACCGTTTGAAGGACGGCGTTATCGGCGCGGTGGTGTACGGCGGCGGAATGTTGATCATTTCGCTGATTATGGACCGCATTCTCGGGCGCGAATCTATGGGCGGCGGCGACATAAAGTTGTTTGCCGTGCTGGGGCTGTTTGCGGGCTTGGTGCGCGGATTGCTGTTGTTGCTTATCGCCTGCATTGTGGGCATAATTTCCGCCTACGCTTCCGGCAACAAAAACAACGCTTTTCCGTTTGGACCGTGCATTTCGGGCGCGGCAATAATTACGTTGCTTGTGGGACAGCAAGTTGTAAACCAATACTTGTCCCTGCTATAAAATACATCTAAGGAGAACTACAATGAAAAATTGCATCGGTTTCGACATAGGGAACCATGCGGTCCACGTTGCGGTAGCAAAGGACGGCGTTGTGGTAGGCGGTTGTACCGCCCGCCTTGTTACGGACCTTGTAAAAAACGGCACGATAACTTCTTTTGAAGCGATGACCGACTTTTTGAAAGAATTTCGCCGCGTAAACAATTTGTCTTGTCGCAACGCCGCGCTTATTTTGCCGTCGCCGCTGTGCTACACCCGCCGCTTTTTTGTGGCGGCTAACAACCGCGATCAACTTTTGTTCAATTTGCCGTACGGTTTTCGCGACTTTATTTCGGACGACAAGAGCAATTATTTCTTCGATTGCGCCGTGTTGGGCGCCGTGCAAACCGACGAAAAGCGTCCGCCGGAATTGGACGTATTTGCCGCAGCCGCGCGCAAGGACGTAATACAGGACTACTCCGTAATGTTCCGCAAGGCGGGCTTTACGTTAAAGACGGTAATTCCGCAGGAATTTGCCTATATGAACCTGCTACGCCAAGCGGGCGCCACGCACAGGCACGGCATATTGGATATCGGGCACAACAGCGTGCGGCTGTTTTTGTACGACGGGTATCGCTTTGAAGGCGTGCGCGTAACCGACTACGGCTGCAACGCGCTGGACGAAGTTATTTCCGGGCATTTCGGCGTGGACGCCCATATGGCTGCCACCTACCGCGAAAACAACTTCAACAACGTAAACGGTATAGAAGAATGTCGCACAATTTACGGCTCGATGGCGCTGGAAGTGCTTAAAGCCATCAACTTTTACCGCTTTAACGGCGGCGGCTCGTTGGAGCATATCCACTGCTGCGGCGGCGGTGCGCACAACGAAGTGCTTATGGAAGCGTTGCGTACCACGTTGCCCATACCGCTTGCCGATATGAGCGAGTTCTTTTCGGAAAAATCCCAAAATGCAATCGACTGTCCGCTGTTGGCTACGGCTGCGGGCGTTGCGTTGCAGTAGGAGGGCTGTATGAAATTATCTAACAAGAGTACCAACAACAGCGGCGGCTCGGACGTGCGCATTGTGTTTTACGACGGGGTAAACCGCACCGAAAGCGGCAAACAACTTTCCGCCGCGGCAATAAACAAATCCGCAATGAACACGGTAAACCTGTGCAAGCGCGAGCGCAAAGGCATATCCGTTGCAACGTTTTGCCTTGTTTTTGCCATCATTTTGGTAGTGCTTATTGCAATTGAATACTTTGCCGCGTACCTTCCGTACCGCCAAATGGAACTGAAAGAGCGCGAACTTGCCGACAAGCAAGCGCAACTTAGCGGCTTGTACGGCGCAATGTCCGACCGCGAAGCCATACAGCAGGAATACCGCGAGTACAATTACGCCAACTTCCCTTACTATTTGGTGGACAGGTTGGACGTGCTGGCGTTTGTTAAGGAAAGAATATTCCCCTATGGCAAGATCGACGGCGTTTCCGTTGCCGAAAATACAATTTCGCTTACAATACGCGGTATTGTGGGCGAGGCGGCGGCAAACGAATTGCTGGACGGCATACGCAACGACTCTCGCGTGGAAGATTTGCCTATGTCGAACACAACGTTGGACCGCGGCTCGTCAGGGCAAGATTTGATGATTACGGTACAGGTTACCATTACATTTAAGCCCGCGTCGCAGGAGGGTAATTGATTATGGCAAACAAATATCTCAAACGCAGATTTACCAATCGCGAAATTATTTTGTTGATAGTGCTTGTGGTGGTGCTTTTGGTGGGACTGTACTTTGCATTGGTGTACTATCCGCTAAGCAACCGCAATGCCGAATTGGACGAACAACTTGCCGATATCGACAGCGATCTTGCCATTGCGCAGGCGCTCAAAGCCAACTACGACTTGCAAAAAGCCGCCGTTGAACAGTACAAGCAAAGCCAAACCGCCAAGATGCCGCGTTGCACCGACGAACAGCAAAAAGTGCTTGC
Source organism: uncultured Clostridia bacterium (assembly GCA_947629985.1). Taxonomy (GTDB): domain Bacteria; phylum Bacillota; class Clostridia; order Christensenellales; family CAG-314; genus Fimimonas. The sequence goes on along the minus strand of CANRFV010000002.1, from coordinate 119,123 downwards.
AAACCACTTCTTTACCGTATTTGGCAGCAACAATTTTGCCAACATCAATTGGAGCAACCCCACCGCCCCCAGCGAAGGCGTAAGCGAACGCCGCGTAACGGTTACGTTTACAGTTACCGAAGCCAATCTTACGGGTGCAGCGGGCGAAACCGTTTTCGACCGAACCATTACAATGCTTAACGGCTTGCTCAATTCGGGCTTCCGTTGCGCAATGACCAACGTGTCGCTTTCGGGCGGCAGCGACCTTTCCGCGGCAACGTCCATCAGCGTTGTGGCAACGATTACGTTTTACGAATTAGCGTAATTTTTCCGACCACACGTGCGTCGGTCGATTGCTTGCTGCTGCGCTAACGCAAGCGCAATCGACGGCATAATTACAAAAATAAAACAGTCAATCTCGTTATGAAATTGGCTGTTTTTTATTTTGCTGATTACCTATATTGCCGCGCTTTCGCGCCGACGCAGTCGGACTTGGGAGTTGCGCGTGAACGCACGCGCGGCATATTCCGACCTTCGCCGGGGTGTCGCATGTCCCCGGCAACCCCCGCAAGGGCGCAAACTTCGGCGCAGGTCCGTAGTTTGCGAAGTTTAGTTAAACTGCCCGCCAAGGCGGGTTCAACAAGGTTGGGTTTAGTTAGGACTACTTGTTGCTCGTATAAATTCGCTGCGCTAACGCTAGCGCAATCGACGGCATAATTGTTAAAATAAAACAGTCAATCTCAGCATAAGATTGGCTGTTTTTTATTTTGTTTGTTACATATATTGCCGCGCTGTCGCGCCGACGCGGGTGTTCGCGTACGCGAACAGTGATATTTACGCGCAAGCGCGTAAGTGTTATTCGCCTTACGGCGAGTGTTATTTTTCCGCCGTTGGCGGAAAAGTGTTATTTTGCCTATCGGCAAAGTTAAGGTTGACATTATTTGAAAATAAATATTGCCGAAAGATATGCTCTTTCGGCAATTTTTTCGCAAAAAATTATTAAACTAACGGTTCCGCAACTGTTTGCGCAGCAAACAATCTTACTTTTTTAATTCAGTGCAAAATAATCTGCAACGAGTATGCCGCGCAAAATATTATTTTTTATAGCGCGAGTGCTGTTGCATTCATACTATCAACAAACAAGTTTTTAATTAAATACTACCTTATAAATCCTAAGAACAAGCGTGTCCCCTGCAAAATAATCTGCAATAAGTACATACCGCACAAGTAAGTTTTAACTATTTAGGAATTTGAGTTAGCGTAGCGCGTGTGGAACCACGCGCACGCGGAAACAACTCAAATTCCGTCAACAAGCGGCGACCTGTGCGGCGCTTGTTGTCCTTGCGGGGGTTGCCGGGGACATGCGACACCCCGGCGAAGGTATAAAAAGAGAAGCAACGGGCAGTTGCTTCCTTGTTAGTCCGACCGTGCGGACGCGTAAGCGCACAAAGTGCAAGGTTGCAAGGCGTACGCCGCCGTCAACCAAGTCCGCACGCGTTTGGTCGGAGACTAAAATCCTTTCGCTCCCAATTCTTTCGCTTCGTTTATGCGGTCGGTATCCAATTGTTTAAGGCATTGCGTTACGCTTACGTGCGTGTTGGCAAACATCGAGTGCACGGCGTTTGCCACTTTGTCCGCGCTGTAACCTATTATTTTGGTGCTGGCGGTGGACACGCGTTCGTGCGCGGCAATGGAAGCGGCGGCGTCAAGTACCATTTTCGACTGTATGTTGGTGGTTTGTCCGCGGAACACGCTCACGGTGGAAATTCCATTGAACGCGACGTTGTAATTGGCGGGCGTGGCGCAAAAGTTCAAAAATTCCAACGCTTCGTCCTTGCGCGGACTGTTTTTGTATACCATCATCATATTGAGATTGCCGCCTTCGTACGTGCCCGTTTCCGCCGTGTTCATAAATACTGGCATAAGGGCAAAGTCGTCCTTGGTGTATTTGCCGTCGGTAAAGTCGGTGTAAAACCAGGTATCCCATATGAACGTCATTGCCGCCTTGCCGCTGCTTAGCGCTTCGCTTATGTCGTCCCAGCCCGTTTTGAGCGCGTCGTCGCCGAACCAGCCGTGCTGTTCCGCCGAGTCCAACCACTCCAACATTGCCGTCATTTGGGGGATATCGGCGTAGGTTATCTCGTTTGCGTTAAGTTTGTCAAGCAGGTCGGGGTTGTCGGCAAATATCGGGTCCATACCGAACTGTATCATCCAACTGCAACCGTCGGCGGGCCAGCAAATGGGGGTAATGCCCTTGCGTTTAAGCGAACGGCAGCGCGCGTTAAACTCTTCCTGAGTGGCGGCGGCGTCAAGTTGATTGTCGGCAAATATCTTGGTGTTGTAGTAGCACCCCGACACGCTGCTCTCCCAATAGGGCAGCCCCAGCAAATTGCCGTCGGCGTCGGTGCAGTAGGCTTTGGCGCTGTCGGTAAGGTCGCTTACCCATTGTTCGTCGTTGAGCATGCAAAAGTTGGCTTCCGCGTCAAATAGTTCCAAGTCGGCGTTGTGGAAGTGCAAAAACACGTCCGCCATCTTGCCGTCGTGCAGCATTTTGAGCGCGGTGGTTTCGTATTCGGAATCTTCCACCGCAATAATGTTCAATTTTTTGCCCGTTTGGCGGTACAAATCGAAAATTTCGGTCATATACGGCTTGGCAAGATCGCTTGTTTTGCCCAATATGTTAAGGGCGTTTGGATCCAACGTAGGGTTGCACGCCGCAAGCGCAACGGTAAGCGCGGCAAGCGCCACAAGCAATACTATTGTTGCCAAAGCAAGTTTTTTCTTCATCGGGTGCGTTTCTCCTTAGTCTTTTTTCAACAAACGCGCCACCGTTCTGCGAACGGCGTCCATATCTATCGGTTTGGCAAGGTGCGCGTTCATTCCCGCGTCGAAGGCGTCTTTTACGTCGTCGGCAAAAGTGTTGGCGGTCATTGCCACAATGGGTATTGTTGCGCCGTCTTCGCGCGCCGAAGCGCGTATTGCGCGGGTTGCTTCGTAACCGTTCATTACGGGCATTTGTACGTCCATCAATATCATATCGTACTGCCCCGGTTGCGATTGTTCAAACATTTCGACGGCAATTTTGCCGTTGGTGGCAACTTCGCACTTGGCGCCATCTATCGCCAGCATTTCGGTAAGCAGTTCCGCGTTGAGTTCGTTATCTTCCGCAACAAGGAACAGTTTGCCGTCCAACACGTGTTCGTAAGTTTCTTCGTCGATGTCGGGTTCGTCAATTGTTTGGGTAAACAGCGGTTTTATCGTCTGGAAGAAAGTGGAAGCGAAAAACGGTTTTGGCATAAATGCGTTTATTCCCGCTTCGCGCGCTTCGGTTTCGATGTCGCTCCAATCGTAACTTGTAAGCACAAGTATGGGTACGTCTGCGCCCACTTTTTCGCGGATAAGGCGCGCCGTTTGTACGCCGTCCAAGCCGGGCATTTTCCAATCCAGCAATATTACGTTAAAGTTGCTTTTCAGTTCGTGCGCGCGCACTGCCTGTTCCACTGCGGCGGCGCCGTCGGTTACGTAACTTACGTCCACGCCCGTTTCGCGCATCGCTTCGCGTATGCCAAGGCAAATTTCTTCTTCGTCGTCCGCCACAAGCATACGGGTAATTTTGTTGGCAAACCAAGCGTCCTGCGTCTGTTCTTCCACCACGGCAAAGGACAACTCTATCGTAAACGTACTGCCCACACCGGGGGCGCTTTCCACGTTGATTATTCCGCCCATAAGGTCAACAAGGTTTTTGGTAATAGCCATACCCAACCCCGTGCCCTGAATTTTGTTTACAACGCTGTTCTTTTCGCGGCTGAACGGCTCGAATATCTCTTTTACGTATTCTTCGCTCATTCCTATGCCGTTGTCCTTTACGATAAAGCGCAATTTTGTGTACTGACCTGTCGCCGCCGCGTCTTGCTGAGTAACTTCCTGCACGGTAAATTCTATCTTGCCGTTGTCGGGAGTGTATTTTACGGCGTTGGACAAGATGTTGAGTAGCACTTGGTTCAAGCGCAGCCTGTCGCCCATCAATTCGTCGGGCGGAGTGCCCTGTACGCGTATTGTAAAGTCCTGATTTTTGGCGTGCGCCTGCGGATTGATGATGACGTTAAGTTCTTCCAGCAAGTCGGGCAGGCTGAACCGCGCAATGGTAAGGTTTGTTTTGCCGCTTTCTATCTTGCTCATATCCAGCACGTCGTTTATCAGCGACAGCAAGTGGTGGCTGGAAGCCATTATTTTACGCGTGTATTCGCGCACGAGTTCGGGTTTGTCGGCGTTGCGTTCCAACAAAACCGAAAATCCCACAACGGCGTTCATCGGGGTGCGGATGTCGTGGCTCATATTGGACAAAAAGTTGCTTTTCGCTTCGTTGGCGCTTTTTGCCGCGTCCAGCGCCTGCTGCAACTTGCCGTTGAGTTTTTTGTCAAGGGTGCGGTCGGACATTACAATAATGTACTTTTCCATACCGCCTATATCCAGATGGTAAATGGTAACGCGGTAGGAGCGGTGTTCGCCCGTGGTCTGGTGCATATATTCCGTTTCCCACTGACGGTTTTCGTTCAGCGGAATAAGTCGCAGTTCCGCGTCGGGTATTATAATATCGTCGTCCACGGCGCAAGCGCCTATTGCGCGTATGTCGGCAAGCGCGTCCTTTACGTTTATTCCCAACAGTCGTTTGATGTTGGGGCTTATGTAGTCTACCGTGCGCGTGTTGATGTCCAACATAATAAATATGTCGTTTACGTTGTTGCTAAGCACGTCAAACATCTTTTCGCGGTATTTAAGTTCCTTGGTGTTGCGCTTTCTTTCGGCAATGCTGTTGTATACCACAACGCCAACAATTGCCGCTATTATCAACACAAATATAATTACAAATACGCGCATTGTGGACATCTGCGCTTGCAAAAAGCCCTGACTTACCAACTTTTGCGGTACGTCGCTCAGCAGCGAATAGCCTTCGAAGTTGATGGGCATATAAATAAGGCAGCGCTTGTTCCCGTCGTCGTATTCCAGATAGTCGCCGCGCTCGTTGGCAAGGTCGTTGCGAATTTTGTTCAGTTGTTCGTCGTCCAGCAGCGGTTTGCCGTTGTTGGAGTTGCCCAGATATTCGATGTAGTTGCCCGTTACTCCGCCGCCCACCTTGGTGGATAGCAACACGTAACCTTGGGCGTTTACTATGTAGCACTCGGCTTGCAAGTCGTCCGCAATGCCGCTTTGATCGCTGTTTTGGTGGTTGAACGCGTCCGCATTAAGCGCCTGCGCAATGGCGTCGTTGGTGTAACTTACGCCAATCGCGTCAAAGTGGAAACCTTTGTATTCGCCGCCTTCCGTCTTGGTGGTTGCCCGCGCAAACATCGTAACACGTTGCCCGTTGATAACTTCGCCTGCCATTACGGGCGAGCGCTGATCGATCAGCGTTTCGGATACGTTTTCCAACGCAAGCGGTGTGTCTCCGCGCCTACCGCCGATGGTCATATAATTTTTGTCCTTGTCCAAAAAGTAAAATTCGGTAAACCCCCAAAATTCCTTTTTGTTCTGCACAAACTCGCCCAATTTGGAGTTGCCGCCTTCGGACAAGTCCTCGCCTACGATAAAAAATTCGTCGCAACTTTGCAACAAACCCCATTGGTGGTTCAAAAATTCGCCAAACGATTTGTTTACCTGCCCGTACACTTCTTCCAGATGCCTGCGGCTGTCCTCGGTTATCCGCTCGGAAATAAAGCCGGAATACCCCACAAGTATTGCGGTTACCATTGCCACAACAAGCAACAAAACAACAACAAGCAAGGTTATGTTTACTTTTTTGTTTTGCATCGTTTTACGACTCCTTTGTAAAATGTAAAAAAAGTATATTTTTACAAATAAATTGTAACATAAACAATATCAAATTGCAACACTATTGTGCCAAAACTTGCCGCTTTTCAATTGCGGTTTGTACGCAAAAAACGCCCGCGTAGTGCAAAATTTCCGCAAAATGCGCCAAAACCAACGCGATTTGCGCTTTTTGTAATATTTTGTCGCATTGCGCGGCAAAAAAATAATCGTAACTCTTGACTTTTGGCTCAACAAAGTGCTAATATATATTATGTATAAGTAATAGTATACTTATTTGTATCTTTGCAATTACTAAGTAAATGTATATAACTGTCCAAAACAGTTGGCGGAGGTTTGAAATGAAACCTACTAAAAAACTAAAAAGCGTTCGCGGTACCACTTTTGCCGAAGTGTTGCTTGTGGTTATACTTGTAGTAATACTTCTCGGGGTGGCGGTGCCGGATATTATCAGTTACTCACGCACCATCAAGTTTACCGCAATGAACGACAACGCACGCGCGGTAGCGGTTGCGGCGCAAAGCAGACTGTACGGTATGAAGAACTCCGGCACGTCAACAGGGTCGGAGTACGACACGCTCAACCTTAATGCCGAAGATATTACCGTCGGCGCGGAAGCAAAACAACTCAAATACGTATACAGTTGGGGTACGTCCGACAATATGCTCGTAGCCAAGCAACTGCTGTTTTCGGGCGCCATTACCGACCTGGAATTGTTACAACAAGGATACATCGCGGTAGTGTACGATCCCCAAACCGCCGACATATTGCGCGTTTGGTACAGCGACAGCCAATTTGACGGAAAGCCGCTGTTTGCCAATGATGACGAAACTTACCGTAAAGACAATTTTGTCGGTCAGTACATAGGCGAAGGTTCTCCCTTGCCTACGTACAAGGCGTCCTTGCCCGAATTTTCGTGCGAGTGGGTATTCGACGACGAAATGTATTTGCAACTTACAATGATCGGCACCCCGCCGGCGGAATTGCTCAAAGCGCCGCTGGGCTTGGAAATTTTTGCCAAGATCCCCAAGGTGGGCGATCGTGATAACGGCTACGACGAAGTGCTTATCTACGCCGAAGGCTTTTTTGCAACCGACTATCAAACAACACATGCGGGGAAGATCGAACAAGATCACAACAATCCGTTAACTTTGGACAAAATACAAAAAAACGAACGTCATCTGCGCTTTGCTTTGGACAGTTTGGTATCCAACAAGGCGGGTTACGGCTCCGCAAAGCCGTACTTGCGCCATCAGATACACCCCGAAATCACTTCGGCGGCGGAAAAATTGCTTTACCCGCGCGAGGCTGTCGCCGATTGGTTCTGCGGAACGGAAAACCCCTACCTGACTTTATTCAACAGACAGTATTTGGGTGTTGAAGCCAAAGGTCCTTTGCACGATCTGATTTGGACCCCGGAGGCTCCCGTAACCGATTACGTTCCCGTAGACGGCAGTATGGCTCTTCACGTCAGGTTGCATGTTTTGTCGACCGAGCAAGAAGAAGCAAAAGATAATACAGGATGTTACTTGTACAAATTCGACGACGCCACTTACGCGCCCGCCGACGTACTGTCGGACAATATGTCGCCCTATTTCTATGCGCTGAGCAACAGCGAAAACAGCGTATATATTTCATCTATGCGCGACTTCAACAACCTGTCCTATGTGTTCAACGATTCTTCCACAATCGACAGTATTACAAGCGCATATTTGGTACACGACGTTTCCGGTCAGGAATTTTACGAAAAACTTGTGTCGGTGCGCTATGCAGCCATAGGCAAAATCAAGACTGTTTCCGGCGACACGTATGTATGTCCCAATTGCGGTTATCAGTATAAGGGAACAAATCCCCCCGAGTATTGCATCCATAAACATGATGGCAAAGATGTGAAGTTAAAGACGGCGGCGGATTACTTTGCGAATAATGTGTGGAACTCCGCCAACGCGGACAATATCGGCGTCAATGCGATGAATATAACAAACAGAGGAAAAACCTTTATTATTGACGGGAAAAAGCGCGAAGGCGACGGCAACTATGCCATATCCAACGTGGAAGGCGGCGGCAGAGCCACCAGCAACGGCGGACTTTTCTGTTATGCGGAGAACGTAGTTTTCAGCAATATCGACATCGTCAATCCGCGTGGTTGGCGCAACCATTACGACAAGAAATTCCTTACCAGACAAGACGGCAAACTTAACAATATCGCACTCGAATGGAACTCTATAGTAAGCGGATCGCTCGTCGGCTTAGCGGTAAATTGCCAATTTGACAACGTCCACGCCTACATCGACCCGAGCAAACTTTTGCAGGTAGAACGAATAGACGGCGGAATAAACGGCGATCCGAGAGAAAACGAACAGGACGGCAACAGAATTCCGCAAAATATGAACGAACGTCGTATCGCAGGAACTGTCGTGGGCGGACTTGTGGGCATGGCTATCGGCGACGACGGCGGTCAGACGAAGTTTAACAACTGTGCCGCTTCGGCGCTTCTTACCACGGAATACTTGTTTGCTCCGTCGCAATGCGTCTATGCAGGCGGACTTGTGGGCATAGCTTACGGCGGCGTTTCCATTGACAACTGCTACGCCGCCTGCGCGCTTAACGGTTACTACTCCGGCGGCTTGGTGGGCGCCGTCGCAAGCGGAAAGTGGACGTACTTAAACGTCAACGAATTCCTTCACATAAACATAAACAGAAAAGGTACCGCCGAAGGCACCTTTAAAATGAAAAACAGTTTTGCGGCGGGGCATATCGACCGTCTTGTCCGCGTAGGCGGCGGATTGATAGCGTGCGTCGACGACCAAACAAAACTCGATGTCGACGGTTGCTATTCCGCCGTACAGTGGGACGCTTTGGCCCCCGTTGCTTACGGCACGTTCCCCGGCGACAACTTCACAGATGGCGCCGCCGTCCGCACCAACAAGAATTATTATATCGCCCAGACCGACCTGTTCTTTCCCATTACACTCAACGTGGAAGCGCATTTCAAGGTTAATAGCGGCGACGTGATTTTTGCAAACAACCCAAGCGGCATTCCCTGCACGGCTAAACAACTTAAAACATATTTGGGGAAGACAGGAGATTGGAATAACTCTTCTACGTACACTGCTCGATGGCGCTACACTGAAAGTGAAGCCAACGTGTTCTCCGACGATGAAAAAAAGGAAGAAGGATATCCTTTCCCAATGCCCAACGGGAACAACAATTTTTGGGGAGATTGGATAAATACCGGTTGCTACAATACAGCCGACGACAAAATCGCCACAACGACGCTGTCAGTCGTTTTCGATCGATATATCTGCCCGAATTACTTTTATGTTCTTAGTTGGGGAGCCTTTCGTAGACATGTCGATGTGGGAGCGCTTAAAACGAAGGAGGAGTACTTGAACTTGTATGTCGAAAAAACGGATCCCGAGGACCCCAACAGCGAAGAACTTGCTCTGCTGAACGGCAACAAGATCGATTCGAATACAAAATACGGCTATTGGGCCACGGAAGCGATGAAAGATGGAGCGCTCAACTACGGGCAAGGTATAAGCGGAGCGACGACGGTGGTTTTAGACGCAGCACAACGGAACTATGTGCTGTACGGTCCCGAGTTTTACGACCCCGGCTACGATCCTATTGCGGGTTATAATTTTACGCCCACAGGCGACAACATCAAATTGGGCGTATCTCAACTCAATTGGGACTACTACGGGTTCTATTTTACCCCCCAGTTCGGTAACGGCGAAGAATATACGGACAAATACTATGTTCAGTTTGATAACACACTGACGGGGGAAAATGCTCGCTTAGAAGACGGCGGCGACTACAAAAAATTTGTGTACGTAAACGAAGAGACCTTCAAACAAGCGGTAGGCTACGTGCAATTGACCTTGCCGAGAGATTACAGCCCACTGCAACTGACTTGGATCACAAACGGCGGCGGATCCGGATACTTCCGGGTACAACCAAATGGAATGGGGGCATAATATGAAACAAAAATTAGGTTTACTTAGCGGCAGGGCGCGCCGCGGTGCGTCCGTGTTGATAGCGATATTGGTGTTTTTCCTTGCGGCCATTTCGGGGACGGTGGCGCTTACTATGTCCGCGTCCAATGCGGGCAAGGCAACCCACGAAAGGGAAGAACAGCAAGCGTATCTTTTGTGTATGTCCGCAGCGCATATTATATTGGACAGGTTGGACGGACTTGTGGTAACCTTCAAGAGCACGGCGCCGCAGGCGCCCATCTTTGACAACGAAGTAAAGACGCAATTGAACATACCCAAACCGGATATGTTTTTGACTGACAACAACTTTTTGACTATGCTAAAGCAATATGCGCTTAACAGCGTAATAACGCCCGTAGAATTTGTGTTGTATCTTGACAACCACGCCGACAACAAAGTAACGGTAAAAATAACGCGTGCCGGCAGTAACTTCAATTTCGACTTTTGGGTAACCAAGGGCAACAACAAAGATTACCAGATGAGTATGTCGCAGATATTGGCGGCGTTTGACGACGATATAATCGGCGGCGCCGCGGGGCACAACTTTAAGGAACGCGACGACGGCTACTTTTACCGCACGTTGAAGTTTAACGTGGACGAAGCGGAGTTTAACGTGGGCAATCTTGTATAGGGGGTACGGAATATGAAACGTTTTGTTACAAAATTAACTTCACGCAAGGGCGAAACGCTTGCGGAAATACTTGTTGCCGTGCTTATTGTGGTGCTTGCCGCGGGTATGTTTGCCGCGCTGTATTCCGCGTCGATGAATATCAATATGGCTGCGCGTGCCGCCGACGAACAGTTTTACGACGCGGTAGGCACGCTTGAAAACAAGATAGGTACCAACGAAGGCACCGATGGCACGTTGCATTACGTGCCGATAGAGGGCGAAACCGAAGCGGACAAACACGAAGATACCGATAAAGAACAACGTGTTACGGTACAAGTTGTTACTCAGGACGGTTTGTCGGTATACAGTGGCGGAGGTAACTGATGAAAAAACGTGGTTTTAAGCGCGGTTTTACGCTTGCGGAAATGCTTATCGCGGTGCTGCTATTGGGATTGGTTTCGGTAATGGCAACGGTGATGGTATCGGCGGTGCTGGGCAACACCGTAATGGCTAAGGAAGTGGCTCAGGCGGAAATACTCGGCAGCGAAGCGTTGGACAACATTCAGGCGGAACTTCGCTTTGCACTGCAAGTAAAAGTGTCCGACGGCAATGTTACGTTCGGGCACGACAAAGCCAACCCCAATTGCAGTTTGGCGCTTAACGGCGAAGGCAGTGTGGTTTTGCAAGTATACGCAACCAACGGCGACCTTATCAGCGAAACCGAACTTTTCGACGGCGTTTCCTACGGCAATTTGAAGATATCCGCTTTGACCTTTGAAAGAGTCGACAACGGCGCGGCAGACTCTGTAAAAGTTACCGTGTCTGTTGCTTACGGCAACAGGGTGCTGTGGCAAGGCTCCGTTTCCGTGCGTCCGATCAACGGTATGGCGGACGAAGGCAGTGTAGTGCCGGGCGCCGGCGATTGACCGTACGCGGCAACGGCGCCGTTGACGGTTTTGCTTGCCTGACGGCACAACTGCGCACGCTGACGCACTAAGGCTGTAAATTATTGAATTAAGTGTGTAAATTGTTAAATTAAATGCAACAAGGCGACTTGGAATTTATCCGAGCCGCCTTTTTACGTGCAATAAGTAGCGGCGGAGTAAATTGCGGGTATGGTGCGTTGCCTGTACGTAGCAACAACAAATTGATGTTTTGTTTGCTTGTACAACGGCATTGCGTTGCAAGTTGACGGATTAAGTCGGTAAATTATTAAATTAAGTGTGTAAATTATTAAATTAAGTGCAACAAGGCGACTTGGAATTTATCCAAGCCGCCTTTTGCGCGCCAACGGAGCAATTTTGATGCAGTAAAAAAACGATCTTATTTTGCGAGATCGCCTTTCGGGTCAAAACAATCGATACGCCTACTTTTTTTTGAAAAAACAAAACAATATGACGCTACAACCGATTGCTCCGATCAAAATCGCGACAGACCACAGGACCGATGGCCCCATTATAATTGTAGATGACGCTTCGTTGCTTTTTGCCGTTGCCAAACAAATAATGCCGGCAATTATCAAGAGAAAAGAAACAACCAAAGCGACTATCATTATCGCCGATTTTATGTTACTTCTTTTTTTCGACGGTGATTTATTTATATCGCTTGCCATACCCAAGAGCAATTCGTCCACACTGATATCGTAAATGCGACATATCTCCGTGGCTTTTACTACGTCTAATTTTACTTTGTCGTTTTCCCAGTTGGAAATTGTCTGACGCGAAACATTTAGTTTTTCTGCCAGTTCATCCTGCGACAACTGGTGGCTTTCTCGTAAAATATATAGCCGTTCGCCTAAAGTGTTTGCTTCTTCGAGTTTTTTGTTCATAATTAAATTATAGCATAATTACCGTGCAAAAACAAGTAATGCTATTGATTGCCGCCGGCTTTTCGCCTTATAATTGCCCACACGATCAAGCACAGGACGCTGCAAATAGAATGCGGAACCAATATCAACAACGATACTGTTGCAGGGAAACTTGTATATTGATCGTTGAAAATCATCACATATCTGATTGCCGTGTGGACAATGCCGGCTATCTCAACCAAAATAGCGATCAATAATACCATCCACTTTTTATTTTTCATATTTATTGCACCCCTATTTCACACAATGTAATATATTCATCGTATGTAAAACTCGTTGCCCGATTTGTCAAACCTTTTGTTGAAAAAGGATTATTTGAAACAAAGGTGTTTCCACTATAATAACCTACTCTTTCATTATAACCGAAGGTTCTATTAAACTCTCTATAAGTGATAGAATAATTTTATCAGGTCAGCAAGCCAAACTCAATCAAATATATTTGTCAATCTAATAAATATATTTGTCAATTTGTAAAAAGCGCTTTTTTGCCTTGACCATTGTGTATGTTTAACTTTATTTGCGTCTTGGCGGAGAGCGTTCGCAATTACGTTGCTCGGCTAAGGGCGCATATTACTAAAAAAAGCGACCCTGCTATTGCAAAATCGCTTTTGTGGCGCGCCATAAGGAGCGCGCGGTGGCTTTGCCACCAAGGGTAGCGTAGCGACTGCTCTCCCTAACCTTTGGTTCCGTAGACCAACGCTCTATCCAATTGAGCTAATACTCGCTATGCTCGTGGCGTTCGCAACTACGTTGCTCGGCTAAGGGCGCATATTAAATTTTTATGAGCGCTCTATCCAATTGAGCTAATACTCGCTTACGCTCGTGGCGTTCGCACTTCGTGCTCGGCTAAGGGCGCATATTAAATTTTTATGGGTGCTCTATCCAATTGAGCTAATACTCGCTACGCTCGTGGCGTTCGCACTTCGTGCTCGGCTAAGGGCGCATATCTCTAAAAAACAAAAAAAACGACTTGGAGTTTATCTAAGTCGTTTTTGGCGCGCCATAAGGAGCTCGAATCCCTAACCTTTGGTTCCGTAGACCAACGCTCTATCCAATTGAGCTAATGGCGCATATTTAATTTTTATAGGCGCTCTATCCAATTGAGCTAATACTCGCTACGCTCGTGGCGTTCGCACTTCGTGCTCGGCTAAGGGCGCATATTAAATTTTTATGAGCGCTCTATCCAATTGAGCTAATACTCGCTACGCTCGTGGCGTTCGCACTTCGTGCTCGGCTAAGGGCGCATATTTAATTTTTACGAGCGCTCTATCCAATTGAGCTAATACTCGCTGCGCTCGTGGCGTTCGCACTTCGTGCTCGGCTAAGGGCGCATATTAAATTTTTACGAGCGCTCTATTCAATTTGCTAACACATTATAACGCAAAGCATATCAAAAGTCAACTTTTTGCACTAAAATTACGCAAATTTTCGCGGAGCGCTATTTATTGTAAAAAATCGCATTGTATGTTATAATATCGCCATGAACGGTTACGATTTCGACGACACGATATTTCGCGGCAACAGCACGCGCAGGTTTTGCATTTACTGTATGGTACATTTTCCGTATTTGGTAATAATGATCCCCGTATTGTTGCTTGCCGTAATTTTGCGCGCCTTGCACATACTTGGCAAAAACAATTATTTGCATATGTTGGAGTGGTACATTGCGCTTGTTCCGCATGCGGACAGGGTTACCGAGCGTTTTTGGGACAAAAACATCAACCGCATTGCGGATTGGTACCTTGCTCAACGCCGCGACGACGATATTGTCGTGTCCGCTTCGCCGGAATTTATCGTCAAGCCGGCGTGCGACCGTTTGGGGGTAAAATGCATTGCCACGCAACTTACCACGCGTTGCAAGTTGTTGCAACCCCATTGTTACGGCGAACAAAAAGTTGCGGTGTTTCAACGTCGTTTTCCCGATACGCCGTTAAGTTCGTATTATTCCGATTCGCTAAGCGACGTTCCTATGTTCAAGTTTGCCAAGCGCGGTTATTTTGTAAAAAGGGGTAAGGTTTCGCTGCTGTACGTTGACGGAAAAAAGCAAAAATAGCGCAAAAACCTGCGCAAAAAGCGTTTTAACCCGCAAAATTTGCACAAATGCGTTACATCGGCGCAAAATCCGCCGCCGAAGTAAATTCCGCAATTTTACCGTTGAAGGGATTTACAAACCGCAACATTTCGCAGTGCAGCATTATACGTTCGGCGCTCGTCGCACCGTACAAAGTGTCGCCCACAATCGGGTGTCCCATTGCCGCCAGATGCGCCCGTATTTGGTGCGTGCGCCCCGTTTGCGGATACAGTCGCACAACCGTGCGGTCGCGTAGCCTTTGCGTAACGGCAAAGTCGGTGCGCGCATATTTGCCGTCGTCGCTTACCACCGTAATGTTGTTTTCGGTCAGGCGTTTAAGCGGCAATTCTATTGTGCCGCGGTTTTGTTGGATAACGCCTTGCGCAACGGCAACGTATTGTTTGGTTATTTCGTGCCGCTGTTGCAACAAATTAAGCGCATTTGCGGTAACTGGGTCCAGAGCGCCCAACACAAGTCCGCTTGTGGTGCGATCCAACCGCGTAATTATGCGCAGGGCAAAACCGTCGCCGAAGTACGCCGCCAGCATATTGCCCAATGTGTCGTTGCGGTGCGCCAAGTCGGGATGTACAGCCACGCCGTAGGGCTTGATGGCAACGTACATTCTGCCATCGCCATACGGCACAATTGCGGCAACGTCGCAGGGTTGCGGCATACACACCGTTTCCGCACAGTACAAAACAAGCCTGTCGTTGGGCGCAAGAATGTGCCGCACGGTTACGGGATTGCCGTTTACCGTAATTTGCCCGCAATACTTAAATCGCTTTATTTGTGTTACGGAGTAGCCGCAATCAAGCAGATACTCCTTTACGGACATTCCGCCCGCGCGTATGGTTTCGACTATTTCCATAACTACATTATACAACCGATTTTCCGTTAAGGCAACGCGTTTGTTGCGCCTGTTTTCCGCCGATATCTTAACATTTTGCGTTTTGGACGGTTTTACGTTGTTGTCTCGTTTGGCGTTTGAATATGCGCGCGGCGAAAATGCTATTCTTCGTCAAGCGCCTTGACGGGCAAAAGTTGTTTTTCAGACTTGTAATTTGAAGTTATATTGTATTGACATACATTTGTTATTCGTGTACAATAAATATGTAAAATAACGTATGTATTGCGCACAAAAGGGGTAATTATGAAATACTACTCTGTCGATCTTGGCGGAATGACTGCCGACTTGCCTATACTGCCGTTGCCCAGCGGTGTAAACATCGCTTTTTTCAACTTGCACGGCAATGTGCAACTTACCGAACACTGCGGCAAACTGCTTGCCGAAAAAGTCGCCGATTGCGACGTGTTGCTTACCGCCGAAAGCAAAGGTTTGCAACTTACGCACGTTATCGCGCGCGAGTTGGGACAACCCTATTACGCGGTTGCGCGCAAATCGCGCAAACTGTATATGCAGGACGGTCTGGAAGTGGAAATAAATTCCAGCATTACCACCGGTACGCAACAAAAACTGTATCTTTCCAAGCACGACGCGGACATTATGCGCGGCAAAAAAGTCGGCATAATCGACGACGTCGTATCCACAGGCAACAGCCTTGTCGGGTTGGAAAAACTTGTTGAAATGTCCGGCGGTACCGTATGCAAAAAGGCGTTTGTTCTTGCCGAAGGCAAAGCCGCCGAGCGCGACGATATATGTTATTTGGGGGTTATACCGTTATTCTGAAATGATACCCAAGACAATTCACTATGTGTGGTTCGGTTCCGACGAAATACCGCAACCGTACGCGCAATATATCGACAATTGGCACAAAGTTTTGCCCGACTATCAATTTGTGCGTTGGGACGAAACAAACAGCAAAAATTTGTTTACCGATTACGCGCGGCAGGCGTATCAGGCGGGCAAATACGGCTTTGCAAGCGACGTCGTGCGAGTGCGCGCCCTGTACGAATACGGCGGAATATATCTCGATACCGACGTGGAAGTGCTGCGCGGTTTCGACGACTTGCTTGGCGAACAGATGTTTATCGGAATGGAAAACGACGCCTACGTGCAAAGCGCGGTCATCGCTTCCGTGCCGCGGCATCCGTTTTGGCGGCAGGTTATCGACTTTTACGACAGACAGCAATTTGTTGCAAACGGCAAGCAAAATCTTACGCCAAACACAATATATCTTACGTACTTTTTGCGGCAATGGGGCAACGTTACGCAATTGAAAGACTGCAAACAAGTGTTGCGTAACGGCGGCGATACAATAACCGTTTTGCCGCGCAGTTGGCTTGCGCCCATTGATTACACAACGGGCGAAAGTCTTGCCGACGACAACACACGCACAGTTCACAGGTTTGCCGGTTCCTGGACGGACAAAAGCGCACACATGCGCGACAAATTTTTGTACGGCGTAAGGCGGCTTGTGGGCAAAAAAGTATTTGCCGGTTTTACGCGCATATATGTGGACGGCTGTTGCCGCAAATTAAAACGTCGTCTGGCAAAAGCCGCGCGGTAGACGGCGTATCGCAAGCGGCGCGCAAGGCGTAAAACTCTGCGCGCAAATTAAACGCTTGCGCGCGTTGTATTTCACGGTTGCCGTTCGTTTTTTTTCAGTTTGCCGCCGCAAGGCGGTTTTTTGATTACTTAATAAAGCCGTTAGGTGCGTAATTGTTGCAAATTACAACGAATTTTGATATACTTTTTACATCACAACGGCAACGGAGCGTTATGGAAACTTGTTACGACAGGATCGTTTCGGGAGCAAATCGCAACGGGTTTATCGATTATTACAATCACAAAATACCCATCAGGCGGTTTTTGTCCGATATAGAGCGGTGCGCCGGCGCTTTTGCGCAACTTAATTTGCGCAAGGGCGACGTTGTTACGCTGTATTTACCCACCTGTCCGCAAAGTTTGGCGGCTTTTTACGCATGTTCGAAATTGGGGCTTGTGGCAAATATCATTCATCCGCTTGTGCCCGTAAATTTGCTTTCGGCAAACCTTGCCAAAACGCACTCCAAGGTACTGCTGTTTTACGACGCCACCGTCAAGGACGAACGTCCGTTGGCGCAACTTAACCAGGTGCTTGTGCGTTGCAGTATTGCCGATTACGTAACTTTTCGCAAGCCGGCATACAAACTGTATTCGCATTTCGGCGGCAAACGTCTGCGCAAAATCATCACTTACAAAAAATTGCTCGATAGCGGTCGCAACGTTCAAACCGAGCCAATGGGTACGGGTTCCGACACGGTTTGCTATATGCACAGCGGCGGAACGGGCGGCGCGCCCAAGATAGTAAAGTTGTCCAACAACGCCTTTAACGGTTGTTGCGACGGTATGTTTGCAATGTATCACCCCGACGTGCGCCCCGGTATGTGGAACCTTGCCACGTTGCCCGTATTTCACGCTTATGGGCTGTGTTCGGCTATCCACGGACCGTTGTGGGTGGGCTACAACGTTATTCTCGTGCCCAAGTTCAACACCGCCACGGTAAAAAGGTATCTCAACAAATATGACGTAAAAGTGTGGAGCGTTGTGCCTGCCATGCTCAAAAAAATGCTTGCCGACGGCACGTTTTACTGCAAGGGACTGTCCAATCTGGACGTTATTTGGTGCGGCGGCGACGTGCTGGACGAGCAAACGGTAGAGCAGGTAAACGGCGCTTTTGCTCGCTATGGCTCGTCTGCGCAACTTATGCGCGGTTACGGCCTTACCGAAATGTGCGGCGTGTGCATCGTAAACAACTACGATTACTACAAAAAGGGCAGTTGCGGACGTCCCATGCCCGGCAACAAGGCGGAAATATGGGACGACGACGGCAATGCGGTTGCGGACGGCGTTCTCGGCGAAATTGCCGTAAGCGGCAAGGGAATAATGTCGGGCTATCTGGAAGGCGACGATTGCTTTGCCCAAAAGGACGGCGCGCTTTGGATCAAGACGGGCGACGTCGGCTATTTGGACGACGGGTATTTGTACGTTGTCGATCGTAAAAAGCGCTCGTTAAAGATCGCCGCGGTAAACGTGTTTCCCGCGCAGATAGAAGCGACGGTAAAACAACTCGACTACGTAAGCGAAGCCTGCGCCGTGGGCGTAAAAGTAAACGGCAAGCAGTTTGTAAAAGTTTACGTAACGCTCCGCGCTCCGCGTAACGCAAATCAAGTAAAGTCGGACGTAATACAGGTATGCAGGGACAACCTTATAAGGTACGCCGTCCCCGCATTTGTGGAGATAATAGCGGAAATGCCGCGTACTCCGCTGGGCAAAATAGATTACAAAAATTTGGAACAACGCAATTAGCGGCGCGGCGACGTAACTGTCGTTGCGCCGTTGGTGCTTTGCACGCCCAAACAGCCGTTTTTGCACCCCCATATACGCAAAACGTAGCCGTATTTGCGTTGAATATACGACGTTTAATGCGCGTATTTTGCACAAATACGCCGTTAAAACGGGGCAATTTGCGCAATACGCCAAGGCAAATATTATGCAAAAAGCGTTGCAGAACGCGATTTTTTAATTGCAATAGCCGCAATGTTGTGCTACAATATGTGCGGCAAATTATGTCATATTTTACAAGAAGGTAAATTTAATGAAAGTAATAGTCGCCGGCTGCGGAAAAATAGGGCAGGCAATAATCGACAGTATGGTCAACGACAATCACGACGTAACGGCAATCGACGTCGACGCCGGAGTTATAGCGTCCGTTTCGGACAGTTTTGACGTAATGGCAGTGTGCGGCAGCGCCACTTCGCGCGAAATGCTGCTCAAAGCCGACGCCAACAAGACCGATTTGTTTATTGCCGCAACCGAGTCGGACGAAGTAAATATGCTGGCGTGTTTTTTGGCGCGCAAGTTGGGCGTAATGCACACCGTGGCGCGCATACGTTCTGCCGATTACAACGAGGACGGGTTGGATTTTCTCGTAAAACAACTCGATTTGTCTATGGCTCTCAATCCGGAATCGCTTACCGCGGACGCGCTGTTCGATATGCTCAAATTGCCCAGCGCCGTAAAGGTGGACAACTTTGCCGGCAAAAAGTTGCAGATGTTGGAATTGATCATTCGCGAAAATTCTTCGTTGTGCAACGTTGCGCTGATGGATCTGAGACGCAAATGTCCCGTGCAATTTGTGGCGTGCGTTGTTCAGCGCGGCGAAAACGTTTACATTCCCAACGGTACTTTTGTTTTGCGCGAAGGCGACAAGGTGGCAATAATGGCAAAGCGCGAAGATACGCACAAATTTTTGCGCAGTATCGGCGCGGTGCAAAAGCAGGGGCGCAATGCCATAATAATGGGCGGCAGTACCATTGCGTACTATCTTGCCAAATTGCTTTCCGCCGGCAACTACTACGTAAAAGTAATCGAGCGCGACCAACGTCGGTGCGAAGAGTTGGCGGAAATTTTGCCGTCGGACGCGGCGCTTATTCACGGCGACGGAATGAACCGCGACTTGTTGTGGGAAGAAGGCATAAAGGGCGCCGACGCATTTGTTGCGCTTACTGGCGAGGACGAAGAAAATATTCTTATTTCGTTTTACGCGCAAAATCAACAAGTGCCCAAGATAATAACCAAGGTAAACCATGCCGAACTTGCCGATCTTGCGGAAAAGTTGGGCTTAAACAGTATTATTTCTCCGCGCAAAATCGTTGCGGATATTCTTACCAGATACGCGCGTGCGCTTAGTAATTCCGCCGAAAGCAAGGTGGAAACGATGTATTCGCTTATGGACGACCGTGCCGAAGCGTTGGAATTTGCCGTGCTGTCCGATTGCAGTCTTAACGGAATTGCGTTGAAAAATCTCAAACTCAAACCCAATTTGATAATTGCGGGCATTATTCGCGGCAAGGAAACCATCATTCCCAGCGGCGACGATTGCATAAAGGAAGGCGACAGCGTAATAGTAGTTGCCGCCGACGCGCACTTGTACGACCTGTCCGATATGCTGAGGTAAGTATGAATTACAGAATGGTATTTAACCTTTTGGGCAAGGTTGCAACGGTGCTTGCGGTGCTGATGATCGTGCCCGCAATATTGGCGCTGTGTCTCGGCGAAAGTTGTTGGTGGGCGCTGGCTATAACCGTTGGCATATCCGCGGTAATCGGCACGGTGCTTATACTTTGTATCAAACCCAAAACAAAAGTTATCTTTTCAAAAGAAGGCATAGTAATAGTGTCGCTTTGTTGGCTGTATGTGTCCGCAATAGGCGCATTGCCTTTTGTAATAAGCGGCGCTATTCCCAACTACATAGACGCGTTTTTCGAAATGTGCAGCGGTTTCAGCACTACGGGCGCAACCATTCTTACCGACGTGGAAAGCATGCAGTACGGCTTGCTGTTTTGGCGCAGTTTTACGCATTGGATCGGCGGTATGGGCGTAATAGTGTTTTTGTTGGCGTTCGACTCGGGCTCGGCGGATAGGAGCATGCACATCTTGCGCGCCGAAATGCCCGGTCCCACCGTGGACAAGATAGTT
Source organism: uncultured Clostridia bacterium (assembly GCA_947629985.1). Lineage (GTDB taxonomy): Bacteria > Bacillota > Clostridia > Christensenellales > CAG-314 > Fimimonas. The sequence goes on along the minus strand of CANRFV010000002.1, from coordinate 98,351 downwards.
CCCCGCGCTCGCAACACCGCGCAGATATTGTATCTTTTGTACATAGGTATGACCGTGTTGGAAACGCTTTTGCTGGTAAGTGCCGGTATGCCGCTGTTCGACAGCGTAGTGCATGCATTCGGCACTGCGGGCACGGGCGGTTTCGGAATAAAAGCCGACAGTATCGCCTCGTACAATGCGGCTTGCCAATGGATAATAGCCGTGTTTATGATATTGTTCGGCGTAAACTTCAACTTGTACTACCTTATTATCATAGGAAAGTTGCGCTCGGCGTTCCGCTCGCGCGAGTTGTGGCTGTACGGCGGCGTAATTACCGTTTCTTCGGCGCTTGTGGCAATAAGTATAGCCAATCAATTTACCTTTACCCAAGGCGCGGAGGCTACCGCGCGGCACGCTGTTTTCCAGGTGGCGTCGTTTATCAGCACCACGGGCTACACAACGGTACCGTCGTCGACCAGCATTAACGCGTTTCCGCTGTTAAGCAAGGGCGTGCTGTTTTTGCTTATGTTTATCGGCGGTTGCGCAGGCTCTACGGGCGGCGGACTCAAAGTGTCGCGCGTGGCGATATTGGGCTGTGCCGTACGCAGAGAATTGCGTCGGGTTTTGCACCCGCGCAATGCAAATGCGGTCAAGTTCGAAGGCAAGATCGTCTCCGACGAAACGCTGCACAGCGTAACAAATTATTTCGGTCTGTATATGTTGATAACGGCGGTAACCTTTATTATGCTGTGTTTCGACAGCGGCGAAGGGCTTACCGTGGAAAGCAACATCACCGCGGCGGTGTCCTGCATAAACAACATCGGTCCCGCTTACGGCGTTGCGGCGGGCGGTTACTATATGTACAATTGGTTCTCCAAGTTGATACTGTCGTTTGCAATGCTTATCGGGCGTTTGGAAATTTACCCCATTTTGCTTTTGTTTGCCCCCGCAACCTGGCGCAAAAGTTAGCGCACGCCGAACAAAACCACACAATTTACACCGCACGCTTACGCCGTGCGGTTTTTTTTATATATTGCGGCGGAACCCGTCAAAAAAGTGCTTTTTGGGGCGCAAAAACGAATATTTATTGCGTTTGGGCGTCCATTTTGTTGACGTATAACGCAAAAAATGATACCATTATTTTTATCTTTTTTAGAAGGAGGAGTTTATGAAAAAGATATTGTTGGTATTGTTGTCTGTTTTGCTGTGCGCAACGTGTATTTGTATTGTTGCGTGCAATTCCTGCAAAGACGGCAATCATACCTGGGAAGAGGAAGGCACCGTAACAGTGGCGCCTACCTGCACACAGGAGGGAACTAAAACATTCAAATGCACCAAATGCGGCGAAACCAAAACCGAACCCATCGAAAAGATTGCTCACGACGTAAGCAAGGTTGACCAAGTTGACGCCAATTGCACCGTACAAGGCGTAAAAGAACACTACAAGTGCAATTCGTGCGGCAAGTTGTTCTCCGACCAAGCGGCGACGACCGAAGTGTCGCAAAAGGATCTTGCCATTGCAACAAACGGCAAGCACAGCCTTTCGCCCGTAGACGCGGTACAACCGACCTGCGCCGAAACGGGTACGCAAGCGCACTTCAAGTGCAGTATTTGCAACGGACTGTTTTCCGACAGCGAAGGTAAAAACGCCGTAACAGCCCAAGATCTGGTAATTCCCGCCACGGGCGAACACACGCTTGTTTTTGTGGCAAAAGTGCCCCAAACTTGCGGCGAAGACGGATTCGGCGCTCACTACGAGTGTACGGTTTGCCACGGTTATTTCAGCGATAAAGCGGGCAAAATCGCACTGACTGCGGACAAACTTGTTCTTCCCGCCACGGGCGAACACGTTTTCCCCGATGACACTTTGTATTTCGCTTGGCAGCAATGCGCCGTTTGCGGACAAAATGTGCGTCTTGAAAGTTTGGACACGTACAAAGACGAGTTTGTGTACGATTTCGACGAAGAAAAACAAGCCGAAATAGACGCGCGTTATCAACAACTGTTGGACGCAATGGACGGCAAGGAAGCGCTTGGCAACGAAGAATTTTGCAAATTGTTCGAAGATTACGACGATGACATCACCTACATACAATCGCAATATCAATTTGCCAAAATCGACTTTGACGTAGATTACAACAACAACGACAAGCGTGATATTTTCAACGAAATGTCGGAGTATTACAACACGTCGGTTTCGCGTTACTACACATTGTTCAGACAAGTAGACGACAGCAAATATGCGGATTTCTTCTGGGAGTACGAAGAGTTTACCGAAGAAGATAAGCAAATGGTATTTGCCTTGGCGGACAGTTACGATCTCGACAATCAAAATGCCGCCGACGAAATTGCCAACGACTACGACATGCTTATGAACAGCCTGGGTTATTCGCTTAACAACGCAACGATAAAGCAATTGAAACAAGTGTATTCGCTGTACAATCAATTCGTTCAAGCCAATAACGGTATCGCGCAAAAGGCGGGCTACGACAACTATATGGATTACGCTTACGCCAACGTGTACGAGCGCGATTACAAACCCGAAGACGTTGCGCAAATGCGTCAATACGTCAAGCAGTACATCGGGCCCATTCTTGCCGACATTGCCGACGCGTATATGTCGTTTAAGGGTTGGAGCAGCGAAGACCAGCAACTGTACTACACCAAGTACGTAGGAGTATCGGTATTTTCCGAGTACACAAACGAACTCGGCGCGAAACTTTCGCTCGAGTTGAGCCAAGAACTGTACGATTACTTCGGCGAACTTACCAATGCCGCCAAGGGTATCAACTTTGCCAAGACGGCAAACGAACTGTTTAAGAACGGCAATTACTTTACCGGCGACAACGAAAGCGCCTACACCTGGTACATTTACGCAAAAGACGTACCCATTATGTTCTTCGGCGAGGAGTACGACACTGCGTTTACGTTTGTACACGAATTCGGACATTACTTCCAATTTGTTTACAACGACAGGCTCAGTTTGAGTATGGACCACGACGAAACGCAATCGCAGGGCGACGAAATGTTGTTCCTTGCTTGGCTTAAAGAAAACCTACCCGAAGGTCTGGAAGAAGGTTTCGACTTGTTGGAAACCGAACAATTCCTTAACGTTTTGGGCACGATCGTGCTTTCTACCGCGGTAGACGAATTTGAACAGTTGGTTTACACGGGCGCAACCGAATACAACGGTCAACCCATCACGACCATTGCGATAGACGACCAAACCGAAGTTATCGATTATCAGGAATTGTTTGAAAATATCCTTGTAACGTATTGGGAAGACATCGGCGACTTCTTCTATACCGATTATTGGGCAAAGGTATGCGTAGACAACCCCGCTTACTACATCTCGTATGCAATGAGCGCGCTGCCCAGCATAGAAATTTACGCCAAAGCCAATACGGAAAGTTTCTCCGCCGCGCGCGACAGTTATCTCAAACTGTTTACGTTTGCCGACGAAGCGCAATTTGTCGAAACCATCACCTACGACGACGGCAGTATCGACAAGGAGATCAAGGACGGCGTAACATACCAGTCCATTCTCAATTGGGCAGGACTCAGCGGTCCCTTCCAGGAAGATCTGTACAAGACCATTCAGCAAGCGTTTGCCCAATAACAATCGAACAAACGGTAATTTTACCGCAAAAAGCGCAGATTTTACTCTGCGCTTTTTTTGTTGTCCGCGTAATTTAAGACGCCGATATTTTTTTGTAAATTATTGACCGAAATTGCGATATAAGATATAATTTAGTAACAAAACAAGGAGAGAACGTTATGAAAAAATTTGCCGCGTTTGTGTTGGTGGCGGTGTTGGCGGTTACAAGTTTGTTGACAGTGGCTTGCAGTGCGCCGCCCATTGTTTATTTGCAGTATAACAACGGTTCTCCCGTCGAAATGTTGCAGTACAATGACGATTTTGAATTGCCTTCTCCGCAAAGGGACGGCTATGTTTTCGACGGCTGGTTCTTGGACGAAGATTTCAACAAACCGTTTACAAACGGCAGTCCGATGGAAAACAACTTCCATTTGTATGCCAAATGGATACAAGACGTCGTATCCGAACGCAAATTTAAGGTAACGTTTGTGTACAACGACAACGCAACCAACGATCTCGTCGTCGAAGTCGTCGAAGGCGACCCGGTGGCTTTTCCCGCAACTCCCGCGCAGCAGGGGTACGTGTTTACGGGTTGGTATACCACCTTGCAGGGCAACGTGCAGTGGTTGGAAAATCAGCCCGTGCAGGGCGATATAACGCTGTACGCGCATTGGACGGAACAACAACAGGGCGGCGGCGGACAAGGCGGCGGTACGCACACGCACAATTTCGGCAACAATTACTTTGCCTACGCGCAATGCTCTTGCGGAGTGTGGGGTCGCAACGAAAACACTTCCAAAATAATCACTTCCGGCGACCTTACATACAGCGCGTCGCGCAAAACGCAAATAACCAATTCGTACAACTCTCTGGTAAGGCAAATACAGGCCGGCGGCAACAACAGCGGCAGCGCAATCGGCAATTACAACTCGTTTGTGTCGTATCTGGACGATATAGGCAATCAATATCAGTACGCGCAAGTGCTGTACGACGTGTACGGCGACGCTTACGAAGATATCTACTACGATCTGTACGACTTTTACGATCAAATGTTCGCCTGGTATTACAACCTGTTTGCAGAGTTTTACAATTCCGACTTTAAGGACGACTTTTATTGGGATTACACGCAGGACGAAATACAAGAAGTTTTGCAGGAAGCCGAAAGTTACGGCGACGGCACAAGCCAATCGGAAATAAACGAAATTTTGCAAGAGTACAACAATACCGACTCGCTCCGCGAAATTTCATCGCTGTACGACAGATTTGTAAATGCAAACAACGCAATAGCAACGCAAGCGGGGTATTCAGACTATATGAAATACGCTTACGCCAACGAGTACGCGCGCGATTACACGCCTGCGGACGTTGCTCAAATGCGCCAATACGTCAAGCGGTATATAGGACCCGTCTACGAAAAACTTGCAAAAAGCAATTACAACGCCGCGCAATCCGACGACGCAGCGTTTTACAACGCGCTGTACTCGTCTACTGTGTTCGGCTCCGCAGTGTCTCCGTCCGAGGCGACGCGTACGGCTGTCGATTACATAAGCAACTATTTTAAGTGGCTCAGCGAACCGAGCGGTATCGATTTTTACAACAGCGCAAACGATATGTTCCGCAACGGCACGTACTTTACGGGCAGCGGCGAAGGCGCTTACACTTGGTATATTTACGGCAAATCTTCGCCCATAACGTATTTTCAGGCTGACAGCGGCTACTACGATACGGCGTTTACGTTTGTACACGAATTCGGCCACTATTACGAAAACGTATACAACCAAGATCTGACGCTTTCGATGGACCACGACGAAACGCAATCGCAGGGCGACGAAATGCTGTTTTTGGCTTGGCTGTCGCAAAATAAGGCGACGGGTATCGACGCAGGATTCGACAAGTTGGCGGCGGCTCAACTTACGGACATGTTGTCTACCGTAATACTTTCCACTGCGGTGGACGAATTTGAACAGGCGGCATATTCTCACACATATAACGGCGAACCGGTTGGCGGCAGCAATTACGATTACAACGCGCTGTTCGGCAATATTTTGAGCAGTTATGTTACGGACGACTCTCTTGTGGGCGGTTACGACGGACTTAACGACGAATATTGGTCATACGTTGTGTTTGACAGCGCCGCATACTACATTTCGTACGCAATGAGCGCACTGCCCGCAGTGGAAATCTACGCCAAAGCGATCACAAACGGATTAACTTCCGCCCGCGACAGTTATCTCAAACTGTTTACGTTTGCCGACCAATCGCAGTTTGTGGAAACGGACGATTACGGCAAATACATTTTGGATGGCGTAACGTACGAGGATATTTTGCATTGGGCGGGGCTTAGCAGCGCTTTCGAAGAAAGTTTGTACACAACAATACAACAAATTGCGCAATAACGTCTCGTCTCCGCGTAAACGCATATCAACAAAATTCCACAACGCGGCGAAAAACTTGTAAGACAACGCGACGAAAAAACGTAAAATAGCACAGCAAAAAGTTGAAAAAAACACAGCGTAAATTTGTATAGCAACAGGCGCGGAACGTATCGTTCTGCGCCTTGTTTTGTTCTTTTCTTATGGTGTTTCTGTGTGCGTTATCGCGGGTGTTATTACGCCTTGTTTACCAACTTGGCTTTGTACACAAAGTAACTTTGTTTGCCGAATTTGTAAAAGCCTTTTTCGCAATATCCCACAAAGCCGTCGTTAAGCATATCGAAAATGTTGGCGGACACGGCAAATTCGGGCAATTTACCCACAAGTTTGCCGTCTTGGTACAGGTAAGCCACTTGCGCGGGCATACTTATGTCGCCTGCGGGGGTCATATCTCCGCCGCTTGTAGCCGAAAGGTAAATCGCTTTGCCTTTTACCAATTCGTCCAAACTGCTTGCGGTGGTTGCCACATCAAATCCGCCCATGCCGGCAACGGGCACGCCAGTGTAGTTTGCCCCTGCCGATCCGAGCAATGCGGTCTTGTATTGCGCTGCCGATTTTTTGTTGGTAAGCAAATTTTTCAGCACGCCGTTTTGAATAACGTAATTGACGTAATCGGGGTTTACAACGCCTTCCGCGTCGAAAAACGGAATATTAAGTTGCTTGTCGGGCGAGCGGTTTACGGTAACCGACAGTTTGTCGCTGAACAGTTTGCTGCCCAGTTTGCCCGAAAACAGCGACGCGTTGTTAAAGTACATATCCGCAACAATATGCTGAATGGCGTACGACAGCGGCTCCACGTCGCCTATTATGGTTATTTCGTCCTCTTCCACCTGCGGCAAAGCGTTAAGAAACGCGTCGCATTTAAGTTTTATGTCGTGGCAGATCTCGTCTTCGTCAAAGTAATCCGACCCCGCGCCGTAAAATTCGTCCTGAATGTTAGCCGACCCCTTGTATTTAATTACCAGCACAATGTCAAATTCATTGCCCTTGTACAGGTATTTTACGTTGTCGCTGCTTTCGTACGACGCGTCGGTGCTGTCGATGATTATTTTGTTGCTGAACAAAAATTTGGGGTTTTCCTGCGCCAACCTGTCAAGCAGATGTTGCATTTTGGGCACAAAATCTTTTTCGTCGAAAAAGTGTTTTGTGGCGTCTATTTGCAAATTACGCGCTTGTTCGTGCGTTTCGGGGTATTCTATGCCCTGAGCCAATTTTGCGGTCGCACCCGCTTCCAACGCCGCCCAATCGGCATGCCCCAATGCGCCTTCCACGCCTATACAGCCGTTGTCGTATACGCGCACGGTGTTTTCGGTGCTGTTGTTTATGCGCAGCGATTCTACCGTATTTGCCACAATATTCAGGCACTTGCCGGAAGTTTTGTTTACGATTTTTTCTGTTTTCATTTCGCCGTCCCCCTTATTGAATGTTCATTTTGGACACGCGAATGTGCGGTCCGCCCAAGCCGACGTTCAGCGGATACTGTTCCATTTTGCCGCAGCCGCCCGTTACAAAACTCAGCAGTTCGCGGTCGTTGCCCACGCCGTCGATAAGTCCCAGCGTTTCAAATACGTTGCCCGTCATTACGGCAATCTTTACGGGGTGCGTAATTTTGCCGTTTTCTATTTCGTACGCAAGGTTGGGCGCAATGGTAAATGTGGACATTCCCGAGCCGTGCTTTACGGAGTATATGTAATAACCGTGCTTAATGGGGGCAATAAGTTCTTCAAACGTGCTGTCGCCCGCTTCGATAAACGTATTTGTCATACGAACGATAGGCTCGAAACGGCAATTGATCGCGCGCGCGTTGCCCGTAAGTTGTTCGTCCAGCGCAGCGGCGGTGGTTGCGCTGTGCAATCTGCCCGCAAGCACGCCGTTTTTTATCAGATATGTGTCGGTTGCCGCGGTGCCTTCGTCGTCGTAGGGCACATAGCCGCTCCCTTCAAACACGCCGCTTTCGCGAATGGTAAGTATGTCGCTGCCCACTTTTTTGCCCAAGGACCACTCTTGTGCCATCGCTTCGTCGCCCAACATAAAGTCGGATTCGGACTTGTGCCCGAAACTTTCGTGCGCAAACACGCCCGTAACGATGGGCGCAAGCACAACGGGATAACTGCCCGCTTGTACGGGCTGCGCGTTGGTAATAAAGTCTTCGCAACGCTTTACAAATTCGTCAAGTTCCTTGTCGGTGTAGGAAATTTGCGTAAAATCGGTCCGCGCCTTGGACAGTTGCTCTTGCAAGTTTTCGTTGCCCTTGGTAAATACCATTGCGTAAGCAACGCCGCAGGTTTGAAAGTCGTACGTAATATCCGCGCCCTTGGACGAATAAAAGTTGTACACCGAATATCTGTCGAGATATTGCGCCACTTTAAGGTTGCTCAGCGGCGAGTTGAGTTTGTTTGCCGTATCGGTAATAAGTTGCAATTTTTGTTCAAACGGCACGTTTTTTACGCACCTGTCGGTAAACACAAGTTTTACGTCCTTGTTTACCTGGTAGCGCTTTACTATGGGGTGGCTGTCTATTTGCGGATCGGCTTGCGCAAAAGAATACAGTTCGTCCAACGCGCTCTGAACGGAATCGACGTCATCGGTGGAAGTGTAATACCACATTTTGCCGTCGAATACGCGAACAAAAGCCATTTTTTCGGTGGTTTGTTTCGCCTCGTACAACTGACCGTTTTGCATGCGAATGTTCGTATTAAAGCGATCTTCTATGCGTACGTCGGCATAAAAACCTGTTTTGAAATTGTACATTTTGCCTCCTTATATAATAAATATTTGCTAAAATTATACTCGTTATTTGCGCGTATGTCAATAACATTGATTTTGCGCAAAAGCAACCGTTTGTTGTTTTTTGCAAAACGGTGCGTTTTTGCGGCAAACTCGCCGCCGCATCGCCAATCGGCAGATACAGGCGTAGCGTTGTTGCGTTTTTGCGCCGCGTTGGGCTTTGCCGTGCGGACGAGCAGTCTTGCAATATTTTGCGCGTTAAAATTTGCCGTTTGCCGCATTTTACGTGCGGGCGCAATATTTGTTGCGCCTGTTTCGTTTTTCGGCGTGCGGTATGGCGGCAAATTATGCTTCTATTATACCCCCCCCCGTTAATTGTTAAGCATTTGTATGGACAAACCGCAAAAATTACTGTATAATTTACTTATACTACACGGGTGTAATATGGAAGAGAATCGAAACGATTTGTTGTCGTCCGCAATTACGGACGAACAAGCAAAAAATATTGTGTTCAACAGCGGCAAGCGGTGCAACGACGGTGCCGTCGGCGGATTGAATTTCGTCTGCGGCGAATCGGGTTTGTATCCGTCAAACGACGTGCCGCGTGCGGTGTGCTATCCGTCTTTTGCCAAGTTGGCGTGCGGATTCGACCCGTCCCTGATGCGCGAAGCGGGCGCGGCTGTGGGCGAACAGTGCCGAGCAGTCGGCGCCGACGTATTGTACGTTGACCCCAATGTAAAAAACACGCCGTTTTGCGCGCGCAATTACAAATTGCTGTCGGAGGATCCGCTGCTCAACGCGGAATTGGCAAACGCATACATATCCGGCGTGCAAAGTCAGGGCGCGGAAGTGTGTTTGGACGGTTTTGTCGCTTACGGGCGCGAATACGGCAGTTTGCTGTACGACAGCGTGGCGGACGTGCGCGCGCTCAACGAAATATATCTTGCCCCGTACCGTCGCATTTTGCGCAAAACGGACGTAAAATTTGTGCGGTGCGCCCCCAACAAGGTAAACGGCGAATATTGTTGCCACAACGCGTCGTTATTGGGCGTATTGCGCGAAAAATTGCGCTTTAACGGCGTAATAATGTCGTCTGCGGACGGTTATTGCAACGTTTCCAAAGCAATTTCTGCGGGCACGGACGCGGTGCGCGACAATTGCGGACGCAATTACGACCCTGCTGCCGACAGCGACATCGACGGTCAGGCGGTAGCGCGTTCGGCGCGGCGCATTTCGGAAACGTGCGGTTCCGTCGTCAAGGGCGAACGCCGCGGCGTTGATTGGGAATATCAACACGAACAGTCGTGCAAGATGTCGGCAGAGTGTACCGTTCTTGCCAAAAACACCTGCCGCCTGCTGCCCTTTTCCAAGGCGGACAGCGTTGCGGTGGTGGGCTATCTTGCGCAAGAGCCCGTTATTCAGGGCGGCAAGGTAAAGCCTTTCCGTCAGGACAGCATCGTTTCCGCGCTGAAAGACGGCAAATACGATTACGCTTACGCCCCGGGCTACAAACGCGACGGCAGTGCGGACGAGCAGTCGATAGAGCAGGCGCGTGTGGTGGCGGAACAGCGCAGCAAAGTCATTTTGGTAGTGGGCGCACACCGCGGCGCAAGCGAGCAAGCGGACGGTTGGTATCTGCCCGAAGGACAGTTGAAGGTCATTCAGGCGGTTACCGACGCCAATCCCAACGTGGCGGTGGTATTGCAATGCAATTCGCCGCTGGACGTAAGTTGGGCGCAGAGTTGCAAGGCGCTGCTTATCGATTACTACGGCGGCGAACAAAGCGGCAAAGCCATAGCGGACGTTATTTTCGGCAACGTTTGCCCCGCAGGACGTCTTGCCGAAACCTGGTACGACGTTTTGCCGCCCTATCTTGCGGCAACAATTGCGTCTCCCGACAGTTTGCCCCACCGCGAAAGCGTATATGTGGGGTACAGATACGCGCTTACGGCGGGCGCGGACGTGGCGTTTCCGTTCGGATACGGGCTTACGTACAACGCGCTCGATTGGCAACAGCCCGCAATAAACAAAACGGCGCTGTCCGCAAGCGGAAAATTTGTTGTGGAAATAAATATTACCAACAACGGCTCGCACACCGAAAGCGAAGTAGTGCAGGTGTACGCGCGCAATTTGGACGGCAGGGACTTTTACCCCGTCAAAAACCTCGTCGCGTTCAAAAAGATAAAAATAAAGCGCGGCGAGACCAAAAAGGCGGCAATTACGGTAAGTGCCGAGGACTTGGCTTCATTTGACGTACAGCAGGGCGAATTTTGCGTAAACGGCGGCAAATATCTCATTACGGTGGGGCGCAACAGCGCCGACGACAAATATTCGTTTACCGTATTTGTAGACAGCGCCAATCAAACTCACAACAATATTGATATTGCGGAGTGTTACCGTTCGCCCGACAAAAATTTCAACCCCGGCCAAGAGCAATTTGCCACGCTGTGGGGAGTAACCGACGAAACAAAGCCCACCGACGCAGTTTTCGACGAGCGTTCGGCGCTGTGCGACATACGCGCGGTGTTTGCGGGCAAATTGTTGTGCAACAAACTTGTAAAAAGCCGCCCCGACGGCGTAAGCGAACGCAACGCGCTTGCAATGCCGTTGTTTGCCTTTGTGCGCGGCGGTTTTACGCCGGAAACGTTGCAACTTTCGCTGCAAATGCTCAACGGTCCCAAGCGTTTTGCCACGGCGCTGAAACTGTGTTGGAAATTTTTTGCCGATAGCGTTCGATCGCTGTGGCGGCGCATATTCAAGCGCGGCAACGGCTAATGGGTAAAATAATTGCGGCAACGGCGGGCACAAGGCGCGTTTGCAACGGATATTGCGGCATATACGCGCGAGTTTGCGCCAACCGAGAACAATTTGTACGGATAATACGTCGTTGTGCGCAGTTACGTTATCACGGCGCGCGTCGTTTTGTTTGTAACGCGCGCATTTTCGTCGCAAACAAACATATATTACAAAAAAACGCCGTTTTGCGCGCTTTAACGTACTCATTTGTGCGGTTAAAGCGCAATTCGGTGCAGACGGAGGTGTTATGCAAAGAGATTACAACGGCTGGGACGAACTGTTCCTGCGCGAATTTGCCAAACCGTACTTTGTACAATTGAAGCGGTTTTTGGTGGAAGAATATGCCGCCAAGCAAATTTATCCGCCCAAGCGGCTTATTCTCAACGCCTTTGACAAAACCAATTACAACGACGTAAACGTGGTTATTCTCGGTCAGGACCCGTATTACAATCCAGGGCAGGCAATGGGGATGTGCTTTTCCGTGCCGCAGGGTGTAATGCCGCCAATGAGTTTGGTAAATATTTTCAAGGAGATAAACGACGATTTGGGCTATCCTTCCCGCATACAGGGCGGCGATCTTACCCCGTGGGCGCAGCAAGGCGTGTTGCTTATGAACACCGTTCTCACGGTGGAACGCGGCAAGCCCAATTCACACAAGGACAAGGGGTGGGAAACCTTTACCGACGAAGTGATCAGGTATCTCAACGCGCGCGAGCGCGGCATGGTATTTATGTTGTGGGGGCGCAACGCCTTTGCAAAAAAGCAACTTATTACCAATCCGCAACATTTGGTGCTTACGGCGGCGCACCCCAGCCCGCTTTCGGCGTATTCGGGGTTTTTCGGGTGCGGACATTTTAGCAAGGCAAACGAATTTTTGGCGCGTCAACACCGAGAAATTAAGTGGTAAATATCGCTGCGCAGGCAACTGTTTGCGTGCGGCGTGCGCAAGCAAAACGGCGTTTACGTTGCCGCAAAACAAGTGCGCCAACGCTGTTTTCCGCAAAAACACGCCCATTTTGTATATACAAAACGGACGGCAATGTGCGCATTGCGGCAAATATTGCGCAAACGCTTGCCAAACAAATATATTTGTAATATAATGTATACGCCCAAGTATGGGTACAACCTTGCCGTAACGCGTTTACGGCCACTAAGACCATAAGGAGGTAAAATGTTATGAACAGTTACGAATTGTTGTATATTCTTAACAACGAGTTGTCCGACGAAGCGAAAGACGCCGTAGTGGACAAACTCAGCGCAGTTGTTACGGATAACGGCGGAACGGTAGACAGCGTTGAAAAGTGGGGAACAAGACGTTTGGCTTATCCCATCGACTTCAAGACGGAAGGCTATTATGTGCTTGTCAATTTTTCGGCTCCCGCAACTCTTCCCGGAGAACTGGAACGTATAATGCGTATTAACGACGCGGTAGTACGTTTTTTGATTGTCAAGAGATAAAACCAAGGAGAAAAAATTATGAACAGAGTATTTTTGATTGGCAGATTAACTCAAGACCCACAGGCATCTACGTTGGATTCGGGACACTCTTATTGCAGATTTTCTATTGCCGTAAACCGCAACTTTTCGCGTGATGGCGACAACAAGGCAGACTTTATCAACATAATAACATGGGATACGCTTGCGCAAAACTGCGTAAAGTATCTGGTAAAGGGCAGTCAGGTTGCCGTATTGGGCAGTATTCAAACGGGCAGTTACGAGCGCGACGGCGTAAGACGTCAAACATTTGACGTGCGCGCCGATCAGGTAGAATTTTTGTCGCGCGCCAACTCTGCGCCGCAAGCAGGATCGGCAGAACCTGCGGCTCGCCCCGCGCGCGATCAGGCAATTGACGAACTTAAAGAAGTAGAAGACGACGATATGCCTTTCTAAAACAAGGAGAATAATATGGAAAACAAAGAAGTAAAAAGACCGATGAGAAGTCCTTCGCGTCGTAAGGTTTGCAACTTTTGCGTAGACAAAACGGAATACATCGACTACAAAGATGTGGCTAAACTGCGCAAATACATGGCGGAAAGCGGCAAAATTCTTCCCCGTCGTATGACAGGTGTATGCGCTCGCCATCAAAGAGAACTTGCTGTTGCAATCAAGCGCGCTCGCCAAATGGCTTTGATTCCGTACGTTGCGGACTGATTGGCAAACAGAGCAATCAAATTGCCCGATATGTGCGGTTTAACGCGCTTAATTGTACATTAAATTGCGGCTTGGCGCGATTGGGCGTGCAATAAACAACGATTTTTGCACCGAGCGCCACTGCGTACAATGCTGCCGCATGTAAATTCGCACCCAGGCGCACGCAATTACGGTACGTATACAATGTAACAAAAGACCTTGCAAAACCGTTTGCAAGGTCTTTTTTGCCGCCTGTCGCCCGCAGCCGCCTGTCATTGCGCGCACAGCGTTTGTAGGGTATGCGTTTTGGTTTTTTCGAGCAACGCGTATAGTCGCCGTATTGCGCATTAAGTTTTGCGTTCGTTCCGCCCGTCGCGTGTATTGTGTAGTCATTTCGACGCTCTTCCGCCATGTTTTACTTGTATTGCAACTAATTGTAGCACACTTGGCGTTGGTTAGCAAGTTCGCGCCGATTTGTTTAACGTCGCTTGCTTCCGAACAATATTCGCCGAATTGCTCCCACTTGTCTATGCCGCAGCGCCGTTCGTTTGCCGATAGTCGGCAAACCGTTTTAATGCACTAAAGTATTTGGCGTCAAAAAATTAAGCGGCGCACATATGCAAAAATCCAAAACAGTATAAACAAATATAAATTAACGCTTGTCAAATCGGGCATACTATTGTAAAATATAAAAAAACAACAAGGAGATATAATTGCATGATAACCAAGGATATGCGTATTGTTGACGTATTGCAAGTAAAGCCCGAAGCGGCGCAAGTTTTCGGAAGTTACGGCATGGGTTGTATTCATTGCCTTATGGCTCATCAGGAAACCGTCGAAGAAGCGGCTGCGGTACACGGCGTGGACGTTGAAGAAATGTTGGCTCAACTTAACGCGTAATTTTGCGCGCGATACATCGCGGCGCGTTATGCGCGCAGCCGCGCGATGCGCTTAGTCATACCAAACAAAACAATATTTTATTTACGCAAACCCGAAGCGAGCAACGCTTCGGGTTTTGTGCCGCTAACTTTATTTTTAACGAAATTTTTTCAAGGCGTTGCGCTAAGTTTGACAATTTAACCTGTCAGATTTGTTTAACTGATTTTTGAAGCGTTGCGTTCGATTTGACATTCGCCGCGTCAGACTTATTTAATTGTTTGTCAATGTGTTGTACGTGATTTGACACACCCTCGTCAAATTTGTTTAACGATTTTTTACAAAGCGTTGTCCGCGGTTTGGCAATTTACTTTGTTTGCGCTCGGTTGCGCGTTTCTGCCCGTATTAAAAGTCGTTTTATAGTGCCGCGGGTATTGTAAAAATCGGCGCAATATGCTATAATTTTCTGCAACGATAGCGATAAATGCCGACTAAAATCGTTTTGCGCCGCTTGCGGTTGTTTGTAACTGCGGGGTATGGCGCGCGTGGCTGCACAATCGGCGGTGCAAGCGGATTTTCGGCGGCTCAACTGCGCGTTACGCGCAGGCAACGTCGGCAAAAATACGGGTACGCGTAGCAAAAGCCGCAAACTGTGTGGCATGGCGCGTAGGCGGCAATTTGCCGTTAAGGAGACAAAATGGATACAGCCAAACTTGACAAATGGGCGGATTTGTTGCTCGATACGGGCAAAAGAAACAATCTGGTAAATTTTAAGGACACGAAAAGCGGTTCGGTGGAAATTATTGCGCCCGACTTTTTGACGGTGTTTCAAAAGGCGGAACGCGCTTCCGCTATGGAAGTATTCGACCCGCAAATAGAAAACGACGACTCGGACCCCGACGACGCGTCCGAAAGCAAATATACCAAGCAGTTTTATTTGTCGTCATTCCAACGCAAACTCAAAAAAAATCAAATTTTGCTGTACAGCGTTTCGGGCAAGCCCATACAGACGCTTAAAAAAATCGGCAGGCAGGCGCGCTCCGCCATTGAAGAAACCGGCGTAAATATCGCCTATTTGGCGTTGGGGTTTGTGCATTGGACGGAGAGCGACAACTCGCAATACGAAATGTGCGCGCCGTTGTTGCTTGCGCCCGTTTCTATCGAAAACAAGTCGGCTGTCGATCCGTTTGTGGTGCGCGTGTTGGACGACGACATAATAGTAAACCCCACGTTTCAGTACAAATTGCAAAACGATTACGGCATAAAACTGCCCGAATACGACGAGGACGACGGTATCAAGACGTATATCAAAACTGTTTCCGCATTGGTTGCCAAGTTAAAGTGGACGGTGGATACGGCGTGCAAAATAGGCATATTTTCCTTTTTGAAAATAAATATGTACAAGGATTTGAAGGAAAACGCCGCAAAAATCATCAAAAACGCCAACGTTCGCGCGTTGCTCGGTATGGGCGGCGCCGAAACGGCAGGCAATAACGTCGACGAAAAAAACGTCGATTTGTTGGATCTGCACAACGTTGTCGACGCGGATTCCAGCCAAGCCGAAGCGATACAGGCGGCAAAAGAAGGGCAAAGTTTTGTTTTGCAAGGTCCGCCCGGCACGGGAAAAAGTCAAACCATAACCAACATAATAGCCGAGTGTCTGTACGACGGCAAAAAGGTTTTGTTCGTCTCCGAAAAACTTGCCGCGCTAAACGTAGTTTACGACAAGTTGAAAAAAGTGGGTCTGGAAGAATTTTGCTTGGAGTTGCACAGCCACAAAGCCAACAAAAAGTTGATAATCGAAGAACTGTGCCGCACGCTAAGGCTGGCAAAAAGCGGCGTTTCGCCCAAAGCCGAGCGCGAACTCTCCGCCAAAAAGGAAGCGCAGCGCCAATTGGACGCGTACGCGGCGGAACTGCACAAAGTTCGCCCCGTAATAAACGCAACGCTGTACGGCCTTTACGAAGAACTGTCCGCGTGCAGATCGGCAGGGGACGTAGACTTTGTAGTTGACGCCATCGAAACAAAAGGCGAAGATTATCTCGAGCAAGCGGAAAATTGCCTTGCCCGCTATGCCGAGTACACAAATTACGTCGGTTACGACTATCGCCGCAACGCCTGGTACGGCTACGTAAATACCGATTGCTCGTTCAATGCGGCAATGCGGCTTACCGACGACTTGAAATCGGTTGCCGAGTTGTGCGACGCGCTGGGCGCAATAGGCGGCGAAATTGCCAACAATTACGGCATAACGCCCGCAACCATTCGCGACGCTCAAACCCTGCGCGAATTTTTTGCGTTAGCCGGCGCAAGCGAATTTATTACCTCCGTGCTGTTAGAGCCGTCCGCATTGGACGCGGTTATTTCCGCGGCAAAAAAACTGCGCTTGGTTGCCCGGGATGTTTTGCAAAACAAAGCCAAACTCGACGCCGAATACGACGGGGACGTTTACTCTTTGGACGGGCAAACGCTTTACAAAAAACTTACCAAGCAATATCGCGGTTGGTTTGCGCGCCTGTTCGGCAAGGAATACCGCCAAATAATCAACGATTTGCGGCTGTGCAGAAAAAACGGCAAAAAGCCCAAGTATTCCGCGGCGGTTTACGCAACGGAACTGCTTAAAAACATACGCCTTGGCGAGCGAGAGTTTGGCGACAAACAGCCCGTTTTGCAAACGACGCTTGCCGACGGCTACGACGGAATACATACAGATTTCGACAAACTGTTGACGGAACTGAATGCGGCGCGCCAAATGCTGGGTCAATTCGGCGGCATAGCGGTGCTGTCGGGGTTTACGCGCAATCAATACGGCGAGTTAAAGCGCAATTTCAGGCAACTTGCGGCAAGATATTCGCAATTGTTCAACGCTCACAGCGGCGCGCTCGGCAATATTCTCGCAAGTTTCAGCGCCAAAGAGTACGACGTGTGCGGTGCCTTGACGGACGCGCTTAAAAACAAGTTTACCGAGTGCGTAAACAGCGCGGACAAGTTGGAAAATTGGTGCGATTTCGTGCAACTTTTGCGCCGGGCGGAAACACTTTCGCTGCGCGGCTACATCGACCTTACCATTGCGCTCGATCTGCCCGTAAGCCACATTGTGCAATCGTACAAAAAGACGTTTTACAAGCAGTGGATAAACCGCATTTTGTATCAATCGCCCATACTTACGCAGTTGGCGCGCGTTCCGCACGACGAATTGATAGCGCGCTTCAAGCAAAAAGACGCGCTTAACTTTGAAATAAACAAGGCAAAAATAAAGGCGAAACTTTCCGCCGAGCGCCCCAATCTGGATATGATAGCGCAGGGCAGCGCAATATCCGTTTTGTTACGCGAAAACGAAAAAAAGCGCAAACAAAAGGGCATACGGCAACTGCTGCACGATGTGGGCGACCTGGCGCTTACGCTAAAACCGTGCTTTTTGATGTCGCCGCTTAGCGTAAGCACGTATTTGGATTCGGACATGCAATTTGACGTGGTGGTGTTCGACGAAGCGTCGCAAATATTTCCGCAGGACGCCGTCGGCGCAATTTACCGCGGCAAACAGTTGATTGTGGTGGGCGACTCCAAACAAATGCCGCCCAGCAACTTTTTCGGTTCTACGCCCGATTCCGACCAAGACGACGAAACCGAAGACGTTACCGATTACGAGTCCATTCTCGATTTGTGTTCCGCAACCTTTGCGCAACGCAGGCTCAAATGGCACTATCGCAGCCGCTACGAGCAGTTGATTGCCTTTTCAAATAAGAATTTTTACGACAACGATTTGGTAACTTTTCCGTCTGCCAAAGCGGAAAAAACGGGATATGGGGTCGATTTTATCTACGTAGACGGCGTATTCGACCGAAAAAGCAAAACCAACCGCGCCGAAGCGGAACGCATTGCCGATTTGGTGTTCGAACACATCGTACAATATCCCAATCGCAGTTTGGGCGTTGTGGCGTTTAGCATTGCTCAGCAAAATTTGATCGAGCGTATTGTCGATCGCCGCCGCAGGCAAAACGCCGAGTTCGAAGAGTTTTTCGCGACAGACCGCGCCGAGCCGTTTTTTGTAAAAAATCTCGAAACAGTGCAGGGCGACGAGCGCGACACCATCATTTTCAGCGTTGCTTACGCCAAGGATTCGCTTGGTAAATTGCTGTTCAATTTCGGTCCGCTAAACCGCAGCGGCGGCGAACGGCGGCTAAACGTTGCCGCAACGCGTGCCAAACTTAACGTCAAACTTGTGTCGTCCATACATTATTACGACATCGATCTTACGCGCACCAAGTCGGAAGGCGCACGATTGCTGCGCGAATATCTGGACTACGCCGAAAACGGTTCCGTCGCGCTGGAACGCAGCGTAAACGTAAACCCGTTTGAACGGTTCGATTCGGAATTCGAAATGGAAGTGTGCGAATTTTTGCGCGGCAAGGGCTACTCCGTCGATACGCAGGTTGGGTGTTCGTCTTTCCGCATAGATATGGCTCTCAAACGCCCCGATTCGTCCGACTACCTGCTGGCAATAGAGTGCGACGGCGCGTCGTACCATTCGTCCAAAACCGCGCGCGACCGCGACAGGCTGCGTCAGGACATTTTGGAGAGAATGGGGTGGAAATTTTACCGAATTTGGTCTACCGATTGGTTCCGCAACAAGCGCACCGAACAGGAACGGCTTTTGTCCGCGGTAAAAAAGGCGTTGGACAGCGCGCCTGCGCCTACCACATCGCCCGCGCCCACACCCGCGCCTGCCGACCTTGCCGACGAAACGGTTGCAGCAAACAGTTTTGAACAGGCGGCGGAAGTTGTGCGCTTTGAATTTGCCAAATACAAAACGGCAAACGCCCGTTCGGTTGCGTTGCAATGCAACAACGACATTCTTTCAACCGTGGTGGCAATAGTGCGCGCCGAAGCGCCCATATCCGAAGAGTGGCTGCTAAAACGCATTGTGTTTATGTTTGGCGGCAGAGAAAAAGTTACAACCGCGGTAAGGCAACAATTTGACGTTGTTATGCACGGCTGCGGCAAATACGGTCTGTTGCGCAAGGACGGCTTTATTTACGTCAGGGGCAGGGCAATTCCGATGTTGCGCGTGCCCGACGGCGCCGAAGAACCGCGCGAAATAAAGTATATCGACCTTGGCGAATTGGCTTTGGGCTTGAAAGAGTTGCTTAAACTAAACATCTCCGCCGAAAAACAGGGCTTGTTCAAGTTGATAACGCAATATCTCGGCTTTAACCGCATGGGCGAAGCCATTACCGAGCGTTTGGAAAGCGCGCTGGAATTGATTGCCGACGAAACGGAAACCAACGGCGACATGCTTTCGCTTAAACAATAACCCGCCTTGCGACACATATATGCGCGCGTTTTCTTGACAACCTTTGCTGCGCACTGCCCCTACGCGAGAACACACGCCGCTGTCATCAATAACAAAAATAATGCACCCGACGGTTCAATCCGTCGGGTGCATTGTGTTTCGTCCTTTCTAAGCGGCAAGTAATATTATTTCTTAAACACAAACAGATACTCATGCGCAAGCAACAAAAAATTAAACTTGATGCTGTTTGTTTTCCAATAGCCTGTTGCTTTGCAGTGGTGCTGTTCTTTGATAATGATCTCTTTTATCTTAAAACCGGCAAGTTCAAACACTCGCATAGTTTCAAAGGCAAGTGGCTGAACCATGCCCCTTTTCCGTGTGTCGCCCATCAGTATGGCGCAAAATTTATCTTTTTTCAATACTCTATAACACTCTTCCGCAACCTTACTCATTTCAAACAAATAAGGTTTCATGGGCAATAAAGACAAATCGCCTTTGATATTTTCGCTGTAATGAATTATATCGGCATACGGTGGGTGGGTACATATAAGGTCTACACTTTTGTCGCCTAACGGCAAGGCGCGTGCGTCGCCGACGGTAAGCGTAGTGGTCTCTTGCGTGTCAAAATCAAATTCGCATTTCTTTTGAGACAGTTCGATTGCGCTTGGATTTATATCAATGCCGACAAAATTTCTGTGCGTCAGTTTGGCTTCGACAGCTGTCGTACCGCCGCCGACGAATTGATCCAGCACGATGTCGCCTTCTTGCGAATAGCGCAAAATGACATTGCGCGGGATATATGGCGACCAATTACCGCGATATTTTGCGTCGTGTGTCGCCCACTTCCCGCGGTTAGGAAACGCCCAAACCGTGTTGGTTTCAAGTTCAAAATTTTCGGGTTGTAAAGATATTTTCTTGTTCGCCATTGTCAGTCCGTTACCAATTCGGGCGGGACGGGTAGCCCAAGCCGCGCAAGAGGAATATATTCAAAATAGTAATCGCAACCAACGGACTGAATATAGTCCAAAACGTCCTTATATTTTTCGTTTCGGAACCACTCGTCCAAGAGATAAATATATTCCACATCAATATTTGCAGGAGACATAAGTTTTTTATATTCTTTTTTCTTAAAATCGCAAGTTTGCAATTTTTCATCTACGGAGCCCGCAACCTGTTGGTGCTTACATTCGATAATATGTAAAACGTTATTTGCAAGAACATAGATACTGTCATCGGGCAGTAATGGTTTTGAAATGTATTGTTTCCAATCTATGCCAAGTTCTTTAAGAAAAACATTGTAAAAAGCATGTTTCTTAAAAACTCTTGCAACCAACTCCCCGTCATAAATCACTTTATCTCGCATAACAGCATAGTGCGGTTGTTGCCCCAAGAACGTTGCCAAATCGACTTTGCCTTCAAATACAAGTCCGGTGCGGGTATTCCCGCCGCCTTTTCCGTTTTTTATCATAACTTTGCTCTCCTTAGTTACTTATTATAAGTTCATTTATTTTGCCTCGGTTGTCGGCATTGCTGTTTATCATTCGGCAAGCGGATACGCGCCTGATACTATATGACTTGTATAAGTCATCAAAAAAAGTATCTTTGGGATTTACGTTTTTCGGGTCCGAGTTGCTCAATACAATTTTTGCGCCTGTTGCGTTTATTTCGTCAATAAATTCAGAAAGTCGTATTTGTTCGCTGTCATCGAAAACATCGGCATTGTAGGAAGTGAAAGCGGACGTTTCGGAAATGGGACGATAGGGCGGATCGAGATACACAAAAGTATTTTCATCAATAAACTCTTTTGATAAAGAATAGTCGCCGCAAACGATAGTAACGTTTTGCAAAACCTTGTTGATATTCAACAGATTTTCTTCATCGCAAACAGTCGGATTTTTGTATGCGCCCATGGGGACATTGAATTGTCCTTTGCGGTTTACCCTATACAGCCCATTAAAACAAGTTTTATTGAGAAAGATAAAGTAAGACGCCTTTTCGATTGCTGTTTCGTCTGTCAGCGCAACAGAATTAAATTTATCGCGGACGGAATAGTAGAAAAACTTTCTGCCGTTCTCGTCCATTGGTAAAAATACCATTTGCAGTTCTTGAAGACGCGCAATCAATTCCGCTACATTCTTTTTAATCACGTTGTAGGCATTGATGAGTTCGGCGTTAATGTCGCTGATATAAAGTTCGGCAAAATTATACTTTGACAATACGTTGAAGAGAAGTGCGCCGCCGCCGACCATAGGTTCGCAATACTTTGTCAAGATCTTTTCTCCGTTTGTAGGCAGCATTTTTTCAAGTTCGTCGATGAGTTGTCCTTTGCCGCCAACCCACTTGACAAACGGCTTTAACGTGATTTGATGTTCCCTTTCGTAACGTACTGTTCTTTTGTCGATAGGCTTTTCGGCGTTGCTTGGGATAATCCACATATTGCCCACCATCATAGCACCGTCTATTCGGTTTTCTCCGCAAAGAATTGCCACGCGTCGCTGTGAAATATTCCACTTTTCGGCCGCTTCTTTTGCCGACATATAACTCAACATACAGCACCTCGCATTTAATGAGTATATTATATTCTAAATCTCGAATAAAAGCAAGCGTTTTCTTGTTAAAATATAGATTTTTCGCATTGTAGTGCTGTACGTTGCCAATGTTTTCGGTTGCATTCATAAATATATAAAGTGGTGCGAAAAGCATACCATTTGAATTATTCTTCGAGCCAATCGTTTGCATAAAACAATACGAGCCCAACATTTTCTGTCAGGTTCGTATTGTTTAGTTTTGGCGGAGGCGGAGGGATTCGTCCCAAGCGGAGCGCAGGGTAAGCGGAACGAAGTGAAACGCTACATCATTTCGACATCACATCGTTGCAGCGACAAGGCAACAAGCATAAGGCAGCAATGGAAAAGGAAGCACTTGACCGTGCTTCCTTTCCGTTGCAACTAAACAGCGCAGTTGCCGCCGATGGCGGAGGCGGAGGGATTCGAACCCCCGTGGGCTTGCACCCAAACGGTTTTCAAGACCGCCTCGTTATGACCGCTTCGATACGCCTCCGTAAATATTAAGTTGTAAAATTGTGTTTATGTTCGCCACCAAACGATGTGAAAGAATCGCGGTCGGCGTTCGCCGCTATGCGTCTCGGCTAAGGACCGCTTCGCTCGTTTGCGCCAAAGGCGCAACCTTCGTCCAAAGGACGAAATACGCCTCCGTAAATATTAAGTTGTAAAATTCATTTTCTGCTCGCAACCAAGCGATAGGGCAACAACCGCGGTCGGCGTTCGTCGCTATGCGACTCGGCTAAGGACCGCTTCGCTCGCTTGCGCCAAAGGCGCAACCTTCGTCCAAAGGACGAAATACGCCTCCGTAAATATTAAGTTGTAAAATTCATTTTCTGCTCGCAACCAAGCGATAGGGCAACAACCGCGGTCGGCGTTCGTCGCTACACGACTCGGCTGAGGACCGCTTCGCTCGCGCGTCGCAACACTCCCTTGCAAGCGCCAACCGTATATGTACGGCGGCTTGTCTTGCAGTCGGTTGCTCCTTTTCCCACGCAATCGTGCGATTGGCGCGGGGGACCCTTGTTGTGCGCAACCTTCGTCCAAAGGACGAAATACGCCTCCGTAAATATTAAGTTGTAAAATTATGTTTCCGCACGCAACCAAGCGACAAGTAACAATCGCGGTCGGCGTTCGTCGCTACACGACTCGGCTGAGGACCGCTTCGCTCGCGCGTCGCAACACTCCCTTGCAAGCGCCAACCGTATATGTACGGCGGCTTGTCTTGCAGTCGGTTGCTCCTTTTCCCACGCAATCGTGCGATTGGCGCGGGGGACCCTTGTTGTGCGCAACCTTCGTCCAAAGGACGAAATACGCCACCGTAAATATTAAGTTGTAAAATTATGTTTCCGCACGCAACCAAGCGATAGGTAACAACCGCGGTCGGCGTTCGTCGCTACGCGACTCGGCTAAGGACCGCTCCGCTCGCGCGTCGCAACACTCCCTTGCAAGCGCCAACCGTATGTGTACGGCGGCTTGTCTTGCAGTCGGTTGCTCCTTTTCCCACGCAATCGTGGGATTGGCGTGGGAGACCCTTGTTGTGCGCAACCTTCGTCCAAAGGACGAAATACGCCTCCGTAAATATTAAGTTGTAAAATTATGTTTCCGCACGCAACCAAACGCGAGCGGTTTTGTCGCAAGCGGATTTGCAATGCTTAACCATTATACCAATCCGTACGCAAAGTGTCAACAAGTAGACGGCAGATTGTGCTTGTTAAAGCGCCGTAAATGTAGTAAAATAAAGCAAACAACATGGAGATTCCCTATGAAAACATACAACAAATTGGTAAGAGACAACATTCCGCAAATAATAACCAACAGCGGCAAAAAATGCGCTACTCGCGCGCTGAACGACGCCGAATACCTGTCTGCACTCGACGCAAAACTCGGCGAAGAAGTGGGCGAATATTTGCAGTCGGGCGCGGTGGAAGAATTGGCTGACATCGCGGAAGTTATTCGCGCAATTTTGCGTGCAAAAAAGTGTTCGCTGCAGCGTTTTGACAGTATACGCAAGCAAAAAGCGCGCCAAAACGGCGCATTTGCGCAAAAAATAATGTTGCTTAGCGTTGATTAGTTTACATCTCGCTCATAGAGCGGCATTGTTTTATTATTGCAAACAGTCAATCGGTGATGTCATAAATATGTGGTTAATCACATTTCTGTTTTTTTTGCATGGGCTGCCGCGCCCTTTTATTTTTTATATCCATCAAATATACGTAAACAGCAATGAAATGGAGCACAACGCGTGCTTTCTTTTTGCCAATCTATTTTTGGGTTGTATATTTTTTTGTTTAATGTGTATTGACTTTTGTCGTAAATATTTGTAAAATTTTATCGTATTTAAGGAAAGACGGAAAACAAAATGTGCGCGATTGTGTCGTTTTGCCGTCGCTTGGCAACTGCGGCGGAATGATCGCTTGTGTATTTTATTTACAGGGGTGGGGTTATGTTAATTGCGCGGTTTGACGCAACATCGGGACGAAAACAAACTTTGCGTGAACATTCGGAAAACGTATCGCGACTTTGCGGCGAAAATCTTGCGTCGGTGGGATTGGATGCAATCGGGAAGTTTGTCGGATTGGTGCATGATCTCGGCAAGGCTAAGCCTGAATTTCAAACATACATTGAAAAAGTTGCGCGTGGTGAGATTGTGGAACGGGGCAGCGTGGTTCACTCTACCGCCGGTATGTGTTACATTTCATCTCTTGCGGAAAACAATGACTGTCAAGTTCGACTTAACGGTTTTCTTGCCGAACTGTGCGAATACGTTGTCGGTGCACATCACGGCGTATTTGACTGCATCGATCCGTTTGGCAACGTAAAACTCTTCAACAGATTGGCAGCGGAACAGGACGTTTCCGCGACGGTGCACACGTTTTTCAACGAAATTCCGCTGCCCACCGACGCACTGATACGTAACGCAAACGAGCAATTTGAATCGGTTGTTAAAAAAATGCGCATAACGCCCACGTCAGCAGACAAAGCGGTAATATCCTATGCTCGTGCAGAACAAAAATTTTACATCGGCATGCTTGCTCGGCTCGTGTTATCTGCCCTGGTGGATGCCGACAGACGCGATTCCGCCGATTTTTGTTCCGGCGAGACGAAAATTTTTTCACCGGCACCCATTGACGAGATGGCGGCAAATTGCGAACAAGCCGTTGCCGCACTTGAAGCAAACGCCAAAGGGGGTATAAACCAAGTGCGGAGCGCAATATCTCGTCGAACGGCGGATGCGGGGATTTTTCCAAGCGGTGTATATGGGCTTAACTTGCCATGTGGTGCGGGTAAGACCATAGCATCAATGAGATTTGCCCTTACGCATGCAAGAACTTATGGCAAACGCAGGATATTTTATGTTGCGCCATTGCTGACTATTCTCGACCAAAATGTTGCAACAATCAGAAAACTTGTAGGAAAAGACGGACTTGTGCTCGAGCATACGTCCGATTTCGACGAAAGGTCTCTCGGTGAAAACGAAGCCACAGCAAGAAGATTGGTTGCCGAAAATTGGTCCAGCCCCGTTGTGGCAACATCTATGGTGCGCTTTTTGGAAACACTTTTTTCTTCGCGCGGGTCTTCTGTTAGGCGTATGAATGCTTTGGCACAATCGGTAATTATTATCGACGAAGTGCAAGCATTGCCTGTAAGGTCTATAACAATGTTTAATGCGGCTATCAATTTTTTGACGCGCGTGGCGGGTGCAACAGTGTTGCTGTGTACGGCGACATTGCCGACAAGTCCGGATCTTGCTGTGTCGGTTGCTTGTAATGATATAGTTGTGCTTAGAGAAGAAGAACGTGCCGTCTTTTCTCGTTGTCGCATTAATACCAAAAACGAGGAAATGACCTACGAAGAACTTTGCTCGTTCGCAATTTCCGTTATGAACGACGCGTCGAGACTACTGCTTATTTGCAACACCAAGAGAGAAGCGGCACAATTGTTCCGAATGCTCTCTGCAAGCGGAAGAAACGCCGACAAGCCGTTTGCTGTCGTCCATTTGTCGGCGGCGATGTGTAAAGCCCACCGCGGGGAAGTGCTGAAACGCATTTTGTTGGGCAATGAACGACTGGTATGCGTGTCGACGCAAGTTATAGAAGCGGGTGTGGATGTTTCTTTCGAATGTGTAATAAGACTTGCCGCCGGAATAGACAATATTGCCCAAGCGGCGGGTAGGTGTAACCGAAACGGAGAGTTTGACACGACAAAGCAAGTTTATGTTGTTCGGCTTAAAGACGAAAAGTTGGGGGCGCTTGCGGATATCAAACGGGCGCGTCGCGCGTACGATCTGGCAATTGCCGGGGTTGAAAGTTTCGATTCGACAGACACGCAGTTGATAAACAGTTATTATCGTGAGTATTATCGTTTGGCAACGGATGGACGCAACGAAACGCTTTATCCGGAAAATGCAGATGGTGTGGATGTGTGGCTTTACGATCTGCTGTCGGGTAACAATTGTGGGAAGTCAACCGAGCAATATCGCTTGGGCAAGCAAACTCAACTTCTCGATCAGGCTTTTGGAACCGCAGGTAAACTTTATCGCGTAATAGATGACGACTCTTACGCCGTCATCGTTCCGTACAACGATAGTGCGCGTAAAATTATATGCGATCTTTGTTCGGAAAGAGCCGCAAAAGACCTTGTGTTCGTCAATTGCCTGCTAAAAGACGCGGGGCCGTATGTGATATCCGTAGGCAAGGCAAAATTGAATTCTCTGGTCGAACGTGGTGCGGCGACAATACTTGAACTGTTTGACAGAATTGTATATATTCTCGGCGAGAGCGAGTATGACCGCGGTACGGGGCTTATCGACGAAAATACAATATTGTAAAAGGAGGGAACATTTTGAAGTACAAAAACATGGTCGAATTCAAGGTTTACGGTCCGCTCGCTTTGTTTTCCGACCCCATTACTCGGATCGGCGGTGAAAAGTGCAGTTACCAAATTCCGACATATGAAGCGATGAAGGGTGTATTACACTCAATTTATTGGAAACCGGTGCTCATATGGATCGTAGATGAAGTTCGAGTAATGAAACGGATACGCATGGAAACAAAAGGAGTGCGCCCGATAAAATATTCGGATGGCTCTAACGACCTATCGTACTACACGTATTTGCGGGATGTAGAGTACCGGGTCAGGGCCCATTTCGAGTGGAATCTTAGGCGTGAAGAGTTGGCTGCGGACAGGAACGAAAACAAACATTTTGATATTGCCAAACGCAGCATAGCAGCGGGTGGCAGAAGAGACGTTTATCTTGGCACTCGCGAGTGTCAGGCTTATGTAGAACCATGCAAATTCGATGACGACGAAGGCGAAAACGACGATTTGACGTTGTCGTTCGGTTTGATGTTTCATGGTTTTACGTATCCCGATGAAAGTCAGGTGCCAGATGAAACGCGGCTTATTAAGCGATTTTTCAATGCAAAGATGGCAAACGGCATAGTAAAGTATCCTCGCCCCGAGGAGTGTGTGGAAACCACTGTGGTGCGGGACGGACTTGAAATCAAGCATTTCGGGTTAGTCGGGGAGGATAAGTAGATGGGCTGGATAAATAAATGCTACGAAACATATCTAAATAACGAAGATAAAGTGGGTGCGCCTGTTGAAAACGGCGCAGTGCTTTGTCCGCCGGGGTTTATTACCGCAAACGTTCAGATTGAAATTATTATTGACAAGAACGGAAAGTTCGAAAGTGCATCGGAGATAGACAAGAACGATCGGCGTACGATAATTCCCGCCACAGAAGATTCCGCAAGCAGAACAAGCGGGGTTATGCCGCACCCACTGTGCGACCAATTGGGTTATCTTGTACCTGAACTTGACGAAAAAGGCAAGCACAAGGCGTTTATCGAAGCGTTAAAAAAATGGACAAGCAGTAGTCATTCACATTATATTGCGGACGCAGTTTATCTTTATTTGCAAGGCGGAACGATATTCGACGATTTGTCCCACAGTTTCGATCTCAACAACAAGATCGGTGGGACCGACCGTGAAAAAGCAATGGTAAGGTGGCGTGTGCGCGGTGGCGACGGCGCTCCCGAATGTTGGCGTAATGTCAATTTTATGCAGGCGTATGCAGATTATCTTAATACGAGTGAACCTGTTTTGGGGTTTTGTCATGTAACGGGAAAAACAGTACCCGTAACCGCTAAACACCCGAAAAACATTGTCGGAGCGAACGGGAATGCCAAACTTATTTCAGCAAACGACAGCACAAACTTTACCTACCGTGGCAGGTTTGTTTCCGCACGCGAAGCCAGCGAAGTTGGCACAGATGTTTCTCAAAAAGCTCATTCGGCATTACGTTGGTTGATCACAAGGCAAGGTGTTACCGTCGGAAACCGCACGTTCGTTTGTTGGAATACGGGCGGCAAAAAATTGCCTCCGATAATGGATGTCTTTGGTGAAAGCGAAGTGCTTGCCGTGGATACAGAACCGCAATATCGTAAAAGATTGGCTATGACGCTGAATGGTTATGGCAACGAATTAAAAGATAGTGCAAGTGCTGATGTTGTTGTAATGTCTATGGAAGCGGCGACCAGCGGCAGGTTATCTGTTACTTATTTTAACGAACTGACGGGTAGTGATTTTCTCGAACGTCTTAACAAATGGTACACATATTTCGTTTGGGAAATAGATATTAATGTCGGAACCAAGGAAAAGCCCGATCGAAAAAAGACTGTGGGTTCGCCCAAACTTAAAGATGTCGTAAATTTTGCTTTCGGAACGCAACAGGGTGATTTCGTCGCTGCTGACGGCAAAGTAACAGGAGAGCCGTATCAAGCGTTGATTTCTGCCATAGTGGATGGTGGAAATTTCCCCGTTGGCATTCTTCGCGCATTGGTAACAAAATGTTCCGCGCGGACGGCATATTCGCCGGGCAATTACAACAAACTGTTGGCAATAACATGTGCCGCTCTCAAAAAAACATATCACAACAAATACAAGGAGGAAATAACTATGGAACTTGACGAAACGAAAAAAGATCGAAGTTATCTTTTCGGCAGACTGCTTGCCGTACTCGAAAAGGCAGAGTCGCGAGCTGTTTTTGAGTCAGGCGAAACATCGCGCGAAACAAACGCCGAGAGATTGCAATCCGCTTACGTGCAACACCCAATGAGAACGTGGAGAACGCTTGAACAGCAGTTGCTCCCGTATTTCAAGAGACTTCGTGGCGGAACGGAGCGTTTTTACAAAGACGAAATAGCGAGTATTGTTTCATTGCTCGATACGGATGATGAACAGGAACTCAACAAACCGCTGAGCGCGACCTATTTGCTTGGCTATTATCTTGAAAGAAAAAAATTAAATCAAAAAAAGGAGAATCAAAATAATGAAGACGCTGAATAACAAAATCGATTTTGTATTGTTCGTTACCGCTAAACATTGCAACCCCAACGGCGATCCGCTTAACGGTAATCGTCCGCGCGTAGACACAAACGGCAACGGGGAAATTTCGGATGTTTGCATCAAACGTAAAATTCGTAACAGAATGATAGACATGGGTTGCAACATATTTGTACAATCCGACGACAAAAACATCGATGGCAAAAGGTCTCTCAGCGAGCGTGCCAAGGACGAATTGGGCGATATTAAGGATCCTGTCGAATATGCCAAAAAGGCTTGCGAAACGTGGCTGGACGTACGCGCTTTCGGTCAGGTCTTTGCTTTCAAGTCGGACAGAAACGGAGTTTCCGTTCCCGTGCGCGGACCGGTTACGGTATGCACTGCGGTCAGCGTTGATCCCGTAGACGTTACTACAATGCAGATAACCAAAAGCGTAAATAGCGAACCCGCAGAAAAAAAGTCATCAGACACAATGGGCGCAAAGCACTATGTACCGTTCGGTCTTTACAAAATATGCGGTTCGATAAACGTGCAACTTGCCGAGAAAACCGGATTTTCCGAAGATGACGCGGAGACGATCAAACAGTGTCTTGCAACGCTATTTGAAAACGACGCGTCGTCTGCACGCCCCGACGGTAGCATGGAAGTTGTTGCTATGTATTGGTGGCAACACGATTCCAAATTGGGCAAATATAATTCGGCTGTTGTACACCGTTCTGTAAGCGCAGCAAAAAAAGAAGGGGTCGTAGTGCCGACGAGTTTTGACGATTATGTAATTACAGTCAAATCATTAGAAGGGCTTGTTCCCGAAAAAGTCGTGTGATGGAATACGCAGAAGAGGATTTTGTTCAACTTTCCGGAATACAGCATTTCATCTTTTGTCGCCGCCAGTGGGGACTTATTAACATCGCGCAAGTGTGGGAAGAAAATTTTTTAACGGCGGAAGGACGTATTATGCATGACCGTGCCCACGACCCGTTTATTAAAGAAAAACGCAATGACGTAATAATTTCCCGCGCCATGCCTGTAATATCCAGGCGTATGGGAGTAACGGGCGAATGCGATGTGGTGAAGTTTACGAAAGCTGACGACGGAATAACGTTAAATGGTCGTGAAGGAAAGTTTAAGGTCTGCCCGATAGAATATAAGCGCGGTAGTCCCAAGGCGGATGATTCGGACAGAATACAACTTACGGCACAGGCTATGTGTCTGGAAGAAATGTTGTTGTGTCGAATCGACGAAGGCGCATTGTTTTACGGTGAAACGCGACGTCGGGAGCGCGTAGAAATTACGGATGAATTGCGAGCCAAAACAGAAAAAGCGTTTCGCGAGATGCATGATGACCTTAGGTTTGGACGTATAGCCGCTCCCGAATCCCATGTGCATTGCGGTGCGTGCTCATTGAAAGATGCTTGTATGCCCAAGTTGGCAAGGCTGTCTGTATCGGATTATATTCGATTAAACGTGGAGGATCTGTGAAAAAAATACTGAATACTCTCTATGTTACGCGTGAGAATGCATATCTTGCGCTTGACGGTGAAAACGTGGTGGTTTTCGACGGTGATTCCGAAATAGGGCGATTGCCGTTACATACGTTGGAATCGATAGTAACTTTGGGTTATAGCGGAGCCTCGCCGGCGCTTATGGGTAAATGTGCTTCTATGAACAAGCAGATAGTGTTTATGCGAGCAAACGGAAAGTTTTTGGCGCGAGTTTCCGGCAAACAGTATGGCAACATTTTGCTAAGGCGTGAACAGTTTCGGTTGTGCGACGACGAAGCGCGTTCGCTCAATGTTGCCAAAACGATGATCGCTGCCAAATTGCGCAATGGGGCTGCGGTACTCAGGCGTGCGCTGAGCGATCATGCCGCGCGAATTGACGCACAAAATGTTGCAGAGACAGAAGAAAAATTGCGAATAGATGCAAAAAAAGCTTTCGAAGCGGATAGCGCAGGTACGCTGCGTGGTATCGAGGGCGAAGCAGCCGCATGTTATTTTTCTGTTTTTGACAATTTGATATTACGCGACGGACAAGAATTTCGATTTGTGGGACGAAATCGTCGACCGCCACTCGACCGTGTCAATGCAATGTTGTCGTTTGGATATTCGCTTTTGTGTTCTGTTTGTGTTTCCGCACTCGAAGCGGTTGGTCTCGACCCTTATGCCGGAGTGTTTCATACAGACAGACCCGGCCGTTGTTCGTTGGCTCTCGATCTGTGCGAAGAGTTGCGCGCTCCGCTGGTAGACAGATTCGTGTTGTCTGCAATCAACATGCGCATGTTGTCTGCCGATGATTTTGTGTTCAAGGAAGATGGCGCCGTAATTTTTACCGACGAAGGTAAAAAGACATTTCTTGCACTTTGGCAGGATAAAAAACGCGACACGCTCACGCACCCGTTTTTGCATGAAAACGTGCAATGGGGTATGATACCGCATGTTCAGGCGCAACTTCTTGCGGCGTTTATACGCGGGGATATCGACGCTTATCCGCCGTTTTTCTGGAAGTGAAATTATGCTTGTATTGATAACTTATGACGTCAATACCGAGTCGACGGATGGCAAAAGCCGACTGCGACGTGTCGCCAAACTTTGCGAAGACTACGGTCAACGAGTACAAAATTCCGTGTTCGAATGTTTGCTCGATCCTGCGCAGTTGCTGTTGGTTAAAGAAAAATTACTAAAAATTATTGACGAAAAAGAAGACAGTCTAAGAATATATCATCTCGGCGGAAAATACGAGCGTAAGATAGAAAATTTTGGCGCGAAACAATCGTATGATCCGCAAAAACCCTTGATTTTATAAGTGCGAACCGTAAGCGCTCATAAAAAACGGCTTACTTTCGCACCGATTTTCGGCTTGATCACAGGGGTTTTGTATTACTTTTATTCCGTAATCATTACGTGAATAGAACAAAACAGCCGAAAAATCGCGTTTTTTATACAAAAAACGCAGTCGCCCCTTGCACGGGGGCGTGGATTGAAATAGTTATAGAACGAGCAGACGAAAACAAGCCTGATGGTCGCCCCTTGCACGGGGGCGTGGATTGAAATAACTTCAACCTGTCATTACACCACGCACCTATCAGTCGCCCCTTGCACGGGGGCGTGGATTGAAATATATTATATATTAGTCTATTTTTACCGCCTTTTCCCGTCGCCCCTTGCACGGGGGCGTGGATTGAAATTTTCTCCTTTTTTGCGGTATCGGCACTTGCAACCGTCGCCCCTTGCACGGGGGCGTGGATTGAAATATAGTTGCCAAAGCAACAGGGCAAGACGTAACAGTCGCCCCTTGCACGGGGGCGTGGATTGAAATTGAGTATGAAAGACTTGTTGTCGCTTGCGGTTGCAAGGTCGCCCCTTGCACGGGGGCGTGGATTGAAATACACCTATATTATACACCCGTCGTTTCAATTTGGTCGCCCCTTGCACGGGGGCGTGGATTGAAATATAATACCGCGCCAACTTCTCCCAACCTGCGTAGTCGCCCCTTGCACGGGGGCGTGGATTGAAATATTGTTGCGCCTCCGCCGATTTCGCCGCCTTAAGTCGCCCCTTGCACGGGGGCGTGGATTGAAATCTCGCACTCGCACACCCGACCGCAAAACCAACAAGTCGCCCCTTGCACGGGGGCGTGGATTGAAATCAACGCGTCCGCCTTGTAGTGTTTTGCGTGGAAAGTCGCCCCTTGCACGGGGGCGTGGATTGAAATCGAGTATGAACGACTTGTCGTCGCTTGCGGTTGCAAGTCGCCCCTTGCACGGGGGCGTGGATTGAAATGGCGGTGCCGCGCTGCTCCGTCCGGCTGTGCGGGTCGCCCCTTGCACGGGGGCGTGGATTGAAATGTAGTATAATGGAGCAGAGTAAAAGAGGAGGTAACGTCGCCCCTTGCACGGGGGCGTGGATTGAAATTGTTTGATAGTGTGTTTTTTGCCCATTTTTTGGGTCGCCCCTTGCACGGGGGCGTGGATTGAAATGCTTGTAGACGGTGGCTTTCATCATGCCGATCACGTCGCCCCTTGCACGGGGGCGTGGATTGAAATGGTACTCACGCCTTTACAATGGACTTCGTAATCGTCGCCCCTTGCACGGGGGCGTGGATTGAAATATTAATATGCTTTTAGGTGTTTGGAATGGTCTTGGTCGCCCCTTGCACGGGGGCGTGGATTGAAATGGTCATGAGACTTGCGGTGGTCTTCTTGTTTACGGTCGCCCCTTGCACGGGGGCGTGGATTGAAATATCTTGAAGGCGTATAATCACCCCCGAACGGCGCAGTCGCCCCTTGCACGGGGGCGTGGATTGAAATAAAAAAGCACCCCCGGCAGGGGGTGGACGGTCGGGTCGCCCCTTGCACGGGGGCGTGGATTGAAATTTTAATATCGTAAAATTTATCGACATAAGAAACAGTCGCCCCTTGCACGGGGGCGTGGATTGAAATATTTAGGCGGTTTATGTATCGTAAACCCGCACAAGTCGCCCCTTGCACGGGGGCGTGGATTGAAATTTTAATATCGTAAAATTTATCGACATAAGAAACAGTCGCCCCTTGCACGGGGGCGTGGATTGAAATCCATTGTCCTGATACTATGGAAGAGATGAAAGCACGTCGCCCCTTGCACGGGGGCGTGGATTGAAATGTTGTCATAATATATTATTATGTAAACGAATTCGGGTCGCCCCTTGCACGGGGGCGTGGATTGAAATTATACTAAATAATAGTATAGGCACATCTAACAGGGGCGTCCTTTGTGGGGGGGGGATAAAGTTTTGTCTATTTTGTAATGATTATTACGCCAAATGTCGTCTTCGGCACAGTGGTCTAAATTGCCAAACTTATTAGCACTAATATAATAAATTAAATTGGCGAGTGTGCCTATAATAAAATTGCTCAAAATCGTGGCTCAAAAAGAATTTGACTATCAAATTGGTTAAATTAAACATTAGGCATTCGAGACCGCCACGCGTAGGCGCCGACGGCGCTTGCGGAGGCAAAATGCCCGCTTGCGGCAATTATTTGACAATCGGCGTGTAATCGTATACAATTTTAACAGATATGAAAAAGTTTTTTGTCGCTACGTTAATCGCATTTTGCACACTTTTGCTCTCGCCGAGCGTGGGCTTTTCTTTGTGCGACGCAAACGTGTCGGCGTACGCGGCGGAGCCGTCTGCCGTATATGCTCCCGCCGTTACCGACGCCGCGCCCGACAATTTGCAACAACTGCAAACCGCGTCCGCCGAGCAATTGGACGCCTGGGTAAAACTGCCCAAATTTGACGGCAGAACTTACGGATACATTACCCCCGAACGCAATCAGGGCGGCAAAAGCATTTGTTGGGCGTATGCCGCAATAGGCGCGGTAGAGGCGGGTATTTTGCGCGAAGGCGTCGACCCCGACGCCACAAAGGACAATCTCGACCTGGACGAAATTGCCGCGGCGTATGTGCGGTACAATCGCGACGGCACGCGCGATCCGCTTAACCTTACAAACAACGATACGTACTCGGACAATTGGAACCAAGGATCGTTTGCGCACGACGCGTTTTTGTCGATGACGCAGGGATATTCGCCCATAAGTCAAACTACAAGAGACACCTGGTCGGATACTTATATAAAAAACGCCATATCTCAATCCAAATATTTTATTCAGGGCTATACGCTCATTCCCAACAACCGGGAAGCGATCAAGCGTGCAATTTTGCAATACGGTGCGGTAACAATGGAGTACAAATCGCCGCAAACAACCTGGCAAAAATATTTGTATTACGCCGACGGGCGTTCTATGGGGCACGCGTCGCTCATCGTCGGGTGGGACGACAGCATATCAAGCGACAACTTTTCGCCCGACAAGCCGTCCGAAAACGGCGCCTGGATAGTAAAAAACAGTTGGGGCAGCGGCGGCGTACAGGTAAACGGCACGTATTGTTTCTATCTTTCGTACAATTCGCATTTGGGCAGCAATCTCTACGCGGTGGATACGGCGTTAAAAAAGGATTACCCCAATCTTTATTATTACGACGGCATGGTGTCGGATAACAGCACGCAATACATTACCGAAGCGCACGGCGCCATATATGAGGCAAAGTTGTCAAGTCCCGACGTGCAAGAACAACTCAAAGCGGTTGTTTTCGGTTTTCGCAACAAAAATTTAACCGCAACTATCAAGGTGTACAAAAACGTAAAAGCCAACCCCGGCAACGTAAACGCCCCCGAAAACATTCCCACAAACGGGGTGTTGGTTGCGGAAAAGAAAGATATTTATTTTGCCAATTCGGGGTTGTATACGGTTGATCTCGACACACCCGTTAAATTGGAGCAGGGCGAATATTTTTCGATAGTTGTCAGTGGCAGCGATTCCGACAACAACCCGATGTATCCGCTGTACGGCTCGGACGGTCGCGATTCGGTCAACGATATGACTTATCGAATGTACAATAACGAATGGACAAGTTTTAAGGGCAGCGAATCGTATGCCGACACGTCGTTTTATTCGATATGTCCGCGTATACGCGCCGTAACCGATACCGTTCCGCGCGCACAGACGTTGGGCAACGATTTGCAGTACGCTCGCGTGGAAATTGCCGACCGTTTGCTGTATTACGTAAAGGGGCAACGGCAAGTTCCCGATATTTCCGTATATATGGGCGACAAAAAATTGACCCAACAGCAAGATTACACCGTTACGTTGCTTAATAACGAACTTCCCGGGCAAGCCACGGTAATAATAAATGGTGCAAACGATTATTTCGGCACGCGTACAACGTCGTTCGAAGTGGCAAAACCCAAATATCCGCCGGGAGCGCTAAGCGGCGTAATAACCGTTTACAACAACATTACAACATTGCACCAAATACCAATTCCGCCGGATTGGACCTGGATAGACAACGATCTTACGCTGGAACAGGGCGAGTCGTACTTCCATTACTCGCTGAGATATATAGGCGACGACGCCGATTGTTACCGCATACAAACGTGTGATTTTAAGGTAAACAAAATAAACTCCGATCCGCCCGACAGAATAGATTTGTCCGCCGCCGTTGTGCAAATTACGGGCGAATATACTTATACGGGCAGTCCGATAGTACCGACGGTTACGGTAACATTGGGCGGCGTTAAGTTAAACAACGGTTTGGATTACGACTTGACCTGTCAAAACAATGTCGGTTCGGGCTTGGCGACCGTTGTAATAAAGGGCAAAGGCGCTTACCGCGGCGAAACGACGCAAACCTTTACCATCAACAAGGCAAGCCGTCCCAAATTGTTGCCCGATGCGGTAATTACGGTAAGCCGTCAGGCGCGTACTCTCGGCGACGTTCCGCTGAATTGCGCCGATTGGTATTGGCAAGATCCGTCTTTGCAAATTGGCGACCGGTTGGTTGCAACAGCAGTATACAAAGGGCGGGACAAGTCGGAATATATCGATTGCGAGATGCAAATAACCGTAATAAAAAGCGGCAAATCGGATATTTCGCAAATTACGCAACTGCGGCTTGATCAAACGCGGTTTGTGTACGACGGTTCGTTCCACACGCCTACCGTTACAGCTGTCGACGGCGATACGGTACTTGTAAAAGACAAAGATTTCGTTGCGGAATACGCCGACAACTTAAATGCAGGCAACGCGACCGTAACGGTCAGGGGCATAAACGATTACATTGGTTCGGCAACGCTTACGTTTGTTATCGACAGGGCACACAGGCAAGGTTTTGCCGTAACACAACGGGGCTGGACGTTCGGCGACGGCGATATACCGCAACCCGAAGTAACCGTTTCGGACGAGGCTGCCCCCGTAACGTACGCTTATTCCGCAAGCGAAAACGGTCCGTTTGTTGCAACCGTCCCCACCAACGTGGGCACTTATTGGATACAAGCAAGCATACAGCCGTCGCAAAATTACGATTCTGCGGTAAGCAAGGCAAAATTTACTATCGCGCGCAAAGATATCGGCGACTTTTCCGTTACGGTATATGCCGACGGTTTAAGTTACACGGGACAGGCGCTTTGCCCCGAAGTTTCGGTTGTATACGGGCAACTCGCGTTGACGTCCGGCGTCGACTTTGTTGCGGAATATGCCGACAACGTAAATGCCGGCAGCAACGCAACCGTTACCGTAACGGGAATAAACAACTATGCGGGCAGCGTTGTGCGCAATTTTGCTATTGCCAAGGCAACCGCCGCAGATATAGATACGACCATTCGCTTGCACAAGATGTTCGACAGCCTTGCCGAAGTGGCGCTGCCGCAGGACTTTGTGTGGGACGAACAATCGCTTGCGGCAATTGACGACAACGCGTACACGGCAACCGCAATTTACGTCGGCGGCAATTACGATATAGACAAGTTGGAATTCGAAATAATAATCGACGCGCGGCAACCCGACGCGTCGGACGATCCGATCGCTCCCGATATTCCCGACTTGCCCGACGCCGACTCCGATAACGAAACCGATCTCGTGTGGTTGTGGTGTACGATTGCCGTAATTGTTGCGGCAGCGGGCGCGGGTATAGGCGCGGCATTGTACGTACGCGGCAAAAAGCGCAACGCCGCAAATAAACGCAAATAAATATTTTATAGCGCAGTCGGCGGCGAGTGCAAAATCGGCCCTCGCCGCCGTTGTTTATTGTAAGGTAAGTAGTGCATTTAACCGTGCATGCGCTCGTCCGACAGTAAACGGCTGTGCGCGCTCACCGCCGCGATTCGAGTGCGTTGGGTAGTATTGCGGGCATATTGCGGTCGCGCACACGCCGGCTTTGCGGCAAAAATTTTGTAAAACAAGCGCAAACGGTTGAAATTGCCGTTTTTTTGTGGTATTATTATGTTACTCGTAAGGGAGTAGTTCGCTATAAACATAGTTGCCGCGCCTACATCATGGAGTATCCAGGTTCGGCATTGAAGAACGAGACTTATGCTGACGCGTCGTTGGTATAATTCTCGTTTTTTTGTTTGTTGCAAATGCAAAGCGCGGTTGGTGGTCGCGCAAGCGTGGCGTACAGAGGTAAAAATGGTAGAATTATTAAACAAATGGACAAGCGGTTGGCCCGTCGGTTGGCAAATCGTCGCCTTTGTGGCGGGGTTGGTCGTCGGCACGGTGTTTCTTGTGAAATTTTGCGATTATTTTGTGGACGCGGCAAGCGTAATTGCGCAAAAACTCAAAATTTCGCCGCTTATTATAGGGCTTACGATAGTTGCAATGGGCACTTCTTTGCCCGAACTTGCCGTATCCGTGTCCGACTCGATAGCGGCGCTGGACGGCGGACACGCCAATGTCGCAATAGGCAACGTTGTCGGCTCCAACATTTGCAACATACTGTTGGTGTTGGGGTTTTCGGTGGTGTTTACGCCGATAGTCGTCAAAAAAAGCATTTGCCGCCGCGAAATGCCCATGCTTACCGGTATTACCGCGTTGGGCGTGGTGTTTATTTGTCTGTTCGGGCTCAATTCGGTAACGGGCGACTTTGCCATTACTCGTGCGGAAGGCATAATCTTGGTGGCGCTTATTGTTGCGTACATTACGTATTTGGTAATCAACGCCAAACGCCACCCCGAAGAAGTCGATCCCGCACAGGCGCTTAAAGATATGCCTTGGTGGAAGGCGATCGTGCTGGTAATAGTGGGCGCGGCGGGTATAATTATCGGCGGACAGTTGGTTGTGTTCGGCGCAAAAGGCATAGCGATAGACGGCGCTGTCGGCTTGGGCTTGGACAAAAATCTTGCCGAATCTCTTGTGGGGCTTACAATAGTTGCCGTGGGCACGTCGCTGCCGGAACTTGTTACAAGCACCATCGCGGCAAAAAAGGGACAAAACGAAATTGCATTAGGCAACGTAATAGGCAGCAACATATTCAATTTGTTGTTTGTGTTGGGAATATCCGCCACGGTCAATCCGCTTACTACGGGCAAGCAGGTGCTTGTGGACGCGTTGGTAATGATGGCGGTAACGGTGCTGTTGTTTGTGTTCTGCCTGAGCGGCAAATTGCGCAAATGGCACGGATTTGTGCTGTTGGGGTGCTACGCGCTGTACTTAATTTACCTTATTTTGCGTACAGTATTGGGGTGGAATTTTTAGCCGATGACAGAACTTATACTTGTTAGTTTGGGTTTGGGCGTAGGTCTTACTATGGACGCGTGCGCCGTGTCGATGACCGACGGAATGAACGAACCCGATATGAAATTGCGCAAAATATCGGCAATTGCGTTTACGTTTGCTTTTTTTCAGGCGCTTATGCCGATGATAGGCTGGGTATGCGTGTCGTTGGTGGCTGCCGAGTTTGCGGCGTTTGCGCGGTGGATACCCTACATAGCGCTGGTGCTGTTGGTAATTGTCGGCGGCAAAATGCTCTTCGACGGCATCAAAAACAAAGAAGAAGCGGTCGCTTCGGGCAAAATTACCGTAAAAATGTTGCTTGTGCAGGCGGTGGCAACGTCGATAGACGCGCTGTCTACGGGTTTTTCGTTGGCGGATATTGCCGGCGAATCTTGGTTAAAGGCGCTGATTTCGGTGCTGATAATTGCGGCAGTAACCTTTGCGTTTTGTTTCGGAGCGGTGTTTTTGGGCAAAAAATTCGGCAACAAATTGGGCGGCAAGGCGCAAATTTTGGGCGGAATTATTCTTATTGCAATCGGTTTGGAAATATTTATTTCGGGAGTTTTCTTTTAACAAACGTTTGCGCAATTGTGTTGCGCGGACGTTTTTTTTGTTCGTAACGCGTATCCGTAACGCAATTTTGCGCCCGCTTACGCCAAATGGGGTACGGTTTTGATATATTTCTGTTGCAAAAAGTGCCGAAATACTTTATAATATACAAAACGGCTTGTGCCTTGCTCTAATCAAGTTTTGTTTTTATACCTATCTCACAAGGAGTACAGCATGAAAAACAAAAAAACGGCAATTATACTTGCACTGTCGGTATTGCTTGTAATATGTTGCGTGTGCGCCGCTTGCAAACATACTCACAGTTGGCAACAAGGTTGGAGCGCCGACGCCGCACAACATTGGCACGCCTGCGACGGCTGTAACGAGCGCGCGGACGAAGCCGCGCATACGCCGTCGCAATGGGTAATCGACAAAGCGGCAACGGAAACCGCAACGGGGCTAAAACACACCGAGTGTACCGTCTGCGGCAAAAAACTCAGCGAAGAGACCATTCCCGCAACGGGGCAACAGCATACGCACACATTCGGCAGTTGGCTGACAGACGACGTAAAGCATTGGAAACAATGCGAGCAGTGCGGCGAAATTGCGGACGAAGCCGCGCATGCGCCGTCGCAATGGGTAATCGACAAAGCGGCGACGGAAACAGCAACGGGGCTCAAACACAAGGAGTGCACCGTCTGCGGCAAAAAACTCAGCGAAGAGACCATTCCCGCAACGGGGCAACAAACCAAGGGCGGCACGGTGGATTTGTACGCAATAAACGATTTCCACGGCGAGTGGGACCGTCTTGCAAATGTTTGCGGATATTTCGGGTTGCTCAACAATCAAAACAATACCGTAACGTTAAATTCGGGCGATATGTTCCAAGGCTCGATGGAATCCAACAGCAACTACGGCAAACTGTTTTCGGAGTGTATGGACATTGCCGGTTTTGACGCGTTTACGTTCGGCAATCACGAGTTCGATTGGGGCTTGGATAACCTGCGCAACCTTGCCGCCAACAGCGACGTGCCGTTTTTGGGTGCCAATATTTACAATTGGGACGCCAAAACGCGCGCCTGGGGCGGCTTTGCCGATGATCTTGCCCAACCGTACACGATCAAGCAGTTGGAAAACGGTTTGACCGTAGGGATAATCGGCGTAATAGGCAAAAGTCAAATAACGTCTATCTCTTCGCAATTGGTGCAGACTATCGGGTTCAAAGATCCCGCGGAAATAATCCCCGTGCTGTCGCAAAAACTGCGCAACGAATTGGGCTGCGACGTCGTTGTGGTAAGCGCGCATACCGAACAGGCTACGTTTACGGAAGATACGTCTTTCGACATAACGCGCTATGCCGACGCGGTATTTTGTGCGCACAGCCATGCCAACGAAAAAACAATGGTAAACGGCATTCCCTTTATTCAGGGCGGCTCCAACGGCAAATATGTCAGCCACGTGCGGCTTGTCGTGGACGAAACGGGCAACGTGTCCTGCCAACTGTACAACAACGAAAGTTACAGCGCGTCTTGGCAAAAGGACGCCCAAATATACAACGCCGTCTCCGACAAGATAAGTAAGTCCAACGCCGCAATTCAGGCGGAAGCAAATGAGCAACTTGCCAAACTTAACGGCAGTTATCTCAGCGCGTCAACGGGCGTTGCGCGTATGGTGGCTCACGCCATTGCGCAGTGCGCTCGGCAACAGGGCTACGACATTGCGTTGGCAATGACCAATGTGGGGCGCAGCAGTTTGCAACAGGGCAACATAACGTATACCGCGCTGTACGAGGCGATCCCCTTCGACAACACCGTGTACATTGCGCGCGTGTCGGGCAAGGACCTTCTTAAAGAAGCAAATTACAATTCGATATACCGCGTGTCGTGTGAAGCGATAAAAAACAGCGATAGCGCTTATTACTACATTGCCGTGTTGGATTACCTGCTGTATCATCAAAACGCCAACCGCAATTACGATTACTTCCCGTCGGCGTTTAAGTCGGGCGCGCCGGCGCCCGTTGCCCTTACCAAGTCGGGGGTGGACGCGTACAATTATCGGCTTATTACGCGCGACTTTTTGCGCGAACAGAAAACCGTCAACGCGTCGGACTATTACAAGACAAATACTCGCAACGACGTAAGCAAACTTACGCAAAACGTAACGCTGAGCGCGCGTTCGGCGGCAACTTACGCAATCGACGCTCCGATTGTGGGCGCCGACGTTGCGGCAAGTACCCCGTGCAACCCCGTATGGCAAACCGTTGCTATCGGGTTCAATCGAAAACAGTCGTTTGCCGTGTGTTGACGCGCTTGTTATCTCCGTGGCTTTTGCCGCGGAGTTTTTAATTTGCTATTGACAAATCGGCTATTTTGGAG
Source organism: uncultured Clostridia bacterium (assembly GCA_947629985.1). Lineage (GTDB taxonomy): Bacteria > Bacillota > Clostridia > Christensenellales > CAG-314 > Fimimonas. The sequence continues at coordinate 55,604 of CANRFV010000002.1, read as the reverse complement.
TTTAATATATATAATAAAGTAAACAGCGGCTAATACGCAGATTGTATGGTGTATGGTTCAACGGTTGTGTGTAAGTAACGGACGGGCAGTCGCAAATTACTTATTTTGCTACCGCAAGGGCAAGAGCATTATTGCTTGCGGCAACAACACTGCCGTTGACGGTCGAACGCAAGCCGAGCGTACGGTATCTATCGGAGGAAACTGTGAGTAAAACAAAAATTTCTGCAATTATTTTAGCCGCAATGCTGTTTGTATCGGTATTTGCGGCGTCGGTTGCCGCTGTGCCTTTGTGCGCTTACGCGCAAGATGCGCAAACCGTGGATTTTTACGCGATAAACGACTTTCACGGCGAAGTGGACAGAATGCCCGTAATTGCTGGTTACCTTGCCGCGCGTCAGGCGGAAGGCAACGCCGTTGTGTTAAATTCGGGCGATATGTTCCAAGGTTCGATGGAATCCAACAGCAATTACGGCAAATTGCTTACCGACTGTATGGATTTGGCGGGATTTGACGAATTTACATTCGGCAATCACGAGTTCGATTGGGGCTTGGACAACCTGCGCAAACTTGCGTCCGAAAGCGAAGTGCCGTTTTTGGGTGCAAATATTTACAATTGGGACGCCGAAACGCGCACCTGGGGCGACTTTGCCGACGATTTGGCAGATAAGTACATCGTCAAGAAGTTGGACAACGGTCTGACCGTAGGCGTAATCGGCGTAATAGGGGCGGATCAAATAACGTCCATATCGTCGCAATTGGTGCAGACTATCGGGTTCAAAGATCCGCTGCCTATTATTCAAGAGTTGGCAACCGAACTGCGTAACGAACAAGATTGCGACATTGTTGTTGCAAGCGTACACGCGGGTCCGCAGGATATAGTGGGCGAAGAGGAAGATTTCAAGCAACCGTCAAGCGCCGCAGGACTCGAAGAATACGTAGACGCAGTGTTTTGCGCGCATACGCACTCGGCGCAAGATTACATCGTGGACGGTATTCCCTTTATTCAGGGCAGGCGTTACGGCGAATACGTAAGCCACGTGCAACTGTCCGTAAGCGATGACGGCGAAGTTTCGGTAACGGCGCACGGCAACATACCCAAAGAGCAACTGAAAGATATCGACCAAAACGTGCGAAATCAGGTAAGCGCGCTTATCGAGCAATCCAACCAAAGCATTGCCGCGCAGGCAAACGAAGTGCTTGCCGCAACCGACGCAACGCTCAACAGCGGTACGGCAATTCCGCGCCTTGTGTGCCACGCAATAGCCGATTACGCCGTCAGCCAAGGTTACGACATAAATCTGGCAATGGTAAACGTTGCGCGCAACGCCATCAACAAGGGCGACATCACTTATACCAAACTGTACAACGCAATACCCTTTGACAACGTTGTGTACATCGCAACGGTTTCGGGGGCGGATATTCTAAAAGAAGCGAGTTACAGCGGCAACTGCATTTGGCGTGTAAAGGGCGAATCCATCAAGAACAACGGCACATACACAATTGCGGTAATCGACTATTTGCTGTACCACCAAAACAGCAGACGCAACTACAATTACTTCCCATCGGCATTTACTTCGGGCGCGCCGGCGCCCATTGCCCTTACCAAGCAAGGCGAGGAAGTGTACAATTATCGGCTTATTACGCGCGACTTTTTGCGCAAAAGTCAAAGCATAACCGCGTCTACGTATACCAAGGACAGCGACAACACCAATGCCGAATTGCTGGGCAGCGCATTAAGCGGCTTTGTGTCGCATGTGGGTCCCGTTGTAAAGCCCACGCCGCCCGTTCCGACGACTTTGCCCACGTGGGCGATAGTACTCATTGTTGTGGGGGCGGTGGCTGTAATAGCGGCAATTGTAGTGGTTGTGGTAGTAGTGTTGATCAAGCGCAACCGCGCAAAAAACAGATAATATTTAATTTGTAATTACGGCAGGCGGCAAAACGCCTGTCTGAAATAATAAAGGAGAAATGTAATGAACAAAAAAGCACTTATTTGTTGTTTACTTGTGTTGGCAATGTGCCTTGCGGCATTTGCGGCATGCTCCGTTGCGGTCGACAACGAAACATTGAGCGAAATTCTCGCCGATGTGGAACGCACCGAGCGCTCCAATACCCAAACGCCTGCGTCTTACGAATTGAACGCTCAAGTATCTACGTTTGACGAAAAAGGCAACCCCGTTGCGGTGTACATTCGTTGGGAAATCGAAGATACCGTGCTTGTTACCGTTTCGCAGCGCAATGCGGACGGCAAGGTAACGGTAACCGTTCCCGAACAGCGCGATTCCGACATCGAATACAAATTGCGCGCAACGCTTGTCGACGGCAAAAACAAACCCATTACCGATTCCGACGGCAAGGAATACAGCGTTGTATTCTCGCGCGTGGCGCCCAAGTCGTCTGCGGACGGCAGCGTAACGGTAACATTCAACTTCAACGACGGCGCAACCGACAATCAAACGGTTTCGGCACAGGCGGGCGCGACGGTAACGTTGCCAAGCCCCGCACGCGCAAACTATACGTTTGACGGCTGGTACGACAGTATCAGCGGCGGCACGCTTGTAGGCAATGCAGGCGCAAGTTACGTTGCAAACGCAAGCGTTACGCTGTACGCTCATTGGACGGCTAACCAAGGCGGCGGCGGTCAGGGCGACGATCCTGCGCCCAACAACGTTACTGTAACATTTGCAATCAATTACAACGGCGGAACAAATCCTTCCGCACAAACCGTTACGCAGGGTGCTTCCGTTATTTTGCCGGGAGTTTCCCGTACGGGTTACACTCTTGACGGCTGGTATACGGAAAGTTCCGGCGGCACGCTTGTGGGCAAAGCGGGCGCAAGTTACGTTGCAAACGCAAGCGTTACGCTGTACGCCCATTGGACGGCTAACCAACAAGGCGGCGGTGGAACAACCCCCGGTGGCGGTGGGAGCCAAGGCGGCGGCAGTACAGGTGGCGGAGATGTGTCGTCATCAAGCGCAGAATTGGCATTGGAAGGCACAACGAATCGTCAAAGTTACAGCGCTGAACAAGTAGTATATGCTGCAAACGGAATTACATATACAAATAACAAAGGAAACTCCGAAACCGACTGTTATGATGTAGGCAGCAATAATTACGGTACGCGTGCATATACAGGTTCTACTATTACAATTGCGTACACATCTGCAATAAGTAAGATTGAAATATATCTTGACGACGGCACGTATAATAAAAAGCAATATATAGAAGGTTTTGACGGTATGACGGTTGCCGGCGCGACAATATCTCGTAACGGTAATGTTGTTACTATTACATTGACACAACCCGCAACATCGTTTACAACAGCAGGTCTTTTGAAACAAGTAAGAATACTTTCCGTAATTGTATACACGGGTAGCTCTTCCGGCAGCCAAGGTGGCGGCACGGGCGGAGATGTCGGTGGCGGTGGCACAACCCCCGGTGGTGGTGGAAGCCAAGGCGGCGGCAGTACAGGTGGCGGAGATGTGTCGTCATCAAGCGCAGAATTGGCATTGGAAGGCACAACGAATCGTCAAAGTTACAGCGCTGAACAAGTAGTATATGCTGCAAACGGAATTACATATACAAATAACAAAGGAAACTCCGAAACCGACTGTTATGATGTAGGCAGCAATAATTACGGTACGCGTGCATATACAGGTTCTACTATTACAATTGCGTACACATCTGCAATAAGTAAGATTGAAATATATCTTGACGACGGCACGTATAATAAAAAGCAATATATAGAAGGTTTTGACGGTATGACGGTTGCCGGCGCGACAATATCTCGTAACGGTAATGTTGTTACCATTACATTGACGCAACCCGCAACATCGTTTACAACAGCAGGTCTTTTAAAACAAGTAAGAATACTTTCCGTCGCCGTATACACAGATTGATTTTCGGTAACTAAGCGGAGATTGAAAGATCGAATTGGTTATTAAAGGTAGTGCGTTTGACAATGAGATAGTTTACTTGATTAAATTCGGGACAGGCGCGTATTACCAAGATTGTAATAGGCTACACGCAAGCGTAGTATTGTAAACAAAAAATGATAAACGCACTTCGACAATTGCGTCGAAGTGCGTTTTTTTCCGATATAGCGCATTAAGTATTGCGTGTGGTCGAAAATTTCAACTAAACTCCGCAAACTACGGACCTGCGCCCGCGGCGCGCCACTTGCTTGTCAGCACCAAGCACGCGTAGCGTACTCGGTTCCGCTGACACACGGGTGCGCCTTTTCCCACACAATTTTCGTATACTCAAATTGTGTGGGGTCCCTAAAACGACCTTGCGGGGGTTGGTGGGGTATGCGACTCCCCACCGAAAGTCTAAATAAATGCCGCGCGTGCGTTCACGCGCTCGTCGCACCACTTGTTTGTCAGCACCAAGCACGCATAGCGTTCTAGGTTCCGCTGACACAAGGGCGCTCCTTCTCCCACACAATTTTCGTATACTCAAATTGTGTGGGTACCCTATCGACCTGCGTCGGCGCGTATGCGCACTACGTGTCGATTGCGCTGGCGTTAGCGCAGCAGCAAGAAATCGACCGACGCACGAGTGGTCGGATAATTTTTACCTATAATTTAATTTTTTTCCAAACGTTTGCGTCGTCGCGGCGAGTAGAAAGCGGTGTAACCGATATGTACCCGTTCATTACGCTGTCGGTATCAAGCGTGTAATCCGTGCCGTATTTGTACACGGAGTAGCCCTGCTGATCGTACAGTATGCCGTTGGCTGTAGCGCCCGCTTGCACAAATTGATCGGTAAAGTACGCGCCGCCCTGTTTGGTCCACTTTATTCCGTGCGAATCAAGCGGAATATTTACGTTGTAAATGGCGTTTTTGCCAAGCAGATCGTTGTCCGTAAAAAATTGCCACACGGCGTCGAGTTGCCTTGCCGCTTCGTCGAAGGACGTGGGGTCGGTGCTGAAAGCGATACCTTTGCAACCGCGCAGCGCCGCTTCGTACACGTTGCCGACGGTGCCGCTGTACAGTATGTCCTCGCCCATATTAAAACCGCGATTTACCCCCGAAAGGACCAGATCGTATGTTGTTTGCAAGCCCAGCGTGGCAAACCGAACGCTGTCTACGGGAGTGCTGCCCACGGCGTACGCGTCCACGCCCGATCCAAAGCCGGTTGCGCGCACAACTTCTATCGGGCGGTGGATATTTATTGCGTGGCTGTTTGCGCTTTGCTGTACTTGCGGTGCGCAAACCGTTACGTGCCCGAGTTTTTGCGCCCAAGCGGCAAGTATTTTTATGCCTTCGGAATTTATTCCGTCGTCATTTGTAACCAATATTCTCATAGCCACCCCTCGTGAGTGTTTTTGTATTCGGCAACCATTGCGTCGGCGTCGGCTATCATTTTGTCTATGTCGTTTGCGCTGTATAGCGTTGCGCCGCAGGTGCATTGATGTCCGCCGCCGCCGTACTTTTCGGCAAGTTGATTTATTGTCATAAAGCGACTGCGCAACCGCACGCGGATACTGCCGTCCGGCATATCGATAAACGCCAACCAAGCGATACAGCGTTTGATGTATTTAAGGTACGATATCGCTTCGCACGCCTGTTCGGTAGACAGGGCAAATTGCGTTTGCATATCGGTTGTAACGTGCAAATATACCACCCCATGTGCGGTAATTTGCATATTTTGCAATACGTATGCCTGAAATTTCAGTTGGTCGTATTCTTCCAGATACAGTTGCGCGTACAGCCATTCGGTATCCACGCCGAAATCCAACAGCATGCCGCCCAAACGCAGCGTGTCGCCTGTGGTGGCTTCGTAGCGGAAGCGTCCGCTGTCGGTTACCAAACCCGTAAATATGTAGGTTGCCGCCTGCTTGTCGAGTTTAAGCACGTCGGAAAAAGTTTGGTAAAAAAACGCGATCATTTCGCAAGTGGACGAACGCCAATCTTCCACCCAACAAATATCGCCGTAAGGTTTTATGTCGATGTGGTGGTCTATTTTTATTACTTCTTTTGCTTTGCCGTAGCGCGCGTTGGATATTCTGTCCACGGTTGCGGTGTCTACCACTATCATTAGCGCGTCGGCATATTCTTCGTCGGCAACGGGCGCGTCGTCCGCCCCGAGAAACGCCAGATATTCCGAGTCGTCGTCGGTTTGAACGTAGATTTTTTTGTCGGGAAAACTAAGCCGCAACATTGCGGCAAGCCCCTTGCTGGAACCTATCGCGTCGCCGTCCGGACGAACGTGGCGAGTAATGATTATTTTGTCGTAACTTGTTATTTTGTCGAGGATCCGACGCATTGTTGCCAATTGTTCGCTCATATTATACTCCTTGTTTGTGCAGTGTTTTTATATCCTGTACCATTTGCATTGCGGTTGGTATGTCCGCAACGGTGGCTCCGCTGGCTTTGGCATGTCCGCCGCCGCCGTATTTTACCGCAATGGGGTTGATATTGTATTTTTTGGAGCGCAGTTCGCACAGCACGCCCTGTTCGGTTTGAGTAAAGTTTACCCAACTGTCCACGCCCTTTATGTCTGCCATTACGCCCACCATTCCGCGAGATATTCCAAATGCGTCCACGCCCTTTTCGGCGACAAGGCGGTCAAGTTCGTCCTTGGTGGTAACAATGTACGCCACGCCGTCGCCCGCAAGCGTAATTTTAAGCGTGTATTGTGCGCGCAACTGCACCATAGACAAGTCGTCCGCATACAGTTGACAGTAAATTTCGTTGGGGTCGAAGGGTTGCCGCGTAAGCACCGACGCCAAATAAAACGTGCGCGAATTTGCCGAGTCGTAACGGAAACGTCCGCTGTCCGTAACCATGCCCGTAAACAGCGATTTTGCGGCAAGAACGTTAAATTGCAATCCGCAATCCAGCGCAAATTGCGTGATCAGCCCGCAACAACTTTCAAATGTGGGGTCGATAACGTCCACGTCGCATATATCTTCGCAGTAGATGTGGTGATCGAACCGCAACGTTTGCTTTGCCAGCGTGTAGCGGTCGTCGCTTATCATAAATTTGGCAGATGTGTCCAACACGATCGCCAGCGCGTTTGTATACGTTTCGTCGACGATTTCGTTCGGCTCGCACCCTTCCATAAAGGCATACCGCTTGGTTTTGTCGCCCACAATGTACACCGTTTTGTCGGGAAAATTGGTTTTTATCAATTCCTTAAGCCCGATTTGACTGCCCAACGCGTCGCCGTCGGGGTTGGTGTGCCTGTGAATGATGATGGTGTCGTACTTTTTTATTAAGTCAAGCGCTGTTTCGTACATGGTTGTCCTCGTTTCGGTTGCAATTTGACGGTGGCGCGCAGGCGGTTGCCGTTTTGCGCAATTGTTGCGGCAAGTTTGCCCGTTTGCAAACCTTGCGGCACGCGCACCGCTGAATATTTATTTTACCATATTTTGCCGCGTCCGTCAATAGCGCTTGCAAAAACGCGTCTGTTTGCGGCGGGTGGGCTTTGACGGACGTTTTGCCGCGATATTGACGCATATTCGGGCAACATACGCAAGGCAAAGGCGTCGGCGCGTATGTAAAATTTTTCGGGCTTGTGTTGACAAAAGTTGCAAATTGTGTATACAATATCTGTATGAACGACTGCTTGAACCAACGTTATCGCGGCGGAATAAGCGTTGCCGCCGCGGGTATTTTTTGCAATGTGTTGTTGTCCGCCGCCAAAATTGCGGTAGGAGTTATTTTTGCCGCCGTTTCGGTAGTTGCGGACGGCTTTAACAACCTTAGCGACTGCGGCAGCGGTATTGTGGCGCTTGTTTCGTTGCTTATCGCTTGCAAACCTGCCGACGCCAAGCACCCTTACGGACATCGTCGCGCCGAATACATTGCGGCAATGATAACGGGTATGCTTTTGATGCTTGTATCGGTAGAACTTGCGCGCGAAAGCGTGGAAAAAATTATTTCCGGCGAGTCGGCGCAGACTTCCGCCCTGGTGTACGGCGTGCTTGTTGCGTCCATCGTTGTAAAAGCGGTAATGTTTGCCGTGTACAAAGTTGTTGCCAAACGCAACTCTTCGGACGCTCTCAAAGCGGCGGCCGCCGACAGTTTGTGCGATTGCGTTGCCACTTTGGCGGTAATTGCCGGCGCGGTAATGGGGCAGTTAGGCATACGCGCCGACGGTTGGGTAGGCGTTGCCGTGGCGTTGTTTATTTTTGTTCAGGGCGTAAAAATTGTAGCGGACGCAAGTTCGCAATTGCTGGGGCAAGCGCCCGACAAGCAAGCCGAACAACGCGTACGCGCGGCTATCGAGCGCACCGAACACGTGTTGGGCGCGCACGATTTGCGCATTTATACCTACGGAAGCGGCGTATCGTTTGCCACGGTGCACGTGCAAATGGACGCAAAATTGCCGTCCGTAGAAGCGCACGCTGTTTTGGATCGCTTGGAAAAGGAAATTTTGCTCACCGAAAACATACGCCTTACCACCCATCTCGACCCCGTTCAATTGGACGACGCGGAAGCCGCCGAGTTGCAGCGGCGCGTAGAGCGGGCGATAGCCGACATAACCGACGGAATATGTTTGCACGATTTCAGGCTGGTACACGGCGACGTTGACAAAATAATATTCGACGTAAGCGTGCCGTATTCCTGCAAGTTGTCCGACGCCGATATATTTGTAAAAGTAGAGCAAGCCGTGCGCGGTTTGGGCGACTATTTGCCGTCGATCACGGTAGACCGCGAGTAGATTCGCTCGTTCGCTGTGTTCGCTTAGGCGAACAGTGTTATTTACGCGCAAGCGCGTAAGTGTTATTCGCCTGCGGCGAGTGTTATTTTTCCGCTTTCAGCGGAAAAGTGTTATTTTGCCTGACGGCAAAGTTAAGGTTGACATTATTTGAAAATTATTATTACCGAAAAGATATTCTCCTTCGGCAATTATTTTTTATTGCTTAAAGTTATTCCAACTAAACAACGCCGCAACTGTTTGCGTAGCAAACAATTTCACTTACGCGCTTGCGCGTAAATCTCACTTTTTCGCCGCAGGCGAAAAAATATCACTATTTGCGGCAGCAAATACTATCACTTCGCGTAGCGAAATATTTGCCCAAGGGCAATGTTGCACTGCCGTAGGCAATGTTGTTTGTAGTGCAAACCTTGTTGCCACGCGCTTGTTTTGGGTGCGTAAATTTGTATATTGACTTTTGCGGGGGCAATGTTATAATAGTGGTGTTGCGCCGCGCGTTGTGCGCAGACGTAGATATTCGCACGAAAATAACGTACCAAGGAAGATTTTTGTTATGTGGGATACGGTTGTCGATTACATATTGGCGGGAATATTTTTCTTTTTTGTGGGCAGTACTGTCGGTTGGTGTATCGAAGTGCTGTTTCGGCGTTTCTTTTCGGCAAAGCGGTGGATCAACCCCGGCTTTTTGACGGGACCGTGCTTGCCTTTGTACGGTTTCGGTACGGTGGGGTTGTTTGCGCTGTCGTTTTTGCCCATACATACGGGGCACGAGTGGCTGGACGCGTTGCTTATCATTGTGATAATGGGCGTTGTAATGACTCTTATCGAATACATAGCCGGGCTTATATTCATCAAGGGTATGAAGATTCGTCTGTGGGATTATTCCAAGCAATGGGGTAACATTCAGGGGCTTATTTGCCCGCTGTTTTCGCTGTTGTGGCTTGTTGTTGCGGCGGCATTTTACTTTCTTATGACCGACAAACTTGTGGCAATGCTGTTATGGTTTGTGGACAACATCGAGTTCTCTTACGTTGTGGGTATTGCGTCGGGCGTTTTTATTATCGACTTTGCCCATTCTATGCGCCTGTCTGCAAAAATACGCAAATTTGCGCAGGAACACGAAATTGTTGTGCATTACGAAAAACTCAAAGAGACCATTAACGACAAGGTTAAGGAATTTGAAGATAAGCACCCCAAATTTATGTTTCCGTTTGAGTATATGGAGCAGTTGAAGGAACACCTTAAACAAAACAAGGAAAAATTCAGCGCCAAAACGCGCTGCAAAAAAGCCGCAAAGCAACCGCGCGAAGGTAAGTAAAAGTTGCGGCGCAATTTGCGCTTACAACAAATGTAATCAGGGCGGCTGTGTTGTATGTTGTGCCCGTTGTCGGCTCGGCGGACGGACGCGCGCGGCTTAAAGAAAAACGTCATATCACGCCGCGTAAACGGCAAAATAAAAACGGCGGCAAGCGTAACGCGCCTGCCGCCGTTTTGTTATGTTTTGCGGCGTTATCTGCCGCCCGTAAGTACCGAGTGCAGTTTGGGGCATAGCGCGCGTATTCCCACCGACAAACCGATAGCCGTTGCTATTATCGTTGCGGGCAACAAAAAGTAGCACAGCATGTGCGCCCAATCGGCATTGGTGTATTTAAGTATCAACTGGAACATCATATGTTGCAGCGGCTCGTGCAAAATGTAAACGAAAAACGACCCCGAAGCGACAACGTTTACAAATTTGCTGTGTATAACTTTGTCCGAAACAAAGTCGTACAAAATAAATACAGAGCAAAATCCCAATATCTGGTTGAGTTTGTACAGAGCGGACAGCACATACCAAGGCACATTTATTTGTTTTGCCGCCGCCGACAGCATCGCGTACGTAATGCACAACGCAACCCACACGCAGGGTATTATGTACGACAGCGCGTTGCGTTTGATGGGGTGTTCCTTGCCGGGAAATTTTATTTCGCGCACGGCAAAATACGCACCCAGCGTAAAGAAAAACATTCCGTCGCAGTTGGGAAAATAATAAGGTATGGAATAATCCATTGCCCACAGCACGGCAAAAATCAACGGCGCGCCCCAGCGCAGATATTTTACCGCAAAGTAAATTACCGGCGACAAAAGGGCAAGTTTGAACAAATCCAACAGATACCAGGCTTGGAAAGGCACGGGATCGTTAAGCACCCGCCACCATTCGCCCGCAAATAACTTGCCGAGTTTTTCGTTAAGTATGGGAAAGTAGTCCATGCCCACCGCCAACACGGTAAGCGCGGCAATGCCCGTCCACAGCGCAACCCATATTGCGTAGGGCAGCAAAACCGTGCGCGCACGGTTGCCTAACTTTACAAAGTATTTTTTGAACGTAAACTTGCCAAACGCGGCAAAAAACAAATAGCCCGATATGGCAAAAAACAGCGGCGTTGCAAACCGAGCAAGCGCGTTGCTTATCAAAAATTGTACGATCGGTCCGCCGCTTAGCCCTTCCGTAAGCATTGTGGACGGCTGCAAAAACGTATCCGTGTAATTGTAAGCGTGAATAAACACAACGCATATCATTGCAACAAACGACAGCAATTTTAGTTTTTGGCTGAGATAGGGATTGACAGTTTCGCGCGTGGACGCAGCAGATGGTGTAGTTTCGCTCATAATTTCTCCTTATTCGCTGTGTGCTCAACCGTCTCTCACACATAAATAATATTTTTTGTATTCGATTGCACGTTGGGTAACCTTTTGCGCGGCATTTTTTCGTCGGGCTTGGTTTGTTTACCTGACGGCGTTACTCCGTAAAAATAATAACGCGGCGTATTGTGCGCCGAACCGTAAATATTGTAACACGTGCGCGCCGCCGCTGTCAACACGGGTAGGCAATTTGCTTTACGCGTAAGCAAGTGCGAACGTTTGCGCAACTTGTCAACAGCCGTAAAACACACTAAAAGTAATAGCGATGTTCCCAAAAGACAACCAACGTTGCCGTTGCTCTTTTGTATTGCAAGCGTCTTTTGAGCGGTAGATTGCCCTTTGTTGGATTTGCCGCAACCGTGCTACGGTTATTTTACGTGCGATGTTTTTGCGTTGTGCCGTGTTTGCGTTTTTGTAAGATTCGCTACGTGGCGTTCGCCTGCGGCTCGGCCGAGCGAACCTGTGGGTTCTCTTCCCGCCAACAAATAACGCAAAGAGATTTTTTCTCCTTGCGTTGTTTGTTGTAAAGTTATGGACGTCAAATCCGCATTCGCTTTCTGCCGCAGAGATACAAGCAAGACAAGGAAAACGAGCATTGCCGATGGGGAGTTTACTTGGCGTAAATGACCCAAGGCAAGCGGAGTTTGACGCCGTATTGCGCCGCATATATGCGGCAGAAATGGTAGACCCGGCGGGGATCGAACCCACAATTGCCCCTTAGGAGCAAGCAGAAACAGGTTTTATAACGTTCAAAACGGCTGAAAACAGCCGTTTTTTGCGTTTTGAACGCCTGTTTTTTTGTCTATTGCGCGTTTTGCGCGATAACTTTTATCTTGCTTTATTCTGTTCGGGTGTAATATGGGTGTAAATCGTAGGGTGTAAAATTTGGCAATTTATAAAGAAATATCGCAATACCCATAAAACTTGTTGCCAAACGCGAAAATTTGTGTTATAATAAGACTATGAAATTAGGTAATGACATGGCGAATACTTCATTTTCACGAGTAATTACAAATTTGATTGAGAGCAACAGCTTAAATCAGATTTCTTTTGCTACGGCAGTTCGGGTCAATCAATCCCAAGTCAGCGATTGGATAGCGGGAAAGAGCAAGCCGAGTTTTGAAACATTGCGCGATATTTGTTTGAGGTTTCAAATTTCAGCCGATTATCTTTTGGGCTTAAAAGAAGGCGAGGTTTCCCCTAAATTCAAGATCGGTAATCGGCGTTATACGGGCAGCAAGCTCAAATTAAAAGATTGGATTAAAGGGCTTATTCTCGAAAATTGCCCCGATTGCGAATCGTTTTGCGATATCTTTGCGGGAACGGGTGTCGTTACGGACGCTCTTTTGGGCGAGTTTCAGCACTTGATATTAAACGACTTTTTGTATTCCAACGAAGTTATTTATAAAGCATTTTTCCAATGCGCACCGTTTGATATGCAAAAACTATTCTCTTTCAAAAAGCGATACGATGATTTGAATGTCGATTCTTTGGAAGATAACTATGTTTCGCTTAATTTTGGTGGAAAGTATTTTGAAGTTGGGGATGCACGGGCAATCGGTTATATTCGGCAGGATATAGAAGATAATAAAGATACTCTTAATGAAAGAGAGTATAGCATCTTATTGGCATCTCTTTTGTACTCATTCGATAAATGCGCGAATACCGTCGGGCATTATGAAGCGTATTTCAAAAATCGGGATATTGCTCGTAGTTTTTCCTTTGAGTTGATTACGCCTTATGATACGCTTGCTTTGGGAAAGTCCGTGGATATTTTTCGGGAAGATGCCAACGCTTTGGCATCTTTTGTCAAGGCAGATATCGTCTACATCGATCCCCCTTATTCTTCTCGTCAATACAGCAGATTCTATCATGTTTTGGAAAACATTACAAAATGGGAGAAGCCGCAACTTCAAGGGACAGCCTTAAAACCTCCCGTCGAAAACATGAGCGCATATTGCTCTAATTCGGCAAAGATCGCCTTTGCCGATTTGATAGAAAAACTCTCCTGCAAGTTCATTGTGGTGTCTTACAACAATACCTACAATTCAAAGAGTTCTTCCTCCGAAAACAAGATGACTTTGGAGGATATCGAACGAATTTTAAGCAAGAAAGGGAAAACGAATAGATTTGAAGTGCCGTTCAAAGCCTTTAATGCAGGAAAAACGGACATTCAGAATCATAAAGAATATATTTTCATTACGGAAGTCGGGAAATTTGAAGAAGTGCCGACGATATCTTCCATTGTCCGTTCGCCGTTTTTCTATGTGGGAGATAAATACAAGCTCATGAAACAGCTTTTGCCGCTGTTCCCTGCCGATATCAATACTTATTACGAGCCGTTCTGCGGCGGTGGAAGTTCATTTTTGAATGTCCATGCCGCCCGATATGTGTTAGGCGATGTGGATAGCTATATGATTAAACTCCATAATATGCTCAATCGTTACGCTCATTCACCGCAAACCTTTTTCGATATTATTTCTCAAATAGAAGAAAAGTATAGGTTAAGCGCGTCGTACAGGCAGGATATTATTCCGCAAGAGCTGAAAGCACAATTTGTAAAAACCTACTTTGCAAGGTTCAATAAAGACGGTTATGAGGAAATGCGTCGGGACTTCAATGCAGACAAAAGCAATATGGAGCTTTTATATGTGTTGCTGATTTATGGGTTTAACCGAATGTTGCGTTTTAATAGAAATGGCGACTTCAATCTCCCCGTCGGAAATGTGGACTTGAATCAAAATGTCATTTCCGCATTGAATTATTACTTTCGTTTCTGTACGCAAAATGAAGTATTGTTCTATCAACTGGATTTCAGAAATTTCCTGCATTATTGGAATTTCTATAGCGGTGATTTCGTCTATTTAGACCCGCCTTATTTGATTTCAAATTCGGAATACAATAAGATTTGGTCAGAAGCAGACGAACGGGATCTCCTCGGCTTGCTTGACGAGTTGAATGCAAAAGGCGTGAGATTCGCTATCTCGAATTTGATTGAAGATAAGGGGCAGACGAACGCAATTTTTGAAGAATGGGCGAAAAAGTATCACGTCCATGAAGTGTCGAGTACCTATATCAACTATCACAGCAATGTGCGTAAGGAAGCCCATCGGGAAGTTCTTGTCACCAACTATAAGAAGAATTAAGGGAGATTGTTATGCCGAATAAAGTACATCACGGGAAACGACTGTATAAGCAGATGGCTATGGAAGTAGCCGTCCGCAACCCCGAAAGATACCCCGCTATCCTGTCGGTATTTGCCAAGCATGAGGGCAAAATCCTTGATGACGCGCGCATTTTGGAGATATACAAAGATTTATTCGTATATCGGGCGATTGACAGCGATAGCCTTGATGTCGATAATGCCACCGAAGATGATATAAAAGCATTTATCAAAGCGCATTTGAAGCATAACAATGAATGGGGATTCCCGACTGGCTATCAAGCGGCTTTCACACGCTATCTGAAAACTTTGTCGGAGCTTGGCTTTATCTATACGCAGTACAATGATAAAATCAGACTTTCTCCCGTGGCAAAGTCGCTTCTGAAAAATGAGTTGGAAGTTTCTGAAGCATTTGCGTTGCAATGTATGCGGTTTTGGCGCAAATCTCCCTATCGTCGCGTGTTGAACGACTTCAATTACTTTTCCTTTATCTTGAAAGTGCTGTTGAAGTTGAAAGAAAGCGGCAGAAGCCTTTCTTATCCGCAGTTTATTCTTTCTTTGTTCAGCGATGACGGCGACGTGGACGGCTTTATTGCTTTGATTCAGTCCGTCAAATTGGGCGGGGATATTGACGCCATGTATCAATATATCGTCGATCATTATAGCGAGATTGATAATTTACATACAAAGGTCAATAAGCAACAGACGGTCGTCAATGATTATGGCAATACCGTATTCAGAGTGTTGCAACTTACGGGCTTGATTTCGGTCGAAAACAAATCGGGCATATTGCTCGTTTCCATCAATGAGAACCGAAAGGACTTTTTGGAGTTTCTCTTGGAAAACGAAAGCGCATTGTCCGAGGAATCCAAAGAGGACGAAATTCTCTATTTCGAGGAAATAGGTGCTTTGTCTGCCTCGCTTTTGGCGCAAATCGTGTCCTTCCGAGAGGAAGAAAGCCGAGTGCTGTCTGATTATAATGCTGTTCTCAATAAGGTTATTTCCGATTATGAGATCACCGAGGAAAAAATCGTCGAATTGATAAAATCCATCTCGAACGATAGCAGAGAAAAGTTGTTCTGGTATATTCAGAAGCCGTTGAAATTGGAGTTTTTCATCTCGATTTTGGTTTATCTGAAATACGGCGGAGATTATATCGTCAAGCCGAACTATAAAGCCGATGACAAGGGCATTCCCTATCAGCACGCGCCGGGCAACATTGGCGATATCAATGTCACCTCACCGTCTATGAACTGGTTGATTGAAGTAACGCTGATTCGCAATAAAACGCAACAGTATAACAATGAAACTGCGGATTGTATCAGACATTTGCGCCAATGTAATAGCCCCGCGAATTATTTGTCCTTTGTTGCCCCCGTTGTTCACCCCGACACAAGCGAATTTTATAAAAATTCGATTATCGGCATGATTATAGAGGACGCAGGCAATTACTTTATAAAGGCATACAACATTGATGATTTCGTCGATGTGACCCAAAGAAAGCACAATTTAAGGGATATGCAACTTTATAGAGAAGATATCGTCGCCCAAATGAAAAAGAAATTTGGTTAATATATATTTATCTATTTGAATTTGGGTTATACAGGAAAACACGGATGACTGTTAAATACAATTCAAATTTAATATGTGGCATTGATTTTTCACAGTCAGAATACAGAGAGCAAATTAAATCGTATTTTGAATGGATAATTGAATCCTTAATAAGCAATTTTGCTTTTTTGCCAAGCATAAAAGAATGTATAATTACAGATAATTTTATCAGAGATGCTTTGGATTTGCAAAGAGAGTTGGGACATGAATATACTTCCATTACGAACAATGAATTTGGTAGAGCTTATGGAAAAGTCATTTCCGATAAAAACGCCTCTGCTACCTATGTGCTTTTAGATGCAGGTCTATCGTCATACATTATAGATGATAATTGCTTCGATCTTATTTTCAGAAAAAATTGCGATGAAGAGCGAATAAATTTCATATTGCGAAATAGACGCATGGCTTTGAATATTCTATATCATGAATTAAGTCACGTGGAAATGCAACTCAAATATACGCCTTCGTTTAAATATGGCATGGATATATGCTGTTTTACTACCAATATTGCAAATAGATTATTAGAAGAATATTATGCCTGCCGCCGTGCGAGCGAATTTTATAGAGAGGATAGTTTTTCCGCAAATAGTCATGGTGATGACATAGAAAATATGGAAAAAAGAATCATGAGTGAAAGAAGAAAATACAATTTGAGAAACATTTCGTTGAATGACTTTTTGACAAGGTTTAATGAATTTTTCCTTCTTATTTTAATCTATGCGGTTTCACATTATGCAAATTTTTATGATTGCAAACAAAAACAAGACCCTTATGTCGAATTAAAGTTGGAAAAGCATATTCAAAACATTTTCTTAATTTTAGAAGATATGATTAGCGATGTGAATGCTTATAAAGAACCACATTTTGAAAAATTGAACGAGGAAATTCTAAATTATATCGCTGAATTTGGAATCCATTTAGAAGATACGCCTGACGGCATTTACTGGCACATTCCGCCATTATAAAAAGAATTAAAGGGTTTGCCTTACCAACCCGTGCGCTCCCCCTTGAAACAGTTTATAATCTCCTTAATAACATACGCCCGATGTTCGGATTCCCGAATGTCGGGTATTTTTTATGAAATTTTTTCAAACACCCCCGATTCCGCCCCGTTTTTGTCAACGGATAAGTAGAGAGACTTTTACGATAGGCAGAAAAATTTTTCGGAACAGGTCCGATTTTGCCCTTATTTTGTCAACGGATATAAGGAGGGAACTTTTTGCAAGGGAACGGACGAGCAAAGGGAAACTGCCTCAAACCAAGCGAAAACGGGCAATTTTTTTGAACAGGATAAGGGCGAGATTCACTTTGCCATCCCGCCCACCTTTCGAGCAAACGGGATACCCGTTTCCTCTCTCAAAAATCATATCGAATTCAAGGAGGTTTTATGGAAGAAAAAATTACGAGGAGAGCGCGGATCAGGACGATTCGGGAGGCTATCGCGCTTCTGAAAGCGACGGACGGGCAGACAGCCGTTACCTATCATTTTATCCGAAAGCTGTGCGACAACGGAACGATAAAATCCATTCGCGCAGGCAAGAAGATTCTGATCAACTACGACGAACTTCTCTCCTATCTGAATATCGACGAGGCGGTCTGAAATGGCGACGATACGAAAACGGCAACTGAAAAACGGCGAGAGCGCCTATACGATACAGGTCAAATTCAAAGACAAAGGCAGCGGCAAAACCATTCTCGAAACAACCACTTGGCGACCGGACGGAAGCCTTACGGCAAAGCAAGCGGAGCGCGCGGCGCAAAACTATGCGGACGAATTCGAGCGGCAGATACGGGCGACCGTAAGCGGTTCGACCGCGACGTCCGACACGCCGAATATCACGTTCAAGGAATATGCCGCGCAATGGCTTGAAAAGATAAAAAGAGATTGTTCGTTGAGCTACTATGTCAATGCCGGCAAAAGTATTCAACTTGCAAACGAATATATCGGCGGCTACAAACTCCGTGAACTTACTCCCGTCATTATTCAGAACTTTTACGATAAGCTCGACGCTATGAAAAAGAGAACGTCGAAAGTCTTTCCGAAGCCCGACTTCCGCTCCGTCTTGGAACAGCACGGCTATAACTATATGAAACTCCGCTATGAGGTCAACATACAATGCTGTTCGCTTGCCAACGCCTTTGCGGGAAAAGCCGTGAGCAAGACTTGGAGCGGCGACCTTGCCGAGCGCATCGGCATTCCGTTCGACAAACTGTTCGACGAGCATATCGTCGAAGAACCGTATGCGTATGAGACGATACATAAAATCAAGCGAACGATAAGGGCGATCCTGTCCCTTGCAAAGAAAAGCCGTTTGGTGACGGACAATTACGCTTCGGCGGACTATATCAATTTTCCCAAACGCCCGCCGCACAAAATCGAATGTATGACCGACGAGGACGCGAAGCGTTTTTACAAGTTTCTTTCGGATTACCCGAATATCCGTTATAAGACGGCTATGCTCTTGTTCCTCTTGACGGGATTCCGCAGGGGCGAGGTCGCGGGGCTTGAATGGAGCGACATCGACTTCGGGAAAGGCGAGATCACGGTCAATCGCTCGGTAACGACCGTAACGGGATTCGGCATAGTAGAGAAAGAGCCCAAAACGGAGACGTCAAAGCGAACGATCGCCGTGCCCGAAGTTTTAATTGAAACGCTGAAAGAGTACAAGAAATGGCAACAAAAGCGGCGGGAAGAACTCGGAGACTATATGCAAGAGAACGACTTTCTCTTTACGCAGGAGAACGGCGAACGGCTCTATCCGAGTACCTTTACGGGGTGGCTGAACAAAATGCTCCGAGAGGCGAATATCGACCATTACTCCCTGCATAGTTTACGCCACACGAACATAACCTTGCAGATCGCCGCGGGCGTTCCTTTAACGACCGTTTCGGCACGGGCGGGACACGCGCGGACAAGCACGACGAGCGACGTCTACGCCTACGCTCTGAAAAGTACGGACAGACTTGCGGCGGAAAGGATCGCCAATGTATTTGAGAGCGCAGAACCGCCCGCAGAAGCCCCGAGACAAGCCGAACCCGATGAACCGTTATTCGAGGACGAACAGGCGGTTATGGAAGAATTCAAGCGTATGAAAGCGGAGATGAAGCGGCTCGGCTCCGAGACCATGACCGAATATAGGGAATACCTCGACTTCATAGAATCGAGGAAAGCGAAAAAGAAGGACTTTGAAATGTAAGCGGCCGAACGCTTGCATTTGTACGTCCGAAACGGCTATAATGTAAAGTGCTATCGGCAAAATCTTGGGAAAGGAGAACATGATCATGAACAGAAAAACGGCTCGATTATCTTTCAAATCAAGCCGTTTTTTTGGTGTTCCCGCCGGGAGTCGAACCCGAAATGCGGACTTAGGAGGTCCGGGTTATATCCATTTAACTACGGAAACATATTCAATTTTGGGAGATACTTCTCGTAACCGAGAAATCGAGAAATATCCGTGCGGGTGTAAAAAAGATGTAATTTCGTTTGCGGCGAGGCGTTTTACCCGCGAAAACTGCCCCGAAAAGCGCATTTTGCCGCCGATTTGCTCCGTTTTGCTTGGATAGAACACTACCTTAGGAGGGGGCGGTTATATCCATTTAACTACGGATCCGTATTTGGTTTTGAAAATGGCGCTTGCGAGTACCCGACAAAACGTTTTGCAACAATTGCGGCAATAACGTTAAATCGCAGTCCGCGATCCGGCGCAAATTGAGTGATCGGCCCGTAACAACTTTCAAATGTGGGGTCGATAACGTAAAAAATTATACAAACTTTTAATTGCGTTGTCAAGCGGTAGTGCGCGTAATGCCCCGCTGTTAAAGCGATATGCCGTATCTTGTCGGAAATTTTGTTGCCGCTGTGGCTCGTCGGCAGATTTGCGTTCTTTTCGCGCTCGGTAAATTTGCCCGCACGGCTGCAACGTATATTTGAAAATAACGGTTTTGTAAAGTTATTCGAATAAAGTTTTTCGGTATCAGGCGCGTTGCGCGCGAAATTCTTTCGGCGTCATACCGTATTGTTTTTTGAATTGACGGTTGAAGTACGATATATTGTTGAATCCCACCTGATAGGCGATCGTGCTTACGTCGTCGTCCGTATCGCGCAACTGTCTGCCCGCAACGGTAAGGCGGTAGTTGTTTATGTAGTCTACGCAACTTGTTCCCGTGTATTGCTTAAACAGTTTCATAATATAAAATTCGCTGTAACCGCAATGTTTGGCTATTTTTTCTATCGTTATTTCGTTCATATATTCCGCGCGGATATATTCCAGCGCCAACCGCACCGTGTACGAACGCTTGTCCTCGGCAACATTGGGCTTGGCGTCTATCAGACGGTTGTTGTATATGTGAAAAAACATCCAATACAAATTGGCTTTTATGTCAAGTTCGGCGCCGTCGGAATTGGGGTCGCACATAAGAATGGACGTCATACATTCGTCAAACGAGTGGTACCAGCTGTCTTGCGGGCGCACAATGCAGGGCACGGAGCGTTTTTCGTTAAGCAGCGGCGCAAAATATTTTACGGTGCAAATGTCCGCGCCGTTGGATTGCAACAGCCGCAAATTGAACACTGTCGAGTCGGTTTGCATATCGTTGTCGTCCAGACGATTGACAGAGTGCATTACAAACGGGCACAAAATAAATATGTCTCCCGCAGAGCCTTCGTACTTTATGCCGTCAACGTAAAACAGACCTTTGCCGCTTTGCACCTTGATAATTTCCATTTCTTCGTGCCAATGTATGGGGTAAAACGGCAACATTGCGGAAATGTTTGTGTGATATTTGGCAAACGGGAGCATTGGAGTGCCGTGTACGGTTTGCTCCTTGTAACTTTTGTAATTTTTGTCGTTTGCCAAGTGGTAGTCTTTTATATCCATTTTTCGCCCCATTAGTATCTATATTATACAACTAAACGCATTTTTTGCAAACAAAATGCATCAAAAAAACAGTTTTGTGTTATTTTTTGGCAAAATAATATAATTGCTTTTTTTAATTTTGCCATATAATAAAGGCGTAAACAGCCGAAATAAATCGACTGTAACAAATTGAACAAGGAGGCAAACGCAATGTTTAGATATCAGGATTATTACGAAATCGATAAGAAAGACACATGTGAGATTTGCGAAGATCAGATTAACTATCTGGTTGCGTTAAGTCTTACAAACGCTTGCAATCAAATAGGCAAGTAATATATCGGTGCTTACAACCGAACAGTGCGCCTTTGCCATTTTCTTCTCCGTTTGGGCAAAGGCGCATTTTTTTTCGACCACAATACCGCTCGCATATTCCCTGCAAAACGGCTTCGCTTCGTATGCCGCAATAAAAATGGTGGTGGCGCTCGTGCAATTGCATTCAAAACGGATATCGCTCGTGCGGTCGCGCTCAAAAAGGCTTCGCTTCGCGCACTGTGTGCGCTCGTTGCAGATTATTTTGAGTCGCGACGCACTCGGCTCCGCGTGAAAAAAAGGTAGTATTTTAATTAAAACTGGTTTGTTGATAGTAGAAGTGCAACAGCACTCGCGCTGAAAAAAATAAGGTCGTGTGCGGCACACTCGTTGCAGATTATTTTGCAGTGGATACACTCGCTCAGCGGGATCACAAGGTTGGGTTTAGTTGGTACTGCTTGTTGCGTGTATACGCTCGTTGCAGATTATTTTGAGTCGCGACGCACTCGGCTCCGCGTGAAAAAAAGGTAGTATTTTAATTAAAACTGGTTTGTTGATAGTAGAAGCGCAACAGCACTCGCGCATAAAGAAAAATTATATAATGCGGTATACTTGTTGCAGATTATTTTGCAGTGGATACACTCGCTCAGCGGTATTTCAAGGTCGAGTTTAATTAGGACTGCTTGTTGCTTGTATATATTTGTCTTGCCGCCACCGGTCCGTAGTTTGCGGTAGTTTAATTGGAACAACTGTTGAGTTAATTTGGTTGGTGTATTGATTATTTTTTTATGTTTGTTAATGTGCATATTGAAAGTTTTGCGCGCGTGTGATACAATATTAGTTACGAATAAAATTTTGCAAGAGGGGCAAATGAAAATAATTCATACAGCCGATATTCACTTGGATTCGCCCTTGTCGGGGGTAAAGGACTCTGTGGCTCGCCGGCACGAACTGCTTGTGGCACTGGACAATATGTCCGAATTTGCCAACAACAACGGTGTGGAAGCGATAATCGTTGCGGGCGATTTGTTCGACGACAAGTACGCAACCGACGCAACCGTGGCAAGCGTTGCGAATATTGTAAATCGCAGTCGCGCGGTGTGGTTTGTGTTGCGCGGAAATCACGCGGGCAGCGCGCCTTACGACAAGTTGTTTGCGCTGTGTCCGCAAATTCGCACGTTCGGTAGCGATTGGACGAGTTACGCGTTGGGCGACGTTGTCATTTGCGGGCGCGAATTGGGGCTTGACGACGCGGAGCAGTGGACAAAACTTGCGTTAAGCGGCGGCAAGTACCGTATTTTGACGTTGCACGGCGATATCGACGACAATTCGTACGGGTTTATCGACAAGCGCGCCATCGCTCAAAGCGGCGCCGATTACGTGGCGTTGGGGCACAGACATTCGTTTGCGCAACACATGTTCGGCAACGTAAAAGGTTGTTATTGCGGCGTGTTGGAAACGCGCGGTTTTGACGAAAGCGCCCCTACGGGTTTTGTATTGATCGACACGCAAAGCGGCAAAATTTCTTTTGTTCAGCAAGCGTGTCGCAAAGTTGTTACGCGCAAAATAGACGTAAGCGCATGCGACAACGACATCGCGTTGCAACACCTTGTGGGCGATTCCGTTGCCGATGTGTCCGCGCGCGATTATCTAAATTTGCAATTTGTCGGCACGTTGCGGCAGGGCATACGCCTGTCTGCCGTTGCGCGGCAGTTACTTGACGGCAGGTTTTTCGCATTGCGCATTGCAGACTGCACCGAAACGGCGTACGACTTGCGGCAATTGGCAAGCGAAGTGTCGTTGCGCGGCGAATTTGTCAAGTTGGCGTGTAACGAAATACAAGACAAGAGTTTGCGCGACGAAGTAATAAAATTCGGTTTGTCGGCAATAGACGGGGAGATTTCGGAATGAAAATATTGTGTTTGGAAATTAAAGCGTTCGGCAAACTTAAAAACGTAAAAATAGAACTGCACGACGGCATAAACACGATACAAAACGTAAACGGTTTCGGCAAAACCACCGTTGCGGCGTTTATTCGCGCAATGCTGTACGGATTGTCGTACAACAAAGTAAAGGGCGTAAGCGACGTAACCAAATACGCCCCCTGGGACGGCGACGGCAAGTTCGGCGGCAGTATGGCGGTGCAATATCGCGGCGAAACGTACAATATCGAGCGGTATTTCGGGCTTACCGCGCGCCAATCATCGTTGAACTTTGTAAACGGTGGCACGGGCAAGGCGGTATCCACCGAGTTGTCCCCCGGCGAGTATTTGTTGGGGCTTACCGCCGAAAGTTACGACCGTTCGGCGTATTTTCCGCAGGAAGCGGTAGAAATGTCGTCCAACGACAACTTCGATTCGCGTCTTGCCAACATAGTGCAAAACAGCACGCAGGATTACGACAAAATACAAAACAGTTTGCGCGCGTACAAAAAGAATTTGCGTTACGAGCGCGGTTACGGCGGCGAAATATACGAACTTGAACAAAAGAGAACCGCAATACAAAGCGATATTTACAACGCCGAACGCGCGCGTCGGCGCAACGACGAAATAGAGCGCAGGCTGGACGAAATTACCCGCGAAAAAGCGACAGCCGAAAGCAAACGCGCGCAACTCGGCAAGCAATTGGCTTATTTGCAGGGGCAGCAAATGCACCGACAGCCCACCCCCGAAGAACAGTCCGCGCAGCAGCGTATGTACGAATTGAAAAACAAATTGGCGCGTATTCCCGCCCGATTCGACCAAGATTTCAAGCGTTGCGAGCAACTTTCGCACGATATCGAAAGCGCTCCGCCCAAACGCAACGGCACATCGCTCAAATATCTGACGTTGGCGGCAATTATCATAGCCGTTTTGGGAGTGGTAATCGCCATTATCGGCGCGCTGTCGGACGGCGGCAAGGTTTATATGATCGTAGGGGGCGCGTCGGTTGCATGCGCGGGAATAGTTGTGATAATAGTTAATGTTTGCCGTTTTCGCAAAGACCGCGCTCATTCGGAGTACGAACGGCTATCGGATGAGTTTTACGCCATCGCGGACATATACGTAAATGCCGAAGGCAGGGCGTTTGGCGAAGTTCGCGGCGATTTGTGGCAAGTTTACAACGAATATCTCGGCGATCTGCGCGAATATCAAACGCTGTGCCCCGTAGTTGCGGCGGCGCAAAGCCGCACGGCTGTTTCGGACGGCGAGGCGGACAAAATAAGCGCCGAAGTCGCCCAACTGGACGGCGCGTTGCAACAGTTGTCCGTAGAAAGCGGTCGCCTGGAAGAAGAGCGCAAAAATTTGTCTTTCGATACGGTTTCGCTTACCGAGCGGTTGGCGCAAACGGACGATTTGCTGCGGCAAGCGCAGCGCAAGTACGACGTCGCCGACAAAGTAAGTAGCCTTTTGGAAAAAGCCAAGGACAATTTGTCGTCGAGTTATCTGCCCAAGTTGTGCGCTCGTTGCTCGCAGTTGCTTTCGCAAATAACGTCAAGCGATTACCGCGTAACGGTAGATCGCAATTTTGCGGTTACGCTGTGTCAAAACAATCAAACGCACCCTATGAGCGAATATTCGCGCGGCATACGCGAAATAACGTTGCTGTGTTTCAGGGTGGCGCTGTCGGAATTGCTGTACGACGGCAACATACCCTTTATTGTAATAGACGACGCCTTTGTAAACTTTGACGAGGACAACTTCAAGCGCGCAACGCAGTTGCTCAAATCGCTCGCTTCAAGCGCGCAAGTGCTGTACTTTACCTGCCACGGCAGATTGGGCAGTTTGTCAAAGCGCGTTTGATAGGCGCGCAACGGGCGTTTGACGGCGCAAATCGGCAAAATTTTTGCCAAAACCGTTGAAAAAGCATATAAAAATTTGATATATTATACTCAACAAAAGTGAGGTGAACTTTATGGATATTGTACAATTCAGCAAAGAAATAAGGCGCCAAACGCTAAGATGTATCCATTCGCAAGGCTCGGGGCACGTTGGCGGAAGCCTGTCGATAGTGGATCTGTTGGCGGTGCTTTATTCCAAACACATGCGCGTAGACCCTTCCGAACCGCGCAAGGCGGGGCGCGACAAATTGGTACTCAGCAAGGGGCATGCCGGTCCCGCGCTGTACGCCACGTTGGCGCTTAAAGGCTTTTTTCCGTTGGAGTGGTTGGATACTCTCAACAAGTTGGGCACGCGCCTGCCCAGCCACGTAAATATAAATCTTACTCCCGGCGTCGATATGACTGCGGGCAGTCTCGGTCAGGGATTGTCGTGCGCATGCGGCTTGGCGTTAGCCAACAAGGCAAAGGGCTACGACGCAACTGTGTACGTAATTACGGGCGACGGCGAATTGCAGGAAGGTCAAAATTGGGAAGGCGCGATGTTTGCCGCCAACAAAAAACTCGACAATATTATCGTGTTTGTGGACTGCAATCGCATGCAAATTGACGGCTATACCGCCGACATAATGAATGTCGAGAACATACAAGCCAAGTTCGAGGCGTTCGGCTTTGCAACGCAGCGCGTAAACGGACACGATTTCGACGCGCTGGACAAGGCAATTTGCATTGCAAAAAGTCAAAAAGGCGTTGCGCACTGCATTGTAATGGATACCGTAAAGGGCAAGGGCGTAAGTTTTTACGAGACGATGGGGCTGGGCGTACACAGCACCGCGGTAACCGACGAGCAATACAAACTTGCTCTCGAAGAATTGGAGTAGGGGGAACGCTGCTATGGAAATGAGAAAATCGTATGTAAACCGACTTGCGCAACTTATGCGGCAAAATGACAAAATTTTCGTGTTGGATTCCGACCTGGCAAGCGCGGGCGGCACCAAGCCGCTGTATGCGGAATTTCCCGACAGATGTATCGACGTGGGCATTGCCGAAGCCAATATGACCTGCATTGCCGCGGGGCTTGCCGCCGAAGGTTTTATTCCGTTTATTCACAGTTTTGCGCCGTTCAGCGCGCGCCGCGCGTTCGACCAGATAGCCGTATCGGTGTGCTACTCCGAACAGAACGTAAAAATAATAGGTTTCGACCCCGGAATAACCGCAACCACCAACGGCGGTACGCATATGTCTTTCGAAGATGTGGCGGCCATGCGCGCGTTGTGCAACGTTGCCGTGCTGGATATCGTAGACGACGTGCAAATAGCCAAAGCGCTGCCGGATATCGTAAATTACAACGGTCCGATGTATATCAGGTTTATGCGCAAGCAGACCGAGCGCGTATTCGACGAAGATTACGAGTTTACTTTCGGCAAAGCCGACAAACTGTTTGACGGCGACGATATTACCATTGTTGCGTCGGGCATGTCTTTGATAGACGCGCGCGCCGCGGCTGCGGCATTGCGCGAGCGCGGCGTTTCGGTGGATCTGTTGGGAATACACACCGTAAAACCGCTGGACGAACAGGCAATTATCGACTCCGCTCGCAAAACGGGCAGGGTGCTTACCGTGGAAAATCACAGCATACACGGCGGTCTGTATTCTGCCGTGTGCGAAGTGCTGTCCGCGCAATGTCCCACTCTGTGCGACGCGGTGGCGGTGCGCGACAAGATCACTCAGGTGGGCAGTCTCGACGCGCTCAAACGCGACTACGGTCTGTCCGCCGACGACATAATTGCGCGCGCCGAAGGTCTGCTGGCAAAACGACGCGTATGACGTGGTTATTTGATTTGACTTAAACATATAACAAATGCGCCCCCTGTTTTTGCGGGGGCGCATTTTTATGTTTTTTGCGTATGGGGTACTAAAACGGCCGCGTTTTGTAACTTGCGGCACGCTTTTTTGCGGCGCGCGCGTTTTTTTTGCAAACGGGTCGGTATCGGCTGCGGCTGTGCGCGGCAGGTTGCGTATTGCGCGCAAGCGGCGGGTTACTTACACAATGTTGCGCGTTTGTGCGGCGCCGCCAAGCAAGCGCGTTACTCGTCGGCGTCTATCGAATACAGGCGGCTGCCGAAATCCAGCATTACGCGCGTATCTCCGTCGTATCCCGTAGACGACCACTGCTGATTGAGTTTTATTCCGCATTTTGCCAGCATATCGCCGCTTAGCGTGTAGCGCTCCTGTTCGCAGGCGAGCGGATAGCGGTTGGCGATCAATTCGGTAAGAAAGCCGTCTTGTTTGAGATGTACGGGCGCGTAATGGTTTACCAAACTGCCGAAAGTTTTAATGCCGAATTGTTGCGGGCGCGTACTTACGGTGTAATTTACGTCGGGCAGCAAATTGGGTACGCGCAAAATGTCTTGCGGCGGAACGGTGCGCTGAACGCCGTTGGTAACGTTTGCCACGGCTTGTTTGCCGTCCGCGCTAATTACCGCCCAACTGCCGCGATCCTTTTCGAATATGCTTTCAAGTTGGATATACGTGCCGAATTGCAGCGTGCGGCGGTATTTTTTGTACCACTCTATCTGGCGCGCAAGCGCCTGAGCGTCTATTTTGTTCAGTTCGTCAAGGTCGAGTTCGTAGCCGAACGCGCCTATGCAAGCGGTATTGAAGCGATTGTCTATAGTGCTTTGCCGCAACGTTTGATGGTTGGGGCTTGCGGATACGTGGCTGCCGATACAACTTTGCG
The DNA here is from genome assembly GCA_947629985.1 of uncultured Clostridia bacterium. Classification (GTDB taxonomy): domain Bacteria; phylum Bacillota; class Clostridia; order Christensenellales; family CAG-314; genus Fimimonas. Next base: position 27,756 of record CANRFV010000002.1, on the reverse strand, counting down.
GATACGCCCACAGCGTGCCTTCGTGTATTTTTACCCTGTCAAAGCAGTCCGTGTTGTCGCTGCACCAAATTTGCGGCATATAGCACAGTATGCCCAAGTCGAAGCGGTTTCCGCCCGAAGCGCACCCTTCAAACAGTATATCGGGAAATTTTTGCGTAAGGGTTGAAAGAATTTTGTACAACCCCAGCATATATCTGTAGTAAAATTCGCCCTGATTGTTGCCCAACGCGGGCGAATACGCTTCGGTAACGGGTCGGTTGTAATCCCACTTGACGTAGGCGATATTTGCCGACGCAAACACCTTGCTCATTGCGTCGATGATGTAATTGCACACGTCGTCGTTGCACAGATCCAACGCAAGTTGATTGCGGCACAGCGCCGGCGAGTAATCGGGGTGAGCCACAGCCCAATTGGGGTGCGCGCGGTACAGGTCGCTGTCGGGATTGACCATTTCCGGCTCTACCCAAATGCCGAATTGCAAGCCGAGTTTGTTTATTTTGCGCGCAAGTCCGTCCAGCCCCTGCGGCAGACGTTTTGTATTTACCGTCCAATCGCCCAAGCCCTTGCAGTCGTTTGTGCGTTTGCCGAACCAGCCGTCGTCCAACACAAACAGTTCTATTCCTGCGTCGGCTGCCTTTTTGGCAAGGTCGAGCAGTTTTTTCTCGGTAAAATCGAAATAGGTCGCTTCCCAATTGTTTATCAGTATCGGCCTTGTGCGCATAGCCCACCGTTCGGGCACGATGTGATTGTTTACAAAGCGGTGGTAACGTTGGGCAAGCGTATTTGTGCCGCCGTCGGAGTAGCACAGCGTCGCTTCCGGGGTGTAAAAAGTTTGGTTGGGGTTTAGTTGCCAACAAAAGTCGTAATCGTTTATGCCGTTTAGCAAACGCACCTTGCCAAGCGGCGTTTTGTCCGCTATTTCCGCGTGATTGCCCGAATACAACAGGTTAAAGCCGTACGCTTCGCCGTAAAAGGCGTTGCAATCGGCGCGTTTTAGCGCAACGTAGGGGTTGTGCGCGTTGGAACTTACTCCCCGTTTGCTGTCCGTTACGGTAATTCCGCAGGCAAGCGGAGTTTGTTCGGGGTATCTTTCGCGCGCCCAGGTTCCGTTTAGTGTAACCAAAGTAAAGTCGTCAAATGCAAAATCCACCTGATTGCTCATTGCGCGCATAATGCGCACGGGCGTTGTGCCGTTGTTTGTTACGGCAATGTTTTTTACAATTACGTCGCAGTCGTCAAATGCGGAATAGTACAGCGTAACGGTAATTTTGCGCGCGTCGTCGTACAATTTTACCGCCAAGGTCTGCGCTTTGTTGCGGCTGTGCGGCAATTGCGGCGGATCGAACGGCGCGGTTATTTCGTAACCTTGGTATACGGGTTTGAACAGCATACTGCCGTCGTCGAAACGTAACCGCAACGGACTTTCGCGGTAGTCGCCGTAGCCGTCGGAAGAAAATTCAAAGCAGGTGTTGTCCGCAAAAACTTTGCCTTTGTCGGTATCGATCGCAACGGAACAGCCCTGTCCGCTGCCCTGCTTGTCCGCCAGCCAACTTACGTCGTTTACGTCGCCGATCTTTGCGCCGTAGTATAAGTGTTGCAACATTCCGCCCAATACGCGGAACATATAAGTGGTGTTGGGGGTGTCGATTTTGAATACTCCGTTGTTGTGAGTGATCATATATTCGTTCTCCGCTTTGTCGGCAAAACGCCGTATTTATATAATTGTAGCACAACTTTTTGCCAAATACCATACCGTCTGTTGATTTTTGCGGAGTTTGATATTATAATTTTATTGTTGTGCCACCGTTGCGCTCCAAAACGCGCGCACGGCGCATAACGTGATATTGTAAACGGAATTGAAAATATGAAAAAATCGGGTAAAATAGGCGTTATATCCGACGTTCACGGTAATTTTTCCGCGCTTACGGCGGTACTCGGCTTGCTGGACGGCTTGCATTGCGACGAAATTATCCACACGGGCGACGTTGTGGACATAGGACCGCGCTCGCGCGAGTGTTTGGAATTGTTGCTGTCCCGCAAGGACGTAACGTTGCTTTTGGGCAATCACGACAGGGATTTTGCGCTCGATCACAGCCAAGCGCGCAATTTGTCGCACGTGCCAACCGAACACAAACGGCAGGTTTTTGCGTCGATGGACGAGTCGCTGCGTAAGGCGGCGGCAAATTTTCCGCTGTGTACGCTTCGCCGCTGCGGCGGAAGCACGTTGTTGTTTGCTCATTACGCCCTGACGGGCTACAAACAAGATATAACTCAATATCCCTTCAAACCGCTGCAACTGTCGCCGTCGGCGCAAATTTTCGACGAAATGTTCGCCGACGTAAACGCCGCCGCGGTGTTTTTCGGGCACAAGCACGAGCCGTGCGACATAATGGGCGCACGCCTGTATGTGGACGTGGGCAGCGTGGGCTGTCATCCGTTGCCGTATGCGCGCGCAATAGTTATCGATTACGACAGCGTAGGTTGGACGTACACGCGCGTATGCACATCGTATGACGCGCAACTTAACCGCGATCAAATGCTAAACGGGCTTGCTTGCGGCAAACAACTGTACGATTACTACTTTTTGCACACCAAGGGCGGCGTACAATAACGCGCGGAACGTTGGCACATTGCAACTCGGCGTGGCAAAAACAAATATGCGCCATACGACGATCGCGCGCAACCGAATATATAAATAAAACTCTCCTTGTATGGTATCGGACAATTGGGTAATTGTATTGTGCCACGGAGAGTTTTATCTTTATTTAACGCTTACGCTTTTCGAATCTCATCTTTGGAAATGGTGCTTTAGTACGCTTGCGGCAAACAAAAAGCGACGCGTCAATCGACGTGTCGCTTTTTTTGTTGTCTGATTCGGCGCATATTTGCGTTTGACGGCAACGTTCGGCTTACGGTCGCCAGTCTGCACCCCGTTTGCGCCGCGATTTTGTCAGTATAAGTTTGGCAACAACGACGGCGTGCGGTTATTGCCTTTTTGCGCGCGCCGCGTTTTAACGCATTATTGCGGACGTTCGTTCCCCCAAAAGAAGGTTGCAACCGTGCCCGGACCGCAGTGCGAGGCAATTACGGGACCTATATCGAACAGCCGTATGTCGGCGGCGGGGTATTGCCGTTTAAGTTGTTCGACAACGTTGTTTGCCATATCCGCGCAGTCGGAGTGGCAAACCCACAGCCTGTCGTTGTAATCGGCGCCGTCGCGAATATTCGCCGCCACTTCGGCAAGCGTTTTGGATATCGCTTTGCTTACGCTCATCACTTTGGTGTAGGCTATTATTTTGCCGTCGTAATTAAGGTGCATTATCGGGCACAGTTTAAGCATGTTGCCTATCAGCGCCGCCGGTCCCGACACGCGTCCGCTGCGGCGAAAATACGTAAGCGTGGTGGAAAAGAATTGGTGGTGTACTTTGTGGCAATTGCGCTTTGCCCAATCGTACAATTGATCGATATTTTTGCCCTGGTCGCGCAGGTCGGCAATTGCGTCCACAAACAGACCGTACCCAACGCAACTGCAAGTGGAATCCACAACCAATATTTTGCGTTTGGGAAATTCTTTTTTCAACTGCTCCGCCGCGGAAAACGCGTTGTATACCGATTGGGACATTCCCGAACCGAACGCGATGTGCAGTACGTCGCCTTTTTGCAGCAACTCGCGAAAGAAATCTTTGTATTTGTCCGCGTTGATCAACGATGTAAGCGGGCGCTTGCCGCCAAGCAATTGTTCGTAAAAAATTTTCAGTCCGTCGCCTTCGCCCATATCGTCGGTAAATTCCGTGCCGTCCACGGTATAGGTGTAACGCAATATCGGTATTTGCCTTTCGGTAAGATATTTCGACGTGATGTCCGTTGTCGATTCACAAGACAGTGTAAACATAATGCAATGTTCTCCTTATGTTTTTTTTGTGTTTTGCGCACAAATTTCGTGCGCTATCATTATACAACAAAATTTTAGAGATACATTCTACTGTCGGTAGATAAAATTCCACTTTGCGCGCGCCGTAAAGTAGACCCCAAAACGCCGATTCTACTTACAGTAGAGCGACAAAGTTCGCCGCGGCGTAATCGCTTGCAAATTATCGCAATAGGTGCTACAATACAAATATGGACGAATTGAAGAACATAATAGCAAAAAATCTTGCGGAATATCGCAAACAGGCGCACCTTACGCAGCAGGAACTTGCCGACAAAATAAATTATTCGGACAAGGCGGTAAGCAAGTGGGAACGCGCCGAAGGCGTGCCCGATATTTACGTGTTGGACGCGCTTGCCAAACTGTACGGAATAACCGTCAACGACTTTTTGTGCGAACACACTCAGGTTCCGCCCAAAGTAAAAACCAAAAGTTTTTGGGCAAAGCGTTGGCTTATTACGTTGCTTTCGGTGGGGTTGGTGTTTTTGATAGCGACGGTGGTAATGGTAATATGGCTGTTGGTCGATCCCGCCAAGACGCCTGTCGTTGCCAAGTACGCGTATCTGATTGCGCTGCCCGCGGCGTTTATCGTCGGGTTGGTATTTGCGTGTTTGTGGGGCAAGTTGTGGCAGCGTTGCATAGTAACGTCGGGGCTTATTTGGTCGCTGTGTTTACTTATACATCTGTTGCTGTATAATACACAATCCAACGCTTGGCTGATTTACCTGATAGGCGCGGTATTGCAGGTGTTGGTGGTGTTGTGGTATGTGTTGGCGTTTTTGATCCGCCGTACCCGCAACGCGAAAAAATAGCGCGACAAACGCGCCGAGCGGAGTTTTCGGCGGCGATACCGTTGTTTGCCCGAAAACGGTGGGCATTGCGGCGGTAAAATAACGCAAAACGCGACGGCGGCATATTAAGGCGCGGACGAAGCGCGGTTTGTTGTTGCGCGCCGCTTGCGAGCAAATATTTTGCCGATTGCGCGGGGGCTTCTTTGCCGATTGCGCCGCGTAAGACAGAATTAAACTTTATTACGGAAGATATAAAATGGACAACAAATTGGAAGTAGTGGCTGCGCTTATTGTGCGCAACGGAAAATTTTTGATATGTCAACGTCCCGCAAACAAAAAGCGCGCGCTGCTGTGGGAATTTGTCGGCGGCAAAGTGGAAGCGGGCGAGACGCGCGAACAGGCGCTTGCGCGCGAATGTCGCGAAGAACTTGCGCTTGAAGTGCATGTTGACGATGTGTTTACGGAAGTTACGCATGTTTACCCCGATGTAACGGTACATCTTACGCTGTTCAACGCTCGTGCGGACGGCGATCCGCAGATGTTGGAACACAACGATATGCGTTGGATAACGCCCGACGAAATAGATCGGTACGAGTTTTGCCCCGCCGACAAGGACATTTTGGACAAAATAAAGCGCGATTTTGCGTAAACTCCGCCATAACGGGCGCAAAAACGCTCCAAACGACTGCGCCGCAGTATGCTACTTGCACAGTATGCAATAAAAACAAAAAAAAGGGACGCGATTTTCGCGTCCTTTTAGTATGCTGCAAATTATCTTTCAAGCGCAACACGTTATTGTTCTGCTATTTTGCTTACTTTAATAAGGTTTGTGCCCGCGCCCTTGCCCAGCGGCACTCCGGCGGTTATTACTATGTTGTCGCCCGCCTTGGCGATGCCCAATCTGCGCACGGCTTCTTCGGCGTTGATGAACATATCGTCGGTGTTGTCAAAGGTCTGGCAAACGGTGGGTATTACGCCCCAACTTGTGGAAAGTTGGTGGTAAACGCGGTCGCTGTTGGTCATTGCCAGCACAACCGCGTCCGGACGGAAGCGCGATACCATTCTTGCCGAAACGCCGCTTTCGGTATATACAACTATCGCCTTGGCGCCTATGTCAAACGCGGTATTTACAGCCGCGTGCGATATTGCGTCGGTGTTGTCCATCAGCGTAAACGGGCTGGAACGGTACATTTGTTGGTAATCGACGTTGCGTTCCGCTTCTTCGGCGATGCGCGCCATTGTGGCAATGGTGTTGGGCGGGTTGATGCCCACGGCGCTTTCGGCGGACAGCATTACGCAACTCGACCCGTCAAATACGGCGTTTGCAACGTCTACTATTTCCGCGCGTGTGGGGCGCAGTTTGGTAACCATACTTTCCAGCATTTCGGTGGCGGTAATTACAAATTTGCCGTGCATGCGGCTTTTTGTAATGAGCATTTTTTGAATGGAAGGCAGTTTTTCGTAAGGCAATTCCACGCCGAGATCTCCGCGCGCAACCATTATGCCGTCGGACGCGTCGATAATTTCGTCTATGTTGTCAACGCCGCTTTGGCTTTCTATTTTAGATACAAGGCAGGCGTCTTTTGCGCCGTGATCCACCAGATATCGGCGTATTTCGCGCACGCTTGCGGCGTCCTGAACAAAACTTGCCGCATACAATTCGGCGCCGTTTTTTATGCCGAAATCAAGGTCGCGTTTGTCCTGCTCGGACAAGAACGGCATATTTATTTTTACATTGGGCACAAACAGTCCTTTGCGGTTGGACAGCGTTCCGCTGTTTTGCGCAACGGTACATATAGTCTTGTCGCGTATATCCACAACCTTAAATATCAGCAACCCGTCGTTAAGCAGCACGTTGCAACCCACGTTGATGTCTTTGTACAGGTCCGCGTAAGTAATTGAAACCTGCGTTTCGTCGCCTTCGACGTCGGTATTTACAAAGTTGAAGTTCATTCCTTCGCGCACTTCGATCTGACCGTTTTTGAAGGTGCCGATACGTATTTCGGGGCCTTTGGTGTCTATCATTATGGGAATGGGCAAGCCCAGACTGCGGCGGACTTTTTTTACCGTGTCGATTTTTACCTGATGTTCTTCGTAAAGGCCGTGGCTCATATTTATGCGCGCCACGTTCATGCCCGCAAGCGCCATTTTCTTTATCTGATCGTAGGTAGTGCTGGCAGGGCCGAGAGTACAGATTATTTTGGTCTTTCTCATAAACGCCTCCGTTTGCGTAAATGTCGGGACAAAACTCAACATATTTCGCATTATATATTATACGCCCGATTTGCGCATTTGTAAATAAACTTTTGAGTAAATGTAAAGGGATTATTACATTTTTGTCGCCGCAATGATTTGTTGCCGCCGCCGTATTTCTGCCGAGCGGCAGGTTGTCGCGCCGACTGCGCCGCTCGAAAACCTTTTGCGCCGCGTTACAACGCAATTTTGTGCGGTAACGTCGGCGCGGCGGCATTTTACTGCGCAAAACAAAACTTTTCGGTTGGTGTAGCGGCGCGGGGCTGGCGTTGCGTAACATTGCGCGCGCAATATGATTACCGACCTTTGCGGCGACTTTGTTATTGACAACGCGGCGGTAAAATGAGATAATTATAAATAATGTTGCGCGGTATTACGCGCGGGGAGACAGCACAATGCAAGTTTTGAAAATTTCGCGCGAGGTGGCGGCGGCGCTTGACGACAACCGCCCCGTAGTGGCGTTGGAATCGACGATTATTTCGCACGGTATGCCCTATCCGCAAAATGTGGAAACGGCTCTTGCGGTGGAACGGATCGTGCGCGACAACGGCTGCACGCCCGCAACCGTCGCGGTAATAGGCGGCGTACTTACGGTGGGGTGCAGTGCCGACGACATACAACTGCTGGGCAAGCGCGGCACGGCGGTGGTCAAGGCGTCGCGCAGAGACCTGCCCGTAGTTGTGGCGCAGGGGGCGGACGGCGCAACCACCGTTGCGGGCACAATGTACGCGTGCAAGGCGGCGAAAATAGACGTTTTTGCCACGGGCGGAATAGGCGGAGCGCACCGCAATTCCGACAAGACAATGGATATATCCGCCGATTTGGACGAATTGCAGCAAACTTCGGTGTTGGTGGTGTGCGCGGGAGCCAAGTCCATATTGGACATAGGCCTTACGTTGGAGTGTCTCGAAACGCGCGGCGTGCCCGTAATAGGCTATCAAACCGAACAAATGCCCGCTTTTTACACGCGCGACAGCGGTTTTAAGGTAAATTACAGGCTGGATTCGCCCGAACAAATAGCGCGGGCGTTTTACGCGCAACGTCGGTTGGGAATGAACGGCGGAATGTTGGTGGCCAACCCCGTGCCGGCAGAGTATTCGATGGACGGCGATTACATCGACGCCTGCATTAACGACGCGCTTAAACAAGCCGACGCGCAAGGCATAACGGGCAAGCAAGTTACGCCGTTTTTGCTGGACAAAATCAGGCAGATAACTTGCGGCGAAAGTTTGCAAACCAACATACAACTTGTTTACAACAACGTGCGCTTGGCATGCGGCATAGCAAGCGAACTGTGCAAATTGCGTAAGTAGCGCGGCGTATCGTGGGGGTATAATTGTGAAATTCGGCGGCATTACAAAACTTACGTTATTGGATTATCCCGAACATATTGCCTGCACTCTGTTTACCGCGGGGTGCAATTTGCGCTGTCCCTTTTGCCACAACGGCTTGTTGGTGTGCGGAAGCGCCAACGAACCTTACGACGGCGAGACCGTACTCGATTTTTTGTGCAAACGCCGCAACGTTTTGGAAGGGGTGTGTCTGTCGGGCGGCGAACCTTTGCTGCAAAACGACGTCGGCGAGTTTTTGTCGCGGGTAAAGGAATTGGGGTACAAGGTGAAACTCGACACCAACGGCACCTATCCCGACAAGTTGCGTTCGCTCGTCGATTCGGACTTGGTGGATTACGTTGCGATGGACATAAAAAACAGTCCCGAACGCTACGCCGAAACGTGCGGTCGCGACGTAAATTTGCGGGACGTTGCCGAGTCGGTGCGCTTGTTGATGACGGGCAAGGTCGATTACGAATTTCGCACGACGGTAACTGGCACTTTCCACACCCAAGACAGTATTCGCCGCCTTGCCGAGACGATAAGCGGCGCCAAAAGATATTTTTTACAGCAATTTGTCCACAGCGACAATCTTATCGACGGCAGTGTACAAGGCTGTTCGGTCGAAACGTTAAAAAAATACCGCGACATTGCGCGGCAATATGTAAGCAACACGCAAATACGCGGCGTAGACGCGGATTGATACCGCCCCGTCGTAGGTAATTTCGGCACAAGGGTTCCCAAATATCTCCGTACGGGCGCAAACAGGCGTTTTTATTTTAGCAGTAACGGCAAAATGTCCGGCATATAGCCGTTGTGCAATATATACTTTGGGGCAAATTTGGCAACGCTGTCGCGCGGAGTATGGCTTGTTTTAAGCCACAAGCAGTCTATTTTGGCATTGCGGGCGCCTTCCACGTCGCAAAACGCGTCGTTGCCGATGTAAATGCACTGTTTGCGGTCGAGTTTGTAACGGTTTATCAGCACGTTGAACAGCGCGGCGTCGGGCTTGGCGCATTGCCAATCGGACGAATAAATTATTCCGTCGAAATAGCGTATCAGCCCCAAACGCGTAAGTTCGGGCTGGGTAAAACAGCGTTGCGCGTTGGATACGATGTACAGTTTTTTGCCGGCTTTTTTAAGGGCGGCAAGCGTAGACTCCACTCCGTCGAACACGTTGATGTAATCGGTGGAAAAGGCGCGGAATTCCTGCGCCAGATGCGTGGCGAGCGACTTGGTCGCCTTTTGATTTTTGTTGTCGAACAAGTGCGTAAATACTTCCACAACGTCTATTTCGGGATACTTGAACTTGGCTTTGCGGGCTATCATTTGCAATTCGCAACTTGAAAAATACGTATCGCGCAGTTCGTCTACGGTGTAGTTTACGCCGTAAAAGTCAAGCGTATCCGCAAGTTTTTGCCAAGTGTTGCTTTCGTATTCGTTGGTGTGGATATCCACAAGCGTGCCGTAAACATCGAAAATAAAATTTTTGTACATTGGTATATCTCCGTTTTACCGTTTTGCCGACATTTGAATGTTTTGATATTTGTGATACAACTATATTATAGCCTTGCGGCAAGCGTTTGTAAATGCATAGCCGCAATTTTTTTGTTTATTTTACAACTTTTTTGCCGCGTAATTTGTCCCGCGCGCATTGTAAACGCGCGTATATAAATAATGCCGTTACAACGCAAACGTCCGCGGAAATTTTCCCGCGCGGTACACTTCGGACGTTGTGCCGCGGTGCAAACCGTACTGCGAACGGCGGCTTGCGCGTATCGGCAAAATTTTACCGTCGCTGCGATGCGGCGCGCCGCCCGCATTTACCGCTCAATAGCCCAAATATTCCACCCCCACCAGCAAAATTTCGTTTATTTTGGGGTTGGCGATCTTGTATTGCAATATTTTGCCTTGGCGTTCGCAACTTACCACGTCAAGGTCGCGCAGCAGCCGCAACTGATGCGAAACGGTGGTTTGGTTCATTTTGAGTATGGCGGACAGATCCGACACGCACAGCGGCGCTATGGCAAGCGCGGACAGCAATTTTACGCGGGACGGATCGGCAAGCAACCCGAAAAAACGGGATATTTTGCGCGTGGATTCTTCGTCCGGCAGGTAACAATCCATATCGTCCAAAATTTGCGGCGTTGCGGCTATCATAGGCGTTATTTTCTCCTTGTTGCGGTACTTGCCCGAGCGCTGTGCGCGCACTCTCCGTTCGGCGCGCAGATAACGCGGCGAAATCCGTCCGCCGTCCGGCGAACGTTATGCGCGCGTACTATTCAAACGGGCGCTTGTACCAAAATCAACAAAAATTGTACATCGTGAACAAAGCGGAAGTTTGCTGCATATTGTAGTAAAAACAAATCATTTGTAAATTTTAAGGAGATTTATATGAATATCACTTCGAGTTTGCTGTATTTATTGCTGTTGTACGCCGTTTTGGACAAGGACAACAAATTGTCGCTTACCAACGGCTTGGTGATCGCGTTTGTAATATTGCTGCTCAATTGTTATATAAAAAATCGTTGTTGCGGCAGTACAAATTCTACTGCGGCAACAACGTCCGGCAACGGAATATTCGGTTCGCTTAACGGATTTTGATAAAATTGCGCGTTCAAACGTCCTTTTCGCGGCACACGCCCTGCGCAATTTCGAAAAATTTGCAATTCGGCGGCAGCAAAGCGGGGGCTATTTCGCTTGCGGAAGTGAGCAGTATCTGTAATTCGGGGTCGAAACACAGCAACCGCTTTTGCCTGTCGTAATCGAGTTCGGACAGCACGTCGTCCAGGATAAGCACGGGATATTCGCCCGTCAACTGTTTAAGTATTTGCAGTTCGCCCAATTTGAGCGCAAGCGCGGCGGTGCGCAACTGCCCCTGACTGCCGAAATTGCGCACGTCCACGCCGTTTACGGTAAGGGCGATGTCGTCGCGCTGACAGCCTGCGGAAGTGTGGCGCAACTGAAAGTCTTTTTCCAGATTGTTTTGCAATACGCCAAGGTACTCTTGGGTAATTTCCGCAAGAGTTTCGCCTTTTATTTGCGTGCAGTATTCAAGTTGCAGTTGCTCTTTGCCGTCGGTAACCGCGCTGTGGCTTTGCTGTGCAAGCGGCTTTAAGTTGCGGCAGAAAGTTTTGCGTTTGAGTATTACGCGCGCGCCTTCTTCGGCTATCTGCTTGTCCCAAACAAATATCGTCTGCGCCGCCTGTTCCGCCGAAACAGCCTGTTTAAGCAAGTTGTTGCGCTGCGCAAGCGCGTTGTTCAGGCGCGACAGACTGTAAAAGTAATTTCGGTCGGTCTGGCACAGATCTATATCCATAAAACGCCTGCGTTCGGACGGCGATTGGCTTATTATTTTTATTTCGTTGGGCGAAAAATATATGCAGTTAAGGTACCCCATAAGTTCGCCCATTCGCCTTATGGGTACGGAATTTACCGTAACTTGCTTTTTCGCGCCGGAATTAAGCGTTACGGAAATTTTGCCTTCGCCAAAGCGGCAAGCGTATTTTACGGTTACGCGCGCGGCGTCCTTGCCCCAGCATATCAGATCCTTGTCCCTGTCGGTACGGGGACTTTTTCCTATGCAACACAAATAGACGCTCTCCGCAAGGTTGGTTTTGCCCTGAGCGTTGTCTCCCACAAAAATATTCAGTCCCGCGTGCGGAATAACTTTTTGCCGCGCAAGATTGCGGTAGTCGTAGACCGTAATTTCCGTTACTTTCATTGTCAGACGTGTAATTTTTTGTATTTTTTTCGGCGTTTTGCCGCAATTTCGTTTTGTAAACGGCGCAAGATTGTGCGCCGTAACGTGCCGTTGAATATATTATAACATAACCGCCGCCAATGTACAACATTAAATTTGTCGGGGCGCAATAGGGCTGTGTCGGCTGAAAACAAAACGCCGTCTATTTACACTACTTGGAGGTTTTTGCCGAAAATACACGCTTTTACGGGCGTTAAAATGCAAATGTTTGCAAAAAACTTGCAACTATTTGTTTGCAAACTGTGTACAAATGGATATTTTTATGATATAATCTATTTACTTTAATATAACGCGCGCGTTGCGCGTAAACAAGGAGTTGTATATGGCAAAGAGAAACGACGAATATTCCGAGGAGCAAATTCAGGTCCTTGAAGGGCTCGAACCCGTACGGAAAAGGCCCGGTATGTACATCGGATCGACGGACGTAAAAGGGTTGCATCACCTTGCGGTGGAAATCGTGGACAATTCCATCGACGAAGCGCTTGCCGGTTACTGTAACAACATATACGTAACCATCAACGAGGACGGTTCGCTTACTGTCGAGGACGACGGGCGCGGTATTCCCTGCGGAATACACAAAAAGGAAGGTATTTCGGCGGTGGAACTGTGCCTTACCAAGTTGCACGCGGGCGGCAAGTTCGGCGGCGGCGGTTACAAAATAAGCGGCGGATTGCACGGCGTGGGTCTGTCGGTAGTAAACGCGCTCAGCGAATGGCTCAAAGTGGAAGTAAAGCAGGACGGCAAGTTGCATTACCAGATGTATCATCGCGGCGTTCCCGACGACAGGCTCAAAGTTATCGGCGACGCGGACAGCACGGGCACTACGGTAACCTTTATGCCCGACGCCGAAATGTTCGAAACCACCGAATGGGAGTACGAACGGCTGAAAAACCGTCTGCGCGAAGTTGCCTATCTCAACAAGGGCATAAACATCACTTTGCGCGACGAGCGCGACAGCCGCAAGCGCAACGAAACCTTTTGTTACGAAGGCGGTCTTGCCGAATTTGTGGAAAATTACAACCGTTCGCGCAACGTAATATTCCCCCAGCCGCTGTACATCGACAAGGCGGTAAAGGAAGGCGAAATAGAAGTTGCGTTGCAGTTTAACGACAGTTACAACGAAGTGGTGCACGCTTACGCCAACAACATCAACACCGAAGAAGGCGGCTCGCATCTGGACGGTTTTAAGGCGGCGCTTACCAAGGCGATAAACGACTACGGACACAAGTACAACTTGCTTAAAGAAAGCGAAAAACTTGCCGGCGAAGACGTGCGCGAAGGTTTGGTAGCCATTATATCCGTCAAGTTGGAAAATCCGCAATTCGAAGGGCAAACCAAGACAAAACTCGGCAACAGCGAAATGCGCACGGCGGTAAGCCGCGTTGTGGGCGACGAATTGGCGACGTTTTTGGAAGAAAACCCCAAAGAAGCGCGCGATCTCGTGCTTAAATCGGTTACGGCGCAGCGCGCAAGAGACGCAGCCCGCCGCGCACGCGAACTTACCCGTAAGGGCGTATTGGAAAGCGCTTCGCTGCCCGGCAAACTTGCCGACTGTTCCGACCGCGACCCCAAGCACTGTGAAATTTACATCGTCGAGGGCGATTCGGCAGGAGGCACGGCAAAACAGGGGCGCGACAGACGTTTTCAGGCGATATTGCCCTTGCGCGGCAAGATACTTAATGTAGAAAAGGCGCGTTTGTCCCGCGCGTTGGAAAACGAAGAGATCAAGGCGATGATAACGGCGTTCGGCTGCGGCATATCCGACGATTTCGACGAAAGCAAATTGCGTTACGACCGCATTATCTGCATGACCGATGCCGACGTGGACGGCAGTCATATCAGAATTTTGCTTATTACGTTCTTTTTCCGCTTTATGCGTCCGCTCATCGAACAGGGGCACGTATATATTGCGCAACCGCCCTTGTACAGAATTACCAAGAACAAGCAGGAGTATTACGCGTTTACCGACGAAGAGCGCGACAGAAAACTCGCTCAACTCGGGCCCAAGGGCACGGAAGTATCGCGTTACAAAGGTTTGGGCGAAATGAACGCCGAACAACTGTGGACGACGACAATGAACCCCGAAAGCCGCATAATGCTCAAAGTAACAATGGAAGACGCTTACGAAGCGGACGAAATAGTGTCGCTTCTTATGGGCGACCAACCCGAACTGAGACGCGAGTTTATCGTTGAAAATGCCAAACTCGTAGACGAATTGGATATTTAGCAGGAGACAAACGTTATGGCAAAACAGGAAATGCAAAACTTCGATTACGTAGGCGCGCTGGACAAAACCACCGTCAAAGTAGTCAAAATGGAAGAAGAAATGAAAAAATCGTTTATCGCCTACGCAATGGCGGTAAACGTATCTCGCGCCATTCCCGACGTGCGGGACGGTTTGAAGCCCGTTCACAGACGCATACTGTACGCAATGGGCGAACTCAATTTGTACAACGACAAGCCCACGCGTAAAAGCGCGCGTATCGTCGGCGACGTTTTGGGTAAGTATCACCCCCACGGCGACAGCGCCGTATACGAAGCGTTGGTGCGTTTGGCTCAGGACTTTTCGATACGGTGCCCGTTGGTGGAAGGTCAGGGCAACTTCGGCAGCGTAGACGGCGATCCGCCGGCGGCGCAACGTTATACCGAAGCGAAACTGTCCAAGATCGCGTCCGAAATGCTGCGCGACATCGACAAAAACACGGTAGATTTTTACCCCAACTTCGACAATACCCTTATGCAACCGACGGTATTGCCCAGCCGTTTTCCCAATTTGTTGGTAAACGGCGCGGACGGTATTGCCGTAGGTATGGCGACTAATATTCCGCCCCACAATCTCGGCGAAGTAATAGACGGCGCAATTGCGGTGGTAAACAATCCCGACATCACCGTGGAAGAACTGATGAAGATCATTCCCGCACCCGATTTTCCCACGGGCGGAATAATTATGGGGCGCGTGGGCATACGTAACGCGTACAAAACGGGCAAAGGCACCATTTTGGTGCGCGCCAAAACCGAAATCGAAGATCACAACGGCAGACAGCGCATTATCGTAACCGAATTGCCCTACCAGGTAAACAAAGCCAAGTTGGTCGAAACGGTAGCGGGGTTGGTAAAGGACAAGCGTATCGAAGGCATTGCCGACATACGCGAAGAAAGCGACCGCCACGGTATGCGCATAGTGTTCGACCTTAAACGCGACGCCAACGCGCAGGTGGTGCTTAATATGCTGTTCAAGCACACGCAGTTGCAGGTTTCGGACGGCATTACGATGTTGGCGCTTGCCGACGGCGAACCCAAGATACTCAACCTTAAAGAAATACTTACTTACTACATCGCCCATCAACGCGACGTTGTTGTGCGCCGCACCAAGTTCGATTTGGAAAAGGCGGAAGACCGCTATCACATAATAGAAGGTTTGGTAATTGCGCTGGACAACATCGACAGAGTTATCGCAATAATCAAAAACAGCGAGGACCGTCAAGCCGCCGCCGACGCATTGATGAAGGAATTTGACCTGAGCGAGCGGCAGACCAACGCCATTTTGGAAATGCGCCTGTCCCGTCTTACTCATCTTGAAGTGGAAAATTTGCGCAACGAACTTGCCGAATTGGACAGACTTATCAAGGATCTTAAAGATATTTTGGCAAAACCCGCCCGCGTTTCGGAAATTATCGTAAACGAACTGGGCGAGATCCGCGACAAATACGGCGAAGCGCGCAAGACGGAAATATGCACCGATTACTCCGAAATAGATATCGGCGACCTTATCGAAAAGGAGGACGTCGTAATCTCAATGACGCACCTGGGGTACGTAAAACGTCTGCCCGTTACCGAATATCGCACGCAAAGGCGCGGCGGCAAGGGCGTTACGGCGCACAAACCGCGCGAAGAAGACTTTGTGGAAAAGATGTTTATTACCAACACGCACGACGATTTGCTGTTCTTTACCAACAAAGGTAAAGTGTACTGCATAAAGGGCTACGAAGTGCCCGAAGCCGAGCGTACGGCTCGCGGCCGCGCGATAGTAAACATTTTGCAACTCGACAGCGACGAAAAGGTAACCGCCGTCATCACCCGCAAGGAAGACAGCCGCGGCAATCTTATCATGGCAACGCGCCACGGGCTTATCAAAAAGACCCCGCTCGAAGAATTCGAGTCCATTCGCAAGACGGGCAAGATAGCGATTTCGCTGTTGGATGACGACGAATTGATAGGCGTAGACCTTACCACGGGTTACGACGAAGTGCTTATGGCAACGCACGAAGGCAAGTGTATCCGCTTTGCCGAAGAAGAAGTGCGCCCCATGGGCAGAGAAGCGCAAGGCGTAAGATCCGTCAAGTTGGAAGACGACGATTACGTTGTGGATATGGCTATCGCCCGCAACGGCGTGGAAGTGCTTACCGTATCGGAAAACGGTTTCGGCAAGCGCAGCGATTTGATAGATTACCGCTTGCAATCGCGCGCGGGCAAGGGAATAAAAGCCGGCGTGTTCAACTCAAAGACGGGCAAGTTGGTCAACCTTAAACTGATCAATCCCGACAACGACGTAATGCTCATTGCCGACAACGGCATCGTAATTCGTATCCGCGCCAAGGATATTTCCAAGATCGGCAGAGATACTATGGGCGTGCGCGTAATGAAGTTTAAGGGCGAAGCCAAAGTTGTGTGCGTATCCGAAAGTCCAATTGCGGACGAATTGGACGAAACCGAGGAGTAAAATGTCTATCGATTACAAACAACTTATTGCAAACAAAATAAACGGTACTCCGCTTGACAAAGCGGAGATCGTTGCGCTTATAACCGAAACTGCCGACGACTCGTTCGGCGATTACGCTTTTCCGTGTTTTCGTCTGGCAAAGGAAATGCGTATGTCGCCCGTTGCCATCGCGCAAAAGTTGGCGGACGAATTTGTGCCCGACGAGCATATCGTAAGGGCGCAAGCGGTAAACGGCTACCTTAACTTTTTTGTAAACCGCGTAGACTTTGCCGCAAACGTTTTGGACGAAGTGCTTGCCGCGGGGCAAAATTACGGCAACGATACGTTGGGCAACGGCAAAACGATATGTATCGATTACAGTTCGGTAAATATTTGCAAATCGTTTCATATCGGGCACCTGTCCACAACCGCAATAGGAAGCAGTCTGTACAAAATTTACCGCGCGTTGGGGTACAATGTGGTGGGAATAAACCATCTCGGCGATTACGGCACGCAGTTCGGCAAAATGATAGTCGCATTCAAATTGTGGGGCAATCGCGCCGACGCGGAGCAAAAGGGCGTTGCGGAATTGCAGCGCCTGTACGTAAAATTTCATCAAGAAGAGCCCGACCACCCCGAACTTACGCAACAAGCGCGCGAGTGGTTTGTAAAAATAGAGCAGGGCGACAGCGAAGCCACCGAACTGTTTGAATTGTTCAAACGCATTACACTAACCGAAGTAAAGCGAATATACGAGCGTTTGGACGTGCATTTCGACAGTTGGAACGGCGAAAGTTTTTTCAACGATAAAATGGCCGCCCCGCTTGCTATGTTGCGCGACAAGGGGCTGATAAAGGAAAGTCAGGGCGCGCAGGTAGTGGACTTGTCCGATTACGGCATGCCGCCCTGTTTGCTGGTAAAATCCGACGGCAGCAGTCTGTACGCCACGCGCGATATCGCCGCCGCCATCTGGCGCAAGGCGGAGTACAATTTTGACAAATGCTTGTACGTTGTGGCATATCAGCAAAATTTGCACTTCAAGCAATTTTTTAAGGTGCTGGAACTTGCCGGCTTGGATTGGGCGAAAGATCTTGTGCACGTCGCCTACGGAATGGTCAGTCTCGAAGACGGCGCAATGGCTACCCGCAAGGGCAACGTTGTGTTGCTGAAGGACGTTTTGGACAAGGCGGTTGCCAAGTCGTTGGAAATAATCACTGCCAAAAACCCCGATCTGCCCAACCGCGAACAAGTCGCCGAACAGGTGGGCGTGGGCGCGGTGCTGTTCAGCGCGTTGGAAAACAGCAAAATAAAAGACATTGTGTTTTCGTACGACCGCGTACTCAATTTCGACGGCGAAACCGCTCCCTATTTGCAATATACGTACGCGCGGTGCAATTCGCTTGTAGGCAAAGCGGGCGCGCGCGGCAAACGGTGCGATATTAGCGCGCTGGACAATGCCGAAACGTTGCGCCTTGCCAAACTGCTCGGCGCGTTTCCGCAAGCGGTAAAGGACGCGGCGGACAAGTACGAGCCCAGCATAATATCGGGTCTGCTGATAGATATTGCGCAAGCGTTTAACAAGTTTTACATCGAACATCGCGTAATATGCGACGACGTGCAAGTGCAAAACGCGCGGCTCAAAATAGTAGACGCCACCGCAACGGTATTGAAGAAAGGACTTGCCTTGTTGGGCATACAGTGCCCGGACAAGATGTAAAAGTTGCCGACCACACGTGCGTCGGTCGATTGCTTGCTGCTGCGCTAACGCGAGCGCAATCGACACATTGTGCGCTATCGCGCCGACGCAGTCGGACTTGGGAGTTGCGCGTGAACGCACGCGCGGCATTGTTTTGACTTTCGCCGGGGTGAACATCCCCGGCATCCCCCGTTATGGCGCAAACTTCGGCACCGGTCCGTAGTTTGCGGAGTTTAATTTGAATAACTATTGATTTGATTTAGTTGGTTTAGTAAACATTTAGTTTAATGCTTAACGTACTTTCAATAAATAATTATGTGCCGCATCTAACAAGGTGCGGCATACTTGTTGCAGATTATTTTGCAGTGGATACACTCGCTCAACGTGCGCCTTGCGGCGCAGTGATATTGCCTGCGGCAGTGCAACATTGCCGACAGGCAAATATTCGCCTACGGCGAGTGGTATTTTTCCGCTTTCAGCGGGAAAGTGTTATTTTGCCTGACGGCAAAGTTAAGGTTGACATTATTTGAAAATAAATATTGCCGAAAGATATTTTTTCGGCAATTATTTTTTTTATTGTCAAAGGTATTCCAATTAAACAACGCCGCAACTGTTCGCGCAAGCAAACAATTTCACTCGCCGATAGGCGACTATTTGCCTATCGGCAATGTTGCACTTTTCCGCTGAAAGCGGAAAAATCTCACTATTCGCGTCGGCGAAAAATCTCACTGTTTGCGCAGCAAACAATCTCACTTTGTCGTGGGTAATGGTGCTGTTTTTGTACCTTTAATGTACAAATTTGTGCAGTTTAGGCGTGTAAGCGTATACAAAGTGCGCATTTTAACATCGTTGCGGTAACCGTGTCGGTACTATGTGTTATTAGGCGTTTGATTTGTCAAAAACCGTCCAATCGGGCATGCGGCGCTATATTTTGTGCGCAAAATCCGCTGCTGTCTGCCAAAAAAAATTCGACAAATTGCGACGCATTTGCCGCAAAGCGATTGACATGCGGCGTTTGCATGGTATAATTAACATACCGCAAAAAAACTTTTTGCACGCAAGTTGTGCTGAACGTATGCGGTTTTGGCAATAATATTTACGGCGGCGTCTGTTCGCTTTGTACGCAGACGGCGCGGCAAAATATTGCACGGAGGAGAAATGAAAAAATTTTCGGTTATCATTTGCGTGGCGGCAATAATGGGATTTTGCGTATTGGGTTTGTGCGCATGCGACAACACTGCGGAACCCATCGACGTTGACGAATTGCTCGCCCAATGCACTCATACTCAAACGTACGAAGGGCTGTCGTTTAACGGCGGAAGGTTTACCGTAAATATGATCGAAAGCAGCATTTATATGCGTACTGCGCAGTGCAACGCCGTTACGATCAGTTGCGTAAACGAGACGTTTGAAGTAACGGCCAACGCCACTATTGTTACCGTAAAGGAAATTTCTCAACCCCATTTGAAGAAAGACAGGTTTGTAATAATTACCGTGCCCGCCGATTGGAGCGGTTATGACCTTACGTTGCGCACGCAACAGGGCGACATTCAGGTGGACGGCGCAAACGCCACGCTGTTCGGCGTATTTGCCTACAACGGCGGCAATGTGTTTGTAAGCAACTGCAAGTCCGCGTGGCAGGCGTTGGTAAATATCGAAAACGGCTTTGCGGACGTAAATATCGAAGCGCCCACCGCAATATTTGTCGCATCGGGCAAGCGCGGCAGCGCAACGCTCAATTGCACAACGGACAATCTCAATTGCAGCGCGGTAAACGGCAGCGTCAACTTTGTAACCTCCGCAAGCAAAATTACGCTGGAATCGGTGCGCGGCAACATCGTCGGAACGGTCAAGGGCAACATTACGCAATATACCGTCAATGCCAAGTCGGACAGGGGGCGTTGCAACTTGACCGACAGCAAAGGCGGCGCAAAGTTGCTTAACGTCCACTCCGAGCGCGGCAAAATCGAAATAACATTCGACTCAGGTGAACAACAATGAACGTATTGGATTACATCATATTGGCGGCTTTTGCAATAGGTTTGATATTGGGGCTTATAAAGGGCTTTGTTAAGCAAATTCTTGCAATAGCGGGTGTTATACTTATTTCCACGCTTACGGCGGTAATTTGCCCGTACGTGCAAAATTGGTTGACAGACCTTATTGCCAACGAAGGCACGCGCAACGTGGTGGCTCTTATCGTAACGGTGGTGGGGTTGCTCGTCATTTACCTTGTTATAGGGCTGCTCGTGGGCAAATTGTTGTCCAAATTCAAAACGATAAGTTTGATCAACCGCATTATCGGCGGCGTTGTGGCGCTGGTTACGGTGTATTTGTCGGTGGCGGTGATCATGGCGCTGTTCAACAACACGGGCGACGGATTTTTTACCCTGCTCAAAAACACCGGCGTGGGCAAGGCCTTTAAGGAAAGTTGGTTTGCCAACCATCTGTACAAAAACAACTTTTTCGGCAAGTGGCTGATACAGGGCATAGCCCAAAAGTTGATGAACAGCGTAAGTTGAACGCCAACGCGGCAAAAAAGTTATTTTCAACGCTTGACGGCATTGTCGGCGTGTGCTAAGATAAAGAAAATATCAATTCGGGGGGGGGTAACGGTGATCAATAACAAACTTTACAACAAACTATCACGCAACGAAAGTTTCCGCTTGCCCTTTACCGTGCTGTCGTAAACAAACTCGGCGGTTTGTAATGTCTTGCGGTGCGCTTTCGTAAAGAAGGCGCATTTTTTGTGCCGAAATTAGGCTTTTTTGCGCCGCATTACGGCAAAAAGCGAACAAATCAGGAGATTATGAAGTATTTATTGAAATTTATAAAACCGCATATAGGCACCGTGTTACTGCTGATGTTGTTGTACGCATTGCAGTCGCTTTGCGCGCTGTTTTTGCCGTACGTAATGTCGGATATTGTCGAATCGGGCATACGTAACGGCGACTTGCACCGCATTTTCGTCGAAGGCGCAATAATGGTGGGATTGGCTGCGGTTGCGCTGTCTTGCGCGCTGGTCAACAACAAGGTAAACAGCAATTTCAGCGCACGCCTGTCCGTGGAGTTGCGCAAGGCGGTATTTAATAAAGTAAACTCGTTGTCGTTCGAACAGTTTTCCGCGTTAGGCACGGGTAGCCTTATTACCCGTACTACCGACGACGTAGGCTGGATAGAGGACACGATAGCGCAAGTTCCGTACATAATTGTTACCGTACCTACGTTTTTTATCGGCGGCGTTGCGCTGTCGTTTAAGGGCGATTGGGTATTGCCGCTTATTTTGTTGGGAGTATCGCTGTTGGTGCTTGCCATAACAACGCTTATTTCTTCGCGAATGGAAAAATATTGGCAGCGCGGCGAAGAATTTACCGACGTGCAAAACCGCGTTGTGCGCGAACGCCTGTCGGGAATACGCGTTGTGCGCGCCTTCGACCGCGAGCAATACGAACACGGCCGCGTAAAAAAAGCCACAAGCGAAATGTGCAACAGTTTTGTAACCGCCAATACGGTAAGCGGCCTTATCAACCCCGTTGCGTCGCTGCTGTTGAATCTTGCCGAAGTGGCGATATTGTATGTGGGCGCAATGCGTGTGCAAACCGAATCCCTGCTCAAAGCGGGCGACGTGCTTGCCACTATTCAATACATAGCGCTTATTGCCAACGCCATTCTCGTTTTGTCCTGGACCATCTCGCTTATTCCGCACGTCAAGGTAAGCATAAAGCGCGTAGGCGAAATAATGCGCATAGACAGCGACAGTCCGTCTGCCGAAAGTTGTCGGCAAATAATTTCGGACGGCAGCGTTACGTTTGACGGCGTAAGTTTCGCTTACCCGGGTTCGTCGGCACATTCGCTCAGCGACGTATCGGTAAATATCGGCAACGGCGAAGTTATCGGAATAATCGGCGGCACGGGCAGCGGAAAAAGCACTTTGGTAAAATTGCTGTTGGATTTTTACCCCGTAAGCGGCGGTTCGCGTACGCTGGGCGGCAGTAATTACGACGATTTGTCTCCCGCAACCGTGCGCGACAATATGTCCGTTTGCCTGCAAAAAAGCATGATTTTCGAGGGGACAGTTGCCGAAAACGTCAAAATGGGCAACCCCGACGCCACGGACGAGCAGATCCGCGAAGTGCTGCAAATAGCGCAAATGCAGAACTTTATCGACGGCAAAAGCGACGGCATAAATTACAAACTTACGCAGGCGGGCAACAATTTGTCCGGCGGGCAAAAACAGCGCGTAAATATTGCGCGAACAATAATCAAACCCGCCGCGGTGTACATATTTGACGACAGTTTTTCCGCGCTGGACTACCTTACCGAATCAAACTTGCGCAAGTCGCTTAACAAATATTTGCGCGGCAAAACGCAAATAGTGGTAACTCAGCGCGCCGCAACCGCAATGCGTTGCGACAAAGTTTACGTCTTGGACGAAGGGCGCGTGGTGGGCGTGGGCACGCACGAACAATTGCTTGCAACCTGCTCGGAATACCGCGAAATTTATTC
Source organism: uncultured Clostridia bacterium (assembly GCA_947629985.1). GTDB lineage: Bacteria > Bacillota > Clostridia > Christensenellales > CAG-314 > Fimimonas. The sequence goes on along the minus strand of CANRFV010000002.1, from coordinate 4,789 downwards.
CAGCCAAATGGGAGGAGGCGGTGCAAATGAGTAAAAAAACTTCTTCCGACAAATATTCCGCAATGCGCACTATGGGTAGGCTTATCAAGGACATTCGTCCCATATGGTGGGCGTTGCTCGGCGCCGCGGTGCTGTGCGTCGCTTCGGTATTTTTGTCTACCGTCGCGCCCACAAAGTTGGGCGAAATATCCAATATGATATACGATTTCGGCAGCAGCGGCATTGCCATAGATATGCAAAAACTTGTACGCTTGCTTACGCTGTTGGCAATATCGTACGGCGGTTCGGCGGCGTTGTCCGCATTGCGGGTGGTGCTTACCACTAACATAACGTCGCGCTACTATACCAAGGGTTTACGCATACGAATAAGCGACAAAATAACGCGTTTGCCCGTAAGTTTTGTAGATTCTACTCCCAACGGCGAAGTGCTTTCGCGTATGATGAACGACGTTTCCACGATGTCCAACACCGTCTACGTAATAATCGATACGGTCATCAACGGCTTTATAAGCATAGTCATTTATACGTATATGATGTATTCCGTCAATCCGCTTATGGCAACTGCGGTTGTTGTGCTTGTGCCGTTTTCGGTGGCGCTTTCGGCGGTGTTGTCTGCCAAGAGCGAAAAAAGTTGGCACCAATTCCGCAAGGTAAACGGCAATTTGTACGCCTTTATCGAAGAAGATTACACGGGGTTCGATACCGTCAAGGCGTTCAATCTGGAAAGCAGACAAAACGCCGTCTGCAACGAAATATCCGAAGAATATCGCAACAAAATGCGCCGCGGATACTTTTTGTCGGGGCTTATTCAACCCATAATTGCCTTTACGGACAACGTCGCGTATGTTGCGGTGTGCATTTTGGGCGGTATTCTTACCGTAACGCACAGCGACGCGGTAGACGTCGGCGATATGATAGAAATAATATTTTTGGCAAAAATGTTCGCCGGTCCGCTGGAAAGCATAGCCAACGGCATGGGCTCTATTCAGCACACGCTGGCGTGCGCAAACAGAGTGTACAAATTGCTGGATATGCGCGAAATGGACGTAACCGACAGCGGCGAAGTACCCCAAGGCGACGGCGAAGTGGTGTTCGATCACGTCAACTTTTCGTACGACGGCGTAAAGCCCGTCATCAAAGATCTCAACATTCACGTCCAAGCGGGGCAAAAGGTGGCAATTGTCGGTCCCACGGGCGGCGGCAAAACCACAATAGTCAACTTGCTTATGCGCTTTTACGAAGTGGACAGCGGCAAAATAACGATAGATGGGGTAGACATTTCCACTATGGACAGGGCGCAACTGCGCGGTTTGTTCGGTATGGTATTGCAGGATACCTGGCTGTTTAACGGCACGGTGTACGACAACATCGCCTACGGCAGACCCGACGCCACACGCGACGAAGTTATCGCCGCGGCAAAAAAGGCTCGCGCGCACAATTTTATAGTTGCTTTGCCCAACGGCTACGATACCGTCATCAACGAAGAGTCCACCAATATCAGCGGCGGACAAAAGCAACTTATTACCATAGCGCGCAGTTATCTTGCCAACCGCAAAATGCTCATTTTGGACGAAGCGACGTCCAATGTGGATACCCGCACGGAAATTTTCATTCAACAGGCAATGGACGAACTGCTTTTGGGGCGCACAAGTTTCATCATTGCGCACCGTCTGTCCACAATAGTGAATGCCGACGTAATTTTGGTGGTAAACGACGGCGAAGTGGTCGAGCAGGGCACACATTCGCAGTTGATGGCGCGCAACGGATTTTATACCAAAATATACAACAGTCAATACGAATTGTTGCAGTAATTTTGTGCGCGTAATGCCCCAAAATGTACTTGCGCACGGCGTAAACGTTGGCTTGCACGCGTAAAGCGCCAAAATGCGCTTGCGGACAGTACAAGAGTTGACTTTGCTAATCTGTAATTTTATACGCATAAAGCGCCAAAATGCACGTTTAATGCACAAAAAAGCCCTTAAAACAGACGTTTAAGGGCTTTACTTGTACATTTTTTAACATTCGCGCATTTAATGCACTCGCGTTTTTTATGAATATGTTTTTCAAATTCCGTCAACAAGCGGCGACCTGCGCGGCGCTTGTTGTCCTTGCGGGGGATGCCGGGGACATGCGACACCCCGGCGAAAGTCTAAATAAGTGCCGCGCGTGCGTTCACGCGCAACTCCCAAGTCCGACTGCGTCGGCGCAATAGCGCACAATGTGTCGATTGCGCTAGCGTTAGCGCAGCAGCAAGCAATCGACCGACGCACGTGTGGTCGGCACCGTTTGGTCGGCTATTTCAATTGTTATATTCACATTTGCCGTTACAGTCAATTTAATGCTGTGCAAACCGTTGCCTGTTATCACATCGTAAATTTTGCCGTTTATCGTAACGGTTGCGGACTTTCCCGGCGCGGGCAGGTTTATCCACAAAGTTATTGTCGCATTGCTTACTATGCAGTTGTAGTTATACGAGTTGGCCTCATACTGCGTATTGCCCGCCTTTACAAAAACAACCGCCGTCGAAACTTCGTCGCTGTCTTTAAGTGTAACAAATAGCGAATGGGTATCGGTTTTGCCGTCGTCAACGCTCAATATTTTAGCGTTTTCAAGCGTTGTTACATTGTCGCGGCAAACCAAATATCCGCTTAGGGTTACAATGTCGCCGGGGTTTATTGTGCCTATGTTGTACGGTATGTCGAATTGCACGTCCACAAAGTTGCGTTCGTCCGTATCGTACAGGCGCAAACGCTTTTGCGTTTCGTGGGACTTCGCCACCTTTAGCGCCACCGTATACAATTCTTTGCCGGGTTTGTCGTTGAATTGGGCGCTTGCAAGTTCCTTCAGTTGTTGTACCTTGTCGGTTTGCGGTTGCGTAAATATATCCTGCGGCGACAGTTCTTGCGTGCCCGTCGGGTCGAAATATTTTCCGCACGCCGTGCATTGCGCGTAAGCCGTATTCAGAGCGCTTTCCTTGTACTGCACCAAATTGTGCCCCGTCATATCGACCGATTGCGTACGCGCGTAACCGCACGTGGAACACGCGTCGGTAATTTGCCCGTTTTGCGTACATGTGGGTGCAATAAAGTCCGTTTGAACGTAGTCGTGCAGTCCCATGTCGGTTTTGTTGCCGCATTGGGCGCATTGCCGCCAATGATACGTTTGGTCGTGTGCGTTCTCGTAGCGATGTTCGCCCGTTGCGGCAATTGTAACCGTGCGCACATTGTTGCACACCTTGCATTTTTGTTGCGTTTGCCCGTCCTTGTTGCAGGTGGGCGCAACGTTGGAAGCGCTGTTTGTGTTTTCCCATTCGTGCGGCTCGGCTACTTGTTTGTTGCAAGTAGTGCAAACAAATATGTGGTGCGTTTCCGTAACCGTAATCGAGTCAAAAGTGTGCCCCGTGGCGGCAATTTGCGTGGTAGAGTAATATCCGCAAGCGCATTGCGCCGTTACGTATCCGCCGTGTGTGCAGTCGGGCGATACCGTTTGGTAGGTAGGGTTGTGCGGCTGCTTTGCACCGTCGGGCTGTTGCGTCAGGCAATAGCGGCATACCAACCAATGATTTTCGCCGTCGTAGCGATATTCGGTGTAACTGTGCGGCGCCGTTTCGGTGTATTGACTGTAACCGTAGCCGCAATCGCAAGCGTAAACTTTTTGTCCGCGCTGCGTGCATGTGGCTTGCACTTCGGTAACCAACGTAAAAGCGTGTTTTTGCGCGGATTGACGGTATCCGCAGTCTACGCATTCGCCCCAATGCGCGTTTTCGTCGCTTTGCATTGCGTAATGGTGGTCTGTGCGATCCAACATCTCTTCGTAGACGTCGCCGCATTTACAAACGTATTGCGCCTTGCCCGTTTCCGCGCACGTCGGTTCGGTAATTATTCTTCGTTCGTAACTGTGTTTGTGTAGCGGCGGATCGTCGTTTCTGTCGCATGCCGCCAATCCCGCTACGCATACCAGCAATATTGCCGACAAAATGGCAATTTTTACGCAAGTTTTCAATTGTAATGCCGCGGTGCGCTTGTCTGATTTCCGCACAAATTCCCCCGTTTTTTGCATGCGTGCGCAATTTTTGCCGTTTTTTGCAAAATTTCGCCGCGCAAATAATGTTTTAATTGTAAAATAACCCGCCGCAAAAAGCAATATTTTAAGATGTTTTTGTCGAAAATTGTCGAAGTTTGTTCGGTCGCGCTCCCGTTTGTCGTCCGATTGCGCCCCAAACCGCCGTTTTTGGCGGCGACAGTACCGCCTTTACGTTGCGCCGCGTTTAGCGATAAAGTATTTGACAAACCGCTCGATTTGTTGTAACATATACACATACGGAAGAGTATTTCGTCCATTGGACGAAGGTTGCGCACAACACGGGTCCCCACACAAATCGGCGGATTTTGTGGGAAAAGGAGCAACCGACAGTAAGGCGGTCAACCGTAGGCAGACGGTTGACGTTACAAGGGAGTGTTGCGACGTACGAGCGAAGTGGTCCTTAGCCGAGACGCGTAGCGTCGAACGCCGACCACTGATTGCTGTCAAAAATTGTGCGGCGAAAGTGTATATAATCAAACATAAATAAATACGTGGAAGAGTATCGAAGTGGTCATAACGGCCCGCACTCGAAATGCGGTTGTCGCGTTAGCGGCACATGGGTTCGAATCCCATCTCTTCCGCCATTGGCGGCGGCTGCGTCTATTAGTCGCAAAGAAAAGAACTCACACTTTACCGTAGTTCCCATAGGGAATTTAGGTAAGTCGCCGCTCAAAGAGAATTAGGCGTGGCGTGAAGCCACGCCTTT
>CANRFV010000001.1 GCA_947629985.1 uncultured Clostridia bacterium | reverse complement strand
ACCCGCACAAGCAGCGGAGCATGTGGTTTAATTCGACGCAACGCGAAAAACCTTACCAAGACTTGACATCGTATGACAGGTACAGAGATGTACCGTTCTCTTCGGAGACATGCAGACAGGTGGTGCATGGTTGTCGTCAGCTCGTGTCGTGAGATGTTGGGTTAAGTCCCGCAACGAGCGCAACCCTTATGAATAGTTGCCAATATTAAGTTAGGAACTCTATTCAGACTGCCGTGGACAACACGGAGGAAGGTGGGGATGACGTCAAATCATCATGCCCCTTACGTCTTGGGCTACACACGTGCTACAATGGCTACTACAAAGAGCAGCGAGCCCGCAAGGGGGAGCGAATCTCAAAAAAGTAGTCTCAGTTCGGACTGTGGGCTGCAACCCGCCCACACGAAGTCGGAGTTGCTAGTAATCCCGAATCAGCATGTCGGGGTGAATGCGTTCCCGGGTCTTGTACACACCGCCCGTCAAGCCATGGGAGTTAGGAGTACCCGAAGCCAATGACCTAACCCGCAAGGGGAGGAGTTGTCGAAGGTAAGACTAATGACTGGGGTTAAGTCGTAACAAGGTAGCCGTATCGGAAGGTGCGGCTGGATCACCTCCTTTAAGGGAGTAGAGGTAAAACTCTACCAACCAAGTCGAGTAACGCGAATAGCGTTACGGTGCAAGTGGAGCATAAACACGAAAAACAAATGTAAAGCGTGTAACAAAACTTTTGCTATTCTGAACCAAGCATAACACAGGAGACACTCTTACGAGTGCCTTTTTTGTTATCCGACCACACGTGCGTCGGTCGATTGCTTGCTGCTGCGCTAACGCGAGCGCAATCGACACGTAGTGCGCTGTTGCGCCGACGCAGTCGGACTTGGGAGTTGCGCGTGAACGCACGCGCGGCATTATTCCGACCTTCGCCGGGGAGTAACATGCCCCGGCATCCCCCGCAAGGTCGTTTTAGGGACCCCACACAATTTGAGTATACGAAAATTGTGTGGGAAAAGGCGCACCCGTGTGTCAGCGGAACCGAGTACGCTACGCGTGCTTGGTGCTGACAAGCAAGTGGCGCGCCGCGGGCGCAGGTCCGTAGTTTGCGGAGTTTAGTTGAAATGCGTCCGCATACCACCTGTAAAAAGTCTGTATGTTTTTTCCAATAAAAAAAGCGTCGTTATGGACGCTTATTTCATAATTGCTTGTGTAAAATTATTTAACCGTTTATGCCTATCGGCGGTTAATTGATTGATTTTCGGCGGCATACGCCTTGCGTTTTGCGCCGCTTTTGTGTGTAACACGCTATCGGTCTATTCTTTATATTTTCCTACTAATTCGCACAAGGTTTTACTTTGTTGTCTCAGCAAATAGTTGTACCAAAATTTTGCACACAATATCTTTCATTGTGTCGTAGTCTATGTAACTGTGGCTGTCAAATACCGTTTCGTGCGCAAACGATTGCACAATATTCATTGCAAGGTGTACGCGTTCGGTAATGTTGGGCACGTTCAGCCCCAATTTGACAAGTTGCGCGGACATCTGTTCGGTAATTTTGTTTTCCAAGCAAATAAATTGCGCGTTTACCGCTTCGTCCGTGGTGGCAAGCGAGTGCAACGTATTGTGCAATTTGGCGTTTTGGCGGTGCAGATCGATGGTTTTGTTTATTACGGACAGCGCCAACTCGTGCAGATCTACGGGTTGCGCGGCGTTGTTCATAATTTCCTGCAAGGGCAAATACACCTTGTCGATATAAATTTCCAGCACGCAAATAAGTATATCGCGCTTGTCCTGAAAGTAGCCGTACACAATGCCCGTTGATACGCCCGCGCGCTTGGCAATTTCGGCAGTGTTGGTGCCGTAGTAGCCCACTTCGCTGAATAGTTCGTAGCCGGCTTTGATAATTTTGTTTTTCTTTTCGATCGAGCGTTCCTGTTGCGGAACTCTGATGGTACTTTTCATAGCAATCTCCTTACCGATACGCTCGCGGCGCGCTCTCCAACCGATTTGCGCCGTTTGGGCAATGCGGTTACGGTTTTTATCATTATATAATATTTCGCGCCAAAAATCAATACAAACGTGAAAAAAACGTCATATTCGCTCCGTTTTTTTTCGATTTTTTGTTAATTTTTGCCCCTGTTATGCAATTAGTCGGGCAATTTGCGCACAAATGCGCGTATTTGCGCGCCGCCTGTTGCATACGCCCTTGTCAAACGCGCAATTTGATAGTATAATATTGTTGCGCGCAGTCGGGCGCTATCGGTAACAAGTTATGCAAGTAAAAGTTTACGCAAAACTGAATCTTTCGCTCAACGTATATCCCGCGTCGGGCAAATTTCACAACATCGACAGCGTCGTTACGTCCGTGGATATTTGCGATACGGTAACGGTAACTCCGCGAGCCGACAAGCGCGTAACCGTAAGCGGTTGCAGTAGCGTGCCCGTGCGCCAAAACAGCGCATACAAAGCCGCCAAATTGTTTGTAAACGCCTTTGACAGTTGCGGCGTTGATATATCCATATGCAAAGGTATTCCGCTAAGCGCGGGTTTGGGCGGCTCGTCTGCCGACGCCGCGGCGGTAATTTACTGTATGTGCGCCCTGTACGGTGCGGATACCAACGACAACTCGGTTCGTTCCGTGTGCGCGCAGGTGGGCAGCGACGTCAACTTTATGTTGCGCGGCGGCTTGGCTCGTATGCGCGGCAAGGGCGACGACGTGCAATTTTTGCCGTATTGCCCCCTGTATTGTGCGGTTGTGTTGTTCGATCGCGGCGTAAGCAGTGCCGTTGCCTACTCGGCATGGGACGACTTGCCCGCTCAACAGCGCGTGTATGCCGACAACGACGCCTTGGTGCGTTTGTTACATAGCGGCGACGTAAAGGGCGTTTCGCGCTTGTGTTGCAACGGTTTACAGCCCGCAGTGGAGCGCATCGACGGTTATGCGCGCGCTTTTACCAAATTTGCGCGCGGCGCAGAAATACGCGTTGCAATGACGGGTAGCGGCAGTGCCTATTTTGCCATGTTTTCGTCGTTGCGGCAGGCGCAAACCGCGGCGGAGATATTGCGCGGCGGCGGATATAACGCGCGCGTTTGTTGCGGCGTTCCGTGCGGAATAGTGCAATTGTAGTTTCGTAACGTGCCTTTGCGCACGTTTTTTTTGCGCCGATTGGGCTTTTTACCGCGGCGCTATTTTTACGGCATAAGCGGCAAACAAAGCGGCAATTGTTTAACGCGGTCGCGGCATTGTAGCCGCCGCGTAGCACCTTGGCTTTGCGTATCTGTTTACGTTGCCTGTCGTTACCGCTTGCCCTGTCGGCGTTTGTCCGTTTTTTACTTTTCTGCACGGCTTTTTGTTTATCCGCGCGTCTTGTATGCTTTCTCGCGCACCTTTTTGGTTTTCCTACGCGGCGTTTTGCCCGTTTTTTACTCTTTTTGCCAAAATTACATGTTTTTATCGCAAATTTCGCGCCATTTGCGTGTTTGTGGTTGCCGCCGCGCGTCAACAATTTGCACATCAAACGTACAACGGGAGAGCATTTATGAAAAAAATCGTTATTGCGGCAATTGTGCTTGCGGTATTTATATTGGCGGTGGCGGCAATTCCCGCGCGGCAGAATCAAGCCGACTTTTTGCGCATACATATCCGCGCCGACAGCAATTCGCAGCCCGACCAAAGCGTAAAATACAAGGTAAAGTCGGCTGTCGTCGATTATCTTACGCCCTTTATTGCCCAAGTCCGCACCAAGCAACAGGCTATCCAAGCGGTAACTGCCCACCTTGGCAACATCGAGCAAGTGTGCAATAGCGTGCTTGCAAACAACGGTTTTGCCTACACAAGTCGTGCGCGCGTGTGCGCCGAGCAGTTTCCGGACAGATCCTACAACGGCTACACTCTGTCCGCGGGCGTGTACGACGCGCTTATTATCGAACTCGGCAGCGGTTCGGGCGACAATTGGTGGTGCGTGGTGTATCCGCCGCTGTGTTTTGTCGGCGGCGAAGCCAACGGCACAAACGGTATAGTGTACCGTTCCAAGTTGATTGAGATTATTCAAAATTGGCGTTCTTCCCGCTAAAATTCGCCCTTAGTTACGCTCGCCCAATACGCGTATCGGCAAATTGTGCGCATAATCTTTATTTTTTTACGGCAATGTGTTATAATGTGTTCAATCGGGTTTGATGCGCGTTGCGTGTGCAATTGTGCAAGTAGAGCAAATTCGTCTCGGAGCGTTTATGAACAAAAAAAGTTGGCTTATGCTCATTTGGATAGCCGTAATTTCGTCGATAATTGTAGACGTTGCCGTATCGCAGATATTTGCTGCCGTTACGCAAACAAATTTTCCGTGGTGGGCGTACGTAATTCTTACGGTGATAGTCTGCCTTACCGCCTATTTGATATTTTTGTTGGCGGCAAGCAAGCGCAAGCGCAAGTTCGACGACTCTCTTGCGCAGCACAACTTTTCGGCAACCGCGCGGTACAATTGGTCTCAGTACGAGTTGGCAATCGATTTCGACAGCAAGCAGATCGTCAACACTTATCTTACCACGCGCAAGTTTGTGCGCTTTTCGGATGTTGCCGGTTACCGCTTTGAAACCTATCGCAAGGGCGCGGAAGTGCAGTTGCCGCCCGACCGCCTGTTTGTAAGCATTGTCATCTCGGTCAAAAAGCAAAACGACCCCTACAAGTACGCCTACATACCCGTATTCGAAGTGGAAGTTGCAAGCGGCGACATTTCGGACGACGTCGGCGCCGATCTGCAAACCCTGTCGGACAAATATCCCGACTTGGTGCCGATGGTGCAGTTGCGCGCCGATCTGGACAAGATCCTTGCCGACAACCAAGCGTCGGGCATTCGTTCCAACGTAATAAACAACAATTAGTTTGGGCTTTTTCGCCCGATTATTGTTTCAACTCCCTGCGGACGTTTTCCGCGGGGCGTTTTTTTGCGCCGCGCAATATTTTCGTTCGCGCGTCTACCGTCGTCCATTGCACGCCACTTTACGTCCATTTTCGTCTCCCCGCACGCTTGTTGTTGTCCGTTACGCGCCCTTGCGCGTCCATTTGCCGCCACTTCCCGTCCCCGCGCGCTTTGTCCTTACTCGCAAATCGTCGTCGCCCGCGCAATCTCCTATCTTTTTCCGTTCCTTGTTACCGCTCCTGTTCCGCGCCGTATTTTTCGTCCTTTTGCTGTTCTCGTTTTTTTTCGTCGCTCCTGCCTACCTCATTGTGTTGTATCTCTCTCCACTCCCCGTGCCTTGCCCTTACTCGCGCGCCGCGCCCGCATGTCCTGCCCACTGTGTAAAACTTCCGCCGTCCGCTCGCGCCCGTTTTTGCCGCGCTTTGCGCTCTTTATTGCCCGTTTTTCCCTTGTTTTTGCCGCTCGTATGGCGTTTTGCGCTCGGCAAGTTGTGTCGTTCGCCCACGCCGTTGCGCGTTTTTTAACAAACGTTTGTAAATTTTTTGTAAAACACTTGACATTTTTCGGGGGGGGGTATAATAGAAAATATCGCTAAAAGGGGCGGTGTTTTTGCAATGCCGCGCACTGCGAAAAGTAAATAAAGGAAGATGGATCTTATGTCTCAACAACAAAACGACAATAACACACAACCGCGCAAGCGCGGCAAAACCAAATTGGTGTGGATAATTACCGCCGTATTGTTGGCGGTAGTGCTTGTTGTGCTGGTGTTGTTGCTTACGTGTTGCCACAAGCACAAGTTTGCCGATACGTATGTTTCCAACGAAACCGAGCATTGGCGCAAGGCAACCTGCGCGCACACCACGCTGACAACCGACCGCGGCGAGCACGTCTACGGCGAATGGCAAATCACACGTCCTGCGGACGAATACCAACCGGGCGAGCAACAGCGCGTTTGCAGCGTATGCGGCTATATTCAACGCCAACTTATCGAAAGGTATCAGCACACGCATACGTTTGAGCAAACCTATACGTACGACGCCGCAAGCCATTGGCACGCTTCTACCTGCGGGCACAATGTAGTGGACGGCAAGCAACCGCACACTTACAACAGCACTTCGGGCGATACGTATACCTGCACGGTATGTGGCTACACCCACACTCATACTTACAGTGCCGATTGGACCATCGACCAAACGTCCCATTGGCACACAGCCACGTGCGAACACGGCGAAGTCAAGTCCGACCTTGCCCCGCACACTTTCGGTAGCGATGGCGTATGCACTTCGTGCGGTTACGGACGCGGTGCCGCTCCGCACGTTCACCTATTTGAAAAAAGTTACACAACCGACCCCGATTACCATTGGCATGCCGCCGCTTGCGAACACGACGTTATCGATGGCAAGCAAGCGCACATCTTTGGCGATTGGAGCGTAATTCGCCCCGCAACCGAAACGGCGGAAGGCTTGCAGGAGCGTTCTTGCAGCGTATGCGGCTATACCGAACGCCAAACCTTGGAGCAGACCGACCACGTACACGTCTATTCCGACGCTTGGTCTTACAACGACGATAGCCATTGGCACGCTTCCAAGTGCGGCCACCCCGAAGCGCGTTCGGACGAATCCGCGCACTCCTTTGGCAATTGGGATATAATTCGCCCAGCAACCGAAACGGCGGAAGGCTTGCAGGAGCGTTCTTGCAGCGTATGCGGCTACACCGAACGTCAAACTTTGGAGCAGACCGACCACGTACACGTCTATTCCGACGCTTGGTCTTACAACGACGATACCCATTGGCATGCTTCCAAGTGCGGCCACCCCGATGCGCGTTCGGACGAATCCGCTCACACCTACGGCGAAAACAGTTTGCAATGCACCGTGTGCGGCTACGAGCAGTATTACACACACGGGCTAAACTACGAATACAACGCCGACAAAACCGGCTTCAAAGTGGTGGGCTTGGGCGTCGCTACGGATCTTGACATTGTAGTTCCCCAATACTATATGGGTTTGCCCGTAACAGAGATCGGCGATTTCGGCTTCTTGCCCATTTACAGTGAAGACCAATTGGAAGATTGGATGGAGACATGGGGAGACACAATAGAAGAATTGGACGATTGGGCTGATCTTGACAAGTTGCGCGTGTCAAGTTCCATAGATATTACGTCGGTTACTTTGCCCGCCACTATCGAAAGGATCGGCGCATACGCCTTTATGTTTGCAACCGAGTTGAAGAGCGTAACTTTGCCGCAAAACAATGCGTTGAAGTCCATAGGTCTTGGCGCATTCGGTTATTGTCTCGACTTGTCGTCTTTCGATTTTGCCGCTGCTACGCAACTTCAAACTATCGAAATGGACGCATTTGCGTACGCCGTATCGCTTGCCCGTGCGGATATGCCCGACAGCCTTGAACTTATAGACGAACAGGCGTTTGCATACTGTCGCTCTCTTACTGCGGTTACTTTCGGACCGGACAGTAAATTGGATACGATAGACCGTGAAGCATTTTGTTGGTGTCCCGAACTCAAATCGTTTACAATACCCGCCGGCGTTACATCAATTGACGCACGTACTTTCAATTACAGTGAAGGCGATATGGATACTATATTTGTTACGCAACTAAACGAACTTACCGTCGCACCCGGCAATGCCGTTTACCGCAGTCAAGGCAATTGCGTTATCAGCCTTGATGACGGCACTCTCGTCGTCGGTTGCGACGCGTCGGTAATACCCGATGACGGCAGCGTAACGGTAATAGGCGAACATGCTTTCAGCGGGTGCGGATTTACCGAAATTGACATACCTGCAAGCATTGAGCAAATAAAGAGTAGTGCTTTTCAAGAATGTCTCAATTTGCAAACAGTAAACTTTGCAGGCGACAGCAACCTGACGGAAATCGGCGACTCTGCATTTCACTACTGTCTGAATTTTGCGTCCATAGTCATTCCCGACTCCGTGCAGTACATACGTTATTATGCTTTTGCTGATTGTCCGCAGTTGCAAACGGTAACTTTCGGCAAGGACAGTAAGTTGACAGAAATAGAACATAACGCGTTTTCCTACGATAGCAGTATTGTTTCCATAGTCATTCCCGATTCTGTGCAATACATACGTCAGGACACATTTTATAATTGTTCACAGTTGCAAACGGTAACTTTCGGCGAAGACAGTGAACTTGTTGAGATTGAATATGACGCGTTTTATCACTGTCCGCTTACCGAACTGACGATATACTCGTTGCAAGTAAAACCGAGTAGTTTTTCCGACTCGATAACTCACATAACTTTCGGAGAAAATTGCACGTTTACCGACCTTGATTTAAGCGTATTTCCCGTAACATTGCAATCTATTACGGTTCCCGCAAGCGTTACATATCTGGATGGGTTTTATTATTCGGATGATCGTTCCGCATTTACCGAAATAACGTTTGCGCCCGGCAGCAGATTGGAACAAATAGAGCAAAACGTGTTTACAAATACGGGCGTAACGGAGATTACCATTCCCGCGTCGGTAACTTACATCGCAAATGGTAATTTTGGCGAAAATTCTCGTGTACAAAAGGTAACCTTCGAATGTGCGTCATCGTCGCTGGATACGAGTAGTATGTTTTACAAGAACGCGGCGTTGACCGAAGTGGATTTCGGCGTGGGCAGTGCATTTACGGAATTAAACCGTACATTTTACGGTTGTACAAGTTTGCAGCAAGTTGACAATTTACCCGACGCGTTGACGACTATATGGGATGAAACTTTTTACGGCTGCGCTTCGTTGACTACCATCAAGTTGCCCGACAATCTTGAATATATTCACAGTTATGCCTTTGCCGAAAGCGGCTTGACGGAAATAGAGTTGCCCGCGTCCTTGACGAGTTTTGGCGATGAGATATTTCATAACTGCACGTCGCTCAAAACCGTAAAATTGCAAAACGGTTGGACGAACTTGAAGAACTCGGTATATTGGTACGATAATATATTTAGCGGATGTTCCGCGTTGTGCGAACTGTACATTCCCGAAAGTATAGCCACGTCAGACGATGTTCCGACAAATTTGCGTATCTATAATGATAACGCTATTACCGTATATTACGGCGGCACGCAGGAAACCTGGGATAGTATAAAGGACTATTTTGCCGACGAAAAAATCAAGAACGCAACGGTAATTTGCGACCAATAAACTTGCTACTGACGGAATAACGCCGTTACGTCGGCATGCGCATTGCAGGGGCGTTGTGCAACAGTAACGGCGTTACCGTTGGCTTACCCGAGTAACAAGGGCGCGTAATGTCTATCTCTCTCCTCTCAGGCTTTGCGCGCCTTCGGGTACAATAGCGCAACCGTATTCGCTTGTGCAATTGGTGTTTGCTTTTTGCGGCATAAGCGATGCGGTTGCGCATTTTTTTGCTTACGTTTGTGTTTTTTTTGTGTAACATTTTCCTTTTGCGCGGGTCAACACGCAACTGTTTTACGCTCAAGTTGCCGTTTTGCTACCCCGTACCGCTTTATATATTTGGGCAATGCGCAAGCGCGTTTTTAACGCTTACCTATGCGCATCGCTTTTTTATTTTTGCGGGCACAACGCAACGGTCTTACGCCCAAGTTGCTGTTTATCCCACTTACCCCTTAATATATTTTGGCAATGCGTTTGCATTTTTTGTTTGCGTTATTTTGTACAACATTGTGGAAGTACAATACAGCAATCTTATACACAGTTTGTAGTTTTATACCCCGTATCGTTTATTTTAACGCTTACCTATATGCATTGTTTTTTTATTTTATTGTGGGCGTTATTGCCGCGTTGCGTGCGTATTGCGTTTTACTCGTCGGTTTCGGAATAGTTTTGCGCGTATTTGCCATACTAAACAAAAATAACCGACAAAGGAGTAATTTGTGTTGCAAAGCAAAAGTGTCAAAACAGCAATTTGTTTGGCGTTGGCGTTTGTTACGTTGTTTGCTATGTGCGCCCTTGCAACCGCTTCGGTCGCGCAAGCGGCAGTGGTAAAGGAGGGTTCTTCCGGCAGCACGGTAAAGACTATCCAAACCAAATTGAAGCGTTGGGGCTACTACACGGGCAGTGTGGACGGCATATTCGGCGCCAAAACAAAGGCGGCGGTGCAATATTTTCAGCGGCGTAACGGGCTTACCGCCGACGGAATAGTGGGCGCGGCAACCGCCAAGGCAATGGGCGTAACGCTAAGCGGCAGTTCGTCAAGCGGCGCCAAAACGTCGTCCGGCAACGTTTCCAACAGCGATCTGTATTTGCTGTCCTGTTGCGTCTACGGCGAAGCGCGCGGCGAAAGTTACACGGGCAAGGTGGCTGTTGCGGCGGTAATACTCAACCGAGTAAAAAGTTCCGCTTTTCCCAACAGCATATCCGGCGTAATTTACCAATCGGGCGCGTTTACGTGCGTATCGGACGGGCAAATAAACCTTGGCACCAACGACGAATGTACGCGCGCCGCGCAAGACGCGCTTAACGGTTGGGACCCCACAGGCGGCGCCATCTATTATTTTAACCCCGCCACGGCAACCAGCAAGTGGATATGGTCGCGGCCGCAGTTGATAACTATCGGCAAGCATATTTTCTGTTTGTGAGGCGCTTATGATCGGACAAAAAAGTAAAATAAAAAATTTTTGGATAATATTTTTCGGCACGGTGGCGTTGTTGGCTGTTGCCGCGGCAATTGCGCTTGGTTGCATATACTCGCGCAAGGCGGCGCAAATGCGTATGTCGCAGGTAAATGACGACAACGTTTACAAAATCGACCGCGAAAACACCTACAAACGCTCGCTGTACGCACTGTGCGACAGTCTTAAAAACATCGACGCGGATTTGTGCAAGACGGCTGTGTCCAACAACGCCGAACAGCAAGCGCAAATGCTTACCGCAGTGGTAATTCACGCCAATGCGGTAAACCAAAACTTGTCGGAATTGCCCTTTGCGGCAAGCGATAATCTGGCGGCGTGTCAACGGTTTGTAAACCAAACTCAGGATTACGCAACCTATTTGGTGGGTAAATTGGCGCTGGGCAAGCCTTTGCAGGCGCGCGAACGTGCGGCGCTGTTGCAATTGGATACCGTTGCCAACAACTTGTACGCATTTGTAAGCGATTACGCGCGGGGCGACGCGGGTATGTTTGTTACCAACGGCAACGGCTTGAACAACGTGGGCGCGCTGTCGGACGGGCTTGAACAAGTGGATTCAAACGCCTTCACTTACGAAAAACTTATCTACGACGGCCCCTTTTCGGAGAGCGTTGCGCACAAAACATTGCAACTTTCCGCAAAATTGTCGCACGAGCAATGCGGCAATACGGTAACCGAACTGTTTGGCGACAACGTTTTTTGCTGCGAAGTAAATAACAACGGGCTGTACTACGTGTACAACCTGCCCGACGGCAAAGTTATGCTTACCGCCGACGGCAGAGTGGCGCAGTACGAACGCTATTTGGAGGATTACGACAACGCAAACGACGGCGACAACAGCGAAAATGGCGACAACGGCGGCGGTGCGGACGGCGATACGGCAAAAGTAAACGCGGCGCACAATGCCGATTATCAAAGCATTGCGCGGCAATTTTGCTCGCGGCTGGGTTACGACGTTGCTCCCGTGTGGGTATCGCGCACGCAGGACGACGTTATATACGTCAATTGCGCAACGGTAATCGACGGCGTAATAGTGTACCCCGACCTTGTAAAGATCGCCGTCGATCGCGCTTCGGGCTTGGTTGTCGGGTGCGAAGCCAAGGCGTATTTGCTCAATCACACCGATTGGGACGTAACTTTCGGCGACGTTTCGCAGGACGACGCCGCGCGTGCGCTGGATGGCTCGCTTACCGTAACAAATACGGCGCGTGCGCTGATAGAAAAAAACGGCAAACATTACGCCTGCTACGAATACGAGTGCAGTTGCGCCGACCGTCAATATTACGTGTATGTGGACAGCGTTACGGGCAACGAAGTGGAACTGTTTAAGGTTATTGCCCAAACCGAAGGGCACACCGTAATGTAACCCCGCGCAACTTAATACAAAATTTGACGACCGCCGCTCGGAACAACACTCCGCGCGGCGTTTTGCGTTATCTTGTGTAAATCCCTTTGCCCCCGTTTGCGCCCAATACAGGCATTTTCGCCTTTTTGCCCCGCGTTTGTGTCGTTTTGTTTTTTATAAAGCGGTTCGTCGCTTGAAAATCTTTTTACTCGCGCCGTTTTCGCTCTTAACTTTCGCCTATGTACCTGTCCGATCCGTTTGTTCGACGTATTGTTTTCGTTCAAAATCGCGTGTATTCGCCCGTTTTTGCTCAAATCCCCCTGCGCCCGTCTGTTTTTGATATTGACTGCTTGGCTTATTTACTATATAATGTATATGTCAGATTTTGCGGCAAATCACGCAAAAAATATTTCGCGCGGCAGGTAATAATTATGTCAGTAAACAAAGCGGTAATTTTGGCGGCGGGCAAGGGCACGCGTTTTTTGCCTTACACCAAGGCGCACCCCAAGGAAATGTTGGCTGTATTGGACGTTCCGTCCGTGCAACTTATTGTGGAAGAAGTTGTCGCGTCGGGAATAACCGACATTATGTTGGTAATTTCGCCCGACAAGCAAGATATTTGCCGTTATTTTACGCCCGACAACGCCCTTGTAGACGAATTGGAACGGCAGGGCAAGCATTTGCAGGCGCAGAGCGTCCGCCGTATCAACACGCTTGCACACTTTACTTTTGCCTATCAACCCGTACCCGACGGCACGGGGCGCGCAGTACAATTGGCGCGAAGTTGGAGCAACGGCGAACCTTTTGCCGTACTTAACGGCGACGACGTAATTTTCGGCAAAGAGCCGGCAACGTTACAACTTGCGCGCGCTTACGACAGAGTGGGCGCGGCGATAGTGGGCGTTCAGCCCGTAGAACGCAGCGCCATTTCGGCATACGCTTCGTGCAAGGTGCGCGATTGTGTCGAGCGGCTGTATTGCCTGGACGACATAGTGGAAAAGCCATCTTTGCCCGAACAGGTGTTTTCGTTGTTTGCGCCGTTGGGCAGGTACGTTTTTACGTCGGAAATTTTCGATTTGATAGACGCCGCTCCCCAACGCAACGGCGAAGTGTACCTTACCGACGCAATACGTATTCTCGCGACGCGCGGCGCGGCTTACGCCTACGATTTTGTCGGTACTCGGTACGATTTCGGCGACAAATTGGGCTATGCGGAAGGTTTTGCGGCGTATGTTCTCAACAGCGAGCAATACGGCGCGGAATATCGTCGCTTTTTGCAAAGTTTGTTGCGGCAGTAATGCGCCGTAATCAAATTGTACCCCCAAGCGTTGCGCCCGATAATTTTTTTGACATATTTGCCAAAGTAGTATATAATTAGGACATATTTTAATAAAAGGAGTTTACTTATATGAGTTACGCAAACCGCAATGAAATTCCCGAAAAATACAAATGGAATCTGTGCGATATTTTTGCCACGCCGCAGGATTGGGACAAGGCCTTTGTCGAAATGTCCCAAGAATACAAAAAGTTGACCGCTTTCCAAGGCAAGTTGGGCAATCGCGACAGTTTGCTGGAGTTTTTGAAACTTTCCGACCGGATCGATCTCAAATTGGAGCGTCTGTTCGGTTACGCTCATCTCGATTACGACACCGACGTGCAGGACCCCGTACGTCAGGCGCGTTATGCCAAGGTGTATTCGCTGTTTACGGAATACAGCGAAGCGTTGGCGTTTGTTTCCCCCGAAATTTCGTCTCTTCCCGACGAGCAGTTGCAGGCGTTTATCAACGACCCCGCATTTTCGGATTACGACGTGCAACTTGCCAACATTTTGCGCGGCAAAAGCCACATTTTGTCGCAAGCGGAAGAAAAATTGCTTGCAGGCGTGGGCGCGTTCAGCGGACAGTTCCACGAAGTGTTCAACCGTCTGGACAGCGGCGACATCAAGTTTGACAAAATAACCGTAGACGGCAAGGAAGTGCAATTGGGGCACGGCACCTATTCGATGTGTTTGCAACACAAGGATCAGGCAGTGCGCAAATTGGCTTTCGAAACCTACTACAAGGCATATATCGAAAAGATCAACACCTTGGCAGGGCTGTATGAAGGCAGCGTCAAGGCGGATTGCTATTTTGCCAAGGTAAAAAATTTCGGCAGCGCAATGGAACGCGCGCTGTTTTACGAACAGGTAGACAAGGCTGTTTACGACAATCTTATCAACTGCATGCACAGCACTTTCGAGCCGTTGCACAGATATATTGCCCTTCGCAAAAAGTTGTTGGGCGTGCAAACTCTCAATATGTACGATTTGTACGTGCCCATTTTCGAGGACGCGGACATTTCTTGCGAGTACGAAGAAGCGTGCCAATTGGTGCTTAAAGGGCTTGCTCCCTTGGGCGAAGATTATCTCAGCGTTGTGCGCCGCGCTTTTAACGAACGTTGGATAGACGTACACGAAACGCCCACCAAGCGCAGCGGCGCGTATTCCAGCGGCGTGTCGGGCGTACACCCCTATATGTTGCTTAATTACCAAAAGACCACGCACGACATCTTTACCATCGCGCACGAAATGGGACACTCTATGCACACCTATTACAGCAGCAAGGCGCAACCCTTTGCCAAGGAAGGTTACAAGATCTTTGTTGCCGAAGTGGCTTCCACCTGTAACGAAGTGCTGTTGCTTAAATACTTGCTTGCAACCGAGCAGGACGTAAACGTCAAGAAATATCTGTTGCAATACTATCTGGATATGTTGCGTACCACAATGTATCGTCAGGCAATGTTTGCCGAGTTCGAACAAATATCGCACGCCCTTGTGGAAAGCGGCCAGCCCCTTACCGCGGAAGTTATGTGCCAAAAGTATCTCG
This sequence comes from uncultured Clostridia bacterium, assembly GCA_947629985.1. Classification (GTDB taxonomy): domain Bacteria; phylum Bacillota; class Clostridia; order Christensenellales; family CAG-314; genus Fimimonas. The sequence continues at coordinate 315,451 of CANRFV010000001.1, read as the reverse complement.
AACTAAACAAAATGTATTACGGCGAGGCAGTCAATCACAACGACGAAATCAAGTACGAATGGGCGCGTATTCCGCATTTTTACCGCGCGTTTTACGTTTACAAGTATGCAACGGGCATCATCTCTGCGGTGTGCATAGCGGAAAAAATTCTCAACGAAGGCGCCCCCGCAGTGGAAAATTACAAAAAGTTCCTTTCGCTCGGCGGTTCGACCGACCCTGTATCGGAACTTAAAGTTGCCGGCGTAGACCTTACTTCCAAGGAGCCGTTCGACATCGTTGCCAAGTCGTTTGCCGACACTCTCAGCCAATTGGAAGAACTTTGCAAGTAATTTTGCGGCAATTTGCGGCATTTTTGCGCTTTATTTATCGCGCCACTACCGCAAAGTAATTTAATAACAAATAATGTGCGGTTGTTTGCGCAGTGGCAGACAACCGCATTGTAAAATTGCGGCGTTTGTTTACCGTTGTATTCGGGCGTACGCACAACGGAGAAAATATGGCAGAATCTGTAATAAAAAAATCCAACAAACTCGGCGCAAGCGTGTGGCTGTCCATTGTGATATTCGGTCTGATGGGGCAACTTGCCTGGATGGTGGAAAATATGTACTTTTCCACATATATTCAAAAGCAAATTACCGCGGACGGTTGGGCAACCAGCGCGACGGTCGCCGCAAGCGCTATCGTTGCGGCATTGGTAACAATTTTCGGCGGCGTGCTGTCCGACCGTTTGGGCAAGCGCAAAGTGTTTATTGCCTGGGGCTACATAATATGGGGCTTGGTAACGGCAAGTTTTGCGCTGTTCGGCAACGAACATTACTCCGAACAAGATATTGTAAGCGCCGTGATTATATTTGTAATTATGGACTGCGTAATGACGGTGTTCGGTTCTATCTCCAACGACGCGGCGTTTTCGTCTTGGGTTACCGACGTAACCGATATTACCAACCGCGGCTTTGTGGACATTATCTTGTCCATTATGCCTGTTGCCGCGCTTATGATTATTTTTGTGGGCTTTGACGGGCTTACTCAACAGGGCAATTGGTCGTTGTTCTTCATTATTTTGGGCGGAATGACCGCTTTTGCCGGCGTTGCGGGCTTGTTTTTATTAAAGGACAGCCCCAACTTACGCCCCGACAAGTCGGGCAGGTATATGTCCGAAGTAGTTTACGGTTTTCGCCCGAGCAGTATCAAAAAGCACAAAATGATCTACATTTGCCTTATCGGTATGATGCTCAGCGGGCTTGCAATGCAGTTGTGGCAACCCTATATGATAATGATATTGCAATACACGTTGGGTTTCGGCGACAAATTTGTAATTCCGCTTGCCGCGGTAATTTTGCTTTCGGCTGTAATGGCGGTAGTGGGCGGCAAGGTAATGGACAAGTTCGGTAAAGACAAATTCTTTTACCCCGTTGCGGCGGCGGGCGTGTTGGGCGGATTGTTGGTGTATATGATTAAATTCGTCGGCAACAATATGACCGCCGTGTACATACTGTTCATCGCGGGCGGAACGCTGGTCGAAAGCGCGTCGCTGCTTGCCGCCGGTTTGTTCAACGCCACCGCGCGCGACTATACCCCTGCGGAAAAGGCGGGTTGTTTTCAGGGCGTGCGAATAATAATATTCGTAACCTTGCCTATGATCATCGCAAGCATTTTTTGCCCGATAATCATCAACGGTTTCGGACCGAAAGTGGGCGAATTTGTAAGCACAGGCGAAGGCGTATTTGCGCCCGTCGATCAAGCGGGATATTTTCCCATTCCGCAGGACGTAGGCTACAACACGGGCGATCCCGTTTATCCGTTTGAACTGTTTTTGTTTGCGGCGGTGGTTTCGGCATTGATGTTTGTTCCCACGTATTTTGTCAAGCGCAGCAACAAGGCTTTCCGCGCGGCAAAACTTGCCGAAATAAGCGCCGATGTGGTGGACGAAACGCCCATAGTTTCCGCCGAACTTTCCGACGCCGTTTGCGAGCAACAGTCGGATGCCGAACAAACGGACGTCTCCGCAAAATAACGCTGCAAACGCGCGCCGTACGGGCTTAATCTGCAAACAGGCGTAGTTTACGCACTTTTCCCCACGTTTTACTTGCCTTTGTCGATTTGTATAAGGCATGTTGTCGTGCGTAAATTATAATGACTTTCAATAAAAAACTCTCGGGCGTTGCGTCCGAGAGTTTTTTTGTTGCCGAGCGGTGTAATTGCAAATTTACAAAAGCGCGCTTTTACGCGCGCCTGTATATATAGGTTGATAATTATGTTTTTTATATATTGGTTATTGATATTCTTTATTGATTGTGTGCCGTGTTGCGTGTAAAAGCGGTTATCGCAAACAGCAGCCTTACGCAACGGTTGTGCAGCCCCGTGTTGTACTTTGTAACTGTCGGCGAACAAATACGTCGCGAGCGATTGTTCCAACGAGCGCAAAGCGTACGCCTTATACGCGCGGTTACGGCGGCGTCAACAGATTTCTTCCGTCAATTTGCGGCACTGTTCTTCCAAATTTGCCCGCAGTGCGCTATCGTTTATGCGGCAAGTGTTGGCGTACACGTTTTCGGCGCTGTTGCGTATAACCGTATTAAACAAATCGGCGGCAATGGTGCTGTCGGACGCAACATATTTGCTTAAATGCGGCATTACGCGCAATTTGCATCTTCGCAATGCGTCTTTGCACACGGCCATTACGTCCAACGGCACAAGAGCCGCGCGATGGTAACGCTTTTGCAATTCGCTTTGCCGTGTTTTTTGTTCTTCCGGCGTGCCTTTGGGCATTTTGAGACACGTTACAATGCCGTCGAATGCCGCCGCGTCGTCGTCGGACAGCCTGTACAACGCCTTCTGCGCGCGCACAAACGCCGTGTATTCTTCCCGCAAGTAGCGCGTCGTTTCTTCGTCGGCGGTTTTTTCTATCGTTATATTCAGCGTCATTTGCACCAACGAGCAGGCAATTGCGCCGATTACAGCCAACGCGCTGCCCCCGCCGGGCGTAGGCGCCTTGTCGGCAAGTAATTTGTTGTATTGCGTAATTTGTAATTCTTCAAACATCGTTTTTCTCCCGTACCTGTTAATTATACCGTAATTTGACGCTGCGGTCAACAATGTCGTAACCTGTTGTTTTGCAGCGTTTGGTTTTGCGCGCAGTCGCCCTTACGCACGGCAAATTTTATCAAAACAAAAAAATTTTTACAAAATTTGCAAAAAAATGCGAATATTTTATTGACAAACGGTGCATATAGTAGTATATTGTTAGCAGAAATTAGCAGTCTTGCGTTGCGAGTGCTAACACTCAAATATTTTTTGTGATAACGGTAAAACACTATGTTGTCTGACAGAAAGAAAAAAATACTGTGCGCCGTAGTAGACAGTTATATCGACAATCCCACGCCGGTAAGCAGCAAAGATATCCAGCAGGAATATCTGTCCGACTGTTCGTCCGCAACCATACGCAACGAGTTGTCCACATTGGAAAGTATGGGCTATCTCATTCAGCCGCATGTGTCGGCGGGGCGCATACCGTCGGAAAAGGCGTTTCGCTTTTACGTAAACGAACTTATGTACGAAAGCAACCTTACCACGGCGGAAGCGGATCTTATCGAAGAATATTTTTCGCGCAAGATCACGTCGCTCGAAGACGTAATGACGGCGGTAACGCACATAATTGCCGAAATAACCAACTACACTTCGGTTGCGGTAAAGGAAGATATGTCCGATACCATCACGGCGATCAAGTTGTTGGATTTGTCCAACGGCAAGTTGCTTGTGGTAATTGTAACCGACGCGCGTGTATTAAAGGACGGAATGGTGGACATTCCCGACGGATTTGACGGCAATATGATCGCCCGCGCCGAGCATTGGCTCAACAAGATATTCCGCGGCAAGCACGTAAGCGAATTTATCAATTTCGATTACCCCTTTGCGTTGGTAAACGACGAATTTTACCAATACAACGCCCTGTTCAAAAAAATAATCGACGTTCTCAAAAAGGTTTCGTTGATGAACGGTATGGACGTGGAAATGTACGGCGAAAGCAAAATTTTGCAGCACAGCGAGTATTCCGACGCCGGCAACGCGCAAAAATTTTTGGAACAGGTAGAAAACAAGGAAACGATCGCGCGTATTCTTACCAACGACGGCGGTGCGGACGGCAGCGTAACGGTAAAGATCGGCGCAGACGAAAACGCTCCCGAAGGTTGCGCGGTTGTAACCACTCGCGTAAGTCTGGGCGAAAACGTCAGCGGAGCGATTGGCGTCATCGGTCCCGTGCGAATGAATTACAAAAAGGTTTTGTCCGTATTGGACAAAATAAGCGAAATAATTATCGATCTTGTGGATAGTAAGGAGATTAAATGAAAAAAGACAAACAACCCGCCGAACATGAACAGCAACAGCAATCCGCGCAAGTTGAACAGACGGAATTGGAAAAGGCGCTCACCGAAGAAAACGAAAAACTTATCGCCGAAGTGGAGCGCTTGACCGAGCAAAACGCCAAATTGCAAAAGACTTGCAACCGTCTGCAAAGTTCGGCAGACAAATCGGATACGTATCTCAATCAACTTGTGGCAATGAAGAGCGATTTCGAAAGTTACAAACGCCGCATGAGTTTCAGCGCCGAGCAGTCCAAAGCCGAAGGCGCGCAAACGGTTCTTGCCAAGTTTATTGCCGTGTGCGACGATTTCGAACGTGCCAAACAGCACCTTACAGACGACAATCTCAAAGCGTTTGTTATGGTGTACAACCAATTTACCGACATATTAAAGCAGTGCGGCGTGGAAGAAATGGACGTAATGGGGCAGCCCTTCGATTGCAAACGCATGAACGCCCTTTCCAAAACAGACTGCGGCGAGGACAAAAAAGACATCGTTGTGGACGTATACAAAAAGGGTTACGTAATCGGCGACAAAATTTTGCGCTATGCCGAAGTAATAGTAGGCGCTTAAAACAAAACTAACCGATCATTTCGGTAAAATAAACTAAATTTATCTAAAAGGAGAACATATATTATGGGAAAAATTATCGGTATAGACCTTGGAACAACTAACAGTTGCGTAGCGGTATTGGAAGGCGGCGAACCCGTTGTTATCGCCAATGCCGAAGGCAACAGAACAACTCCGTCCATCGTGGGCTTTACCAAGGACGGCGAACGCCTTGTGGGACAAGTTGCCAAACGTCAGGCGGTTGTAAACGCCGACAGAACGGTATTGTCCATCAAGCGCGAAATGGGCTCCAACTACACAGTAAACATCGACGGCAAACATTATTCGCCGCAAGAGATATCGGCAATAATTTTGTCCAAACTCAAAGCGGACGCCGAAGCGTATTTGGGCGACAAAGTTACGCAGGCGGTTATTACCGTACCCGCATACTTTTCGGACGCACAACGTCAGGCAACCAAGGACGCGGGCAAAATTGCCGGTTTGGAAGTTTTGCGTATAATCAACGAGCCTACCGCGGCTGCGCTTGCGTACGGGCTTGACAAGGGCGAAAACAAAAATCAAAAAATTCTTATTTACGACTTGGGCGGCGGCACGTTCGACGTATCCATTCTCGAAATCGGCGACGGCGTATTCGAAGTGTTGGCAACCAACGGCAACAACCGTTTGGGCGGCGACGACATCGACCAATTGGTAATGGAATACCTTATTGCCGAATTCAAAAAGACCAGCGGTATCGACTTGTCCAACGACAAGCAGGCTTTGCAACGCTTAAAGGAAGCGTCGGAAAAAGCCAAGATCGAACTGTCCTCTACGCTTAAAACCACGGTATCGTTGCCCTTCATCACAGCCGACGCAACCGGACCCAAACACCTTGAAATCGAACTTACCCGCGCCAAATTCGAAAGCCTTATCGACGGCATTATAAAAAAGACCATCGAGCCTATGAAGCACGCTATGCAGGACGCAGGCGTTACCAATGCCGACATCAACCGCGTAATATTGGTAGGCGGCTCCACGCGTATTCCCGCCGTTGTCGAAGCGGTCAAAAATTACTGCGGTAAGGAACCTTACAAGGGCATCAACCCCGACGAATGCGTCGCTATCGGCGCAGCAATTCAGGGCGGCGTACTCGGCGGCGAAGTAAAAGACGTACTGTTGTTGGACGTAACTCCGTTGTCGTTGGGTATCGAAGTTTTGGGCGGCGTAACCGCTAAACTTATCGAACGCAACACAACCATACCCACCAGCAAGTCGCAAATCTTCTCCACTGCGGCAGACAATCAAACCGAAGTCGACATTCACGTATTGCAGGGCGAACGCGAAATGGCAGCCGACAACAAAACGCTCGGACGTTTCTCGCTTACGGGTATCGCTCCCGCTCCGCGCGGAATTCCGCAAATCGAAGTCAAGTTCGACATCGACGCCAACGGTATCGTACACGTAACCGCCAAGGATCTCGGCACCAAGAAGGAACAATCCGTAACGATAACTTCGTCCACCAACCTGTCCGAAGCCGACATCGACAAGGCGGTCAAAGACGCCGAAAAGTACGCCGAAGAGGACAAAAAACGCCGCGAAGCGGTAGAAGCGCGCAACGGACTTGACCAGATGATTTTGTCTTTGGAACAGTTCATTCGCGAAAGCGGCGACAAACTCGAGGCGGGCGACAAGCAAAAGTTGGAAGAAGAAATCGCCAAAGGCAAGGAAGTTCTCGGCAAGCAGGACGCAACCACCGAAGAATTCAAAGCCGAAACCGATCGCATTGCGCAAAGTTCGGCGTCCATTTTCCAAAAGTTCTATCAACAGGCGCAAGCCAATTCCGCACAGCAAGCGGACGGCAGCGAAGTAAATTACGACGTATCCGACGCGGACAAGAAGTAATTTCGGCGCATACCGTTGCGGTTTGACCGCACACACATTTATACTAAACGCGACCAACGTAAAGTCTTATGTTTAACACAAGACTTTTCGTTGTCGTATAGAGGTAACAATGCCAGTAAAAGATTATTACAAAATACTCGGCGTAAGCAAAAGCGCTTCGCAGGACGAAATAAAATCCGCCTACCGCAAACTTGCCAAGCAATACCACCCCGATTTGCACCCCGGCGACAATGCCGCCGCCGAAAAGTTCAAGGAAATAAACGAAGCGTATTCGGTAGTGGGCGATCCCGACAAGCGCGGCAAATACGACCGCGGCGAAATGGATATGGGCGGCGCAAGCGGCTACAATCCCTTTCAGGGCAGCGGCTTTACGGCAACGGGTTTCGACGATATTTTCGATATGTTCAGCGACGCGTTCGGTTTTCGCTCGTCGTCGCGCCGCCGTTCGTCGCAAAGTTCGGTGGGCAGCGATATAACCTACACAATTCAACTTACGTTTATGGAGTCGATCTTGGGTTGCAAAAAGCCCGTTAACTTTACCCGCGTGGAAAAGTGTACCGCCTGTAACGGCACGGGCGCCAAGGACGACGCTCATCTCAAAACGTGCGACAAGTGCGGCGGCAGCGGACAAGTGCGCCGCGTGCAAAATACCATTTTCGGTCAGCAGATCACCGTGGGCGCATGCGACAAGTGCGGCGGCACGGGCAAGATAGTAACCGAAAGTTGCAAAGTGTGCGGCGGCAAAGGCGTAGTAAACAAAAACAAAGTTATCAACGTGTCCATTCCCGCCGGCGTGGAAAACGGCGCCGTGCTTCAACTTGCGGGCGAAGGCAACGCTCCGCGCGGCAACGGTCGCAACGGCAATTTGCTGTTGGAAATATCCGTGCGCCCGAGTACGCTGTTCAAGCGCGACAATCTCGATTTGTACGTAACCGTTCCCGTCAGTTTTTCCACGGCTGTGTGCGGCGGTCAGATCGAAATCCCCGCTCCCGACGGAGTGTTTATTCACAATCTTGCCGAAGGCACCAACAACAACGAAACGTTGCGTTTCCGCGGCAAAGGTATCAAAACCGCGCGCGGAGTAACGGGCGACTTGTTTGTTACGATCAGCGTCGAAGTGCCGCGCGGCGTTACGCGCAGTCAAAAAAAGGTTTTGGAAGAATTCGAACGCGACTGCTCGATAAAAAATTATGCCAAACGCAAGGCGTATCTCGACGAGATAGCCAAAATTTACAACAAATAGTCGGTTCTGTTCGCGTTATCGCGTTTACATCCGCTCATAAATATTATTTCAATCGCCGCGCGCGCCTTTTTGCAGCCGCGGCGTAATTTTTTGCTCCGTACTTAGCGGCACCTTTTTGCGCGCTTGTACGGCTTTTTGCGGAGTATGCGGGCGTATGTGCAAACCTTTAACTGCGCGCGCCTTTTTACACACTTGCACGGGTTGGTGCGCCCTTTGCAAGTTGTGAAAAAAGTGTCTGTTTTTTGCGTTACGGCGCAACATAACATAATTGGTCGGTATATGCGATATAAGTATAACAAATGGTTAAATTGACCTAAAAAACGTCGCTTTTTTAACCGAATTTGCGCGTTTTATTGCAAAATTACCGCAAAAATACGTCAAAAGTGGTTAATTTTACCATTTTGTTTTATCGTCGCATTTTGTCGTAAAATGTTTCATAGTGTTTCATATTTGCGAAAAAAAAATTCATAAATTATTTTTTCAAAAATGCCCTTTTGTCGCTTTACAAATTTGTCGATAAATGCTAACCTATATTACAGACATAGTAACGGAGAGCAGATAATGAAAGTTATATCCAGCGACTTACTTCGCGGGCACATCGATACGTTTGTTTTATCGGCGTTATTGAGCGGTACCAAGTACGGCAATGAGATTCGCAAATTTATTACAAAAAAGACAAATAACCTATATGTACCCAACGAGCAAAGTCTGTACTCGGCATACCACAGGTTGGAGGATATGGAGTGCATCAAGGGTTATTGGGGCGAAAACGTCGGCGCCACGCGCAAATACTATACAATAACCGAAAAAGGTCGCGCTTTGTACGAAATTAACAGGCGCGAATGGGAAAATGCGAAAAAATTGATCGATATTCTTATAAAATAAGGTATAACAATGGAATTCAGCGAAATTGCCGTTTATACAACGTCCGGTATGTCGGAAGTAGTGGCTTACTTCGTACAGGAGGTTTGTATGGACGGCGTTAGTATTTATGACAAAAACGACCTTTACAATAACGCAAGTTGGGATTACAAGGACGACATCGCCGACAGCAGGTACGCGGACGAAGTTATTGTCAAAGGTTACTGCAATTTAGAGGACACTCCGCGTGTTCTCGATTTTTTACGCGCGCGTTTTGCAACGCTCAGCGACGCGGGCAGTCTGAAAATTACGGTAAACACCGTAGACGGCAACGCTTGGGTAGACACTTGGAAACAAACTTTTCGCCCCATCGAAACGGACAAGTTGGTAATTTGCCCGGAGTGGCAAAGCGTTACAACTGACAAGAAGGTCTTGCTGTTGGATACGGGCATTGCGTTCGGCACGGGTCAGCACGAAACTACGTCTATGTGTATCGATTATGCCGAGCAAATCGATCTCGACGGCTGTTCGGTATTGGACGTTGGTTGCGGCAGCGGCATACTCGGTCTCGGCTCGCTGTTGTTGGGCGCCAAAAGGGCAGTATTGGTAGATGTCGATCGACAGGCGACCGAAATTGCCGCGCACAACGCGCAAATCAACGGATTGTCGGAGCGTTGCAATATAGTAACGGGCGATCTTACACAACAAGTTTCGGGCAAGTTCGACGTGGTATTTGCCAACCTTACCGCCGACATATTGCAGTTGTTGCACGGCGAAATATCGTCCGTAGTACACAGCGGCACGACGGTAGTGCTGTCGGGCATATTGGACGTCAAGTTGCAGCAGGTAACGCAACTGTACGGCGACGTATTCGATGTGTTGCATACGTCCGCCAAGGGCGAGTGGCGCGCCATGTTGCTGCGCGCAAGGTAGGTCGTATATGGTCGTTTCGGTATTTACTTTGGGTTGCAAAACCAACCTTTACGAAAGCGGACAAATAATATCCCGTTTGCAACAGGCGGGGCACACGGCGTTTCACGGTCTGAATAAGGCGGACGTGTTTATTCTCAACACCTGCGCCGTTACCGCCGAAGCGGAAAAGAAATCCCGTCAACTTGTGGCGCGCGCACGCGCGCTCAACGCCGATTGCAAGGTGCTTGTCGTGGGTTGCGCCGCGCAAAAAAACAGCGCTCAATTTGCCGATATAGCCAATGTAACGTTTATCAAGGGCGTTGCGGACAAAACCGCCATCGTCAATGCGGTTGAAAGCGGCGTTACGGGCGTAGACGTGGAAGAATTGCCTTCCGTCTACGCGGAATCGGGCATTTCGGCACAGTCGCGCACGCGCGCTTTTGTCAAAATACAGGACGGTTGCAACAACTTTTGCAGTTATTGTATCGTGCCGTATTTGCGCGGGCGTAGCCGCAGCCGTAAAATTGCGGACGTAGTTGACGAAGTAAGGCAAGCCGGCAGTGCCGAAACGGTACTTATCGGCATAGATATATCGCAATTCGGCGCCGATACGGGCGAGAGCCTTCCGCAACTGTTCGATGCGCTTTGCGGCGTGCAAACGCGTATACGTCTGGGCAGTTTGGAAGCGCGCGTAATTACCGACGAGTTGCTCGACAGTCTCAAAAAGATAAATTTCTGCCCGCATTTTCACTTGTCGTTGCAAAGCGGTTGCAACAGCGTGCTCAAACGAATGAATCGCAAGTATACTACCGAGCAATATCTCGGCGCCGTGCAAAAAATTCGCAATGTCTTTCCGGACGCGGCAATAACTACCGACATAATAGTGGGCTTTTGCGGCGAAACCGACGACGAATTTGCGCAAACGTGCCGTTTTGTAAAACAAGTGGGCTTTGCCGATGTACACGTATTTCCCTATTCCCCGCGCGAAGGTACCGCGGCATACGGTTGGCAGGACGTAGACGCAACCGTAAAATTGCAGCGCGCGCACTCTTTGGGGCTGGTAAAGGCGCAATTAAAGCAAAATTTTGCACGCGGTTTGTGCGGAACGGTGCAACCCGTGTTGTGCGAACGCAAGCGCGACGGCTATTGGGAAGGTTACACTCCGCAGTATTTGCGCGTGTATTTTACGGGCAAAGCGTCCGAAGGCGCAATTTGCAACGTGCAAATCAAGCGTCCCTATTCGGACGGCGCAAGCGGCGCGGTATTTTGCGGCGACAACAACAAATAAAAAACTCAACAAGGAGAAACGACTATGGACGACTGCATTTTCTGTAAAATAATCGACGGCGCAATTCCGTCATATAAAATTTACGAGGACGACAAAGTGTACGCCTTTTTGGATATCGCGTGCGACGCCTACGGGCACACGTTGGTAATTCCCAAGCGGCATTGCGTAAACGTGTTGGATTGCGATCCCGACAGTCTTGCCGCGGTAATAAACGCAGTCAAAACAATAAGCAATCACTACGTAAACGATTGCGGATTCGACGGGGTAAACGTGTTTAACGCCAGCGGCAAAGCGGCGGAGCAAAGCGTTTTCCATTTGCATTTTCACATAATACCGCGCAAAAACGGCGACGGACTTGAAATGTGGCCGCTAAGCGGCAAACGCGATATCGATTTGCAATCGGTATGCGACAAATTGGCGCTCAAATAATATTTTATTTGCACTCTGTTGCCGTCAAACAATTGACATCGGCGCTTTTATGTGCGATAATATACAAGCATTCAAATTAACCACTGATACGGAAAGGAGGCGAAAAAACATGGCAACCATCAAAGTTGGCGAAAATGAAACGTTGGACAGCGCACTGCGCCGTTTCAAAAGACGTTGCGCCCGCGACGGTATCATTGGCGACCTTCGCAAGAAGGAACAATACGAAAAACCCAGCGTAAGACGTAAAAAGAAAGCCGAAGCGGCACGTAAACGCAACAGAACCTGAGTTTTAACAGACAACACCAAAGAAGACTGCTTACCACGATACGGTAAGCAGTTTGTTTTTTATGACAAGTTTTCGACAAAATATACAATTGTTTGCGGAGGGACGAATGTCTACGTTCAAAGAATACGCCAAGCGTGCCAAGGAGCGCATGAAGAGCGGCTTTTGGGAGCAAGCCAAGAGCGATATACAAACCGAAAAGCAAGTTGCCGCCACAATGGGGCTAAACAGCCGCAAAGTCGGCGAAGAAGAACGCCGTAAATTACAGCGTCGCATTTACGATTACGACGGTTTTTGCGAAGAACAGGAGTTTTACGCCAAGGTGGAAGCTATGTTGGACAGCGATGAACTTGTAAGCGACCCCATTATGCGCCTTGCGGACAAGGAATATATGGCGGGTTTGTCTCCCGCCGAAAAGCAAACCTACTTGTCCAAATTGGCGTCCAAGTATTCGCAAGCGGTAGACAAATATCATCGTTTGCGCAGTTAAATGCCGCTCTCGGTTGAATTTTGTTTTGCGATGTGTTATAATAGCCGTATCAGCAAGTACGGCTTTTTCACACGTCAGCGCGTACCGTTGCGCGATGCCGCAACAAAGGATACCTATGCCCAAAATTACCGATATGCAAATTCAAAAAAACAACAAGACCCGCGCCAACATATACGTGGATGGCGAGTACGCTTTTGCTCTGGAAATGGTAACGGTAATGAAGTTGGGTTTGAAGATAGGACAGGACGTATCCGCAGCCAAATTGCAGCAGGCAATTGCGGATAGCGAACGTTCGATGGCTTTGCAGCGCGCAATCGATTATTTGTCTCGCGCAAGCAAAACCTGCAAGCAAATGCGCGATTATCTCACGCGCAAAGGATATACCGCGCAGACAGTGGATTACGCCATCGACCGTCTGAAACAGTTGCGCTATCTCGACGACGACGCGTACGCCCAGATGTACGCCCGCCAAAACAGCGCCACAAAAGGTTCGCGCCGAATAAGGCAGGAACTTATCGGCAAGGGCATATCCGTAACGCGCGCCGACGAATATTCGCAAATGGACGGCGACCAAGCGCTCAACAACGCAAGCGCCCTTGCGCAAAAGTATATGCGCGGCAAAACGGCAGACGTCAAAACATTGCAAAAACTTCAACGTTATTTGTTGTACCGCGGTTACGGCTACGATACGGTAAACGTCGTAATTCGCACTTTCGGCGACGTATGCGACCCCGATTAAATTTGTAATATAGTACAATATAGTTCAATATAAACGAAAAGGAAGCACTGAAAAGTGCTTCCTTTCCGTTGCAACCAAAAGCGCAGTTGCCCGCTTGGCTAGGGTAGCAGGATTTGTCCTAAGCGAAGCGCAAGGTAAACGAAACGCAGTGGAGTGCTACATCGTCGCAACTCGCGCTATGACAGCCTCGCCTGTGCAAGCGCAGACGGTACCGCTGTCGGGCGGTTGCTCCTCTCCCCAACAAGACTGCTGCGCTACGTCTTATTGGGGGCCCCGCAAGTTATGATATTGACTTATATGGTGTACAAGCAAAAGGACAGCAAAGGAAAAGGGAGCACTGAAAAGTGCTTCCTTTCCGTTGCAACCAAAAGCGCAGTTGCCCGCTTGGCTAGGGTAGCAGGATTTGTCCTAAGCGAAGCGCAAGGTAAACGAAACGCAGTGGAGTGCTACATAATTCAAACTGTCCTGTCTACACGACAGAAAAGGGCAACAAGCAAAAGGACAGCAAAGGAAAAGGGAGCACCCAAAAGTGCTTCCTTTCCGTTGCAACCAAAAGCGCAGTTGCCCGCTTGGCTAGGGTAGCAGGATTTGAACCTGCGGATGACGGAGTCAGAATCCGTTGCCTTACCGCTTGGCGATACCCCAATATCATTGATAGTATAAAACTTTATTTCGCATTTGTCAACTGCAATTACGCAATCCGCGCAATATTTATTGCTCGTAGCCGGCGCTGTCGCACTGCGTAAATTTGCGCTTGCACGCTTTTTTGCGGCTATTTGCGCAATATTGACGTAACGTTACGGCTTTTTTTACGATTTTTTTCCTATTGCGCGCACGCCGCCCCGCAATAGTTTGACAATACGCGTTCCGGTCTGTTACAATTATGCCGAGGTGTACAAATGGACAGAATTGTTATAGGTATCGCCGGCGGCACTGCGTCGGGCAAAACAACGGTAGCGCAAAAACTTTTCGATGCGTTCGGCAGCGACGCCGTAATGCTTTCTCACGATTACTATTACAAGCCGCACGACGAACTTACTTTCGAACAGCGCAGCAAACTCAATTACGACCACCCCGATTCGCTCGACACGGCATTGCTCATCGAACACGTGCGCCGCTTAAAGGACGGCAACGCAATAATGCACCCCACGTACGACTTTGCCGAATATCGTCGCAACAGCGAGTGGCAGCGCACGCAAAGCGCGCGTATAATTATCGTCGAAGGCATACTTATTTATACCGACGCCACGCTGTGCAAACTGTGCGACATCAAACTGTTTGTAGACGCCGACGCCGACGTGCGGTTTATTCGCCGTCTCAGTCGCGACGTAAACGAGCGCGGCAGAAGTATGCAGTCGGTAATCGACCAATATCTCGGCACCGTAAAGCCCATGCACGAGCAATTTGTGGAACCGTCCAAAGCCAAAGCCGACCTTATCATACCGCAGGGCGGACACAACGAGATAGCAATTTCTATGATAATCGACGGCATACGCAAACGTCTTGCCGCAACCGCGGAGTAACGTTTGCTTAATTTGCCCCCCCCAAATTCAACTCACAACGGCGCTCGATACGCCGTACAAACAGGCTATTGCCGCAAATTTGCAATAGCCTTTTTTTGCGCAATCACCGCGCAGCGTTTGTATTGCCGCGTAAGCCGCCGCGCGTAAAATGGCTGCCACCCGCGCAAACGCGCACGGTTGACAACATCGGCAAAATTTGGTATAGTTTCGGTATGAAATGCGACTTACACATACACAGCAACTGTTCGGACGGCATTTTCAGCCCCGAAGAAATAGTTGACATGGCAAAAAATCGCGGTCTCAACTGCATATCCATTACCGATCACGACACGTTCGGCGGCAGTATACGCGCGCAAAAATATGCCCGACAGGTGGGGATGAAATTTGTCGTCGGAGCCGAACTTTCGGCGGTTGCGGGGCAGGACGTACACATTTTGGCGTACAATATCGACGTAACTGCGCCCGAATTTACACAGGAAATGCAGGTAATAGCGCAATTTCGCGATGTTCGCAACGCCAAGATTGTCGAAAAACTCAATCAACTCGGAATGGCGGTGGATCTGGACGCCTTGCGTGCCAACGGTTCGGTCGGTCGCGCGGTCATTGCTCGCGAAATGGTGCGACTCGGCTATTGCAAAGACGTGCCGGAAGCGTTCGACAAGTATTTGGGTACGGGCAAATCCTGCTTTGTAAATACGCGCCGACTTACCCCCGTCGAAGCCATACGTTTTACATTGCGTTTCGGCGGTATTCCCGTGCTGGCGCATCCCAAGCAACTGCGCTTAAATCCCGTGGAATTTGAAAAATTTCTCAAACCGCTTGTTCTGTCCGGTCTGGGTGGTATCGAAGCGAACTATTTTACACACAATAGTACCGAGCGTAAGTTTTACACCAAAATGGCAAAAAAATACAAACTTATCGTAACCGGCGGCAGCGATTTTCACGATTACACGCACGGCGTGGAACTCGGCGCAAAAAGTTTTTCGCCCACGGCATACACTCGGATTATATTGGGAATATGACAAAAAAGTTTATTTTTACCGTAATTACGCTCGCAATGTTGGCGAGCGTTTTTGTATATGCGCAGGCAAGCGCGCAAACGCTTTGTCCGTGGGACGTTCGGTTCGACGCGGTGTACGACGGCGACGTTTGCTCGTATCGCCTAAGCGACAAAATTTCCGCCTGCGCCGATCAGGCTGAGCAGCGAGAGTTTTATTCGGGCGCGCGGCAAAAAATGCACTTATATTGCCGATTATTGCAGATGGGGTTGCCTTTTGACGCAATTTGCAACTATATTTTGCCCGATTTTATGTCCGTTGTAAGGCATTTCGAATATGTCGAGCAAACGCGTCGGGACGCCCGCGTCAACTTTTCGGCAAAGGGCTTCGAGTACGAACGCGAACAAAACGGCGTGCATATCGACGTGCGAAAACTGTTCGAAACTGCGCTTACTTCGCGCGGCAAAACCATCAATATCAATTTGCCCGTCGTAACGGATCAGGCTGTAACAGTGCGGCAATTGAAGCAAAATACCGTACTCAAAGCGTCCTTTTCCACGTCGTTTAACGCGGCCAACGCCAACAGAACGTACAACATTCGCAAAGCCGTAGCCTCGATTAACGGCACAACGGTACAGGCGGGTCAAACGTTTTCGTTTAACGATACGGTGGGCGAGCGCACGTTGCAAACGGGCTACAAAAACGCCAAAGTAATACTCAACGGCAATTACGCCGACGGCGTGGGCGGCGGAGTGTGTCAGGTATCCACAACGTTGTACAACGCATTGTTGTTGGCGGAGTTTTTGCCCCAAGCGGTCGCTCACTCGCTGGTATCGTCCTACGTAAAGGCGGGGTTCGACGCAATGGTAAGTTACGGCGCCGCCGACTTGACCTTTACAAACGACTCCGAATTTCCCGTGTACATTGCCGCGCACGTTTACGACGGAGTTGTGCGTTTCGATATTTACGGCAAGCCCAACAAATATTTTGTCGAGCGTGTAAGCAGCGAAAAACGCGACAAATTTCAAACGGTGGTGGTAAACGACCCCGTCAAATATCCCCAACTTGTGTACGCCGACCAAACGCAGATAATAACGCCCGGTTCGGACGGCGTGGAAAGCAAGTCCTATCTCAATTATTACGCCGACGGCAAATTGGTAAAAACGTTGCTCATTCGCGCCAATAAATACAAACGCGTGGATATGGTGGTGGCGCGCGGAACATTGCCGCGCGAAAACGACCTGTTGCCGTAACGATAACGTCCGCGCAACTCGCTCGCACTCGCTATTCGCGGTGGACGTTGCGCGCCGTATGAACCTTACCTTTGATTGTGCAACTCTCTCGCCTACGCAACTCGCGGTATTGCGGCACGGAGTTTGTGGCGACAGGGCAACATGCCCTACCCGTTTTCGCCCGTCACGCGCGGTTGCGTAAGTTTTTCGAGCGTCCGCTTGCGGGTAAATGTCATTGCCTTTACATCTTGCGGTACACAAGCGCGCCTTTGTGCGCAAAGTATAATTAAACTTTTTTGCAAATTTGTTTGTTTTTTCAAATACTTTTACGCGGTTGCGGCACAAAACCGCCGTAAAACACGTAATTGCCGTTTTTGCCAGACCGCTCACAACTCGTCTTGTCGGCATGTCCGCCCAAATTTTTAACAAACCCATTACAAATTAGTAAACTTTTGTTTTTATTTTATTGATTTATACGGCAATATTTAGTATAATTAAAATACCTATGGTATGCGTTGCGGCGCGTTTGTTGCTTTAATAACGCAATTTTCGCCGCCAAACGCCGTCTGAAACGGCGCGCAAAGCCTACCTGCCACAAAAGGAGATACTATGCCGGCAAAAAAAGAAGAAAAAATTACGGCAATTACAATGCCCAACAGCGTCGAAGCGGAACAAAGTATTTTGTGCTGTATTTTACGCGACGCGGCGTTTCAGGCGGAAATCATAGCCGCGCTTTCGCCGGAAGATTTTTACCAGCGCAATCACGCGATAATATTTTCCGCAATGAAAGAAATTTCGTCCTATACGCACAAATCCGGGGACGAAAATGTCGCCGATACGGTAAATATCGCTTCGGTTATCGACTATTTGCGGCGTAGCGGCGATTTGGACAAGGTCGGCGACGTCGAATACATAACTCGGCTCAACGACTTTTTGCCGGGCACAGCCAATTACGGCGAATATCTTGCAATTGTTTTGCGCGCGTCCAAGATGCGCCAACTTATTCGCATTTGCAGCGAAGTTACGCAAAAGGCTTACAGTTTGGCAAGCGCGGAAGACGCAATAACTTTTGCCGAAGAAGAGATATTCAAATTGTCTCAGGGCGGCAGTAACGGCGGGCTGGTGTCGCTGTCGGAGGACACGGCAAAAGCGTTGTGGGAAATAAACCAACGTTTTGTCGATCCCGACAAGTTCCGCGGCATATCCACGGGCTTTACGCGGTTTGACCGTATGACCAACGGTTTGCACGGCGGCGAACTCATCGTGCTTGCGGCGCGTCCCGGCGTAGGCAAATCGGCGTTGGCAATGAACATCGTCGAACACGTGGCAAAAACGGGCAAAACGGTTGCGGTGTTCAGTCTGGAAATGTCCAATCAGCAACTTATCGAGCGTTTGCTTTCCAGTATGTCCACCGTTCCGTTGGAATATATCAAAAGCGGCAATTTGCCCGGCGGCACGGGCGACCTTGCCAAGTTGCGTCTTGCGCAGGAGACCATCTGTTCTTCTATGCGCCTGTACGGCAACGATTATGCCAACATCAAGCCGTCCGAAATCGCTTCGCAGTGCCGCAGATTAAAGGCGCAGCACGGTTTGGATCTGGTAGTTATCGACTACATTCAGTTGATGTCGGGCAGCGACAACGCCCGCAACGAAGGCCGCCAGCAGGAAGTCGCGTCCATATCCCGCGCGCTCAAATTGTTGGCAAAGGAATTGAACATTCCCGTAATCGCCCTTTCGCAGTTAAAGCGCGACGCCGAGATCCGCAACATAAAGGGTAAGGAAGGCGGCGGCAGCGAGCCCGTTTTGTCCGACTTGCGCGAATCCGGCGCCATCGAGCAGGACGCGGACATCGTTTTGTTTATCCACAAGGACACCAACACGCAGGGCGGCGAGCCCAAGTTCAGCCTTATCATCGCCAAGCACCGCAACGGCGAAACGGGCAGTATCAACCTAAGGTGGCTGGGCAAAACCGTGCGTTTTGCGGACGAAGACTACATTGCCATGCACGGCAACATTATTCCCGCCGCGCAAACTCAGTCCGAACAGCAACCGCCCGAAACGGAATTTGCCCCCGTTGAATACACGGGCGAGTCCGCCGAAGAAGGCGCGTTTATCGGCGAAAACGGCGAGCAAAAATAAATTATCGGAGCAACGGGCGCACGCCCGTACAAAATAATATGAGCGAATTCAAAAATTTCATCGAAGATATAATAGACAGCGATCTGGCAAGCGGCAAAGTAACGCAGGTATGCACGCGCTTTCCGCCGGAGCCCAACGGCTATTTGCACATCGGGCACGCCAAAAGTCTGTGCATAAATTTCGGAATAAAAAACAAATACAACGGCAAGTGCAATCTGCGCTTTGACGACACCAACCCCAGCAAGGAAGATCAGGAGTATGTCGAAAGCATCAAGCGCGATATAACCTGGCTGGGCTTTACTTGGGACAAGTTGCTGTTTGCCAGCGACTATTTCGACGTGATGTTCGATTGCGCGGTAAAACTCATCAACAAGGGTTTGGCGTACGTCAGCGACGAAAGCGCCGACGAAATACGCGAACGCCGCGGAACATTGACCGAACCCGGCGTCGAAAGTCCCTATCGCAACCGTTCCGTCAGCGAAAACCTGCAATTGTTCTACCAAATGCGAAACGGCGTTTATCCCGACGGCAGCAAAGTTTTGCGCGCAAAAATAGATATGGCGTCGCCCAATCTCAATATGCGCGACCCTGTTATTTACCGCGTGTTGCACGCCACTCACCACAACACGGGCGACAAATGGTGCATTTATCCTATGTACGATTTCGCCCACCCCATCGAGGACGCGCACGAAGGCATAACGCACTCTATTTGCACCTTAGAGTTCGAAGATCATCGTCCGCTGTACGATTGGGTAGTGCGCGAGTGCGAATTTCCCCAACCGCGTCCTCAGCAGATAGAATTTGCCCGTCTAAACATTACCAACACAATAATGTCCAAGCGTTATCTCAAAAAGTTGGTTGACGAAGGCAAGGTAATGGGCTGGGACGATCCGCGCATGCCCACGCTTTCGGGTTTGCGCAGGCGCGGTTATCCGGCGGCGGCATTACGCGATTTTTGCGAGCGAATAGGCGTAAGCAAAGCCAACAGCGAAGTGCAGGAGTCGTATTTGCAGTCCTGCGTGCGCGACGAACTCAACCGTACCGCCAACCGAGTAATGGCAGTGTTCGATCCGCTTCCCGTAACAATAACAAATTACAACGGCAGCGAGCAATTGTCCGTCGAAAACAATCCCAATGCGGACAACGTAACCTATCGCAACGTAACGTTTTCCAACCGCATTTACATCGACCGTGCGGATTTTGCCTTGGTTCCGCCGCCCAAATATCACCGTCTCAAACCCGACGGCTATGTGCGGCTCAAAGGCGCGTATATATTGCATTGCGACGACGTGGCGCTTAACGACGACGGCACCGTCAAACAGTTGATTTGTTCAATCGTGCCCAATTCCAAGTCGGGCGAAGATACCAGCGGAGTAAAAGTAAAAGGCGTAATTCAGTGGGTAAACGCCGCCGATTGCATAGATATCACCGTGCGCAAATTGCAAAGTTTGCTTACCGACGTGCAGGACGGCGTAACCGATTTCAATTTGCGTTTCAATGCAAACAGTTTGCAAGTAGTAACCGCCAAGGCAGAGCCGAGTTTGCTTTCCGCGCAGGTGGAAGACAAATTTCAGTTTATGCGCGTGGGGTACTACGTGTTGGATCGCGACAGCGCCGACGGCAATTTGGTATTCAACGAGATAGTCAACTTAAAGGACGGTTTCAATCCCGCAATTTAGCCACACGTTGACAAAGTCGCCGTTTTGGTGTATAGTAAAAAACAGTAATTTTCGGGGCACAAAGGTAACGGTATGAAAATTTGCAAAAACTGCGGAGAACTCAATTCCAACGATTCGTTGTTTTGTTGTAACTGCGGTAACGATGTTTTTATAATGCAGGAAGAAGTGGTTTGTCCGCATTGCGGCACTGTAAACGACAGGGCATTCAAGCACTGCGTCAATTGCGGCGGTGCGCTTGGCGACGACGCTAACGACGGCGAAGGGTATGTTCCCAGCCCCGTCAATTTGCGCGAAGAAAATTCCGATATATACGGCGGCAGCGTAATTTCCATACCGTCCGAAACAGCCAAATGTCCCCATTGCGGCGCAATAGTGCCCATAACGTCCATTTTTTGCGACAAATGCGGCACGGCGGTGTCAAGTTTGCACGATCATCGCATAGTTCAGCGCAAAATATGTCCGCACTGCGGCAGGCTAAACACTTTGGACGCAATTTATTGCGCGTATTGCTACTGTTCGTTGGTAGACGCCGAAACGGAAGAGTTGCAGGTAATACACGAAAGTCAAAATCTCGGCGATCTTACCGTAAAACAGGCTTTTTTGGAAAACGCCGCGGGCAAAAAGATAATTTGTCCCAATTGCGGCGCGCTCAACAATCCCGACGAAGCGTTTTGCGTGCAATGCGGCTTAAAGTTGGAAATCGAAATTCCCAAAAAGTATTGTCCCGTTTGCGGCACGGAAAATCCCGCCGAAAACGCCTTTTGCACCAAATGCCGCTATTCGTTTGACGGCGTCGAGCCCGATTCTATCGAAAAATGGGTATGCCCCGTATGCGAGCATGCCAACAGCAAGGAAGATATTTTTTGCTCCAATTGCGGGCAAAAACGTACCAAGTAAGGAGATCTGCAATGAACAGTTCCAACAGTTTCAATATCTGTACGCGTTGCGGCAACTCCAATGCGCTCAACGCCAAGTATTGTTCGCGTTGCGGCATACAGTTAAAGGTTCCCGAAGAGCCCGTGCTGTGCCACAAATGCCACACGCGCAACAATCCGATGGCAAATTTTTGCCGTAATTGCGGCGCTCCGTTAAAAGTTGCACCCGCAACCAAACTGTGTCCCAAGTGCGGCAGAGAAGTCAACGCCGAAGACAGCGTTTGCGTATGCGGATATTCGTTTGTAACCTTGCAGCAAAAAGCGCCCAACAACGCCGATGTTGCCAATCAGCCGCGCAGACAAAGCATTTACGATTACCGCGGCGGCAGAGTGTTTGCGGCAATTGCGCTTGTGCTGTTGCTGTTGTGCGCTTACTATATAGTAATGCCCGCGCATATAGGCACGGTAACAATGCGCCCCGTATTCGACGGCGGCATTGCAAGCGGCAACGGCGTCAGCCTGTACGGCGCAGACGTGCTTGTTTACTTGTGTAGGCAAATTTTCGGTATGCAAGCGGGCGGCGTGGGAGATATTATT
Source organism: uncultured Clostridia bacterium (assembly GCA_947629985.1). Classification (GTDB taxonomy): domain Bacteria; phylum Bacillota; class Clostridia; order Christensenellales; family CAG-314; genus Fimimonas. Next base: position 293,351 of record CANRFV010000001.1, on the reverse strand, counting down.
CTCGGCGTGCTTGTCGCCATATTTGTAATAACGGCGTTTGCTCACCTTGTTGTGTGTATCGTCCGCTTGGCTGTACTAAGACGTTCGCGCCAATGCAATTGGTATTTTTGCACTATGGCAATAATATCAACGGTAATAGTGGCGTTGTTTACCGTATTTTCGTTGGTTACGGTAAGCAGTTCCGTAGGCAAGGCTATCGCTTCGGTATTCACTTTGTCGTACGGCGCCGTTGGTTGGGCAATATGGGCAATACCGCTGTATTATTGGCTGTTCTTCGTTTATTCGGTAATAGCCAAAGCCAAACGCCTTAAAGAACAGTCTTAGATTCGCAATAATTACGTAAAGCAAGACCGATTGCGCCCGTTGTGCGCCGTTGGTCTTTACAATTGCACAAAATATTAAACGCTTACGCGAAAGAGGTTTTATGAAAATTACATCGCAGTTTTTACGAGAAAAATATCTCGATTTTTTTAAGCAACGCGGGCACGCCGTAATACAATCGGCAAGTCTCATTCCGGAAAACGATCCGTCCGTACTGTTTACAACGGCAGGTATGCATCCGCTTATTCCCTACCTTATGGGGCAAAAGCACCCCTGCGGCACGCGCCTTACCGACGTGCAAAAGTGCGTCCGCACGGGCGATATCGAAGAAGTGGGCGACGACAGCCACCTTACCTTCTTCGAAATGTTGGGCAATTGGTCGTTGGGCGACTATTTCAACCGTCAATCCATACAGTGGAGTTACCAATTCCTTACCGATCCCGCCTATCTCGGGTTGGACGTCAACCGCCTGTCGGTAACGGTATTTGCCGGCGACGACGACGCTCCGCGCGACGAAGATTCGGCGCAAACGTGGCAGCAGTGCGGCATACCCGCCGATCGCATATATTACCTTCCCAAAAAGAACAATTGGTGGATAGCCGGCACAACGGGTCCTTGCGGCCCCGATACCGAAATCTTTTGGGATACGGGCAAACCCGCCTGCGGCGAGCATTGCGACCCGTCCTGCGATTGCGGCAAGTATCTTGAAATATGGAATAACGTCTTTATGCAATTCAACCGTCAGGCGGACGGCACCTATTTGCCACTGGTGCAAAAAAATGTCGATACGGGCATGGGCTTAGAGCGCACCGTGTGCGTGCTGAACGGTTACAAGTCGGTTTACGATATCGACCTGTTCGAGCGCGCCCTGCAAACAATACAGCAACTTTCGGGCAAAAACTACGGCGCCGACGCCAAAACCACCCGCGCTATGCGCATAATTGCCGATCACGTACGTACCGCAACCTTTTTGTTGGGCGATCCCGTAGGCGTAGTGCCCAGCAATGTAGACCAAGGCTACGTGTTGCGCAGGCTTATTCGCCGCGCCGTGCGTATGGCAAATTCGCTTGATATGCCCAAGGGCTCGATTGTGCAAATTGCGCAAGTGTACGTAGACGTCTACAAGGATGTCTACCCCGAACTTACCGACAACCGCGCCAAGATAGTGGACGAATTGGTCAAGGAAGAAGAAAAGTTCAGCAAAACTCTTGTCGCCGGCGAAAAGGAATTTTTCAAAGTAATCTCTCACATACCCGGCAATGTAGTCCCTGGCGGCACCGCGTTCAAATTGTACGATACGTTCGGCTTCCCCGTGGAAATGACGGTAGAACTCGCCGCGGAAAACGGCTACCAAGTAGACGTAGAAGGCTTTCGCCAAAAGTTTGCCGAACATCAGGCAAAGTCTCACGCGGGCAGCGAGCAACGCTTCAAGGGCGGCATGGCAGAAGGCGGCGGCGTCGAAATAACCCGCCTGCACACGGCAACCCACCTGTTGCAAGCGGCTTTGCGCAGGGTATTGGGCGACGAAGTAAAGCAAAAGGGCAGCAACATCACCACCGAACGCCTGCGTTTCGATTTCAGTTTCGGTCGCCCTATGACGGCGGACGAAATTGCCGAAACCGAGCGCCTTGTCAATTGGGCAATCGAAAGCGACCTGCCCATCACTTGCGAAGAAATGCCGCTCGACGACGCGCGTAAAACGGGCGCTATCGGTCTGTTCGGCGACAAATACGGTCAAGTCGTCAAGGTGTACACAATGGGCAATTTCAGCAAGGAAATTTGCGGCGGACCGCACGCCAACAGCACGGGCGAGTTGGGACATTTCGTCATCACCAAGGAGCAGTCGTCCGGCAGCGGTGTGCGCCGTATCAAGGCGGAGTTGCACAGCAAATAGTAATAGTATTTTATATTATTTATTACAATAACAATAAATTAACGCGCTTGCGCCCGTTGTCGGGTACAGGCGCGTTTTTTTGTTGTTTTCCGCGCACGCGGCGGTGTAATGTTGTTGCCCCGCAGCGCTGTACATTTTACACGTAACCGCCCCGACATTGGCGCCGCCCGACGGTACGCTAATCACACCGGCAACGTTGACGTACACTTTCGGCAGACTTTTCCGCGTGCGTAGCGGCGGGATTTTTGCCTAAAATTGTCGTTTCAAGTCGTTTTTCAAGGTTATTTTCAATAATGATATTTGCAAAATATTTTTCAGTTTACCTAAAATTTACTTTTACTTGCTTGACATATCGCTTCGGGGGGGGGGTATTATAAGTTTGATATATTATCTTAATTTTATGCCATTTTTCGTCAAAAAAGGCTTTTTTTGACAAAAAACGCGCATACGTTCAACAAAATAGCAACTAAACAAATGTAGATAAAAGAGGAGAAATTATGACAAGGACAAAACATTGGAAGATCACGCTCATAGTGTTGTGTGCGGTACTCGTGTTGTCGTTGGCAACAGTGGGGCTGTTCGCAATTGTGCAGGATCAAGCAGTAGCGGCAGAGACCGCAACTCTCACATTGTTCGCAGACGAGGGCGGCAGTGCTACCGTCAATGGCAAAACTGCACAGGGCGGCGGCGCTTCAGTAGAAGAGAGCGTCGAACAAAATTCGGCAGTGCAACTTACGGCACAACCTACCGAAGGTTACGTTTTTGCATATTGGTATTTAACGGACGAGAATACCCCGCTTTCGTACGAAGCGACCTATTCTTATACCATGCCTACCGAATCCACAACCCTGCATGCAAGGTTTTTCAAAAATGACGGAGACAAAATAACAACAACAGCCGAAGGTTGGACGGTAGACGGAGAAGCGGGCACTTATACGATTAAGAGTGCCGATAGCTATAATTTTACTTCAAAGCAAGATATTCCTATTTGTTTTGAATTTGTGGGAGAAAAGTGGTTTACCTTTGATTATAAATTTTCTGTTACCACAGAAGGGTATTATTATGGTAACTTAAGTGTTTTGGTTGACGGAGTAAAATATCTGGATACATCTTTTTCTGGTCCTGAAGTTCAGACAAATTTGATTTTTCGTACAATCAAAAACAAGTATCACAGGGTCGAAATAATTTTTCAAACGCCAATGGATTCTCGTAGCGGTTCAACTAGTTCTGCAATACCGACTGCACTTGAATTTACACTTAGTAAAGTTGCGCTGAAAAATGAATCAGAATATCAAACTACGCAAGCGTCGGTAAAGTGGGATGAACGGCTTGGCGACGCTTATTACCTTCCGGGCATTTTGAGTACATTGGCTAAACAAGCGGATTTTATTATCGAAAATGGTATCAAATTGGAAAACGTGGACGGTGGAGCATACGCTACCGTTCCTGTCGGTTTGCCTGTTGCTTTTGCGGTAAAACCGCATGAACAAATAAATTCCACGCTAGTCCCAGAACAAATGACCGGTGTTCATTCGGGTGGTACTCATAATGTTCACGCATTATCTGGTGGTAATTCAACTTTGGTCAAATTCGACGCAGATGGCAAAATTGCTGAACCTGATAAAGATGCGTACTCCGAAGGCAGTATACGCTTTATACTTCAAGAAATTGCCATTCCACCCAAAGTTTCAATAACAAAGTCTGTAGACAGCGTGGCACAAGATGAAGAAACAATCTCAAATAAAAGCAGAGTCGAGTTTCCTTATGGGAAAAAGAACAATCTGTTAGTTACGATTGATCACTACGACTCTGTTACAAATACCATCACTATAACTTCAAATGGGAAAGACGTAGCTAGTGAAACATTGACAGGAAAAACGGGATTTTCTTTGAATGATATCACTGAAAACCAAGCGGTTGTTATTACTTATAGCTATGGGGAAGAATATTATGTCGAAGAGCAATTTACTTTCAATGTATATATCAAATTGGATGGCGGTAATGATGGGCTTGATTCGATTGTTTCTCCCATTTCAAAAGAAATTACAGTAACTAACGATCAACAATATCCTTGGTATTTTGACCCCGCAGGCAACGGCGATGGTAGTTTTGCCTTTTCTTCAGGTATTTCTTATCAACCGAACCGCACATTGGCGGCTCCCGTTATTTCGCAACTGGGATTTACTGTGAAAGGAAACGGTTCCTTTACGTTTGAATTCCATATTGATGGATACGGTATTACAGGTGCGGATACAGACGATACAAAAGCAAAATACAGTTATGCAGCATACCGCATGGATTCTCCTATTCCCACGGATACTTCATATACAAGTGGTTGGCGTGCAAACGATGAAAAATATACGAATGCCGATTGGGGCGTAAAAGGATTTAAGTCAAGTATTGCTACAAATCTCGGTTGGGGTCTTTCGACGTCTGCCAGTAATCTTATAGCGCCAAAAACTTTTAATGCTGAACAAGTAGATGAGAAAAACTATTGGTATAAGGTTACAATTTCTATTACCGGAAAGGGAGATAATGACGATACAAGCATCTACATTGCTCACGCAATAGGCAATAAAGCAAACAGTAGTTACGCCTGCATGTCAGTGCGCAATGTAGCCTTCTTCTCCGGTTCTGCCTATGTTGATTGGGATGTTCAAAACACGGCTGGTGAAAGCGGAAACAAGTCTGATATCACCGTAAAACAGGGCGGAGTAGATGCCCATAATGGTCCGATTGATGCAGGCACAAGACTTACATTCGCGGCATATCCACAGGCAACTGACTCTTTCTATGGTTGGAAAGCCGTGTCGGGAACTCTCAAGGAGAGCGCGGCGCAAAAAGCCGAATCTCCGGAAACGGTTCAAGACGGAGACATTGAATGGGATTATGATAACGCGCGCTTTGTGTCATACGATCAAGAGTATAATTATACCGTGGGAACGGGCTATACAAAAATTATTGCCGTTATCGACAAGGCGGGTACTTATGTCGTGCGTAATGGTGGTAAATTCTACGCGCCGGCGGATATTAACAATGCATTGAACGACGCGGACAATGGAAGCGACAAAGATGTTATTGTGGTAGACAATGTTGACTTGGAAACAGCCATCACTGTTCCCGCAGGCGTCAATCTCATAATTCCTTTCAACCGTGCGGGCGACTATTATGCAATGGGTACGGAAGCAACTGCGCAGGAGCGCGTTTCCTGGGCTTCGGACGGCATTTACAAAGACCCTGTTTATACCGTTACGCTTACCGGCGCAAATATAATCGAAGGCAATCTTATTGTCGGCGGCGTCATTCATTACCCATCTCAGGTCGGTGCTCAGGGACACACTTCAGGCTACTATTCGAAACTTGTTTTGCAAGGCGAAGATACCACGGTTACCGTCGGATCGGGCGGACATCTCGATGTCTACGGTCGCGTAACGGGCGAAGGCAGTATCGACGTACAGTCGGGCGGCAGACTTACACAGCCCTTTATGATCAACGACTACAATGGCGGCACAAACACGGAGGCTTCATTCACTGCCGGCGTTACTCCCTTCAAGATGTACGCTATGGTCAACGTGCAAAACAAGGGCGGCTTTACCATTCATCACGGCGCCGAACTGTGGGGACATGCAAGTCTCTTTTTCTGGGATAGCATTACAACCATTGATACGCCCTTCATTTCCTTTGTCAAAGAGAACAAAGAAGGCATGGACTATTTTGAAAACGCCGCGCTAATAATTCTTAACTTTAACGCGTCTGCACATATCGTCTATGATGATGAACACGCTCGTCCCGATATGGGCAGCGGCAACAACGTGCAGGACGTAGGCAAGACAACGATTGAAATTTCGGGCAATGCCTATGCCGGTTATATGCAATTCCCGCTCGGAATAAACACCCAAAAGGTTTATTTCTCCATTCCGTACAACTACGATATCACGTTGAAGAGCGGTGCGTTCGACATTCTCTATCCCTACAAGGCAATGCCGGGTTCTGTACTTACCGTTGACAGCGGCGCTACTCTCAATGTGCGCGGCGGTGCGGGACTGCACATTTATGACAGTTTTGCCGATCCCCAAGTTGCCAAGCGTACCTATCCCACGGGCGACCAACTTAAGAATGCAGGCACAGGACCTGAACAATCGTACAAACCCTATGCAAGCCTTATCGTCAACGGCACGCTTAATATTCAAGATGGTGCAACGTTTTTGGGCACAGTGCAAACGACCGACACAACAGGTACTGCTAAGATCATTGTCGGTACAGGCGTAACGTTGCAAGACAGCGCTCTGTTCGACGGCGTTTCTACCGAATACTCCTGCAACTACACCAAGTATACGCTTGAAGCGCACATTTGGGACAAAGTACACAATACTCTTGCTCCGCTTAAAGAAGGCAAGACATATGTTTCTACATATAAGGCAGGCGACGGCGACACGTTTACCCTGCCCGGAATCGAATTCCAAAAAGAGACGGTAACGGGCAAGCATGAAAGTGGAAAACACTCACTTCAGGGGGAAACAACGGCAGCCGCCGAAGGGCTTAGCGGCGCTTGGAAGTTGGAGCACTCTCAACACACTTTGGATTGGACTCGCCAAGACGGCGACGGCACGCCCGGTGGCAGCACTGTTGCACATGCCACGCGCTATTGCAGCGAATTGGGTTGCGGTTACTCCGAAACGAAAGATATTTTTGACATACCCGAAAGCATCGGCTCATTGGTATACAAGGGCGCTAATTTTACCGCAGAAGAACTCGTAGGTCTGTTCGAAAAATATTTCTCGGGAATCGAAAACGCAACCGTTAGCGCAAGCGTAGACTCGGTGCAAAACGTGGGCAATTACACCGTTACGATAACCCTTGAAAACGGCTACTTCTTGGATAACGGCGTGTACACCGACACGCACAGATTCAATTGGTCCGTAACTGCCAAGCCCATTACGGTAACTCTCAAAAAACAGACACCTGTTGTTTACGACGGCAATACGGTAACCAACGACAAATTGGATCAAACTGCGTTTGACGCACCGGACCTTTGCGCCGGGGATCATCTCGACCTTACAATTCAATTTGCAAGTGGACAGCAACCGCGCGATGTGGGCAAATACAATTTGGAAATTGTAAATTACCAAGGCGGCAACAAAAACACCAACTACACAATTACCCCAGTGGTAGGCACTGACGCTTACGAAATAACCGCACGCCCCATTACGGTAGAACTGCAGTCTATCACGCGCGATTACAACGGCGCTGTGCCGCAAGCGAGCGCAATACAAGCAAATCTTGCTTCCGGCAGCACGTTGGGCACAGGCGACGAGTTGAGTACGCTAATAACAATAAGCATAACCGACGCCGCCAAGGATGTGGGCACGTACACCGTAACCGCAACCGCAACTGCCGCCGCACGTAACTACAAGATTACAGTTACTGACGGCTCGTATCAAATCGACAAAAAGGCAGTAACCGTAACCGCCGACAACCTTAGTTCGGTTTACGGCGAGCAACCCAAAGCGCTTACTTTCAAGGTAGACGGCGTGGTGGACGGCGAAGAAACGGAATTCCGCACACACATCGCCATCTCTTGTGAACAAGATTTGTCCGCTCAAACGGAAGTAGGCGAATACACAATAACCGTACAACTTGCCGACGCCGAACCGCAAAACTACAAGGTAAGTTTTGTAAACGGTAAGTACAACGTAACAAACGCCGCGTTTAAGGACCTTGAGTTCAACAACGACACCGTAACTTACGACGGCGAAACGCACGAAATCAAAGTTACGGGCGCACCCGAAGGCGCGGTAATTACCTATACGGTACAAGATCAGGCGTTTAGCGGCGCAAGAGACGTCGGCTCGTACGAAATAACGGCTACTATCAGCCACGACAACTACGACCAAGAAACGCGTACAGCCACGCTTACCATCAACCCCCGTGCCATTACGGTAAATCTGCCAAGCACAAGCAGAGCATACAACGGCGCGGTACCCCAAGCCACCGAACTTACCGCAACCCTTGCGGAAGGTAGCACGTTGGGTAAGGGCGACAATTTGAATGACCTTGTTACGCTTAGCATAGACAATGCGTCCAAGAACGTAGGCACCTATGCCGTAAAGGGCGCGGCAACGCAATCCGCAAGCAACTATACCATTCAATTCGGCGCGGACGGTCAATACGAAATTACGCAATTGCAACTTACCGTAAAGATCAAACCGCAAACCAAGGTTTACGACGGTTTGGCAGGCACTTTGCAACAAGGCTTGTGGGAAAAGACCGATGGCGAATGGGTAGGCAGCGAACGCCCCGAAATCACGTTGGAATTGGAACAAAAGAGCAACAACGTACGCGTTGACAGTTACAACATCAAGGGCGTATGCGCCGACGGCAACTACGATATTACCTTTACCGACGGCACAGGCGCGTACACAATAACCAAACGTCCGCTTACCGTAACCGCGCACAACCTTAGTTCGGTTTACGGCGACGCTACCGCCGATTTGAAAGGCGCTTACGACGTAGACGGCTGGATAGAACAAAGCGCGTTGCTTGTAACGTTGCAATGCAATGTAACATCTGCAAGCGCAGTGGTTACCGGCGGCTATGCGATAGTAGTACATATCGACACGCCGGAATCGGAATTGTCCAACTACGAATTGCAAACGGTAGACGGCACCTACACGGTATCTCCCAGACATATTACCGTAAAATTGCCCGATTTCACACGCGTATACAACGGCAACGAAATTTCGCTTGACGACTTGGGCGCGGCAACAGTAACGTCAGGCAGATTGGTAAACAACGACGTGTTGGCAGACCTGATAACATTTGGATTTGCAAGCACGGGCGCAAATGCAGGCTCTTACGTAATTACGGGCAGTGCAAGCGAGCAAAGCGGCAACTACACAATAACCGTTGTAGACGGCACCTACACCGTAACCAAGTTGGATTTGAGCAACAGCGCGTCTGCCAACTTTGGAATAAGCGGCGCCGAAACATTGGAAAACGGCAAACTCAACGCGCAACTTACGGGCGAAGAACTTGTTTTGCAAGGCTTTGTTGTGCTTAACGGCGTTACCGAACCGCTTGCAACCAAGCCCATTGCGGCAATTACCGCCCCCGGCGAATACACCGTAACGGTAGAGATCGACGAAGTAAATTACAGCGGCAGCCGCACGTTTACGGTTGTTGTAACCGACGAAAACGGTATGACCGAGGAATTGGTTCAACTGCTTGCGCAACTTAAATCTCTTACCGAAGGCAAATCCGTACAAGATTTGACGGTGGACGACTTTGACCAACTTAAACAAATAAAGGGTCTGTTACAGCAAATAGAGCCGCTTTTGCAAGATTTGAGCAGCGAATCGCTGGCTAACGTAATGGACGAAATAGAAGTAGGCTACACGCTTACCGACGGTTGGAACGCCATTGCAAACGGCGACGACCGCACAGTACAAACAGCCGTAACCATTGCGGACGCGGCTTTGGGCGGATTGTTTGTAACGCTGGGCACGCTTCAAGCGCTTGCCGCTGTGGCATTTGCAACACGTAAAGGAGGTTTACTGTAATGAAAAAGAGAGTTATATTGATTGTTTGTATCGTGGCGGCGTTGGCGGTAGTGCTTAGCGGCTGCGTAGAAAACAAAGTGCCTACTCAATGGGACTTGTTAAAGGCGGCATACGCCAAGATATGCGAAGCCACAGCAGTAACCCAAACCGTGGAAATTACTCACAACAAAATAACGCAATACAAGCGCGAGCAAACGTATACCGCTAACGGCGACGAATACGACGTGGTAAGCAAGGAAAGCAAACTCAATTCGTTGGACGCCGACGACCCCTATACGGAAACGGAAACGACTTTCAAGGCGCAAACCGTCGAAACGGTAAACGCTCTCAAGTTCGAAGATGAATTTTTCAATGACGATTTCGTCATTTCCGAAACGTCCTTCAAGGGCTCCGTCCCCAAGAACAGCATTAAGGAGTTTTTGCAAATTGCAAGCGACATCAAGACCCCCGACAGCGACGTTGTAATCGAAATTACCTTCGATACCGAACACGTTACGGGCTTGACTTTCGGTTACGAATCGGGCGAGTCGCACGTAAGCATCGTTTTGACTTTTGCGTATTGAGTAAACGGGCTTTTCGGTTAATAGGGCATTATTTTACAATGCCCTTTTGCCCATTTTGGCAAAATATGCCAAATAACGCACATATTTATAACAAAAATATATAAAGGAGAGAGGCTTCCGCGGAAGCCTCTCAAACGCTGAATTATGAGTGATGACAGACAACAGGTTCTTAAAGTAGAAGGACTGTACAAAAAATATTCCAAACGTGCCGATTACGCAATAAAGGACGTATCGTTCAGTTGCTACGCGGGCGAAATTTTCGGTTTGCTGGGGCACAACGGCGCGGGCAAATCCACAACGCTCAAGTGTATCGAAGGTATGTTGCCGTTTGACAAGGGCACAATTACCATCAACGGACACGACGTGCAAAAAGAGCCCCTTGCCGCCAAGGCGGATATGGGTTTTGTAACCGACAACCACGCCGTATTTGTAAAAATGACGGGTATGGAATATATCGGTTTTTTGGCAACGGTGTACAAAGTGCCCGTTGAAGAACGCGCCGCCCGCCTTAAAGAGTTGGAAGAAGTGTTTTGTCTCGGCGACGCGATAAACAACCTTATCAGTTCGTATTCGCACGGTATGCGCCAAAAAATCTGTATGATGGGTTCGCTTATTCATCGTCCCAAATTGTGGATATTGGACGAGCCGTTGACGGGTTTGGACCCACGCACAATGGAAGCGGTGCGCGAATTTATGATAAAGTACGCTCAACAGGGCAACTGTATCATTTTTTCGTCGCACGCGCTCAACCGAGTTGCCCAACTGTGCGACCGCGTTGTAATTATGGGTTTGGGACAGCAACTCGAAACGCTTAACGTAAAGGAAAAGATGTTGACCGACCCCACCTTCAACTTTGAAGAATATTTTATACGGCACGAACGCACGGCAGCCGAACAACGCGCAGATAACGGCGCAAAGGACGTGCCCAATGGCTAAAAACGTCTCTTCTCAAACGCGCGCTCTGCTAAAAAAGCACCTTTTGGAAAAAATTTACCCGTACAGGCGCGGCAGATTCAATCCGCTGGGCTTTGTGCTGGGCGTTGTGTTGCTTGTGGGTATAGTTGTGTTGTTTACGGTGTTTTTCGGCAGGTTTATCGACGTGTACCTTGCGGTAAAAACCAACCGTCAGCCCGATGTGGCAACGCGTACCTACGAGTTGCTTACCGTGGTGTATTCGGTAATAGTGCTGTTTATGACGGTAGGCGCCGTTTCGCAAATAAACAGACAGATATTCGAAGCGGACGACGTAAGGCTGTTTTCCGCAATGCCCGTAGACGCCAAGGCGCTGTATTTATCCAAATTGATAATCATTTACGGCTATCAACTGCTCATTTCCGTTGTGGCTGTGCTTGCCGTAAACATCACGCTATGCGTCAAATCTCCCCAAAGTTGGAGTTTTGCGCTTGTAACGGCAATTTTGTGTTTTATTTTGCCGTTGTTAACAATTGCGCTGGCGTCGCTTATAGCCTTGCCCGTGCAACTTGTAAAACGCTTTTTGAAACAGCGCTTTGTACTCAACTTTGTGTTTGTAACGGTTGTACTCGGCGTTATGTTTTGGCTGTATTCGATAGTTTTGTCCGCCGTCAAGCAAATGTTGTTGGGCGACGAACTTAAATATTTCTTTGACGAGCGCGTAATGACCGCGATCGCTTCCGCAGTAAAAGTGCTGTATCCCGCGGCGTGGCTGGTGGATCTGCTTACGTCGCGCAACATAACTGTTGCAAGCATAGGCATAGCGGCTACTCTTGCGGTTTGCATTGCGTTGGCAATGGTAATAATTCGCCTTATTTTGCAACGTTCGCTACAACAGCGCAACGCCGACACGGCAAATTATCTCATCAAGCGCGGCAAAATGTCCGCTTCGTCTAATGTTTTTGCGTCCATAGTAAAAAAGGACTTTTTGTTGATTTTCCGCACCCCGTCGTATATGTTTTCGTATTTGTCGGTTGCGGTAATAATGCCGTTAATGGTGTATTTTTGTATGACCGTAGGCACATCTATGGTGGAAAATCTTGTCGGTTTGCAAGTTAATGTGGAACTTGCGCTGTTTTTGACGTTGTTGTTCGGCGCGCTTACAAATGTTTTTTGCGCAACCAACGTCAGCCGCGACGGTCAGATGTTTTACACCGTCAAAGCCTTTCCGCTAAGTTACAAACAGGTGTTTTTTGCCAAGATATTTTTAAGTATGGCTGTGGCGGTGCTGTCGCAGTTGGTATCCGCTGTCGTGCTTGCCGCAACGGGTATGGTGCAGTGGTATTCCGCAATATTCATATTTGCGGTGGGCGCGCTGTTCGGCTTTGTAAACGTATGCGTTGCAACGCGGTACGACTTCAATCATGCGCGCTTTTCCACCGAAGAAGACGGCGAAATAAAGGAATCCGGCAATGCCGTAAGCACCGTTATTGTAACGGGTATGTTGGCGTCGTTTGCCGTGGGCGGTATTGTTGTGGCGTTGCGCGTGCTTACCGAACTTAAACACGTCGCTTCGTCCTGGATTACCTACGTTGTAACGGGCGCGCTTGCAATAGGGTTTGCCGTGGCGGCATATTTCTACCTTACGGGCAAACTCGGCAAAAAATATTACGAATTCGAAGGAGGGGAGATCTGATGCGTAAAACGGTTATTGCGCTTATTGCGGTTGTGCCGCTGTTATTTATGCTTATTATTTTCTCGTCCGTAAATATGGTCAGTTTGGGCGTAAACGTCTCGGCAAACGGCATTACGGTCAAGTTTGACGACGATATTACCAAATCGGTAGCCATCGATATGGCGGAACGCGCGGAACACTTTGTATCCGCCGAAGTTGCGCCCAACAACGCTTCCGAAAAAGGCTACACTTTAACAAGCGACAACCCCCAAGTTGCCGATGTAGACGCAAACGGCAAATTGCTCGTCAAGAGCGAAGGCAACGCAACGATAGTTGCCACCAGCAACGACAAGGGCTTTACCGACAGCCTGAACGTATCGGTGTATTCCACTCAGCCCTACGGTTTGCGGTTTTTCCTTAACAAGGACGGCGCCGACGTGCTTACGGCGGACGCGGACGGCAATTATTCCGCCGACTTATCCACGGGCATTTACGGTTTCGGCGCGGCGATCACGCCCGACGCATTTACGGATTACTCGGTGGAAGTAACCAAAGGCAAAGCCGACGTCGATTTCGGCGGCAAAACCGTTTTGTTGCCGTTCAGCGGCGAAGTTAAACTTAAAGTAAGCGTTCCCGATTCCATCGGAAACATCGAGCGCACCGTGTCGCTTAACGTAAGTATGCCGAGCAATTGCGACCTTACGGTAAACGGCGTGGCTAATACGTCGTCGGTACTGCTCGACAAAAACTCCAAAACGGTCAGTTTGTATGTCGAACGCCGTATTCCCGGCAGCGAACCCGTATTTACCAGCGAATACGCAACCGCGGTCGTCCGTGAAAAAATAGACAGCCACCGATATATTATGGATGTTACCGTCAACGATTCTTTTGACGGCGAACGTTTTGTGGGTCAAATTGCGGCGGGCAACGCAGTGGCGCAGGTAGAGTTCGGTTTCGGCGATTTCGACTTCGCGCTCAATTCGGAACGTCCCATAACCGATGGCAAAATATCCGTGCTTAACGGCGTAACCACCAAATTCAGCGCCGTTCCCGTTGTAGTTGCGGACGGCGTAACATTCCTGTGGGGCGTAGACGGCGCCGACAGGGACGTGATCAGTGTAAGCGCCGACGGCAAAACCTGTTCGGTAACGGCAAAACGCAATTCGGAATTTACTTTGTGGGCGGAAGCGCGCCGCGACGGCGAACTGTTGTGCGAGCGTAAACAAATTACCGTATCGGTAGTTACGCGTATAACCAACATAATTATGCCCGACGAATTCGGCGCTTCCCACGATTTGGCGATGTATTATACAGTTGCGGGCAAGGTTTACGACGGACAAAACAAGGTGCAAAACAGGTATTTGCTCAATATACGAACGGTAGGCAGCGCGGCCGTAACCGAGTTTGACGCGGACAATCTGAACTGCTACATATCCGACGAAACGTTGGGCGACATCGTTGTCGAAGACGGCAAGTGGTATTTTGTTGCAAAAGGCAGCGGCAAACTTACTCTTACCGCCGAGTGGAAGGGCGCCGCTACTTTCGGCGGAAACGCTCGTGCGTCCGTAACGTTTTATGTCGTACACGACGCCGTAGCGGTATCCAACGCGCCCCAACTTGTGCAGGCAACTGCCGCCGGCGACAAAGTGGTATTGCTAAACGACATAATGTTGGGCACCGACGCAAATGGTGCGGTTTTGTCGTTGCAAGAGCGCGCGAGTATGTTGGGACGTATGCAATCCACATACAATACCGAGTGGTACAAGCAAGATCCCAAACAGAGCATAGACAACGCCAAGGTTTCGTACGTAATGGAATTCAAGAACGACGTTTACGGCAACGGCAATACCGTAAATGCCGAATACTTTACTGCGGCGTGGGACAGTCAGGACAAGCCGTTGATAGATACCTACAAGGGCCCGCTGTATTTTGTAAAATATCAGGAAATAGCCAGTGTTGCCGGTCAGGACAACTGCGCGTTTTTGATGCGTACCGACGGCGTCAAACTGTACGGAGTAAATCTGCGCGGTTGCGGCGACGACAAAATGAGCGATTCCGACGGTTACAATTTGTCGTATCTCAATCTTGTGGGAACTACCTTGGAGATCAACGCTTCCGTACAGGTTATCAACTGCCGCATAAGCAACGGGCGCAATGTGGTGCGCGTTTACGGAGGCAATCGCAACGGAAACAATTACTTTATCAACGACATAGCCGACAACAAGGGGTGCGACAACGAGCGCATAACCGTCGTAATACAGGGTTGTATTATTTCTCAGGGCAGAGAGTTTTTGGTAAAAGTGGGTGCAAATCGCGCTTTGCGCGCGCACGGTGTTTCGCAGGCGGCTCCGCAACTTACCGACGCCAACGGCAATCCCTATCCTACGCAAGGCTCAAGCGTCAGCAACAATTACGGCAAACTGTACGACGACAGTTACTTTTACAGCCATTATGTTATGACGGATTTGACAATAAAAGATTCCGTTTTGGAGACCAGCGGACTGTTTACTATCGGCGTGGAAAGCAATTTCGCGGGCGATTTGCTGACCACCGGCTCCGAACAAAAATATCAAGGCAGCGTAAACGAAAACGTAGCCAAAATGACGTCCGCATGGCAACAATCGGGCGGTACGTCATTTGCGTCGGTGGTGCGTTTGCAAGGCGACGTTCGCTTGTACGATTGGAAAGATATTGCGCTTGTAGACAGCAGTACGCTCATTGAATCTCCGTCGGACAACGCGCTCGGTTGGCTCAAACTCGAAGTCAACAAGATGTTGCAGCATGTCGCATCGCAATCACCGTACGACGCTTTGCTGATCAACCGGGACGGCAAACAGTTTGTTCACGGCGGAATAGCGTTTTACGGCGGCGGCAGAAACTATTCGCAGTTGGACATCGACGCTCTCAACTCATCTTTGGGCGATTATATGCACCTTAATGTCAACATCGACATTCTCAAACAGGTTTCGGACGTAAATATTCAACACCAGGGCGACAAATTGCCCTTGGCTGCCGGCGTGTACGACTTCAACTTTTATATGTACGATCGCAACAGCGCCAACAGTTATTCCGCTCAACAGCGCGATACTGCAAACGGAACAAAGTACGGCGGAGTTGTCAAGTACGAAGCGTTTTAGTTTGCAATAGCCGTTTGCGGCACATTCCCGATATAAATGCTTGCGCGCAACGCAGTTTTGCAAATTATTGCGCACTGCCGAATAATTTGTGCTTAAATTACTTGCCAAGTCAACGCGCGTGTATGATTTTACCTGTATAGCATTGCGCTTGTGCCCCTTTGTCGGGCGCAGGCGCAATTTTTCTGCCGCACGGTCGGGTACAGCGCGTAAAAGTTTCGCGCCGTGCGCATATGCCGCAATTTTGCCGCGGTTTACCCGGGACGATATTGACGTATTCGGCGGTTTGCATTATAATATTTGCATAAAAATTCGGAGAAAATGTGCTTATGGATACCGACAAACTAAGTAAATTTGCCAAAATTATCGCGGAAAGTAACAATATAGTGTTTTTCGGCGGGGCGGGCGTGTCCACCGAAAGCGGCATTCCCGATTTTCGCTCGGAGGGCGGCGTGTTTTCGTCCCGCGCGGGGTTGTCTCCCGAAGAGATCGTTTCGCAAGGGTACTTCATCACTCACACGCGCGAGTTTTACGAGTTTTACCGCAAGCGTATGTTGTTTCCCGAAGCAAAGCCAAACGCCGCGCACAAATACGTTGCCAAGTTGGAGCAAAAAGGCAAATTACGCGCCGTAGTTACGCAAAATATCGACGGCTTGCATCAGGCTGCGGGCAGCAAAGCGGTGTACGAGTTGCACGGCAACGTTCATCGCAACTACTGTATGCGTTGCGGCAAATTTTACGGATTGGATCGCATTCTGTCCTGTAACGGCGTACCGCATTGCGATTGCGGCGGCACGATCAAACCCGACGTGGTGCTATACGAAGAAAGTTTGGACGGCGACGTGATAGACGGCGCAATAAACGCCATTTCCCAAGCCGATACGCTTATTATCGGCGGCACGTCGTTGGTGGTGTATCCCGCGGCGAGTTTTATAAACTTTTTTGCAGGCAAGCACATCGTAATAATCAACAAATCGGCCACGTTTGCCGACAGCCGCGCCGAATTGTCCTTTAACGACAACATAGGCGAAGTTTTTGCCGCGCTTGACAAAATGGATATTATTTAATATATCGCTTTGATTTTAATGTTAACGAGCGGTCGTCCGTTTTGATTTGTGCGCCTGCTTCAAACGCAATTGCGTCGGGGGCAACTCTAACGCTCGTTTTGCCGCAAGGCGCATTGAAGGTTTGCCGCCCGCCGAGACTAAATAATAATATACAATTGTAAAATCTTGCAATTTAGTGTACAATAAGCATAACAACGCTTCAAGGTGAACCTATGAGTAAACAAAAATTGATGATTATCGACGGCAACAGCATAATCAACCGCGCGTATTTTGCTATCAAACCGCTAAACGACGAGCAAGGGCGCAACGTAAACGCGGTGTACGGTTTTGTAAACATTTTGTTCAAGGTGTTGCAAGATTACGCTCCCGACAAGTTGGCTGTGGCGTTCGATTTGCGCGGGCACAACTTCCGCAAGGACATTTACCCCTTATACAAAGCCAATCGGCACGGTATGCCCGACGATCTTGCCGCGCAAATGCCCATTTTACATCAACTTTTGCAAGCGATGGGCGTAACCATCGTCGAAAGCCCCGGCGTGGAAGCCGACGACATAATAGGCACCGTTTGCAAGGCGTACGACGGTTACAGTTACATTGTTTCGGGCGACAGGGATATGATGCAACTCGTGTCCGACGCGGTTACCGTACTGCTTACAAAAAGGGGCGTAACCGATGTGGAAGTGATCACCCCCGAAACGTTGCAGTCCAATTACGGACTTACGCCGTTGCAGGTAATAGAATACAAGGCTTTGCGCGGCGACACTTCGGATAATATCCCGGGAGTGCGCGGCGTTGGCGAAAAAACCGCAATGGCGTTGCTTTCCAAGTACGGCGATATAGACAATTTGTATGCCAATGTAGACAACGAAACGGGCGCTCTGCACGACAAATTGGTCGCGGACAAGGATATGGCTTACGTCAGCCGACAATTGGCAACTATCGTAACCGACACGGATATCAAGTTGAATTTCGACGAATGTCGCTTGCCATGCGCTACCGAAAGCGCCCGCGAAATACTCCGGGATTTGCATTTTCGGACGGTTTTGGCGCGCTTGGATTGGGACAAAACGGACGAAACCACAACTGTCGATTCGGAAGTCGAAGTTACGGTCAACGCCGTTTCCGACGCGTCTCAATTGCGTCAAATTGTCGAAAAAATGCAACAAGCGCCGTATTTTGCCTTTTATACCGACGGCAAAACGGTGCATTTGTCGTGTGAAAACAACGTAGAATACGTTGCTCAACTCAGCAACAATTTTTTGGACGAACTTAACGAAACTGCCGTGTGGTCGATTTTGTCGCCGTTGCTTAGCGCAGACGTTCCCAAAGCGGTGTATGATGGCAAACTGTTGCGGCATATGTTAAGCAACGTGGGCTTGTCGCTCAACGGCGTAAAGTACGACGTTTGCCTTATGCAATATCTTGTGGAATACCGCGCGTACAAGGATCTGGACAGTTTGCTTGCCGCTTACGGCTATACAAAGCCCGGCGTAGGCATTTACGCCTTGGCGGACAAATTAAACAATCAACTTGCCGAACACGGCGTGGAAAGTTTGTATTACGACATCGAACTGCCGCTGTCCGATCTGCTTTACCGTATGGAAACGGAAGGCGTCAAGGTGGATGTGCCGCTTTTGAACCAGATGTCCGCGGAAATGCACAACAAAACCGACGCGTTGGTGCGCGAAATTTACGACTTGGTGGACGAAACTTTCAACGTAAACAGTCCAATGCAACTGTCGCGCATTTTGTTTGAAAAGTTAGGTTTGCCGCACGGAAGAAAAACGCAAAAAGGCTATTCTACCGATAACGAAGTTTTGGAAAAAATATCCGACAAGCACCCCGTTGTGCCCAAAATTTTGGAGTATCGTCAATATGCCAAGTTGGCAAGCACCTATCTCGACGGATTAAAACCGCTAGTGGTCGGTAGCGTGGTGCATACCACGTTCAACCAAACGCTCACTTCCACGGGCAGGCTTAGCAGCAGCGACCCCAATTTGCAAAATATACCCATTCGCAACGACAAGGGCAAGGAGATCCGCAAATTGTTTTGCTCCAAGTACGGAGTATTTGTCGGCGCGGATTATTCGCAGATAGAATTGCGTTTACTGGCGTCCTTTTCATTGGACGACAATATGCTCAACACTTTCAAGGCGGGCGAAGATATTCACGCGCGCGTCGCTTCGGAACTGTTGGGTATTCCGCCGCAAATGGTCAACAGCGATATGCGTCGTATGGCAAAAGCGGTAAATTTCGGAATAATTTACGGAATAAGCGACTTCGGTCTGTCGCAAAACGTCAATTTAAGCCTTGGCAAGGCTCACGAATATATACAACTGTACTTCACGCGTTTTCCCACAATCAAGGCGTATCTTGACGGTTGCGTCGAGCAGGCGCGCAAGGACGGTTACGTTACCACAATTACGGGCAGGCGCAGACAAATTCCCGAAATCAAGTCGTCCAATTACAATTTGCGTTCGTTCGGCGAGCGTGCGGCAATGAATATGCCGTTGCAGGGCAGCGCCGCGGATATTATGAAAATTGCCATGCTCAAAGTGGATTCCGCCATGCGCAAGGCGGGGCTTAAAAGCAAGATCGTATTGCAAATTCACGACGAATTGATAGTGGACTGCTACCCCGACGAAGCCGACGCAGTAAAGGCGATACTCACCGAGCAAATGGAAAACGCCGTTTCGCTTGCATGCCCGCTCACGGTCGAAACCGAAGAAGGAGCAACTCTGTATGAAGCGTAAAATAATTGCAGTAACGGGGCTTATCGGCAGCGGCAAAAGCGCCGTGATGTCCATACTGTCGCAAATGGGTTACGCCACGGTAAATTGCGACGAAATAGCGCGGCAAGTTGCAACCGACCCCGATGTAATACGCAGCGTCAGCGCGTTGTTGGGCGAGCAAAGCGTTGTAAACGGCGCGCTCGATCGCAAATACATTCGCGACAAAGTTTTTGCCGACGGCAAGTTACTCGACAAGTACGGCAGCATATTTTACGGCCGCGTAAAACGTCTGCTTCAACAGCGCGTCAAACAATTGCCCTGCGATGTTGTTTTTGTGGAAATAGCCGTATTAAATGCGTTTGAATTCGATTGGGCTGAAATTTGGCAAGTTGTCGCCCCGTCGGACAGTATCGTTTCCCGCGTAGTCCAACGCGACGGCGTAAGCGAACAAAACGTACGGCAAATTTTGAACAGTCAATCCGCGCCGTGCCGTTACACTCGCCTGATCGACAACGGCGGTTCGACGGCAGATTTGAAACAACAAGTGTTGCGCGCGCTTGCCGAAGCGCAATTGAACAAATAATTTTTAATATTTCTCGGCGGCGGCACGACAAATTACTTTTGCGTCTTGTCGCTTTTTTTATTGGGATTATGTTTGTATTTTGTACGCGCGGTTTTGTGCTTTGCAGTATGTAAATTTCGGCATACGTACGGCGTTTTTCCGTTTCCGCGTAGGGTTCGCGGTACTGTCGCGGCATAGAAACTTACGCTTTTTGTTACCGCAAAATACGGACGTAATTTGCGCTTGCAGCGTATTTTATACTAAAATCATTTGACAAAAAATGCCATCGGGACTAAAATGTACAGGTAGTGTGAGACGGCACAATTTGTTGCTGTCTCACAGTTTTGTTGCGTAACGCGCATTACGTAAATTTACACAAAAAGAAGGTTTTGGATTTATGATTCCCAGCGGATATATCGGATCACTGCTTGCAATAGCAATCGCGTTGATCTTCGGTTTGCTCAGTACCCGACTGATGAAACTTATCGGGTTGCCCAACGTTACGGGTTATTTGATCGTAGGTCTTATTATCGGGCCGCACGCCTTGGGGTTGATAAGCGACGAAGTTCTTACCGGTGCAAACGGCGCAGGCGGACTTAGTATAGTAAGCACGGTCGCATTGGGCTTTATCGGTTTTTCAATCGGGGTGGAATTCAAATTGTCCCACATCAGGGAAATAGGCAAGAGCGCCATTACCATTACATTCTTTCAGGCTTTGGCGGCAACGCTGTGCGTAGACGTGGGGCTTATTGCAATAAGTTTTGCTTTGCCCCAAGTTATGACTTTGTACGAAGCGCTCATTCTCGGCGCAATTGCAACCGCAACAGCACCCGCGGCAACGTTGATGGTAGTGCGGCAGTACAGGGCAAAAGGCGTTGTTACGGGTACGTTACTGCCCGTTGTCGCATTGGACGACGCCGTAGGTTTGATAGTATTTGCAATTTCCAATTCCATTGCCTTGTCGCTTGCAAGCGGCAACAAAATTACAGTTTTGTCCATTGCGGTAATACCCATTTTGGAAATTATCTGCTCGCTGGTTGTGGGCGTGGGTATAGGCGCTTTGTTGGCTGTTGTTCCGCGCTTTTTCAAATCGCGCGACAACCGTACAATATCCACAATAGTGTGCGTATTTCTTTCGTTGGGAATATGTGAACTTGTAAAAGAACTGTTCGGCATGTTGCCCGAAGGTTCGGATTTCAAATCGTTTTCGCTTTCGGACTTGCTTGTATGCATGATGTCGGGCGCAACCTTTGTAAATATGCGTAAGGAAGCGGGGCAGATGATGGAAGGTACCGACCGTTGGACTCCCGTAGTGCTTATGCTGTTCTTCATTTTGTCCGGCGCGGAACTCGACGTAAGAATGTTCTTCGAAACGCCGCTGTTGATGGTGTGCATAGTCGCTTACATTGTTTTGCGTTGCGCGGGCAAGTATTTCGGCACAATGGCGGGCGCGGCAATTACCAAGAGCGACAAAAAGGTGCGCAATTATCTCGGTATTACGCTGTTTCCGCAGGCGGGCGTTGCAATAGGTATGGCAACTATGTGCAAAACCGAATTTACCAATGCGGCTAATGCCGTAGCGGGAACCGGCCTATACGACACTTTGATGCACGTAGGCGCCAATATAGTTACAATTACAATGTGCGCCGTGCTTATTTACGAATTGATCGGTCCCGTGCTTACCAAGTGGGCTCTGGGCAAGGCGGGCGAAATTGCCCCCGAGATGTTGCATCGCAAGCGTTTCGGCAAGGCCGTACCGGTAGTTGAAGGCGTCGGTACGGACGTCAATGCACCCGTAGACGGCGCAAACGCAACAAGTACCGCCGATACCGAAGTTGCCGCAAATGTGAACGGCGAGCAAAACGGCGTAACGGACGATTCCGAAGGCACACAGCAATGAAAAAGTCCACGGCATACGATTTGATGCGTCGGTCGGAACTTATGGACGACGACGGTATGGATTTGGACGAAGCGCAACGTTCGGAAGACGGCGACAGCGCGGCGCGTTTCAAGGAACAATACAAAGAATTTTATACCGATATCAAAACAGACATTTCGGAAGATTGGTAAAATAGCGTAAATAGTGTAGCGGCTTTGCTGTAAATGGTGCAGTAAAGCCGCTTTTTTTGTTGTGGCACCCCTACCAAAACAAACAAACGAAAAGGCACGCCGCAAAAGGCGCGCCGATCGGATGCGACTACAAGGCGTAGTACGACAATGGTCTACCCGTCGGGACTCGTCCGAGAAAACTCGGTAAGCGAAGTAAAACGGAGCGCTACATTATTTCGTTCTCACGGCGGAAAGGCGAATTGGCGTACAAGCCATAAGGAACAAACGAAAAGGCACGCCGCAAAGGGCGCGCCGTTCGGATGCGACTACAAGGCGTAGTACGACAATGGTCTACCCGTCGGGACTCGAACCCGAAACGATGCCGTCGGAGGGCACAATTTTATCCAATTAGACTACGGATAGGCATTTGAAATTTAATTTGCGTACATATTATATCACACGGCAACAATAAGCGCAAGATTTTTAGCGGCAATGAATTTAGCAAAAAATTTTTACAAATGAGTGTAAAATTGTTGATAAAACCGAGTTTTTGTGATATATTATATAAGCATTGTGCTGGTGTGGTGGAATGGCAGACGCGTCGGACTCAAAATCCGATGTTGGAGACAACGTGTGGGTTCAAGTCCCACCACCAGCACCATAGCGGCAACAGCGCTTTGTAGTTGCAATGGAAAAGGAAGACGTTTTTACGCCTTCCTTTTCCATTGCTGCCTTTGGATTTTTGTGTGTGCGATACCGAAATAATGTAGCGCTCCGTTTTACTTCGCTTACCTTGCTTTGCAAGGACAAGTCTCACCGCACCATAAAACGCAAGTCGTAGCGGCTTGCGTTTTTTTATATCGGTGTGGTGGAATACTACGCTTACGCTCCGTGGCGTTCGCTCGCATTGCTCGCTCGGCTAAGGGCAGACGCGTCGGACTCAAAATCCGATGTTGGAGACAACGTGTGGGTTCAAGTCCCACCACCAGCACCATAGCGGCAACAGCGCTTTGTAGTTGCAATGGAAAAGGAAGACGTTTTTACGCCTTCCTTTTCCATTGCTGCCTTTGGATTTTTGTGTGTGCGATACCGAAATAATGTAGCGCTCCGTTTTACTTCGCTTACCTTGCTTTGCAAGGACAAGTCTCACCGCACCATAAAACGCAAGTCGTAGCGGCTTGCGTTTTTTTATATCGGTGTGGTGGAATACTACGCTTACGCTCCGTGGCGTTCGCTCGCATTGCTCGCTCGGCTAAGGGCAGACGCGTCGGACTCAAAATCCGATGTTGGAGAAAACGTGTCGGTTCTGTCCAAATCACCGGCACCATAGCGGCAACAGCGCTTTATAGTTGCAACGGAAAAGGAAGACGTTTTTACGCCTTCCTTTTCCATTTACGAACATTATTCCATTTATGAACATTATTTCGTCAAGCAATCTTATTATTTTATCGCTGTACCGCACACTTTTTCAATGCGGTTTTCGCAAATTGCCATTTCTTTGCGCGTTTATTTTGCAAACATCTCGTCGTAAACTTGTTTTAACGTGTGCGGCAGGTTGGTCATAATGCCGTCTGCGCCGATGGAAACCAGGTATTTCATATCTTCCACGTCGTCAATTGTCCAATAGTGTACGGCAATGTTGTGCCTGTGCGCCGCCTTTACAAACCATTTGTGGTCAAGGTGCAAATTTATTCCGCCAAGTTCGTAACTCATAGGTATTTGAAATACCGCAACGGGTTCGCCGTAAAATACGTCCAAAGCAAGCGCTCCCGTAACAAACAACTTTGCCACGCCCGAATTTTGCGGAGAAAACAGCAGTTCGGGATGCGTAGTTTGGGCTATGTGTTTAAGTTCTTGGTAAATTTCTTTGTGGAACGACGCCAACACCACGCGGTCGAAAGCGTCGTGATCTTCTACTATTTTAATTACTGCGGCAAGCGCTCTGAGTCCCGTGTCGCCGCTTTGCTTGATCTCCACGTTTACCGTATTGTGGGGGAAAGTTTCCAACACGTCTACAAGCCGCGTTACGGGGAATATTTCATCGTCGCGCGCATGCACGCCTTGGGGATAATTCACGTCAAGCGGAGTAACCTGTTTGCCTTGGTAATCGGTGTATTTTATTTCTTCCACAACAACGCCGTTTTCTATGCGGTTGAGATAACTGAAATCAACGCGTTGGTCTACCAAATCGGCGTAGGTCCACTTGGCAATCTCTCCGCGGGCATTGGTGCGGTAATCCAGCGTTGTGTCGTGCGACATAATAACCACATCGTCCTTGGTAATGGATACGTCCATTTCCAGCATTACGTCGGGGTCCACGCTGTACGCGTTGTAGCACGCTTCCAAAGTGTTATCGGGAAATTCTCTGTTGCCGCCGCCGTGCGCAATCAACAGCGGTTTGGCGGCTTTTTCGATAACAAACGGATTGCTTTGTACGCTTTGCGGGCGGGGCAGCAGCGCAATTACCAGATATACCAACAATATGCTTGCAATTACTATGCAAAATATTTTCCAATTAAATTTGTGTTTGCGTTTTTCTGTCATAATTTACCTCTCGATTTATTGTAACACAAAAATCATGTTTTGTCGACGGTTACGCGCCCAATGCCGCCAAAAATCGCGCAGTAGTGCGCTTTACCGTCGGTTATTGCGCATTTTGCCGTTTTCTGCCGTTGCAATCGGGCGTTTACGGCGCAAAAGGGCAAATTTATAGGCGCAAATCGTTGCGCCTTTACCATATCCTATGTATTTGTTGCCTGCTGTCCGACGTGCGCAGGTCAAAATGCGGATACTATCAACTGAACGACAACCAACGCCGCCAAAAAGCCGAAATTCACAGCAAAAAACACACCCAAATACTTTTTGATGTTTTGTCTGTCGTGCTTACGAAATTCGTTCAGCGTAATAAGGCTTGCCAACGACGCGATAGGCGTTCCCAATCCGCCGATATTAACCGCGACAAGCAAATTGGCGTAATCGTCGGTAAACTTGGACAGCAACACCGCGGTAGGCACGTTGCTAATAAATTGACAACTTGCAACGCCAACAAGCAAGGGGCTTTTCGCAACAAATTGCGACAGCAATTCGCTTATCGCTCCTATGCGCGCCAAATTCCCCGAAAACACAAAAAACGCGCAAAAAGTTATCAACAGACCGTAGTCCACCTTGGCAAAGGCTTTGCGATCCAGCGCAAGCAGGGCAACAACTACTGCAATCAAACTTACGTACCAGGGCAGCACGTCGAAAACTATCAACACCGACAGCACAAACAATATGCCGTACACAACGCTGCGCCAAACCGACGGGCGTTTTTCCTGTTCCGCATACAGTTTTATGTCGTCGTTTTTTACGCAAAGGCACACGCAGACTATCATCAACAGCGCCACAATGCAGGGCAAAGCCATTATTTTCAAAAATTCCGTAAATCCCAAGCCGTAATAGCCGTAGATGTAAATATTTTGCGGGTTGCCGAAGGGCGTAAGCATACCGCCGAGATTGGCTGCAACGTTTTGCATAACAAATACAAGCGGCATTTTGTCCTTGCGTTCGCAACTTTCCAGCGCAATGTACCCCAGCGGCAAAAAGGTTATCAGCGCCATGTCGTTTGCCATTATCATCGAGCCGAAATAGGTAACGAATACCAACGCGATAACGGTATTGCGCAACGTTCCGAATTTAAGAACGATTTTTTTAGCCAACCAGGTAAAAAACTTTATGTTTTTGAACGCGGAAACGACCGCCAACGTACAAAACAACGTGGCAAGCGTAGACAAATCGAAATAATCGAGATAATTTCGGTCAAACGGGACAAAAATACACGTGATCGCCGCCAATGCCAGGGCAATTATCGGCAGAAGATTTTTACATACAAGACGTTTGAAACTGAAATTTATATGCGGCGCCTTACGCGGCGCGATAACTTTCGTACTCATTTTTAATTCCGCGAAAAGTTTATATCTTTATCCGCGATCAGTCAAGCAAATTGCGAAAGATTTTTGCCCGGTTTTTACATTTACGCAAATGTTCCGCCCAGTGCAGTATATGCGTGCAATGCCGCGTGCGCTAATCGGCGATTTTATTTGCATTGCGGCAAAAATTTTACCGACAAAATGCTGTTTTCGCTTGTAATTTATTGCAAAACGGCGTATACTATACCTATACCCTGTGGGGGTGGTGCAAACAATGAAACAAAAATTCGATGTAACGGGAATGACGTGTTCGGCATGTTCCGCGCACGTTGAAAATGCCGTAAAAAAAGTAAAGGGAGTAACGTCGGTAAACGTCAGTTTGCTTACCAACAGCATGATCGTCGAATACGACGGCGGATCGTCCGTCGCCAAGGCGATAATTTCCGCCGTCAAAAAGAGCGGTTACGGCGCAAGCGTAAGCGGCACTGCTCAACCCGAATCGGGGCGTGCGCCCGCAAGCAATACCGTATCGCTGTCTCAACTGATAATTTCGGCGGTTTTTTGCGTAATTTTGATGTACGTATCTATGGGGCATATGATAGGCTTGCCCCTTCCGTCTTTTTTGGAAGGCTGGCAAAACGCTCTCTCGTTTGCTCTGGTACAGTTGTTGCTGTGCTTGCCGGTGTGGTTTGTCAATCGCAGATATTTTATTGTTGGGTTCAAACGCTTGTTCAAGGGCGCTCCCAATATGGATACCCTTGTCGCTCTCGGTTCGGCGGCGGGCGCAGTTTATGCCATTGCGGTTATGTTTATCGAAAGTTACGCGTTGGGCATATCCGATCAAAGCACTATTTTGCAATATTCTCACAAACTGTATTTCGAGTCATCGTCTATGATTTTGGCGTTGGTGGATCTGGGCAAATATTTCGAAGGCCGTTCCAAGGTAAAAACTGGCGACGCTTTGGCAAAGTTGCGCAAACTTGCGCCCGATACCGCTCTGTTGTATTCCGACGGGCAAGAGATTGCCGTTGACGCCAAAACGATAAAAGCGGGCGACATAGTTATAGTAAAGGCGGGCGCGTCATTTCCCGCCGACGGCAAGGTGGTATTCGGCAATTGCTTCGCCGACGAAAGCAGTATCAGCGGCGAAAGTCTGCCCGTCGAAAAGCAAATCGACAGCGCGGTAATAGGCGGTACGGTGTGCGTGGGCGGATATGTTCGCGTGCAAGTTACCACCGTAGGGCAGGATAGCGTGCTGAACAAAATAATAACGCTCGTCGAGCAAGCGGGCACGTCCAAAGCGCCCATACAACGTCTTGCGGACAAAATATCCGCGGTTTTCGTTCCCGTAGTAATGTCTATATCGTTGGTAACGCTGGTAATATGGCTGTGCGTAGGGCAACCGCTGTCCGTCGCGTTGGATTTTGCCGTTTCCGTGTTGGTCATATCGTGTCCGTGTGCGTTGGGTTTGGCAACGCCCGTAGCGATAATGGTGGCAACGGGCAAAGGCGCCGAAAACGGCATACTTGTAAAAAACGGCGAAATTCTCGAACGTCTGTCGTCAATAAAGCAAGTCGTGGTGGACAAAACGGGCACCGTTACGTTGGGTAAACCGCAGGTCGTGCGGTTTGAAACGTCGTGGGACGAGCGCAAGTTCTTTTCGGCGGTGGGCGGTATCGAACGGCAAAGCGAACACCCGTTGGGCAAGGCTGTCGTAGAATATTGCAACGGCAATGGCGTCGATTTTGCCGAGCCCGACGCAATCGAAACTGTTGCGGGGCGCGGTTTGACTGCTCAACTTGACGGCGACGTTTACGCAATAGGCAACAAACGTCTTATGGACGAGCAGGGCGTTTTGCCCGAAACGTATACCGCCAAAGCGGACGAATATGCTGCCGACGGACAAACGTGTCTTATTGTGGCGTGCAACGGCAAATATGTGGGAATTATCGGCGTCGGCGACGAAATAAAAGCCACTTCGGCACAGGCGATTTCGCAACTTAAAAGTTTGGGCGTCCGTTCGGTAATGCTTACGGGCGACAACGCCTTATCCGCCCGCGCCGTGTGCCAAGCGGTGGGCATAGACGAATTCTACGCCGAAGTATTGCCCGCCGATAAGGAAAAGAAAGTTGCCGAACTTATGTCGGACGGCGTAACCGCAATGGTGGGCGACGGAATAAACGACGCTCCGGCGTTGACTCGCGCGGACATAGGCTTTGCCGTGGGCAGCGGCGCGGATATAGCGATAGACAGCGCCGACGTGCTTTTGGTAAAAAACGATCTGCGCGACGTGGCGTACGCAATAGATTTGAGCAAAAAGACCACGCGCAACATCAAGCAAAACTTGTTTTGGGCGTTTTTCTACAACGCATTGGGCATACCGCTTGCCGCGGGCGTGCTGTATATACCGTTAAATTTGCAACTCAACCCAATGATAGCGGCGGCTGCAATGAGTTTGTCGAGCCTGTTTGTCGTAACAAACGCGTTGCGCTTGCGTTTTTACAAGCCCAAGTGGCTCAAAAAGAAAAATTTCAAATCGGTAAAAAATACCGTAAAGGAGACAAATACAATGAAATACGTTTTGAAAATCGACGGAATGATGTGCGATCACTGCACGGGACGTGTCCGCGACGCATTGAGTAAAACGCGCGGCGTTTTGTCCGTAAACGTAAGTTTGCAAGACAAACTTGCCCAAGTTGAAGTAAAGGACAAGGTAAAAGCCGACGTTTTGGTCAAAGCAGTCGAAAAACAGGGCTACAAAGTTACGGAGGTAATATCGCAATGACAGCCGACAAAGCAAAAGTAACGCGTTTGCTCAAAACCGCGCGCGGACAGATGGACGGAATAATCAAAATGGTGGAAGACAATCGTTACTGCATCGATATTTCCGTGCAAATAATGGCATGTCAGGCAATTTTGTCCAAAGTCAATCGCGAAATACTCAAATCGCATTTGGCTAACTGCGTGCTTAACAGCAGCGGCGACGACGCCAAAGAAAAAATAGAAGAACTTTCCAAAGTTATGGAACAATTGATTTGACCGTTTGTCGTAACAAGCGCGTTATACCTTTCGCGCGCTCTTAGATATTTGCCAACGCGTTTCCACGGCGGCAAAGGTATTGCCTACAGCGCGGTTTCGGTAGCGTAGGCGTTTGACACGTTTTACCCGCGCGGTATTATTTTTATCCGTTCGCGTGTCAATGACGCTTATGTCTCACTTTTGCCAAACCGCCGTAAAGGGCAGGCAATAGCCCGCGCATACATATTATTTCGAACCGTTACCGCGCAATGCCTTATCTCATAGGCGTTGTTCGCGTATGGTGCATTTTTGCGCCGTTGTCAATTCGAAATATTGGCAATACGGCAAATTTTCGCACGCTACATTGTCTGTTATTGAAAAAAACGCATTTAAGTTCATATATTATTGATATGAACGGTTCTTTCAATCAAAGCATTGCGGATCTTTGCGGCGTAGAGTTGTCTGCGCTGGTCAACAGTTACAAATATTCCGTTTTCGGCGGTCATACCGCGGTTGTGGAAGGTCATTGCGGCATTGTCGGGTTTGGCTCCGACAAGGTGTCTTTTGCGCTTAAAAACGCCGTTCTCGCCGTCTGCGGGGACAATTTGACTATCAAATGCCTTCAAAAGCGCTTTGCCGTTGTGGTTGGAGTCATCAGGAGCGTGGAGATAACTTATGCGCAGTAAATGCATAATTACATTCAGCGGGCTTAACCTAAGGCATTTGCTGGACGCGTTATGTCGCCGAAATATCACCGTGTGGGGCGTGCAAAGGCATGGTATGACGTGTACGATCGCCGTATCTGCTCGGCAAGCCGAGCAGACTATTGCATTATTGCGCGAAAAGTGCTACAATATTGAAAACATAAGGTACACGGGGTTGAGCGGCGCGCTTCGTTTTGCAAAAAAACACAGCGTTTTACCGCTATTGATGATCCTTTGCGTAGCCCTGCTTGCAATATCTTCGCAATTTTGTCTTAAAATAGTAGTTAGCGGAGATTACGCCGCGGACGACGTATTGAATGTTCTTGCCGATGCCAAAATATCGGTAGGCAGCAATATTTCCCGCCTTAACGTCGACAGTCT
This sequence comes from uncultured Clostridia bacterium, assembly GCA_947629985.1. GTDB lineage: Bacteria > Bacillota > Clostridia > Christensenellales > CAG-314 > Fimimonas. The sequence goes on along the minus strand of CANRFV010000001.1, from coordinate 262,872 downwards.
GGAAAACAGCATCGCAGGCAAATTGGACGCTATGTATGCCGTTGTCAAACGCTCGGGTAGCGTACTTTATGTAAATGTGGTGCAAAAAAAGCAAATCGCCCCGCCTATCGATATGAACAAGCGCAGGGACATAGTAGCCACGCGCGACGGCACTGTAACAAGCGTGGTTTGCGAACAGGGCACCGCAGCGGTAAGCGTCGGCGACCGAGTAAAAAAGGGCGATGTGCTTATCAAAGGCGAGCGTACGTATTCCGACGGCACTTGCGACCAAGTGTACGCGCTGGGTAACGTCGAATTGCAAATAACGGCAAGTGGTTTTGCTCGTTTTGACGGTTACAAGCGGCAAGTTTCGGAAACGGGCAGAGTGTTTGAGTGTACGGGAGTAGTGCTTTGGGGCAAAGAATATGCCGCAGAATGCCCGTTCGACAGTTACACGTTGCAAACGCAAAGTCGGTACTTGTACCCGCTTCATTTGGAAATACGCCGCAACGTATATCGCGAAACCTGCATAACGGCTGTTCCTGCCTCTCTGCAGGAATGTTTACTGCAATTGCAAACAGCCGCATACCAACAGGCATTGTCGTATTGCGACTTTGCCGTGATCTCCGTACGATATGACAACGGCGCGGACGGAGTAACCGCCACGCTGTACGGAGCGGTACATATTACATGATTCGGGAGGACAATCTTGATATCCAAAAAAATCGAAGTGGATTCGGTAGACGAACTTGTAAAATTGTTCGGGCCGTTCGACGAAAACATCAAGGCGATTTGTCAGGCATTTGACGTAAAAGTGGTAATGCAGGACGGGCAAAGCAGTTTGTTGGGCGAAGAGCAAAACGTTCGCAAAGCCATCGCCGTAATAAACAAACTCAAAACCTTTATTTATACGGACGAAATTTTGGATATCGGCCGCGTCAATTACATTTGTGATTGCGCCAATGCCGACAAGTTGGACGAAGTGGATCAACTGTTGGGCGAAGCCGTTGCGATCACGGGCAAAGGTAAACCGATCAAATGCAAAACGGTCGGACAAAAGAAGTACGTGGATCTGATGAAGAAGAATACGATAACTTTCGGAGTCGGACCTGCCGGTACGGGCAAAACCTATCTTGCCGTGGCAATTGCGGTAAACGCAATCAAAGCCAAGCAAGTCGAAAAGATCATTTTGACGCGTCCCGCCGTGGAAGCCGGCGAAAAGTTGGGCTTTTTACCGGGCGATTTGCAGGAAAAAGTCAATCCGTATCTTCGTCCTCTGTACGACGCGTTGCAGGAAATGCTGGGTATCGAAACTTATGCCAAGATGATGGAACGCGGCACAATAGAAATAGCCCCGTTGGCATATATGAGAGGCCGCACTCTTTCAAATGCGTTTGTTATTTTGGACGAAGCGCAAAATACCACGCGCGAACAGATAAAAATGTTTTTGACAAGATTGGGCGAAAACAGTAAAATGGTAATTACGGGAGATCTTACGCAAATCGACTTGCCAAAAGGTCTTACGTCGGGATTAAAACACGCAATAAGAATACTTAAAGATATTGACGACATCGGCATCATTCGGTTGAGCGAACGAGACGTTGTGCGGCATCCGTTGGTGCAAAAGATCGTCAAGGCTTACGAAGCAGAGGATAAATAATGGAAAAAAAACAAAAAATCAACAATATAAAATGGTCGTACATTATAGCAAGTTACGTTGCTATGTTTGCATTGCTTGCGTTGATGACCATTTTACCCAATTGGTCGCAAATGGAAAATATAAACTTAGCGGTTCATATTGCCGTTCAACTTGCGACGATATTTATGTTGCTTAGCGCGCTTGCTTTGTACACATATTTCGCCGATGTGGCGGTAATGGAAAGTACGCGCAAAACTTGGGCGATGTTTACAACAATGATAATAGCGTATATGATAATACAGTTGTCGCAACTGTGGGAATACGCTATCAACCTTGTACCTTTTGCCCTGTGCGCGCTTATACTTTCTTTGATAGTATCCGGCAAATGCGGCTTTTTTGCAAATTTCGTAATAATAATGCTGTGCTTTATGCAGGCGATCAATTGGCAAACAAAAGCCACTTTGGCAACGGAAAACTTCTTTTACTTGCTGTTCGGCGGCGTAATCGAAGCGGTATTCGTATCGTTTGTACTCGGCAAACATTACCGCCGTTCGCGTTACCTTGTAGTGGGCTTTGTACTGGGAATAATATCGGTTGCCAGCGCCACGATCAGTTATCTTATGTTCGAGGACAATTGGTCCTGGACGGTTTACGGCATAAAGGCCGCCTGTTCGTTTGCCAGCGGTATAATAGGCATTATGCTTATGTTTGTTTTGGTGCCGCTGTTCGAAAGGATATTCAACGTTTCTTCCGTTTTCAGATTTTCCGAAATAGCAACATCCGACAACAAACTTATGCGCGACTTGTTTGAAAAAGCGCCCGGTACTTACAATCACAGCCTTACGGTGGCAACTTACGTAGAAGCCTGCGCCGCCGCAATAGGCGAAAGTGCCGTAATGGCGCGCGCCGCCGCGTATTATCACGATATCGGCAAAATGAAAAACCCGTCGTACTTTTCGGAAAATCAATTTGCCGGCATAAATCCGCACGACAGTATGACGCCGGAAGCGAGCGTAAATATGATCAAATATCATACGCTAAACGGGCTTGCCATAGCCAAGGAATACAATTTGCCCAAGGAAGTTCAGGCAGCAATAATAGAGCACCACGGCACAATGCCCATTAAATATTTCTATTTCAAGGCGCTTAAATATACCGACGGCGATCTGCCTTTCGACGGTTATTGCTACGACGGTCCTAAACCGACAAATAAAATATCCGCAATATTGATGATATGCGACGCTTCGGAAGCGGCTTTGCGCGCAAGCGGCAACAAAAACAACGTAGAAAAAATCGTCGACGACATTGTTGCCGAGCGTGTGAGATTCGACCAATTTTCCAATTGCGACATTTCGATGAAGGAGATCGACATCATCAAGAGTACGATTATTACCACGTTTACGGGTATCAGACACAAGAGAATATCTTATCCCGATATCCGTTTGGAAGGGGACAAATGACGATATATTTTTCCAACGCGGGTTCTATTCGTTTTGCGCTTAAACGCACCGTTGACTGCGCGCTTAAATATTTGGGACAACCCCGGCGCGATTTGGAAATGTCCGTGTCGATCGTTTCGGAGGACGAAATACGCCGCCTTAACAAACAGTTTCGCAATGTCGATTCCGTTACGGACGTATTGTCATTTCCCACCGTAGACAACCCCGATCGCGGCATACTTAACGTTGCCGATTTTCCCGCGGATAATATCAATCCCGCAACGGGCAAATTGAATATCGGCGACGTTGTGATATGCGCCGAACGCGCGCGCAGACAAGCGGACGAATACGGACACAGTCTGCGCCGAGAAATGTGCTTTTTGACCTTGCACGGTTTACTGCATTTGTTGGGTTACGACCATATCTCTCCCCAAGACGAACGTCAGATGACGCAATTGCAAAGTACAATTTTGGACAAATTACACATAACAAGGGAGTAGTATGCGCAAGACGGGTTTTATTGCAATAGTGGGACAAGCCAATGCGGGCAAATCCACATTGCTCAATTCATTCGTAAAACAAAAAGTTTCGATAATCTCGCCCAAACCGCAAACAACGCGCAACAATATTTTGGGTATATGGACGGACGACGACAGCCAGATGGTTTTTGTGGATACGCCCGGCTTTTTGCATAGCAAAAACGCTCTCGGAGATTATATGCTGCGCAGTATAAACAGCGCCGTGCAAAACGTCGATTGCATTTTGGTCGCCGTTGACGGACACGACGGTATAGACGCGCACGAAATTGCCGAAATACAGCGTTATGCCAAATCGGACGCTCCCGTCGTTGTGGCCGTTACCAAAACAGATATTACTCAACCCGCAAAACTTATGCCCGAATTGGCAAAATTGAACGCAATAGACGGCATAAAGGAAGTTTACTGCGTATCAGCCAAACGCAATCGCGGCGTAGAAGAACTTAAACAGGGGTTGAAAAAATATCTTAGCGGCACCGAGATGTATTTCGAAGAAGACGACGTAACCGACAAAAGTCAGCGTTTTATCGTGTGCGAAATAATACGCGAAAAGGTACTTGTCGCTTGCGAAAACGAAATTCCTCACGGCGTGGGCGTAGAAATAAATTTAATGCAACTGCAAGGCAATACCTGGAACATCGACGCCACGGTATTGGTCGAAAAAGCGTCGCATAAACCCATTATTTTGGGCAAACACGGCACAATGATCAAAAATATCGGTACTCACGCGCGTGAAAGTATCGAAAAAATGCTTCAAGCCCCCGTCTTTTTGACGTTGTGGGTAAAAGTCAAAGAAGATTGGCGCAACAATCCGTCGGTACTTAACGAATTGGGCTATACCAATCGCAAATAAGTTTACTGCATATATCTTGTTTAATTACGCAAACTTTAACGTGTGGAGGTTTGCTATGATCAAAGATACCGCGTGGAAACTTTTCAAAGAAACGGGTAATCCCGCATATTACTTATTTTACAGAGAATTGACGCAAGATGGACGTAACGACAAGAGCGCTGATGCTCAAAGCGACAGACTATGGGGAAAACGATAAATTTATTTTGCTGTATTCGTTGGAATACGGCAAAATTTCGGTACACGCCAAAGGCATTCGCAAAAGCGGTGCAAAATTGAAATTTGCCGCCGACCAGTTTTGTTTCGGTCAGTACGAGTTGGCGCAAAACGGCGACCGTTTTACTCTTAAAACATGCCAACAGATAGAAAGTTTTTATGCTTTGCGGCAGGACATAACCGTGTATTATGCAGCATGCGTAATAGCCGAGTGCTTGGTAAATTACACCGAAGAAGAGCAACAGGAATCTCAGTTGTTTATTCAAACTCTCAAAGCGTTGCAGGCGTTGACCGACGGTTGCGAACCGTTGCTGGTAGTGTTGCGTTATTTGTTGGGATTTACCAAAACGGAAGGTTTCGGCTTGCAGTTCGGCAATTGCGTGGTGTGCGATCGTCCTACCGACAAGGTCTATCTCGATTTGCAGCGCGGCGGTCTTGTGTGCAAGGAGTGTCGCACGGCAGAAAGCACTGCGCTCGGCGCACAGGTCGTCGGCGCATGTACTTTGGTGGAAAATATGCCGTATAGCCGTCTTAAAAACATAAATTTGACATTGGAAATTCTTAAAGACGCATTGACAATGATGTACAGATACATCGCGCACAGTTTTTCGCCGCTGAAAAGTTTGATCGAATTATTGAAATTATCCTAACGCAGTCTAAAGTTCGACTGTTTTTTGCAATATTACCAAGATTAAATAATAATTATCTATATTCGGAATGTAATATTTGATAAATAAATTTATTATACGTTTTAGTTCGATTTTTTGTTGACGGACTGTGCGGTTGGTGCTAAACTGTTTTCGATTATTACTTTTAAGAGGCACCAATGATTTTCGGCAAATACATCAATAAATTTTATTTGAAATACGCGCTGATGATACTTATCGGTATCGCAGCGCTTGTTGCCGTAGATTATGCGCAATTGATTATTCCCGAAATTTACGGCATGGTCGTCAACGGCATAAACGACGGTTCCGTAACATTGCAAGACGGTACTTTGTTAACGTTCGATTTGGACTTTTTGTGGCAGTATATATGCAAGCCTATGTTCATAATTGTCGCCGTTATAGTAAGCGGCAGATTTTTGTGGCGTATTTGTCTGTTTGGTTCGGGAATAAAAGTTGAGCGTGATCTGAGACGTCAAATGTTCGATCATTGCAAGGATTTGTCCTGCGAATTTTATTCGCGCAACAAGATCGGCAATATGATGTCGCTGTTTACCAACGATCTGGAAACGGTTCAGGATTGTTTCGGCAGCGGTATAATGATGACCTGCGACGCGTTGTTTATGGGTGGAATGTCGCTATATAAAATGTTTAAGATGGATTCCACAATGACGCTGTTGTCGCTTATTCCGATGGCGCTTATGTTGGTAGTAAGCGTTCTTGTCGGTAAGTATATGACGTTAAAATGGCAAGTTCGTCAGCAGGCGTTTTCGGATCTGTCGGATTTCGCGCAGGAAAGTTTTTCCGGAATAGCGGTAATTAAAGCGTTTGTAAAGGAATTTAAAGAATTGCTTGCGTTCAGATGGCTGAACAAAAAGAACGAAAACGCTAACGTTACCTACACTCGCATAAGCACGTTGCTTAACATTGCCGTTACTTTGTTTGTCGAATCGGTAATATGCGTCATTTTGGGCTACGGTTCGTTTTTGGTTTATCAAACTACATTCAATGCGGGGCAACTGATGGAGTTTATCGGCTATTTCAACTCGGTTGTATGGCCCATTATGGCAATAACCGAACTTATCGAAATGGTGTCGCGCGGCAAAGCGTCGCTCAAACGCGTATCGGATCTGTTGGACGCCAAACAAGACGTTACCGACGCTCCCGAAGCGACAGACGTAACGGAAGTAAAAGGCGACATACGCTTTGACAACCTTACGTTCCGCTATCCCGGTGCGGATTACGATTCGCTCGAAAACGTTTCGTTTACCGTAAAAGCGGGCGAAAACGTCGGCATTGTCGGCAAAACGGGTTCGGGCAAAACAACCGTTGCCGATTTGATTTTGCGTTGTTACAACGTTCCCAAGGGAACGGTGTTTGTGGACGGCAAGGACGTAAACGACATTACCGTAAAAAGTTTGCGTGATTTTTGCGCATACGTTCCGCAAGACAACTTTTTGTTTTCCGACACGATCGAAAACAATATCTCTTTTGCAACCGACCGCGGCGACATCGAAGACGTAAAATATGCCGCGCAACTGTCGGATATAGACGACAATATCAGCAAGTTTACCGCTGCGTATCAAACCGTGCTGGGCGAAAGGGGCGTAACTGTGTCCGGCGGACAAAAACAGCGTATATCCATTGCGCGTGCCCTGATGAAGGACGCGTCGATACTTATTTTGGACGACTCTGTTTCCGCCGTGGATACCGATACGGAGCGCGTAATACTTAGCAATCTTAAACAAGCGCGTGCGGGTAAAACAACTATTTTTATCGCGCATCGTATTTCTACCGTGCAAGGGCTTGACAAAATAATTTATCTCGACAACGGTAAAATACTCGACGTCGGTTCGCACGAAGAACTGCTGTCGCGTTGCAAGGAGTATCAAAATATGGTCGCTTTGCAAACGTTGGAAGACGAGGAGGGACTGTAATATGGAATATTTACCGTTACTGATCGTCGGCGCGATAGTGGGCGTGGTAAGCGCGGTGCTTATTTTGGCTTACGCGTTTGTAAAAGACAAAAAGGAAGCGATGGGCTTCGACCGCAATATGAAGGACGGCGAACTGATGAGACGTTTGCTCAAATATGCGCGGCCGTATTGGCTCAACTTTGTAATTGTGGGCGCAGTTATGTTGCTGTCCATTGTTTACGACATCTTGTCGCCCATACTGATAGGCAATATCGAAGAAATAATAAAAGGCGGCTCTTTTGAGTACTCTGACGTATTGTGGCGCGTTGCGGTGTATGCAAGCATACTTGTAGTGTCGCTTATAAGCACCTACGTTCAGGCGATAATTTTGCAAAAAACGGGGCAAAAAATAATTTCTCACTTGCGCGAAGACGCGTTTACGCATATCGAAAACCTGTCGCATGCGCAACTGTCCAAAATACCCGTCGGCAAATTGGTAACCCGCGTTACAAACGATACCAACGCGATATCGATGATGTTTACGGGAATGTTGGTAAATCTTGTAAAGAACATCTTTTTGATCATCGGCGTGTTGGTGGCTATGTTGTTTATCAACTATATGCTCACGTTGATGGTGTTGTGTTTTGTGCCGTTTATCGTGTTGTTTACCGTAATTTTCCGCAAGTTTTCGCGTCGCGCATACAGACAGGTAAAAAACGGCACGACCGACATCAACACTTATTTGTCCGAGCATTTGTCGGGAATGAAAATAATACAAATTTTCAATCGTGAACAACGCAAAATGGACGAATTCAACGCCAAAAACGATAAATTATATCAAGCGCAACGCGGACAAATATTTGTATTCGGAATATTCCGCCCGATGGTATACTTGCTGTACATCGTATCTGTTCTGTGCTTGTTTTTCTTGGGTTGCAAGGGCTATATAGACAACATTACGTTGTTCGGGCAAAGCATAAGCAGTGAAACGATAATTATGTTTTATATGTTTATAAGCAAATTTTTCAACCCAATACAGCACCTTGCCGAGCAGTTTCACCGTTTGCAGTCGGCATTTGCCTCCGCCGAAAAGATATTTACCATTATGGACATTCAACCCGACGTGGTGGACGAGCCGGACGCAATCGAACTTGACAGCGTGCGCGGCGAAATCGAATTCAAAAATGTGTGGTTTGCTTACAACCCGGGCGAGTGGGTACTTAAAGACGTAAGTTTTCACATCAATGCCAACGAAACGGTTGCGTTTGTGGGAGCCACAGGTAGCGGAAAAACCACTATTTTGTCGTTGCTCTGCCGAAATTACGACATTCAGCAAGGCGAAATTTTGTTGGACGGAATAAATATCAAAAAAATCAAAATCTCGTCGTTGCGTAAGCATTTCGGGCAGATGTTGCAAGATGTATTTTTGTTTGCCGGCACAATACGCAGTAATATTGTGTTGCGGGACGAGTTCAGCGACGAACAGGTATTGCAGGCGTGCAAATATGTAAATGCCGACAAGTTTATCGACAAGTTGAGCCACGGTCTGGACGAAGAAGTGCGTGAGCGCGGCAACAACTTTTCCGCGGGACAGCGTCAATTACTGTCCTTTGCGCGCACGATAATACACAAACCCGAAGTTATGATTTTGGACGAGGCGACAGCCAACATCGATACCGAAACCGAAGTGCTGATACAAGACAGCCTTACTAAAATGATGAATATCGGCACCATGCTGATAGTTGCGCACCGTTTGTCCACAATTCAGCACGCAGACAAGATAATAGTGGTGTCCGACGGCGAAATAATCGAACAAGGCAACCATCACGAATTGCTGCGGCTTAAAGGACGTTATTACGAATTGTACACGTTGCAGTACAACAAAGAACAACTGCAAAAAGGTATGTAATTATATTTTACAATTTGTTGCCTCGCTTTTGCGGGGCTCTTTTATTTGATTTGGTTTCCAAATAATGCGCATGTCGGGTGCAATCAAAAGGACGCGCGACAGGCGCGTTTTCTTTTTTATACACAATAATAAAATAAAAAATGAACTTTTCATAAAAATTTTCTTTATACGTTTAAGATATTGACAAAACCACTCGGGGGGGGGTATGCTTGTCTAAATAGAATAATCATATATCGCTCGGAGGACAAAAAATGGCGTTAGTAACCACAAAAGAAATGTTCAGCAAGGCATACAACGGAGGCTATGCCGTCGGCGCATTCAATGTGGATAATATAGATATAATGCAAGGCGTACTAAACGCGGCAGTCAAGACGCAATCGCCGATTATAATTGCCGTAAGCGGCGGCGCGCTTAAATATATGCATCCCGCTTATGTTCGTTATGCGGCGCTTGCCGCGTCGGAAGAATGCGACATACCCATTGCTTTGCATCTTGATCACGGCAAAAGCGTGGAATTGTGCAAACAGTGTGTTGATAACGGGTTTACTTCCGTAATGATAGACGCGTCTGCGTATGACTTTGAAACAAATATCGCTATGACGCGAGAAGTCGTAGAGTATGCGCACAAGCGCGGAGTCGTGGTCGAAGGCGAATTGGGCGCCATTGCCGGGATCGAAGACGACGTAGTTGTCGATGACAAGTACGGCAGTTTTACTCATCCCGACGACGCCGTTGAGTTTGTTCATCGCACAGGTATAGACAGCCTTGCTATTGCAATAGGCACGGCACACGGCGCATATAAATTCAAACCGGGGCAAAAACCCCAACTGCGTTTTGACATATTGGAAGAAATTTCAGCAAAATTACCCGAGTTTCCTATAGTTTTGCACGGCGCTTCCAGCGTTCCCAAGGACAGGTTGGATACGTTCAATAGCTATGGCGGTCAGATGCCGGAAGCGATCGGCATTCCCGAAGATATGCTTCGCAAAGCGGCTTCTATGTCTGTATGCAAGATCAATGTAGGTAGCGATATACGTATTTGTTACTTCGGAGAACTTCGCAAGATGTTTGCATTGAAACCTACCAAGTTCGAGGGCAGAGAATTTCTCGAACCTGCTCGTGCGGCAGTAGAAGAAATGGTAACGGACAAAATTGTCAACATTATGGGTAGCGCGCACAAAGCATAAATATGTTAATTCTACCGACACAGTCGGTAAAAAAAATTATAAAGGAGAAAAACATGAAAAGACTATTTGCAATTTTGCTTACAGTTGCCTTAATTGTTTCCGCTGTATTTGTTCTTGCATCTTGTAAGGAAAAGAGCGAAGTGGAATTGGCAATTGAAGCCGCAGAGAAAATGACTCTCGCGGAACTTGAAGCGGCTTCCAAAAAGGAATTTGAAGACAATCCCGATTTGGTGTTCAACGCGGACTCTTTGACTTCCGGCGTTAAGAAAGGTATCGCTGCCTTTATTAAAAAGTATGATTGGCTCAACGAAGATAACGCCAAGTACAACAGCAAAAAAGGTTCCGAATATCAACCTGTTCTTAACGGCGCGGCCGAAACCGACGGATATGTTGCGGACTTCGTTATGATTCAGGACGCTTCTTTTGTTTACTCTTTGGTAAATGCAGGATTCCTGCTCAGTTATGTTCCGAGCGGAGAAGGCTATGAAATAGCGAAGGAAGATCAAGATCCGCTTGTAGGAGTAACCTTCAACAAGATTTGGTACTACAATGGTGAAAACGGCACCGACTATCTCAAGAACGTTTGGCAACTTACGGGCAAGGACGGCGCTTCTCTCAAGAAGATCGATACAGTTTCGTATCAAAGCCCTCTTGGTGAAGACATAAATATGAGTTTTCTTATTATGCTTACCAGCCCTGCGTATGAGACCCAACTTAAAAATTCTTACAAATCGTATTTCGGCACCGAATATACCAAGACCGACGACTGCCAGAGCATAGGATATCACTATGTAGAACAGTTTATTAAAGCAGTAACGACTTGGCACGATTCCGATACGTCCGAAGTTAAGAATATGAACGACACAGCGCACAAAACAGGCGTTTACTTTGCAGGTCTTGCCAAGGTAAAGGATTACGAAGGTTACAAACTTCCCGACGACGATCCCGCAAATTGGAAGAAAGTGCTTATGGGATCCGGCTTCAACTATCAGGTAGAAGGTTTCAACGGCTTTGTTTACAATATGTGGACATTGATCCCCAAAACAGCCAGATGCCCCTATACGGCTTGCCTGTTTATCAGATATCTGCTTTCCGAAGAAGGATTTGTAAAGAGTTTTGAAAATGTTCCCGGATATTATTGCTCCAATACCAAGTGTACGCCTACCGACGGAACAACTTTGGCAAAATGGAAGAGCAGTTGTCTCAGTGAAGATCCCGACTACCTTGCTCAGAACTACGACAGTGTAACTGCTTTCATTAAGCAACAACTGACGGCTGTCGGTCAATCCAAATAATTATTGTAAAGTAAGGATTGATTTCAAAATTGTTACAACAAACGGGAGGAGGATTCGCCTCCTCCCGTTTTGTAATAGGAGCGGTATATGACAAACAACAAGAAGTTTGATACTCGTCTGCTTGGGCACAGGTTAAGATCTTATTTTTCCAAGCCGGCGAACATCATTACAATAGTATTTTTAGTTATCCTTGCCCTTACCGTTATTCTCCCGTTGTGTACGTTGCTACTCGGCTCGTTTCAACTGAATACCATTCAGGAAGCCACGAGTGCAGGCGGCAAAAAGGGCGATTTTACGCTAAGGCATTGGGCACGGCTGCTAACTTCCACGGAATACGATTACGCAATCAATTCTTTGTGGCTGCCACTCGGCAAATCCATATTGATGGCGCTATTGGCTTGTTTTATTGCTGTTGTTCTCGGCGGTGTGGTGGCGTGGTTCATCACTCGTGCGGATATCCCCGGCAAGAAATTTATTTCGGCTGTATTTGTATTCCCCTATATAATGCCGAGTTGGTCGATTGCCATTTTTTGGGAGAACTTTTTCAAAAATACCGAAATGACGGCAGGACCGCGTAACGCAGGTCTGTTGCAGATGCTGACGGGCATTTGCGTGCCGCAAAGTTGGATTTACGGTTTGGTACCTTGCGCAATTTGCTTGGGACTGCATTATGCGCCATTTGCCTATATCCTAATCGGCGGTATTTTGCGCAATATGGACGCTAACCTTGAAGAAGCGGCAACCGTACTGGGTGCTTCGCGGTTCAAAATTTTGTGCCGCGTAACATTGCCAATTGTTGCTCCCGCGCTGATTTCCACCATATTGTTGGTGTTCAGCAGCAGTATCAGCAGTTACACTGTGCCTTTCTTTCTTAACAAAGACGGTAGGTTTATTGCGTTATCCGTACATCTCAAAAACTTGTTCGGCGATGGCCGTACGCAGGGGCAAGGTTATGTTATGGCAATACTGTTGATGGCAATTTCCATTGGCATATTGACGCTTAACAATTGGTTTACTGGCAAACGCAAGTCTTTTACAACCGTTACGGGTAAGTCGGGACAGGTATCTCTTGTCAAGTTTGGCAAGTGGCGTATTCCCATTGCAATATTGTTACTCATCATTGTCGGTTTTATCGCGATAGTTCCGCTCTTTACGTTTGCAATGGAAAGCGTGCTGCGCACCAATGCAGACGGAACGCGTACGTTTACTATGGACTATTGGTTCTCTAAGGAGGTGCCCACAGGCAGTACCAAGAGCGACACATTGGGCATCTTGGTAAGCGGTACTATGTGGAAAGCGCTCGGGCGGTCGCTGGGTCTTTCGGTGTTGGTGGCTTTGATTGCCGGTACATCGGGGCTGCTTATCGGTTATGCCGTCGCTCGCAAACGCGGCAGCCGTATTGCAACGTTCGTCTCGGACGTGGCGTTTTTACCGTATCTTATACCGGCAATGAGTTTTGGCGCGGTTTACCTTTCGTTGAGTTTTACCGAAGGTTTTACTTGGTTGCGCGGTTCATTTATTCTGTTGATATTGGTGGGCGGAGTCAAGTTTATTCCTTTTGCTTCGCGCACGGGTTCAAGCGCAATGTTGCAACTGTCCGGCGAGATAGAAGAAGCGGCGATTATGCTCAACGTCCCATGGTGGAAGCGTATGGCGCGCGTGCTGTTCCCAATACAAAAGGCAAGTTTCATCAGCGGATATTTACTGCCCTTCATCAGTTGTATGAGAGAACTGTCGCTGTTTGTGCTATTAACTGTCAGCCATGAAACGTTGCTAACAACATTGTTGGGAGAGTACAGTCGAACAGGCCTTACGGAATCGGCAAATGCCATCAACTTGTTGATAATAATAGTTGTGTTGGTAATTCAATTTGCCGTCAACAAACTTACGGGCGCGTCTATAGATAAAGGAGTAGGAGGCTAAGCTATGCCAAAAATCATTTTAGAGAATGTAACAAAAAAATTTGACAAATTTATTGCGGTTGACAATCTTAGTATGGTAATTGACGATCGCGATTTCGTAATACTTTTAGGCCCGAGCGGTTGCGGAAAAACTACAACTTTGCGTATGATTGCAGGTCTCGAAACGCCCACGGAAGGACGTATTACCATTGGCGACCAAGTAGTTTTCGATTCGGAAAAAGGGATCAACGTATCTCCCGGAAAACGCGACATAGGTTTTCTGTTTCAAAACTATGCTTTGTGGCCGCATATGACGGTATACCAAAACATTGCTTTCGGATTGGAAAATCTCAAGTGGAAAAAGGACCAAATTCGCGAACGCGTAAACGAAATGCTGGCTTTGCTGAAAATAGAACAATTCGAAAAGCGTTATCCCAGCGAGTTGTCGGGCGGACAACAACAGCGCGTTGCTATTGCCCGTACATTGGCGCCCAGCCCCAAAGTGCTATTTATGGATGAACCGTTGTCCAATCTTGACGCCAAGTTGCGTCTTGAAATGCGCACGGAACTTAAACGTCTGCACGCCAATACCGATTCGACATTCGTTTACGTAACGCACGATCAGTTGGAGGCCATGACGCTTGCAACCAAAGTCTGTCTGTTGGATACCGGCGTGTTGCAACAATACGATCCGCCTCTTGTGGTGTACAATAAACCCAACAACTTGTTTGTGGCGGATTTCGTCGGTAATCCCACAATGAACTTCATCAAGGGCAAAGCGGAAATTAAAGGGAATACCGCCAAGATAAATATGCTCGGCGCCACATTTACATTTTCCGCCGACGGAGATATCGCTCCCGTTTTGCCCGCTGCCGACGAAAATGCCGATAACAGCGGCGGTGCAGATGTCGTCGTGGGTATTCGTCCCGAATTTATACGTGTAGAGCAAGGCAAGTTGACGGGCAAAGTTTATACGACATTGCCTTCCGGTATGGAAACTACCGTCAAATTGGAATTGGGCGATGAAATCATAACATCGGTTGTGTTTGGTAGCGTGGACTATCCTGTCAATAGCGATGTTTCCTTTGAAATTGTGGGAAACGGCATTGTATTATTCGACGCTGCAAGCCGCAGTAAGATCGCAATGGGTAGTTTGACGATAGAATAGTTATACGACAAAATATTCTTTATTCAACAAAAACAGCGCTTTCAAATGCAAAAAACATTCTTAATGCGCACCGATGTTCCGTCTTGGGCAAATTTGATCTGTTACGCAGAAAAGAATGAACAAAGCAATATTTGTCTGAACGCAATTTTAGGGGTTGCCGCTTAACGCGGGACCCCTTTTGCAAAAATAAAAAACTCCACGGACTACGCCGATGGAGTTTAGGTATATGGTTTGTATTTTAATTATGCGGCGGATTTTTTATCTTTTTTTATAAACATTGCGCGCATAGAATTCAATATCGCAAGTATGCATACTCCCACATCGGCAAGTATGGCAATTATCATACCGGCGGACACGCGTTCAAGCAAGCCTATTGCAGACAGCACAAGTACGGCAAACTTTATGATAAGCGATATTACAATATTCTGACGTACTATCGACAGCGTCCTTTTTGCAACGCGCTTTGCCGTGGCAATGGCGGTGGGATTGTCTTGCATAAGCACAATATCCGCTGTTTCTATCGCGGCGTCGCTACCCATTGCGCCCATTGCAATTCCTATGTCCGCGGTTGCAAGTACGGGTGCGTCGTTTATTCCGTCTCCCACAAAAGCGACGGTGGCGCCTCTGTGTGTTTTTAAGTTTTTAAGTTCTTCTACTTTATCTTGCGGAAGCAGTCCGCAGCGGTAATCTTCTATGTTGAGTTTTTGCGCAACTTTAAGCGCTGTTTGTTCGTTATCGCCCGTAAGCATTACCGTTTTGCAGCCCATTTGACGCAACTGTTTGATTGCGGTTGCCGAGTCTGCCTTTATCTCGTCGGCAATAACGATATATCCGACAAATTTGCCGTTTTTTGCAACGTAAACAGTTGTTCCGCCTTCGCTTAAAACAATCTGCACGTCGTTGTCGTACATCAACTGTGCGTTGCCGCACAAAATAGTGTCTTTGTCGGTTTGCGCTTTAAGTCCTTTGCCGGCAATTTCGGTTATTTCGGCGGATTGCGGCGCAACAACTTGTTTGCAAACGGACAATGCGATGGGGTGGTTGCTGTACTGTTCGGCGATCGCCGCCGTTTGCAACACTTGTTGTCTGTTTTCTTCGGGGTAAACGTAGGTAACTTCGAAGTTTCCCTTTGTAAGCGTGCCCGTTTTGTCAAACGCTACGGTATTTACTTTTGACAGAATTTCGAGATAATTGCTGCCTTTTACCAAAATGCCGCGTTTGCTTGCGGCGGCAATTCCGCCGAAAAATCCCATCGGAACGGATATTACCAATGCGCACGGGCAGGATACAAACAAAAACATCATTGCGCGTTTTATCCAATTTACCCACATATTGTCGAATATGGGCGGCACAATGCCTATCAACAGAGCCAAAATTACAACAATCGGCGTGTAATATTTGCTGAATTTTGTAATAAAATTTTCTGCGGGCGCTTTTTGCGAAGTTGCGTTTTCCACAAGATCCAATATTTTGGCAACGGTACTGTTGTCGTAAGTTCCCGTCGAGCGTATCGTCATTGCCCCGTCGGTATCGATATATCCCGCGTAAATATTGTCGTCTACGGCAATATGTTTAGGCAAACTTTCGCCGGTAATGGCGGAAGTATCGGCATTACATTCGCCGCTTACCACCGTTCCGTCGAGCGGAATTTTATCGCCCGCTTTTACGGTAAACAGTTCTCCCAAACTTATTTCGGACGGGTGTACGTGTATTTCTTCGCCGTTACGCAAAACAGTGGCTTCTTCGGGTCGCAGATCCATCAGCGAAGCGATATTTTTGCGGCTTTTGCCCACGGCGTACCGCTGGAACAGTTCGCCCGTTTGGTACAATATCATTACGGCGGCAGCGTCGATATATTCGCCTATTGCAAACGCGCCTATTGTGGCTACCGTCATCAAAAAATTTTCATCGAAAACTCTACCATGAAATATGTTTGTTATCGCTTTCCACAGTACGTCGTATCCTGCCGTCAAATAGGCTGCGATACACAGCGTCAGCGGCACCCAAAAGGGCAGATCTATTGTTTTATTTAGTATAAAGGTAACCGCGCAAACCGTCGCGGAAACGATTATTCTGATTAGCGATTTTGTGTTTCGTGTCATAACATACCTTTTGCGCCGTTTTTGCTTTTGCATTAAGCGCGCGTTGTCATATCATTAGTTTGCAATCCGGCTCTATTTTGCGGCAGACGTTTTTTACTTCGCGCAAAATGTCATTGTAGCATTCGTCGTTACATTCCAATACCATTTTTTGCATCATAAAGTCTACGCTGACGTTTTGCACGCCGTTTATTTTACGTATATTGTTTTCCATCTTAGCAGCGCAATTGGCGCAATCCAAATCTTGTAATCTGATTACTTTTTTCATAATTTCTCCTTGTGTACGCGGTGGTGCATATATTAAAACATTCAACCTTCCGCAATATGTTCCAAAGCAATGTTAATGATGCTCAAAACGTGGTCGTCGTCCAAACTGTAAAAAATCTCTTTACCGTAACGTCTGTTTTTTACCAACTTGGCTTGCCGCAAAATGCGCAATTGGTGCGATACGGCGGATTTGGTCATATTCAGTACCGCGCCTATGTCGCATACGCACATTTCGGCTTGCGCCAACGCCGACAGTATTCTTACGCGAGTGGAATCTCCGAAGATCTTAAACAATTCGGCAACGTCATACAGCACGTCCTCGTCGGGCATATCCAAACTTACCTGTTCGCACACTTCGTCGTGTATATGATTGGTTTCGCATGTCAATTTTTCTTCGTCCATTGTCGGATCTCCTTTTTTTATCGACAAACAATTGAATAATTGTTCAACTGTTTATAGTATATGCGCAATAATAAACAATGTCAAGCGTTTTTTGTAAATTTTTTGCAGTATTTGCACTAAATTTGCACTGATTTTCTGCGCAAAGCGTTTGGATAACGTAAATTATTACGTTGTGGATTAAGCAACGAAGCGGCAATACATATTTTCACGTATAAACACTGTTTAATAGTATCGCCCTGCACAGGAAAATTGCGGTGGTGTTTTACAATTGCGATAGAGAGCAATGCCGAAGTAATCGGTTTGCTTTTTTACCATTTACCTGACAAAAACACAACATAACCAAAACATAATAAAACAAGCGCCGCGCAAATGTAATTTGGTCGTTTTCGTGCTATTGGTATGCGAAACAATCGAAAAAAACACAAAAAAATTACGATAAGTATGGAAAAGCGAAAATTTGTGTGGTATAATCCAATTATGTGGAAACCGTGCGGTAAAACCGCACATATACGGGAGGTATTTATGCAAAGAAAAAAAGAATGTGTGGCAATGCTGCTTGCAGGCGGGCAGGGCAGCAGGCTGTATGCTTTGACAAACAAAATTGCCAAGCCTGCGGTGGCGTTCGGCGCAAAATACCGAATTATCGATTTTCCGCTCAGTAATTGCGTCAATTCCGGCATAGATACCGTGGGCGTGCTTACGCAATACGAGCCGATGGAACTCAACGAATACATAGGCAACGGTCAGCCTTGGGATTTGGACCGCAGTTTCGGCGGTGTTCATATATTGTCGCCGTATCAAGCCAAGAAAAAGTCGTCTTGGTACGAAGGTACTGCAAACGCAATATACCAAAATATGAACTTTATGAAAAAGTACAATCCCGATTACGTGCTGATACTTTCGGGCGACCATATTTACAAGATGAATTATGCCAAGATGGTGCGCGCTCACATAGAATCCAACGCCGATTGCACAATAGCGGCAATAGAAGTGCCCATTCAGGAAGCGTCGCGTTTCGGTATTCTCAACGTGCGCGATGACGGCAGTATTTACCAATTCGAAGAAAAACCCAAAGTGCCCAAAAGCAATTTGGCGTCGATGGGCATTTATGTGTTTTCTGCGGAAAAATTGTACAAATATCTCGAAATGGACGATCAAAATTCCACGTCGAGCAAAGATTTCGGCAAAGACGTGTTGCCGGCAATGCTTGCGGCAGGTGAAAAGATGATGTCTTACCGCTTTGAAGGCTATTGGAAAGACGTCGGAACGATCCCAGCGTTGTGGGAGTCTAATATGGATCTGCTGGGAGTTGATCCGGCTTTCGACGTGAGCGACCCTACTTGGAAAATTCATTCGCGCAATCCGCTTGCGCCGCCCGAATATATAAGCGAAACGGGCAAAGTGGACAATTCTATGATCGCCTTGGGGTGCGAAATAAGCGGCAACGTTTACAATTCCGTTTTGTCAAGCAATGTCGTTGTGGAACAGGGCGCAACGGTTACAGACAGTATTATAATGTCCGGTACGGTAATAAAAAGCGGCGCAAGCGTGCAGTATTCCGTAATAGACGAGCATGTAACGGTGGGTAATAACGCCGTTGTGGGCGAAGAAAAGGCACACGCGCAAGGCATTACCGTGCTGGGACGAGATATAACCGTAGCGGACGGCGCTGTCGTATCAAGCGGCGCAATAATCGACAAGGATTACAAGGGGGACTGAAAATGGCACGTTCGGCAGTAGGAGTTGTTTTTTGCAACATTCAGGACAAAAACATACCGGAACTTTCCGCTTTGCGGGCAATCGCTTCCGTGCCTTTTGCGGGCAGATATCGTTTGATAGACTTTGCGTTGAGCAATTTGGTAAACGCGGGCATCACAACGGTGGGTATAGTAACAAAAAACAATTATCAATCGCTAATAGATCACATCGGCAGCGGAAAAGATTGGGATCTGGCGCGCAAGGACGGCGGAATTATCTTGTTGCCGCCTTACAGCAACGAAACCGATGCGCCGTATACCAACAGACTCGAAGCGTTAAAGGGCGTTATGAGTTTTTTGCGGCACAGAAACGAAGATTACGTCGTACTCTATGACGGCGACGGCGTGGCGCGTTTGGATATAACCGACGTGGTGCGTTTTCACGAGCAAGCAGGCGCTGATATAACTATGGTGTACCAGGAGACTATGGGTACTCCGTCGCATTACTATATGACGCTCGAAACGGGTGCTGACAATCGGGTAAGCGCAGTAAGTATCAATCCCGTGTTGGGGCAAAAGAAAGTTAATCAGTATATGAACGTAATGGTAATGCAGCGCGAGTATCTTATGAATATAATTCAAAATGCCGCGCAAAGCGGACTTTCGAGTTTCGGGCGCGATATCCTTTCCAAAAACGTCGATTACATAAAGATATACGGATACAAATTTGACGGCTACTATGCAGGAATGGCGTCGTTGTCGGCTTATTTCAAAGCCAATATGGATATGTTGGATAAAAATATTCGCGACGAATTGTTTGGCGCGCGCGATATTTACACAAAAGTACGCGACTCCGCCCCGTCAAAATATATGAACGGCTGCGCGGTAAAAAATTCGCTCATTTCGGACGGCTGTTACATCGAGGGAACGGTAGAAAACAGCATACTGTTCCGCGGGGTAAAAGTCGGCAAGGGCAGCGTTGTAAAAAACTCTGTGCTTATGCAGGATACCGTTGTCGGTTCTTCTGTGCGGTTGGATTGCGTCATCACCGACAAAAACGTCGTAATACGCGACAGGCGTAACCTTGCCGGTTGCGAAGAACTGCCGTACTATATAGCCAAGGGCAAAATGCTGTGAGGACAAAATAAATGAAAAATAAGAAAAAGATACTTTTTGTCGCGTCCGAGTCCACGCCTTTTATAGCAACGGGCGGCTTGGCGGAAGTGGTCGGTTCGCTGTCCAAGGCGCTGGTACGCCGCGGCGATTACGATGTGCGAGTGGTGTTGCCGCTGTACGGCGATATATGTCAGGACGTGCGCGACAAATTGCAATTTGCGGGCAGCATAACAGTGCCCGTTGCCTGGCGCAACCAATATTGCGGTATTTTTCGTTGCAAAAGCGACGGGGTAATTTATTACTTTGTGGACAACGAATATTATTTCAAGCGCAAAGGACTTTACGGACACTACGACGACGGCGAAAGGTTTGCCTTTTTTTGCCGAAGCGCATTGGAAATACTGCCCAAGGTGGAATTTTATCCTGATATCTTGCATTGCCACGATTGGCAAGCGGCGCTTGCAACGATATTTTTGAAAACGATCTATTGCCGCGATGAAAAATACCGTAATATCAAAACAGTATTTACGGTACACAATATCGAATACCAAGGGAAGTTTTCCTTGGACAACTTGCAATGGCTGTTCGGCATAGATTCTTCTTGCCAAGGTTTGGTAGAGTACGACGGCTGTATCAACTTGATGAAGGGCGCAATGGAGTGTTGCGATATTTTAAGCACCGTTTCGCCCACTTATGCCGAACAAATCAAAGATCCGTATTTTGCGCACGGGTTGGATGCAATGGTGCGCCGCAATCAAGGCAAACTTTGCGGTATTATCAACGGGATCGATCCGGACTACTACGATCCCGCCGCGGACAAATCTTTGTTTGCCGCATACAGCGCAGACGACCTTGCGCCCAAAGCAGTGTGCAAGGAGCAGTTGCAACGTATGCTCAACTTGCAGGTTCGTCCCAACACGCCGATAGTTGCAATGATATCGCGGCTTGTTGCGCACAAGGGCATAGATCTTGTAGCAGAAGTGATCGATCGTGCGCTGGAAAACGACATGCAATTTGTTATTCTCGGAACGGGCGACGGGCGCTACGAGCATTTTTTTGCCGACCTTGCCGCGCGACATTCACAACAAGTTGCGGCGATAATTGCGTTTAATCCGCAGTTATCCCGTCAAATCTACTCCGGTGCGGACATATTTCTTATGCCATCCCTAAGCGAACCGTGCGGTTTGGCGCAGATGATCGCTTCTCGTTACGGTACGGTAGCACTGGTACGCGAAACAGGCGGACTGAAAGACAGTATTACTCCTTACGGCGCGGGCGGCAACGGATTTACCTTTGCAAATTACAACGCTTACGATATGCTGTATGTACTTAATCAGGCGTTGCAATTGTACCGCAACAAAACAGAGTGGAAACAACTTGTTCACAAAGCGATGACGACCGATTTCAGCTGGAATGTGTCCGCAGGTGGCTACGACGCAATGTATGCAAGTTTGCTAAGTATAAAATAATCGCATAAGCAAATAAAATAATTGTATAAACAAATAATCAAAAATATTCGCAAAGTGTTTTGCGGATATTTTTTTGCACATATCCAAAATAAATTTTTGTTGTAAACGCTTGTTTCAGGCAATTTTGTCGCCACACGTGTTTACGCAAGAATTATTACAATATCGGTGCAATAAACAAAATATAATTTTCCTTTACATGGTACAACGGGCAAATCCTTGTGCAGTCTTGCTGTAGTGTGCACGGCGGCGTTTTGGCGGGTAACAAATTTTGCCATCGGGCAATAGTATAACAATAGGGGCGACAGCCCCACAAAGTACAAGGAGAAAATAATATGAGTTGTTGCAGAACTGTTTCAAACTGTTGTCAAAATAATAATGACAACAACAGACTTGTAATAATCGAACGCGGCGTACGGGGTCCGCGCGGATATACCGGTCCGCAGGGCTTTATGGGCCCGCAAGGTATTCCCGGCGTAACGGGAGCGACGGGGGCAACGGGTCCCCAAGGTCCGCAAGGCTTGCAGGGTATTCCGGGTATAACGGGCGCCACAGGTGCCACAGGTCCCATAGGCGCAACAGGCCCGCAAGGTATCCAAGGCATACAGGGTATTCAAGGTCCCACCGGCCCCACCGGTCCTACGGGTCCCATAGGCGCAACGGGAGCCACCGGGGCAACGGGTCCGCAAGGTATTCAAGGCGTTACGGGTCCGCAAGGTCCAGTAGGCCCCACGGGTGCGGTAGGCGCCACAGGTCCTTCCGGCACAAGCGGATTGTCGTCTTACGGCGGTTTGTATTCGACCGCTGTCGACACGGTTCCCTTGTCTGCGGTAGCCGCAACGTTGCCGTTGGCAACAACGTTACCCGTCCTTAACGAGACGTACGGAACAAATACCGTAACAGTTACTAACGACGGCGATTACGAAGTGCGCTACGGCGTAAGCGGTACGGTAGACACGCCCACAACGGTTACGCTCAGCGTCTTAAACGGCGCAAGCACGTTGCCGTCTGCAACTACAACAGGCTATTTAACTACTACGGTAAGCCGAATTGACGGCTCTACAATAGTCAATTTGCCTGCCGGTAGTGTGCTTGGTTTGCAGGCGACTTCCACGCCCGACGCAACGCTTACGCCCGCCGGTGGTGTAAATTCGTACCTTATCGTAACGCAAATCAGCGCGCCGCCCGTTACGGCATAAAACCGCATCAAAAAAGCCGAGATTTTTCTCGGCTTTTTTGCAATCTTATATGCGCGATTTGTTACGCGTAAAAATAGTCATTTCAATACTATTCAATGGGTTTTACGTCAACCGCACGAAGTTTACCCTTCGACTCGTCTTGTTCTATTTCGAATGCAACCTTTTGACCTTCTTTCAATGTTTTGAAACCGTCGATCTGTATTGCAGAGAAATGAACGAAAATATCGTCGCCGCCTTCGTCGTTTGAAATGAACCCATAACCTTTGCCTGCGCTAAACCACTTAACTGTACCAGTCATGTCCGATACCTCCAAACTTATTTGTAACCGGAATTGCCGTGCTTTTGTGCATAAACGGACAGTGCAAAGTTCGGTAACGATTACAGTGCAAGTATAGTACCTTAGATTTCAAAAGTCAACAAAAAAAGCAAAAATAAATTATAATTTTTTACTTTTGAGTTATGTTTTACATACTGTTGTTAATCCGTTGCTATACAGTTATTACTATTATTTTAACACGCGTTTGTGTGCGGCAATTCGCTTTCCAAACGCATTTTCGGCAGTGTGTTTGGTGCATAAACGAGTGCTTTTATGCGTGTTTTGCGTGCGGTCGTCGAGCAATCCGTTTGTGCAAAAATTAAGCGGAATTTGTTGCAATCGGTTATTGTTTATAAATAAATTATATGCTATAATTTACATATTATAATTTCTAAAAGGTGTACCGTATGCTTGTGGCAATAATATTGGGCAACAGACTTAACGACGACGGCAGTATGACGCAAATATTGCGCAGCAGGCTCGAAACAGCGCTGACGATAGAGCGGCTGTTTTCGCCCGACAAGATAATAGTTTCTGGCGGGGTGGCAAATCCCGTTGCGGGCACAAGCGAAGCGCACGTAATGTGCGAATACTTGGTTGCCAACGGCGTTGCGCGCGAAAAAATCGTCCAAGAAGACAAATCTCTTACCACCAAGCAAAACGCTGAGTTTTCCGTACCGATGGCTGTTTGTTTGGGCGCAACGGAAATATTGCTAAGCACGTCAACCGAACATATGTCGCGCCGCTATCTCAACCCAATGCGCCTATTTGCCAAGCAACTTAAACGTCATTCCCAAATAAAACTCAGCGTATTCAGCCAAACCGTTTTCGACGGCGAGCGTTGATAAAGCGTTTCGCCCCGATACGGCAATTTAATTTTCTTTGTAACAAAAAAAACAATAATTTTTAACTATTTTGCCGTGCCGCCCTTACGCACGGTAAATTCAACGTTGCACTTATCGATTCCAACAACTACATCAACGGTGTAATGCACAACAATACGATGTATTTGTCCAAGGATACGCTTTCGTCGGACAATTGGCTCAATTCGTCCACCGAAAACTTTATCAAAACGGCAGTGCACGAAGGTACCCATGCGTCCTTCGGTACTGTGTCCAACGCAATGTTGTTCAACTTTCTGTCTCACGACGCAGATCTCGTCAGCAAGGTAAAGCAACAGGCTCAGGCAAAAGGTTACAATTTCGATGCGCAAACTCTTGAACAAATAAATACAAAGTTGCAGCAGGGTCAAAAACTCACTCAACAGGAAACAGATCTGTTCAACGAATACCAAGACGAAATATCTGCGCAAATGGCGGCGGAAGTGTTGGGCAATAAAAAATTTATGCAACGGTTTACTCTGTCGCAACGTTCCGCAGCGGCAAAGGTGCTTAATCGCATAATGGCGGTAGCGGACGCTTTGTCTGCGCTAAAAAGCACAAAAGCCCGTGCAGAGTATCTGAGATACAAAACAGCCGCCAAATTGTGGACGTCGGCGCTTGCCGAACTCGGCGCGCATTACAGCAACGGAAATATTATTTTCAACGACAAGGACGAAGAAAACAGTACACAAGATTCGGCAAACGGCACGCAATTTTCGTTAAAGGGCACCGATTCCAATGGTATAGAGATCTATGAGACGAGCGAGGACATTCGCTCATTGTCCAATGCGGAAAAACGCAAACTATTCGTACAACAAATGCGTAATGAATTTCGCGGCAGAACGGCAAAGTTTACCGTGGATGGCGAAACGTATTACGCAAGATTTGCACACGCAGATGTAAACAAACTTGCCTATGGCGACAAAAGGTCAGATATACAAGGACGCTCTGCGAAACTTAACATCGAAGCCGATGGAGATATCTTTGATTTGACAGAAAATGCAAGATACTATGCTTCGACAGATGAGCGTGAAGGGAAGAATAGCATTGCACATAATGGTGTAACATCGTGGGATTATTTTGTCAAAACAGTCAATGTGGACAATGCTGTTTATGATGTTGTAATCAATGTCAGAGAATCAAATGGCAATAAATTTGTTTATGATATAGCGATGCGTATAAATAAGAAAATTACTCCTTCGTTGAGTATGAGCAGCACTGAGTCCGCGTTAGTCTCAAACGAAGAAGTAACTTCTACAGATAGCATACGCAAAAACTCGGAGAATGTCAATACTTCGGATAAAAAAAGCCCAAAATTTTCTCTGAAAGACAGTGTAAACAAAGTATACTACCGCAAAAAGGATATACGCCGGATATTGGACGATGTGGTTTCGGATTTGTACAGCGACAGTTTGGTGGTGGATATGACCAACAAAACGCGCGACAATATAATAGACGAATACCAATCGAAGTTCAACAGCACGCCGCAGAGCAGACATTTGGCAATTGCGTTGGATATGGCGCAGTTTATATTGGACAACGTTACTGCAACAAGCATATTCGAGTCGGAGTACAACAGCGAGCGAATAGATAATGCTACAAATAAACTTGCAGTATTACGCAGGTATTTACGCAGGCTTAACCTTAGCCAAGCGGATATGCGCAGTGAAATAAAGTACAAGCACGACAACAACACGCTTAAAGTATATGCGCGCTGGTCGCACCGCGGCGGCAACGCTACGACAAAAACGGCGGCAATACGCTTGTGGAAATAAGGCAGAAGATCATCAACGACAGCGCGTCGACAATGGTGGTAATAAACGGACTTGCCACAACGGCGGGGTCCAATTTGCACACTTTTGCAAGTATGGGCATAAGGCAGCCGACAATTTTGGCAATCACAACCGTTACAAACAGCGCAATCGATACCACAAGGCAAATATACCATTTGTAGTCGAAGCCAAACGCCAATCCGTCCAACAAGTACAGTTTGGCAAAGCAAGCAACCGACAGGCACGCGGCAAGCAACACCGATACGCGAATTTCTTTCCACAGCACTTTAAGCACGTCGCGCGGACGTATTTCGTCCAATGCCAAGCCGCGGATCACAGTTACGGAAGCCTGACTGCCCGCGTTTCCGCCGGTATCCATCAACATGGGTATGCATGCAAACAGCAACGGACTCAGCGAATTGAGCCTTGTTTCAAACGTGTTTATTATCAACCCCGTAAAAGTGGCGGATATCATCAAAATAAGCAACCAGGGAATACGGTTTTTCCATATTTGCCACACGCTTTGTTCCATATAGGTGTCGGTAGACGGCGTAACGGCTGCCATTTTGGTAATATCTTCAGTCGCTTCCTGTTCGATAACGTCCAAAATATCGTCGTACGTAACAATACCCACGATGCGATTTTCTCCGTCTACAACAGGCAGTGCCGACAGGTCGTATTTGGACATTTGTTGTGCAACAAATTCTTTGTCGTCGGTGGTCTCTGCGCAAATTACGTCCGTCTCCATAAATTCGCTGATGGGCGTGTCGTAGTCGTGCAACAGCAAGTCTTTTACGGTAACCTTACCGATAAGTTTGCGTTTGTCGTCGGTAACGTAGCAACTGTAAATAGTTTCTTTGTCTACGGCAATTTTACGGATACGGTCAAAACACTCTTTTACCGTCCAATGTTTGCGCAGGCTTACGTATTCTACGGTCATTATCGTACCGGCGCTGTCTTTGGGGTATTTGAGAATTTCGTTTATCTGCTTGCGCGTTTCCGCATCGGATTGTTTTATGATACGTTTGACTACATTTGCGGGCATTTCTTCTATTATGTCAACGGTGTCGTCTACAAACATTTCGTCAAATACGGCTTTCAATTCCGCATCCGAAAAGATGTTAAGCAACATTTCCTGACTGTCGTAAGACATTTCCACAAATGTTTCGGCGGCGTTTTCTTTGCTTAGCAGGCGAAATACAAGCGGCATATCTTTTTCGGGCAATTCTTCCAGCAACAATGCCGTATCTTGCGGTTTAAGTTCGTTAAGTTTAACTTTTATTTCGCGAAAGTTTTTGGATTGCAGCAGTGCAAGAATTTCGTCCAATAATTGCATCAATTCTTCGTATTCCATTTGGCACCTCCTTTCAACAAAAAAACCGCACCGTAATGGCGCGGACACAATTGCGTGTATTGACAACGACGAAAAACTTACGTCCAACCATTACAAGTTTTAGCATCATGGGGCAGTGTAATTGCATTAGGTTGAGCCTTGTTTTCGACAAATCCTGCTTACCTTACGTTAAGTGTCTCCACTTGTAGTCGGTAGCAATCCGTATCCCCATGGTAGCCTCACCTACCGGATTATTTATACATCTATTTTAGTTTCATTTTTACGTTGTGTCAATGATTTTTAACATTATTGTCGCCACAAATTTTTACAAAAAAAGCATTTTTTGCCGCCGTGTAACAATAAGGCATTCCGCCGCGTTTATGCGCGGACATAACATTGACAATACCGCCGTTTTATTGTACAATTTGTACGAGAATAATGTTATGAAAGAATACTATTTGCAAAGATTACATTGGATTTTCAACTACACGTCTCGCAACTTTTTTTACTGCGTGTTCAAAACGCTGTGTTTGATCGTGGGAGTACCGTTGTATGCCGTTTCGTTTGTAATAGAAATGGTGTTTACTTTTGTAAATATGATTTTCGGTTGGATCCCGTTGCTTAATATGTTGGTATCGGTTATTTGCAAATCGGTAATATGGTTCTTCGACAAGACGTTTTATATTTGTATTTTGCCCGATATCAAGGCGTATCGCGCGGCGCAAGCGGAATTTTCTTACGACATATCCGACGCCGACGACAATGGCGATTCCGTCCAAGCGGCTACTGCTGGCAGCGCCGACAATTCGCAAAACAACGGCGAATAGCGTATGCTGACAAAAAGAAGTAAGGCGCAACGGCAAAGATGGGATATGCGCTGACGGCGCGTTTGGATTTAATTGTGAATTTTAACTTAATGGCCAATAAATAGCAAAAGTTTTCCGAACAGTTAGTGCGGCAATACGAACGCCGTTTTGTTAAATATCAACCGTTAAAATTTACCACAATTTACGAATAACACATTCGGTGCGTAAAGTTGGCTTGTTTTACACAAATATTCAAGTTATGAAAGTAATAAAATTTTTCGATAGCGATAACCGAGATCATTGGTTGCAACAAATAAAGCGGTGCGATTGGCAGGCGGGGCAGTTTTTATACAGATTGTTAATTACAGGCGATTTCGATAAAACACTCGGGCAAAATTCCCAAGTTTATATGTTGATAGACGGCGACGAACTCGTTTCTTTTTGCACGCTATCGGCGGTTGACGATATACAGCCTACCGATTTGACGCCTTGGATAGGTTTTGTATACACATTTCCGCAATATCGCGGCAGCGGCTGTGCAGGCGAGTTGCTGAGATATGTCGAACTTGACGCAAGTAA
This sequence comes from uncultured Clostridia bacterium, assembly GCA_947629985.1. Lineage (GTDB taxonomy): Bacteria > Bacillota > Clostridia > Christensenellales > CAG-314 > Fimimonas. The sequence goes on along the minus strand of CANRFV010000001.1, from coordinate 234,239 downwards.
AGCAAAATACGCCAAAGTTTATGTATCAACCGATATTACGGGCTTTTACGAACGCTACGGATATACTTTTTTGTCTTTTATGACCGATGTAAACGGTGTGGCGTCGCGCGTATATTACAAACGTATAGGATATCGGTAATTACATAGGGCGGCAAGGCTATGTTGGGTAGCGTTGCCGCCCTGTTTATCGGGACTGTTTTGTTTGCGCAGTCGTAAATTTTACATAAACAATCAATTGTTGCGTTGTTTACGCCGCCGCATATAACGTTTTTTGCCGCAGATTGGTGTTTTGCGTCGTTTACGTGCATTAAGGGCAATTGGTATGGTCGCGGTATGCGTTATAAATATGCGCAGACGCATCATTTCATAAAAAAAATACAATTTTAACTTTTCATTTTTATTTTTCGACAAAAAAAATTAAAATAGAATATTCTTCGTGGAATAACTTGTTCGAGTACGTGTTACAATGAATTCACAAAAGGCAAAAGGAGATATTTTGTGATAAAAATTGGCTTAATCGGACAACCCGGTTTGAAAGAAAGATTGCAGGAAAACGAAGAATTCAACGTTGTTTTCGATGTTGAAGGCAAGGACGCGCGCAAGTGTTTGGACGAAAATTCGCCGGACGTGGTTATTACCGAGTTGATGATGAGCGGCGAAGACGGCTATGCGTTGTTGGAAAAATATCGCGACGTAAAGTTTATTGTCGCGTCCGAACTGAAAAGCGAAGTGTTTGTAATAAAGGCATTAGATTTGGGCGCCAAGTATTATTTGGTAAAGCCGTTGGAATACAGCGTGTTGGAGCAAAGAATACTTAACGTCTACGACGGCGAACGTCTGGGCGGCAAAGTGGTGCGCAAAAAAAGCGTATCCGAGCGCACTCTCGACGAACGCATAAGCAGTATTTTTGTAAGCGTAGGCATACCTGCGCACATAAAAGGATATCAATTTTTGCGCGAAGGCATCAAGTTAGCGGTAGACGATCCGCCGATAATAAACGCCATTACAAAAAGTTTGTATCCGTCCATTGCCAAGCGGTTTAATACAACGCCCAGCAAAGTAGAGCGCGCCATACGGCATGCCATCGAAGTGGCGTGGAATCGCGGAAAAATAGAAAACATAAATAATATTTTCGGGGTAAAAGTATACAATTCGTCCGAAAAGCCCACAAACGGCGAATTTATCGCATTGCTTGCCGACAAAATGCTGCTGGAATGTGCGTACTGACAAAAATGAAAAATAAACAAAAATGTTAGCGCAAGGTGTTGCAATTATCCGAGAGTTATGCTATAATGTAAACGTAAATTAGGTTTTGTCAGTTTTATTTCGGTTTACAATACATACTTAGGAGAATTTATCTCATGCAGTATTTGAAAAAAGAAATTCGCGACAGAATACTTTCTGCTGCGGTCGATGAATTTAAGGAGCACGGTTTTTCCGATGCTTCTATTCGTAATATCGCAAATAACGCCGAAATATCGCTTGGCAATATTTACCGTTACTTTACCAATAAGGAAGATCTTTATTTTGCGGTAATAAACCCGTTTATGGAAAGCGTAAAACAGTTTGTGGAACACGACTTTGTGGTAACGGACCAAAGTTTGAAAGAAGTGTCGGATATTCTTATTTCGTTTATTATGCATTACAGCGACGAACTGTTGATCATTCGCAAAGGCAATACCGTTCATTACGAAACGTTTGTAAACTTTATTGTGGGCGAAATGGCGGTAAAGATCGAGCAACTTATTGCCGACGCTTTTCCCGAAATCAAGGAGAGAATACTCAACCCCGTGTTTTACACCGCAATTTCGGAAGGCTTTTTGACAAGTTTCTTCAAGATTTTGAACAACAACGATTCGCCCGAAGTGCTTGAACGCAACGCGCGCGAACTTATTACGTTTTATTTCGGGCATATCAAGGACAGATTTCATCATTACGAATAAAATACATTGCTTGTGTGATTTGCGGCGTCCCTTTGCGGGGCGCTTTTTGTATACTTGCGGCAAATTTACGTTATTCTTGCATATATAGGCAAAATTTTGCGGCGATTCGGCAAAGTTACCTTTCTTGGCATAGTTTGCGCATAACAAATAATTACTCAACTGTCAAAACACATTTTAACAATAGGTTACATACAATATATTGACAGTTATAGGAGGTAAACCAATGCCGGTAAATAATTTTGATGGCAATAATTGCAGCGAAAAAATTTGTATTCAGGGCAAAAAAGTTTTCGACGCCTGTATGAAACAGATAACGCTGCAACAAATAACAGTAAGCGTAACCGATGTAAACCCGCCTACGCCCGCGTTGCCTTTGCGGTTTGTCAGTTGCAGAAGCACAACAACGGAAGGAATAGTGGACAATCTTGTGGTAGAGCGTTTGCAGGAACGTCCCAAATACGGGCGCGTTCAGGCGGATATTGTTGTTCCCGTAGAAGTAACGTACATAGACAGTAACAACGAAGAAGGCCGCGGCACAGGCACCGTAACGGTACCCGTAGACGTAGTGATGTATCTGCCGGAACCTTCGATTATTCCGTATAAAATCGAAGCCGGCGTGTCGGCTGTCAGCCCCGAAGGTCAGTACAGTCAAACGCAGGAAATCGACGGCGTAACATATTACTTGTTTGTAATAAATTGTTGCGTAACCGCAATATTAAAAGTTACAATGGATGTGGAACTTATCGTTCCAAGTTACGGCTATGCCGTTATTCCGCCCTGTCAGGAATATACGGAAGAAGTTTGCTCGGGGTATTTCGAATTGCCGTTGTATCCGGGCGGCCGCACGGGAAACGGCGGCGGAAACAATCAATAATATACCGCTATACAAAAAGATTAGATTTGCGTCTAATCTTTTTTTTATTTGATGTCGGTTTTGCGGCGACGTACGTACCGACGAAGGGCGTAATTGTAATTGCATAGCGGCGGTGTAACACTTGTTAGCGGCATTTCATAGTTTGAAATATAACTTGGAGAGTACGCCGCTATGAAATACGTAAAGTGTCCGCGCTGCGGACTTAATTATATATTGCCCGATCAGCAACTTTGCCGCGTTTGTCTTGACGAATTGGCGGGCAAAAAAAGTATTTTCGACGAAGATTTCGACGATTTGATCTGTCCATATTGCAACAAAAACAAAATAGACGCGGACGAAATAATGTGCGCGCAATGTCGCGCCAAACGGTACAAAAACGGCGGCGATATGTAGACAAAACAGTGCGTTTATGTTACAATGTGCCTATGAAAGTTTTTGCGATAAGCGATTTGCACCTGTCGTCGGTCGTCGAAAAGCCGATGGACATATTCGGCAAAAGTTGGGAAAATTATTTTGAAATAATTTGTCGGGATTGGCGCGACAAAGTATCCGACGAAGATCTGGTGCTGTTGCCGGGCGATTTTTCTTGGGCTATGCGAATAGACGAAGCCTTGCCGGATTTCGCTTTGGTGGCGGAACTTCCAGGTAAAAAGGTAATTTTGCGCGGCAATCACGACTATTGGTGGAATACCCTTTCGCAGGTACGCAGCGCTTTACCGCCCCGTTTTTATGCTTTGCAAAACGATTGTTTCAGGTTCGATAACGTTCTTATATGCGGTACGCGCGGTTGGCTCTGCCCCGACGGCGACAACCTGAGTCAGGAAGACAAGCGTATCTATTTGCGCGAAAACGAACGATTGAAATTGTCTCTTGCCGCCATGCAAAAAATGCGCGTCGACGGCGACAAAGTTATTGCAATTATGCATTTTCCGCCCTTTAACGGACGTTACGAAGATTCCGATTTTATTCATCAATTGGTTGCTGCCGATGTAAACACGGTGGTATACGGGCATTTGCACGGCAAGGATTGTCGCGCCGAGTTGCATATGAAAAAGTTTGGCATGGATTTGTATCTGACGAGTTGCGACCTTGTCGGCAACAAACTTACCCGCATACTTTAACCGATTTTCAAGCGTACAATTCGATTTTGCGTTTTGTCGGCGCGATTATTCAAAGTACGTATAAAAGTACGCGTTTTTATTATAAATACAGTTCGATTGGGTAGACTGCCAAGATGACAGTATACTGCAACCGATTATAGACTCGATTCCCAAGGACTTGTCCAAGACTAAACGCATAGCAATAGGAAAAGAGAAAGTAAAAGCGTTGTTCGAGTACGACAGCCCATCCGCGTTGAGTGAATTCACCCGAGTGGCCTATAACAAACTGCAAACCGTCGGTATCCGGTCATCAACACAAAGCCAATGGAGAAGTTATTAAAACATTTTACTATTTTTACGCTGCAGTTACCAAGGAACAAATGGTAACAGGCCAGTTCGAGTAATCACAACATAAAAGTCTTAAATTATTGCGCCAATGGCGGCAGATAAAATGCGTAAAGCGTTTTGTTCGCCGCCATTTTATATGCTCTTGTTTATTTGCTATTTGTCCGCTGCAACGTTTGCTGCAATTGCAATTTTCGTACGTGGTGCAGTTGCGTGCAATGTCGATATTGCGGTTTGTTTGATGTTTTTGTGTTTTAACGCATTATGTTCGGCGGCGCAAACGTCGTACTATTATTCTGCGCGATTTTTGCCGAATTATATTTACCGCGGTAATATTATAAAATATCGAGTCGAAAAATGAAAATTCAAATTAAATTTTCGATTTTGACCGGTTTGTCGAAAAATTTATAAAAAATAATGAAAAATTTTCAAAAAAGTGGTTAAAAAGGGTTGAAAATGGTTAGACAATGTGCTACAATACTCTTACAAAAAATCGGGAGGTGTAGACTAATGTTCTTGTTCGGCAATTATCAACATTCGTTGGACGACAAAAACAGACTGCGCCTGCCGTCCAAATTCCGTGAAGAGTTGGGCAACAGTTATATCCTTACTCCCGGTTGCGGCGGTTGCATATTCGTCTACCCGAACGATGAAAATTGTCCGTTGTTAAAGCGCTTGGACGAACTTGATCCGCTCGATCCCGACGCGGCAGAGAGTATACGTCGTTTGACGGAACTGGCGGCGGTGGTTGTAGCGGACGCACAAGGACGTTTTATGATACCTGCCGACTTGATGACAGTCGAAGAGATCCGAAAGGACGTTCGCATTGTCGGAGCGAGAAACCACGCGGAAATTTGGTCGGAAGAAAGATATGTCGATCGTTGCAACAACTTAGACAGATCCGTAAGCGGTTTGGACGCAACATTCAAAGATTTGCACGAAAGGACGTAAAATGATTTTCGCACACACATCGGTGTTGCTAAACGAAAGTATCGAGGCGCTTAATATCCGACCCGACGGCATATATGTCGATTGTACTGCGGGCGGCGGCGGACACTCTTACGAAATATTGAAACGTCTCGGCCCCAACGGCTTGTTGATCGATATAGACAAAGACATCGAAGCGATATCCGCTTGCAAACTGAGATTTTACAACAACAAAAACGTCAGGTTTGTACACAGCGATTTCAAAAAACTTTCGGCAATTCTCGACGAACTCGGCATTGACAAAGTAGACGGAATATTGGCGGACTTGGGAGTAAGTTCTTACCAAATCGACAACAAATCACGTGGGTTTTCGTATATGTCGGACAGCGCTCCGCTTGATATGAGAATGGACGCTTCGCAAGATCTTACTGCTAAAGACGTAGTAAACGGTTACGAAGAATACAAGTTATTTACAATAATACGCGATTACGGGGAGGAAAAATTTGCTAAACAGATAGCACACAACATTTCGGTATTCAGAGAAAAAAATTATATAGAGACTTGTGGACAGTTGGTGGGGGTAATTGAACAATCTATTCCCCGCTCTGCTCAAATAAAGGGCAGCCACCCTGCGAAACGCACTTTCCAAGCGTTACGCATCGAGGTAAATAAAGAACTGGACGGATTAGACGGGTTTCTATTTGATGCGGTAGAGAGGCTAAAAGCCAACGGGAGAATAGCGGTAATTACATTCCACTCGTTGGAGGACAGAATTGTCAAACATTGTTTTTCCGATTTTGCAATGGACTGTGTCTGTCCGCCCAATCTACCAGTTTGTGTGTGCAACCACAGAGCAAAAGGTTATTCGGTAACAAAAAAACCGATTACTCCATCCCAAGAAGAAATAGAAAAAAATTTACGATCTCAAAGTGCAAAATTAAGAGTTTTTGCAAAAAAGTAATAAGAACGCAGGGCGGTAAATACAATGCAATGGAGCAATGACGCAAGGAATAGTCAACAAAATGTTCAACAAGACGTTTACGCAGATTTGAAAACGTCTTATTCCGGCGACAGTTATCAGGATACGCAGGAGTTTTCTCTTGCCGGTATCCAACAAAAGTTGGGCGCGCTGACGGCGGTTGAAGAACCGGAAGTAAACAATTCCGCAGATATACAACCCACAACGCAAACAATGACGATGAGTTACAACCGCAACTATTCCGAAGAAAAAGTTGTCGGTAAATCGCGTCTTACAACCAAAAGCAAAGTTTTGATTGCAAGTTACGCAATTGTGGTATTGGCATTGGTAATTGCCGTAACGCTCTGTTCCGTATCGGTAGGCAGCACTTTCGGTGCGGCTACGCAACTGAGTATCGATTATAGTCAGGCGACAGCGCAATTGGCGCAACTTACCGAAGAAGTACAAACCGAAGATTATCAGGCTCTTATCGAAAGAGCAACGGAATTGGGATATATCGACGCTTCGAGTTCCAATACGTTAGAGTACACCGAGTTGGAAACAAGGCCCGCGCAAAATTTCGAGGTTCAAACAAATTGGTTTGATTCATTGTGCGATTGGTTAAGCAACGTATTCGGGGGCTAAATTGCAACATACTTATTACGAATCGAAAAAGAGATTGCTGGCACTTGTTGTGGCGGCAATTTTTTTATTGCTATGCATATTTTTGAGATTGGCGTATATACAAGTAGTTTGGGGCAGACAACTGCAAGCCAAAGCAGCCGATCAATGGCAACGCGACTTGCCGATAAAAGCCTATCGCGGCGATATAGTTGATACAAACGGAAATTTGCTTGCCACTACGCAAACGGGGTTTGGCGTTTATGCCCGACCGCAAAGCGTTACCGACGCGGATATGTGCGCCGACGCGCTGAGCGCGTTGCTGAGAATAGACCGACAGACGTTGTACGACAAACTTACCAAGCGCGGTGTGTCGGAAGTTACGCTAAAAAGGCAAATACAGCCCGACGCGGCGCAACAAATACGCGAATTGAATCTGCAAGGCGTATATTTGGCGTCGGAAGGTATCAGAAGTTACGTGTACGGCGATTTTTTGTCGCAGGTTTTGGGCTTTGTATCTTCCGACGGTTTGGGACAGACGGGTATCGAAGCCTATTACGACAAATATTTACAGGGAATAAACGGCGCTTTGCTTACCGAAACCGATTTGATAGGCAAAGAGTTGCCCGACGGATCTATGACGTATATTCCCGCAATAAACGGTTTGACCGTAACGCTTACCATAGACGCGGTAATTCAGACCGTTGCGGAAAACGTTTTGCAGTTGGCTATGTACCAACAAAATCCGCAAGCCGTCCGATGCATTGTGTTGGACGTAAAAACGGGCGAAATACTTGCCATGGCGTCTAAACCGAGCGTGGATCTGAACAATTTGCCGCGCGACAATCTGGAATATTTGATGAAGTATTCCAAAAATACGTTGCTTACCGACGTATACGAGCCGGGCTCCACATTCAAAGTTCTTACCGCGTCGGCATGTCTGGAAGAATATCGTCGCGGCAATCCGCGCGCGTTTTCGGCGGAACACGTATTTGCAAATTCTTCCGGCACACGCATAATAGACGGTTCCAAAATAAGTTGTTGGACAAAGCACGCCAACGGCAAACATTCCAACCAAACGCTGTCCGACGCGCTCAATAACAGTTGCAACCCTATCTTTACGGACATAGCGTTGTCTTTGGGCAAGCAGACTATGTACGATTACCTTGAAAAATTCGGTTACGGTTCGGCTACGGGCATTGATTTTTCCGGCGAACAGGCGGGTATTTTAGTGCCCGAAAACGCCGTTACAAACGGCGATCTTGCGCGCATAGGCTTTGGTCAGACCATTGCCGTTACGGCATTGCAACTGTGTATGGCTACGGCAGCCGCAGTAAACGGCGGCTTGTTGATGCAGCCGTATCTCGTAAAAGAAATAAGCGATCCCACTACGGGGCAGGTAGTAAAGCAATTTACGCCCACAGTGGTAAACAGAGCGATCAGCGAGCAAACAAGCAAGCAAATTGCTACAATGTTGCAAAGAGTAGTAGATGAAGGCGGCGGCAAAAATGCCAAGATCGACGGTTACGAAATAGGCGGAAAAACGGGAACCGCACAAAAGTTTGTTGACGGCGCGTTGGCAACGGGCAAATACGTATCGTCGTTTATAGGATTTTTCCCTGTGCGCGATCCGCAATATCTGGTGTTGATGATCGTAGATGAGCCGCAGGGACAAAGTTACGGCTCGATAGTGGCGGCGCCGTATGCAAAATTGATTTTTCAAGAGATAATAAATTACAAAAATATTGCTCCTGCCGAGTAACGCGGCATATTCATATTTAACCGAATATAAAAATAAAATAATCTATACGGACAAACTGCCGTATAGATTTTTTTTCGGAGAAATAAATGTATTTGCAACAGTTGTTAAACGGTATCGCTTACGAATTGATCGGCAGCGGCAATCCCGAAATATTGTCTTTGTCATGCGACACTTCGACGGTAACGCAGGGAAGTCTGTTTTTTTGCATAAAAGGCGCCAAATACGACGGGCACGATTTTTACAGCAAAGCCATAGGAGACGGCGCGGTTGCTATTGTGTGCGAACATCTGCTTGAAACGCAAGCGTTGCAAATATTGGTAAAGGACGTGCGTTCCGCAATGGCTTTGGCGGCAAAAAATTTTTATGACAATTGCGCCGACAAACTCAAAATAATATCTGTTGTAGGTACCAACGGCAAAACTTCCACGTCGTATATTTTGGAATCGATATTGACAAAAGCAGGTTACAATACCGCGGTGATAGGCACAAACGGCATATTCTTCAATGCTCAGCGCCGATCCACGGGCTTGACGACTCCCGATCCCATTCAATTGCATTATTGGTTCAGGCAAATGTATTTGAATAACGTAGACGTTGTGGTAATGGAAGTGTCAGCGCACGCCATCGCTTTGCACAAGATGGATGGCATACATTCGGATATTGCTATTTTTACCAACTTTTCGCAAGATCATTTGGACTTTTTCCGCACGATGGAAGCGTACGCTGCCGCAAAAAAGAGTTTTTTTACCGAAAAATACGTCAAAAATATAGTAACTAACGTTGACGACGCGCTCGGTCGTGAAATTGCGCAAATGCGCCCGTCGGTTACTTACAGCGTAGAAGGCAATGCCGATGTCGTTGCAAAAGATATTAAACTTTGCAAAGATTCGTCGGTCTATCAAGTGGAAATTAAGGGGCAAAACGCGGTTATAAACACGCGTTTGGCGGGAAAATTCAACGTATACAACACATTGGCTGCGGCAACTTGCGCATTTGTTATGGGAATTGATATAGACACCGTTGTAAACGCGATAGGCGAAGTGGACAGCGTAAGCGGCAGAAACGAAACGATCGTCCGATCGGACGGCGCGCGTATCGTGGTGGATTTTGCCCACACGCCCGACGGAATACGCAACATTCTTTCCTTTTTGAAAGAGACGACCGAAGGCAAATTGATAGTTGTTTTCGGGTGCGGCGGCAACAGGGACAAGTTCAAGCGGCCGTTGATGGCGGAAACTGTCTCGCAATTTGCGGACTTTGCGGTGCTTACCAACGACAACCCGCGTTACGAAGACCCCAAACTGATCGCGCGAGACGTAGTGGAAAGCCTTACTTGCAAATACAAAGTTATTTTGAACAGGTCGCAGGCAACCGAATATGCGCTGTCGGCGGCAACTGGGGCGGATACCGTTGCGATATTGGGCAAAGGCGCGGAAGAATATCAGGAAATACGCGGACGTAAATTTCCCTATTCCGACGTAGATATTGTGCGCAAATTTCTACTTAAAGAACAGTTGTAAAATGCGGTCGGATACATATTTGCAAAAGTAAAAAGGAGAAATATGGGCGCATTGGCTTTTTTAGTTGCATTTTTTGTGTGTTTGCTTGCATGCGCGTTGCTTTTGCCCGTGCTTAAACGCGCCAAAGCGGGACAGCAAATTTTGCAGTATGTTACCGAACACAGCGGCAAACAGGGTACGCCTACCATGGGCGGAATTGCGTTTATTGTCGCAATTATTTGCGTGGCGGCAATATTTTGCAATTTCAAAAACCGCGCTACGGCGGTTGCGCTTGCCGTATTTGCGGCGTACGGCATTGTCGGTTTTTTGGACGACTTTATCAAAATAAAATTCAAACGCAATATGGGATTGCACGCCTATCAAAAAATAATAGTGCAGTTGGCGATAGCCGTGTTGGTGGCGTTGTTTGTTTACGGCGATATAAGTATAGGCGACAAATTACGCGTGCCTTTTACCGACATACAGGTCGGCGTGGGCTTTTGGATAGTACCGCTGGTTATTTTCATTTATTTGGCATGCACAAACGGAGTCAATTTGACTGACGGTATCGATGGATTGGCTACAAGCACGACAATATGTTTTCTTGCGGGAATGATAGCGTTGCTTAACCGCGAACTTTCCTTGTGCGAAAGCGTCGGCGATACGTACGCTTATTCGCAGGCGAAAGACATAATTACCCTTTGTTATGTGGGGTGCGGCGCGCTTGCTGCGTTTTTGTTATTCAATTGCAACAATGCAAAGGTGTTTATGGGCGATACGGGTTCGCTTGCATTGGGCGCGTTGGTCGCCTGCGTTGCAATATTTACCCGGTTCAGCTTGTTCATTCCGATCGTGGGCATAATGTATGTCGTTTCGTGCGTATCGGTAATAGTGCAAGTTTGCTACTTCAAGATCACTCACGGAAAACGAGTTTTCTTAATGGCGCCGTATCATCATCATTTGCAAAAAAAGAATTGGAGCGAAACACGTATTTGTGTGTTTTATTGTGCAATAACGATATGTATTACTCTTGTTCTGTTGTGTTTTGGAGAATAATATGCCTAACATAGTAGTTTACGGAAAGGGTAAAACCGGTAATGGTTTGAAAGAAATGTTGGCAAAATTGGGCAAAAATGCCGTTTTGTACGACGATTCAGACGGATTTGACGGTAGAGAACGATTTTGCTCAAAAAGTTTGGTTATATTAAGTCCTGGCGTTCCGCCGCAGGCAAAAGGCGTAAAAATAGCGCGTCGTCGCGGTGCGTTTGTCGTAGGCGAATTGGAATTTTGCTTTCCGCTGTGTGCAGGCAAGTGTATATCGGTTACGGGGACAAATGGCAAAACGACCGTGTGCGAAATGATTTACAAGATATTGCGCGAATGTAATTTTGCCGCATATCTGTTGGGTAACGGCGGAGTGCCGTTTTGCACCGAAGTACTGCAAGTGCGCGGCGACGAAACGGTCGTTTTGGAAAGTTCGAGTTTTCAATTGGATCGTTGCAGTGCGTTTGCGCCGTATATAAGCGTGTGTACAAACGTCGCAACCGACCATCTCAATTATCACAAAACGGTTACCGATTACATACGCGCCAAGAAAAACAACTTTATTCATCAACGCAACGGTTTTGCGATATTCAATGCGGACGACGAAACATGCGTAAGTATCTCGAAAGAGTGCCGTTGTACCAAATTATTCTATTCGTTGTACGACGCAACGGCAAATTGTTATATCGACGGCGCAAACGTGATATTGCGGGACGGTGCGCAAAGTTGTGCGATAGCCGCGCCGTTTTTGCAACAATTCGTCAAACCCAACCGTTCCAACGCGCTTGCGGCAATTACGGCATGCTGCGCAATGGGCGTTAAGCCCGACGCTGCGATAAACGCGTTAAAAACTTACACGCCGTTGCCGCACAGATTACAATATGTTTGTACGGTTGACGGAGTAAATTTTGTAGACGACAGCAAGGCGACCAACGTCCACGCAACGATTTGCGCGTTGCGGTGTTTCAATGAAAATTTGGCGCTTATTTTGGGCGGCTCGGACAAGGGCGAAAGTTTCGACGGCATTTTTGAGCGTTTGCCGCCCAACGTTCTTACCGTTGCCGCGGCAGGAGATACCGCTCAGCGAATAAATCTCGACGCTCGGCATTACGGCGTTGCCGTCGAAATTTTTGCCGATATCGCGCAGGCGGCGCAATATTGTTACCAATCGCTTGCCAAGCGGGGCGGCGGTACCGTGCTGATGTCCAACGCTTGCGCAAGTTTTGACAGATTCGGCAGTTACGCCGAGCGCGGCGAATATTTCCAAAAGGCGGTCTTGCAAATATACAGTGAAAACAAAAAAAATTGATTACATACTGTTTGCCGCGGTTATCGCTTTGGTGCTGCTGGGATTGCTGTTTGTTTACAGCGCAAGTCGGTATTCTGCCGAGCAAACTTACGGAAACGAATATTTTTTTGTCGTAAAGCAATCGATAGGGGCGGCTATCGGGCTTGTTACGATGTTTGCGGCAATACATATAAATTTGGACTTTGTCAAAAAACTTTGGATTGCGGGCGTGGTAATATCGTGCGTTTTGCTGGCGTTGGTGTTTGTGCCCGGCATCGGCGTGGAAAACTACGGCGCGCGCCGATGGATAGGGGTGGGCGGTTTTTCTCTGCAACCGTCGGAGATAGCCAAATTTGCCTATGTGTTGTTTTGCGCGGTGTGCATGTCCAAGTGGGATATGTCCAAATTGCACAGTTATTTGCCGCAAATAGCCGTCGGGTTGGTGTTTTGCGGGTTGATCATTGCCGAACCCAATATGTCCATAACTATGTGCATGGCAATGCTAATGGTAATAATGCTGTACTTGGGCGGCTTAAAGTGGAAGTATTTTTTGCTGATGTTGATTCCGCTTGCCTTGGCTGTGCCATTGTTGATAATAGCCGAGCCTTACAGACTGCAACGACTGTTCGCTTTTATAAATCCGTGGGCGTCGCCAAAAGATGAAGGTTACCAACTTATTCAATCGTTGTATGCTTTGGGCGGCGGCGGTTGGTTTGGAGTCGGTTTGTTCAACAGCAGACAAAAATATCGCTTTTTACCCTTTGCGGAAAGCGATTTTATCTTTTCGGTGATAGGCGAAGAAATAGGTTTGTTCGGCTGTTTGGCGGTTTTTACGTTATATATGACGGTGGTATTTCGCGGGGTGCGCATAGCGGTCAATAGTTCCAACAAATTTTATTGTTATCTTGCCGGCGGAATTTCGGCGGTGATCGCGGTGCAGTCGATACTTAATTTTGCCGTTGTAACGGGCAGTATTCCGCCTACGGGTTTGCCGCTGCCTTTTGTAAGTTACGGCGGCACATCGTTGGTGGTGTTTATGACGGCGGCGGGTATATTACTCAATTTGTCGTCGAAAGTAAACGAAAACGGCATTGCGGGAGGTGTAAAATGGAATACATAGTGCGCGGAAATATTCCGCTTAACGGCGAAATATCAGTATGCGGAGCCAAAAACTGCGCTTTGGCATTGCTGGGCGCAACAATACTTACCGACGAAACCGTAGTATTGACAAAATGTCCGCACATCGCCGATGTTGACAATATGTTGCTTTTGCTTAAAAAAATGGGCAAAAAGGTATCGCGTAACGGTCAAACAGTGCAAATAAGCGGCAAGTTGAACACGGTAAACGTTCCCGCCGAAGTTGCAACGCTGCTAAGGGGGTCTGTTTTGGTATTGGGCGCCGTCTTGGCAAGATACGGGCAACTCACGCTTCCGTTGCCCGGCGGCTGCGCAATTGGCGCTCGCCCGATAGATATACATACGGATGGGCTTAAACATTTCGGCGTAAGCGTAGAGTATGACGACAAAGGCTTGGTTTGCAAGGGCAAGCCGCAACCGAGCGCTTTCAAATTGCGTTTTGCCAGCGTAGGCGCAACGGAAAATTTGCTGTGCGCCGCGGTACTGTCGCAAGGGCAAAGCGTTTTGTATAACTGCGCGACCGAGCCGGAAGTAGTCGCTTTGGAACAAATGCTGGTACAAATGGGCGCGCAAATAAACGGCGTGGGCGGTAGTGTGCTTACCATTACGGGCGTGCAAAGGCTTAGCGGCACGGTTTTCGATATTATCCCCGACAGAATAGTTGCCGCAACATATTTGTCCGCCGCCGTGGCGTCGCACGGAAAAGTTACGGTTTCAAATTGTTGTCCGCAACATCTTTCGGCATTTATCAATGCGGTGTGCGGCAGGTACGACGTCAGATTGTACAACGACGCCGTAACACTTAATGCCGACCGCGCGGTTTCGGATTACGGCAAAGTCGTTACCGCTCCATACCCAGGTTTTCCGACGGATATGCAGTCGCTGTTGTTGTCGCTTGCCGCTTTAAGTGCGGGCGGAACGACAAAAATAACGGAAAATTTATTTGAAAATCGCTTGCAACACAATGCCGATCAATTGGCGCTTATGGGTGCGGACATTTCCGTAAACGGCAATACGGCTTCGGTGCGCGGACAATGTTTATTCGGCGCCGAGTTGTGCGCCCGCGATTTGCGCGGCGGCGCGGGCTTGGTGGTTGCTGCGTTGGGGGCGGAAGGAACAAGCGCGGTACGTGGCGTTGAGCATATCAATCGCGGCTATGTCGATCTTGCCGCGGAATTGTCGTCGTTGGGCGCCGACATTCATTCGGTAGGCTTGGACAAATAAAACGTCGGCAAATATAAAATTGAATTGCCCGAAGGGCGGACAGCATATTTTGTTGTCCGCTTTTTACTTACGTGTTGACGTCCGACCGACAAAACAAGGCAATTACATCGTAAAAAAGCAGTCATATTTTGTCTTTTAACCCGTCGATTTTTATTGACTAATACAAGTTTTAGTTGTATAATTTTATTACCGACAAGTTTTTGTCATTTCGGAGTATCAGAGGTTGTAACGTGAAAGGGAAAAAACTTCTTATTTTATTGGCGTCGATTGCGGTCGTTATCGTTTTTATCGTAATTATGATTGCCGTATTTTCGGTCAAGTCCGTAAATCTTGTTTATCACAATTTTGACGGAAGCAATGCCGCAATACCGAATGACGCATTACCGGCTGACGACATTCTTTCTATGTGCAAGGGCAAAAGCGTCGTGTTTTTGTCCAAAAGCAAGTTGCTTTCGCAAATCAATCAGGCGCATCCGCAATGGCACGCGTTTGCCGTAATTAAAAATTTTCCCAACGCATTGGAAATTCATTTGGTAAGACCGCAGGCAATTATTCAACTTGACGTGGGCGGAGATATGCTGTATCTCGATTCGTTCGGCTTTGTAACCGCCGCGCCCGCAGAAGGTGCTGTAATCGACGTAACGTCTGCGTTCGACAATCGCGACGCCGCGGTAAAAACTCCCGGTCAAAAGTTCGAATTTGTCCTTGCCGAAAACAATCAAAGGCTCGAATGTATAATCAACGCCGTGCTTGCAACCTGGCAGTGCAAGGTAGACGTTGCGGATTTGTCTCAAATTTTGGGCAAAGAAAACGTCTTTACTTACAATGCCGACGGCGATTTGCTTATCCATCCGAGTTTGGGCGGTACAATAAGGATCGTCTCTCCCGAAACGGATTTGGCGGACAGATTGATAAAAGCATACGGAGTGTATTACAACACGACACTCAACTTACAAAGCGACGAATGGACGATAACCGTCCACAAAAACGGCAGAATAACCACATCATCTGCAAAATAACGGTAATACAGAGGACTCTATGAAAAACAATTTTATTATTATTTTGGATTTCGGTTCGAGCAAGATCAACTGTATGGCAGCGTCCAAAGCAGCCGATAACGGCGAATTCGTTATCAAAGCGGTAGGGCAAAGCGCATACAGCGGCTTTGACGACACAAAGTTTTACGAACCGAATTTGTTGGCAGACGCAATCAATCAAGCGATAAACCAAGTCGAAGACAAATTGAAGTGCGGCATAAAGGAAATTTATGTGGGCGTGCCCGGAGCGTTTTGCGCACAGATAACCAGCGAGGCATCGCTTACTTTCCACTCCAAAAAGAAAGTAGACGCGGACGACCTTGACGAAATTACTCAAAAGGCCGATATCTTTAATGGCAGCGACGATTACATTCCGCTTGCCGGTAAGCCCGTTTACTACATTGTGGACGGCGCGATCAAAACAAGTAATCCCGTGGGTGCGATTGCGGGCAAGTTGACGGGGCTGGTATCTTTTTCGTTTATGAAAAAATACTTCCGCAATACCGTTGCGCAAATTTTGTTGGACAGGGGTATCGGCAAAGTAACCTACATTAACGCTTGTGAGGCGCAAGCATGTTATATTTCCAATTCGATGTTGAAAGAAGGCTATTCTATCATTATCGACGTAGGTTATATAACCACCAACGTAATGCTTTGCGGCGGCAAAGGCTTGCTGTTTGAACGCACGTTCGCTCTCGGCAGCGGATACCTTGCAAGCGACTTGTGCCAGATACTCGGTTGTGATTTCAACTTTGCAATGAACATTTTGAGCAAGGTAAATCTCAATTTGGACATACAGCAAGGCGACGCGTATTCCATCAACGGCAGAATGATCGACGCAAGTCAGACAAATGCCGTAATCAAAGCGCGTATCGGTCAAATAGCCGAATACGTAATAAAGAGTTTTCAGCAGTGCGACAAAGAAATTCCCGTAACTACGCCTATAATTTTGACGGGCGGCGGGTTGACGTATTTGCGCGGCGGAATAGATTGTCTTGCAAGCACTCTCGGCAAGAGCGTGCGCTTGTACAGCAGCGTAAACCCGCAAACTAATCGTAACGAATATTCTTCTTGCTACGGATTGATTTACGACGCGGTAAATTCCATCAAGAGCAAGGGCGGATTATTATTATCATTTTTAAGCAAATTTGGCAAAGGAGATAAATAATGGAAGAGTACACTAATAACAACGGAATCGCTAAAATTTTAATAGTAGGCGTAGGCGGTGGCGGCGGCAATGCCGTAAACGCTATGATTCAGGCGGGAATACGCGAAGTTGAATATCTTGCTCTGAATACAGACCAACAGGCTCTTTCCAAACTGTCAGCCAAAAAAATGGCGATAGGCGAAAAACTTACTCGCGGTTTGGGTGCAGGCGCGGATCCCGAAGTGGGCAAAGCCGCAGCGTTGGAAAGCAAAGAAAAAATACAAAGCGCTTTGCAAGGCAAAGACTTGCTGTTTATCGCAGCCGGCATGGGCGGCGGAACAGGTACGGGCGCCGCTCCCGTAGTGGCGCAAATTGCCAAGGAATTGGAAATTCTTACAATAGCGGTAGTTACCAAACCCTTCAATTTCGAGGGCGTTCGCCGTATGAAAAATGCCGAAATCGGTATTGAAAATCTTAAAGGCAACGTAGACTCGTTGGTTATCGTACAAAACGAAAAACTCAACCGCGACAAAAACTTTTCGATCAAAGACGCCTTTGCCAAAGCGGACGAAATATTGTTGCAAGGTATACGCGGCATAACCGATATCGTTTTGCAGGAAGGTCGCATCAACCTTGACCTTGCCGATATCAAGTGCGTAATGCGCAACAGCGGTATGGCGCACATGGGCGTAGGTGAAGGCAAAGGTAAAAACAAAACCGTTGACGCCATTCGCAAAGCGGTATATTCTCCCTTGCTCGAAACAACGATTCAGGGCGCCTCTTCGCTTATCGTAAACTTCCGCGGCGGCGACGATCTGTCCTTGGAAGAAGTAACCGTAGGCGTCGATTTGGTAAGACAAGTTATTTCGCCCGACGCAAACGTTTTGTTCGGCGTGGGATTTGACGAAAATATGAAGGACGAAGTACAGGTAACGTTGATAGCAACGGGATTTTCCGGCAACGGCGACGGCAAAGCGGCATTTTTCAGCAGCGAAGCGGCAACGCATGTTGCGGCAACTAACATTCAGCGTACCAGCGCCGTAAATCAACCCGTATCGCAGTCTCCGTTGGACAGCGTTTCGCAATCGAGAGAGCAATCTCGTCCGCAATTTGAAACGCCTTTTGCGTCGCAACAACCTGTATCGCAAAATTCATTTTCGGGCAATGTTTCGGTAGAAGAAGACCCCACAATACCTCCGTTTCTTCGTAAAATGAGAGGATAATTTGTATGATTCGTACGGAAATAAAGCGACTGTTTGCCGACAGCGCGTCTTTCGACGGGCAAAGCATAACCGTTTGCGGTTGGGCTAAAACCGTGCGCGATTCCAAAGTGTTCGGTTTTATCGAATTGAATGACGGCAGTTGCTTCAAAAACCTGCAAATAGTTTTTGAGCAGGGGCAAATTTCCAATTTTGACGAGATAGCGCGCCTTAATGTGGGTAGTGCATTGGTTGTTACGGGCAAAATAGTGCTTACTCCGCAAAATAAGCAACCGCTTGAACTCAAAGCGAGCGAAATTGCGGTCGAAGGTAGATCCACCCCCGACTATCCGTTGCAAAAAAAGCGCCATTCGGTAGAATTTTTGCGCGAAATCGCGCATTTGCGCCCCCGCACAAATCTTATATCGGCAGCAATGAGAGTGCGCTCCGAAGCGGCTTTTGCATTGCACAGTTTCTTTCACGCAAACGGTTTTGTTTACGTGCATACGCCCATAATTACGGCAAGCGACTGCGAAGGCGCCGGCGAGATGTTTCGCGTTACCACAATGAATTTGGACAACGTGCCCAAAGACGCCGACGGCAAAGCGGACTACTCCAAGGACTTTTTCGGCAAGCCCACATCGCTTACGGTATCGGGACAGTTGAACGTAGAAACGTACGCTATGGCGTTTGGCAAAGTGTACACGTTCGGACCCACTTTCCGCGCCGAAAAATCCAATACGTTGCGCCATGCGGCGGAGTTTTGGATGATCGAGCCGGAAATTGCGTTTGCCGACCTTGCTGACGATATGCAACTTGCCGAAGATATGCTCAAATATGTAATCAATCATATTTTGCACACGTGCCCCGACGAAATAGAATTTTTCAACAGTTTTGTGGATAACGGTTTGAAAGAACGCCTAACCAAACTTGTCGAGTCTAAGTTCGAGCGTATGACCTACACCCGCGCAATCGAATTGCTTGCGTCCCACAACGACGAATTCGAGTTTCCCGTTGCTTGGGGGTGCGACATCGCCACCGAACACGAAAGATATCTGACCGAAAAAATAGTGGGCGGCCCCGTATTTGTAACCGATTACCCCAAGGAGATCAAGGCGTTTTACATGCGTCTGAACGACGACGGTAAGACAGTTGCCGCAACCGATATGCTTGTGCCAGGTGTGGGCGAACTTATCGGCGGAAGTCAGCGCGAAGAGCGTTTGGATGTGCTTACCAAGCGTATGGACGAATTGGGGCTGAGAGCCGAGGACTATTGGTGGTATCTTGAATTGCGCAAATACGGCGGCACCAAGCACGCAGGTTTCGGTTTGGGCTTTGAACGTTTGGTTATGTACCTTACGGGCATTGCAAATATACGCGACGTACTGCCTTTCCCCCGTACGGTCGGTTACGCGCAGTTTTAACGTTAAGCATTCGGTCGCAATAATAATGGTTGCAAAGCGGTTTGTCTATCGGCAAATCGCTTTTCGTTTGCGTTGCGTTATCAAGTTGTTGGTCGGCTCGATCGATTTTTCGCCGACGGCGATTGTTTCCTTTTTTTCTTACAAACTTTATCGAAAGGCATTATATTAACAGGTGTGCTATATAAATTGAATAACTATGATGTATTTTGAATATAAATTCGGTTAATTATGGCAGTTGATTTATGTTTACGATTTGACAATAATATACTATAAGTGTAAAATAAAATTATGGCAAATACAAACAAACCAAACGTAACAGAGACGAACTGCTCCGAAGCCGAGCAAGTTGCAAACGGCAATTCGGTCGGCAACTGCGACAGGACCTTTGTTGTAAAAGCGGTAGATAGCGACAGCAACGCAGACGTTGTAAACAACGCCGTGGCGCAAATAAAACAAAATAACAAAAAGCATAAATTAAAAGTGCTTTTTATTGTGCTGTTTATTGTTGCTATGGCGGCGATAATCGCTTATACCGCCGTATCCGACTTTACGGGCGAAAGCGTAAATACGGGCGATATTGCCAAAATGATAGGCGACAATTGGTATTATTTGTTTGTTTTGTTGGGATTGTTTGCGCTTACGTTATTGCTTGAATCACTTAAAATATTTGTAATGATAAAAAAGACGACAGGCAAGTTTAAGTTGGGCACGGCGCTCAATTGCGCGGTTTTGGGTAAATTTTACGATTTCGTAACTCCGCTCGGTTCGGGCGGGCAGCCATTTCAGATTTATTATCTTGCCAAACACGACGTTGACAGCGGCGCTGCCGGTGCAATTCCCATCGGTTCGCTGTTTTTGACGCAGTTTTCGTTTGTATTATGCGCGATCGTCGCCTTTTGCGTAGGCGTTCCTAATGAAATAGTGCCGCTTACAATACGCATACTCGCATATTGCGGCGCAGCATTTTATATAGCCGTGCCGTTGTTTTTGGTCGTATTTTCGTTTATGCCCAAGGCAGGACACAAAGTTATCGCTTGGGGCGTCAATGTGCTGACAAAATTGAAAATCTGCAAAAATCCCGACAAATGGATAGCAAAAGGCAATGCGGCAATAGACAACAACAAACACAATATGGCAATATTGTTCAAGTCCAAAAGCGTGCTTATTTTGGGTACGATATTGGCTTTGTTGTTAAATATCGCCCAATGCTCCATGCCGTATTTTGCATTGCTGTTATTTAAGGACGTGCTGTTGCAATACAATTGGGTTCCGTCCTGGGAATTGTGGTTCGAAGTTTTGCGCATTACATTCTTTATTTATTGCGCAATTACGTTCATTCCCACCCCTGGTAATTCGGGCGCGGCGGACGGTACGTTTTACGGATTGTTCCGCACAGTGCTTATATCTGCCGCCGGTGCAAGTTTTACCTGTATGATGGTTTGGAGAGTATTCAGTTTTTATCTGTATTTATTGGTAGGGCTTATTGTTGTAATAGGCATCAAAATTTTCGACAAATCCAAATCCGTCAAATTGCTTGATCCGTCATATTGAACAAAGCGCCGATGTTAATTCGGCGCTTTGTTTTTTCAGTCTGTCGCGTTGTTTTGATGCGACCGTTTGTTCTGTTCTATCAATTCGATATATCTGTTGTAAACTCTTTTTATAAGTTGATCCCAAGTAATATACAAATCTCGGTATGCGTTTTTACCCACGGTAATCAAGTTATCTTTGTCGCTTAGCGTTGCCAAAATTCCCTTTGCGTACAGTTGCGTGTCGTTGGGTAAAATAAATCCGTTTACGCCGTTGGTTACGGTGCAAGACGTTACGCTTCCTTCGACAAAGGCGGTAGGAGTGTAGCGCGAGGCGGCTTCCACCTGCACCAAAGACGACACGTCATACAAACTCGGAAATAAAAACAAATCCGCCGCGGCGTAAATTTCGGGTAATTCGCTTTTGTCTTTTTGCCCAAGCAAGACGATTTCGTTTTCCAGATGCAGTTCGGCTATGTGTTGTTGTAACAATTCCTTGTCGGGGCCGTCTCCGACGTACAACATTTTGAATTTTAGTCCCGCCTGTTTAAGATAAGCCAAAACGTCGGCGTTGAACAGAATATTTTTTTGAGTTACAAGTCTGCCCACGAAAATGAACAGAGTAGTGTCGTCGCTTATGCCGTATTTTACGCGCGCGTCTTTACGTTCCCGTTCGTAATCCACGGGCGGAGTCATTGCCGTTCCGTTTGGCATAAGCACAACCTTGCCCGTATAGCCGTAACTTACGAGAGTATCTCTGCTTGCCGTGTGCATTGTCCACACTTCGTTACTGCTGTTATACGATTTCATTATATACTTCATAAGTATGGGCACAAATGGCTTGGCTTGTTTTTCGAAGTCCTGTTTGTATTGGCTGTGGAAAGTGTTTACAAGCGGAATTTTGCGTTTGTTGTGCAACTGCATTGCAACGCGGCTTATCATAAACGGCGAATGGCAGTGAATTATGTCTATGCGTAGTTTTTTGAGATAATGCGTATGCAAATTGCTCAACATAGGCAGCGGCAGTTGGTAATGGAGTTTGTGCGAATACCCCGATTCGATACCGATAGCGGGGCAATTGGACATATAAACTTTTCCTTTGTAATCGGGGACGAGCATTATAACGTTCATATATTTGGACAGTTGTTTTGCGTAATTGTCCATAACGTTTACCACTCCGTCCACAACGGGATAAAACGTATCGCAAGTAATAAGCAACGTTTTTCTGCCGTTATGGTTGTATTCGTCTATTACTTGGCTCAGCAAGTCGTCATATTCCTTTGAATGTATGTTCAATTCCGTATTAAATTGGGTGTTATCCATCATTAACTCCTAAATAACAAGCAAACAGAGTAATTTCAGTTTACTATTTATTATGTATTTGTCAAGTTTTTCGAAGCATTTTACGGCAGGTCGCCTATTTGTAGCAAATTTATTTACAATTCGCCAAATTGCTTGCGTCGGCACTGTTGCGGCTAATACAGCGCAATGCGCGCTTGTCCGCATATCTGCTTGTACGGGTATTTGTGTAATAATAATTTTACAATTGGGCATACTTTCAGCAGGAGGTAGAAAAAATGAAATCTACAAAAAACACTTCAAACAGCAAATCGGCAAAAAGCACAAGCAAAAGTAATTGCTCCGGCACAAAGGGTTGCGGCAATTGCAGCGGAACTACCAAGAAAAACAGCAAGAGTTCTTCGCAAGAAGACGAAAGCGACCCATTCGGGAGTTACACAGGCAACCCCGCGGGGTGGGGAAAATTTGCGGATCCCGTGCAAGACTCGGACGATCTGTAAAACAATCGGGCTTGTCGCGTAAGCGGCAGGCCCTTTTTGTTGTTTCACTTGACTTTTGTACGACATTGTTTTATATTATATACATACGTAATCGGTGGCTTATGAATAGAGTTATAGGGTTCGATCCGGGCTTGGCAATAGTCGGATACGGAGTTTTGGATTTTGAAGATTTCAACCGCAAAAAAGTGGTGGATTACGGCGTTATCAACACGCCTAAAAACGAGAGTTTTCCCGTAAGATTGGCGCTGATCTACAAGGGCGTTACCGAGTTGATCGAAAAGTATCAACCCGACGAAATTGCCGCGGAAGAATTGTTTTTCAATACAAATATAACTACGGGAATAAACGTTGCGCATGCTCGCGGGGTGTTGTTACTTGCGGCGATACATCATTGCGGCAAACTGTACGAATACACGCCGTTGCAAATAAAACAGGCGATGACGGGATACGGCAGAGCGGACAAAAAACAAATTCAGGAAATGGTAAAAATATATCTCGGGTTGACGGCTATTCCCCGTCCCGACGATGCCGCCGACGCGCTTGCCGTTGCGCTTACGCATGTGCAAACGGGCGGTTTGACCGACAAATTTTACATACAATAAGACAAATTGTTGTTCTTTGTAATGCGCATATTCGGCGCAGTACGCATGCGGAGGAAATATGTTCAATTATTTATACGGCGAAATTGTCGATTTCGGTAACGGAATAGTGGTTTTGGACGTGGACGGTATCGGTTTTGAGTTAAACGCGTCCTCGTATACCATTGCCGACTGCAAAATGGGGCAAAAACAGCGTTTGTATACATATATGCAAGTAAAGGACGACGGAGTAGCGTTGTTCGGATTTTCTACCACGGACGAAAAAAATATGTTTTTGCGTCTTATTTCGGTATCCGGCGTGGGGTGCAAGGTGGCGTTGGCGATATTGTCGGGAATGGATAGCAACAGCCTTGCTTTGGCAATTTACAACGGCGACACGCGCTCGCTTACCAAAATTAAGGGGCTCGGCAAAAAAACGGCAGAGCGGCTTGTGTTGGAACTGAAAGAAAAAGTTATTATCGACGCCGCCGACTTGGTAATGCCTATAACGCAAAATCCGGATATTCAAATAAACAAACAAATGCGCGACGCAATAGCGGTATTGTGTTCGCTGGGTAAAAGCCAAGCGGACGCCGAACGTTTGGTAGACGCCGCCGCCCAATTGGGCGCTACAACCGCCGAAGAGTTGATAAATATGTCTTTCAGAATAGGCTGAAAGTTACCTTACTAAACACATCGCAATCAATACGATTTTACAGATATGGAACAGCAATTTTTTACAAGTACATTAACAGAAAAGGAACGCGACACGGAAAACATACTACGCCCAAAAACATTCGACGATTACGTCGGACAGGACAAAGTAAAGCAAAATATGTCCGTTTACATCAAGGCGGCGTTATCTCGCGGCGAAAGTCTCGACCACGTGTTGCTTTACGGTCCGCCGGGCTTGGGCAAAACTACGCTTGCGCACATAATCGCAAACGAAATGGGCGTTCCCATAACGATAACAAGCGGTTCGGCAATTCCGGGCAAGTTCGATTTATCAGCCATTTTGTCCAAACTTAAACCCAACGAAGTGTTGTTTATCGATGAAATCCACAGGCTTAACAGCAGTTTGGAAGAAATACTGTATCCGGCAATGGAGGACTTTCGTCTGGACTTTGTTACGGGCAAAGGTCCCAGCGCAACCAGCGTAAACATAAAGTTGGAGCATTTTACTTTGATAGGCGCAACTACCAAGGCAGGCAATCTTGCCGCGCCTTTGCGCGACAGATTCGGCGTTCAGATGAGATTGGTACTGTACACGCCCGAACAACTTAAAGATATTGTTCTCAAATCGGCAAAAAAACTCGGTACAACGGTGGACGACGAAGCCGCTTACGAAATAGCGCGCCGCAGTCGCGGCACTCCGCGCATAGCCAACCGCCTGCTCAAACGCGTGCGCGATTTTGCCGAAGTATTGGGCAACGGCAGCGTAACGAAAGACGTTACTTTGCACGCAATGCGCGTAATGGAAGTGGACGAACTCGGTTTGGACGCCGTTGACAAAAACATACTTACTACCATAATAGACAAATTCAGCGGCGGTCCCGTTGGATTGGACACGCTTGCTTCCGCAACGGGCGAAGATACCGCAACGATAGAGGACGTTTACGAGCCGTATTTGTTGCAATTGGGCTTTATCGCGCGCACTCCGCGCGGACGCGTTTGCATGCCCAACGCGTACAGCCATTTAGACCGTAAATTATCCAAGGAACGTATGGAAATGCTTTCGATTTACGTTGACAGCGATCAGGACGATGAAAACAAGTGATTTTTATTACGATTTACCGCAAGAATTGATTGCACAACACCCCGTAGAGCCGCGCGACAGTGCGCGGTTGTTGGTATATGACCGTCAAAGTCGCCAAATCGCACACAGACATTTTTACGACGTTGCAGATTATTTGCGCGACGGCGACGTGCTTGTGGTAAACAACACAAAGGTGCTTCCCGCGCGAATATACGGCAACAAAGAACGCACAGGCGGCAAAATAGAATTCTTGTTGCTCAAACGCTTGGATCTTAATCGCTGGGAAGTAATATTGAAACCGGGCAGGATCGCAAAAGTAGGCGCCGTCTTTTGTTTCGGCAACGAACTCAAAGCGCAGGTCGAAAGCATAGGCGAAGACGGCAGCCGAATTGTACGGTTCGATTACGACGGCGTGTTTGAAGACATTTTGGCGCGTATAGGCGAAATGCCGTTGCCGCCGTATATTAAAGAAAAGTTGCAAGATAACTCGCGTTACAACACCGTCTACTCCAAGATAGACGGTTCGGCGGCGGCGCCGACGGCAGGCTTGCATTTTACCGACGCATTACTGCAAAAAGTGCGCGACAAGGGCGTAAAAGTAGTGGAAGTTTTGTTGCATGTAGGGCTGGGTACATTTCGTCCCGTAAAGGTCGAAGATGTTACGCAACATCACATGCATTCCGAATTCTATTCCGTTTCCGATGCCGCGGCAGCCGAAATAAATGCCGCCAAACGCGAAGGACGGCGCATTATTTGCGTCGGCACAACAAGCGTGCGCACACTCGAAAGCGCGGCTGACGACAACGGGATCGTACATTCCGGCAGCGGCAACACCGACATTTTTATTTACCCGCCGTACAAATTTAAGGTAACCGATTGTCTGATAACCAACTTTCATTTGCCCGAAAGCACGTTGATAATGTTGGTATCTGCGCTGTGCAGTCGAGAAGAAATTTTGGAGATTTACCGAACTGCGGTGGAGCAAAAATACAGATTTTTCTCCTTCGGCGACGCGATGTTCATATTATAGCCATCGAAATAGGATGTCGGGTTTTGTGAGATGTCTGTGTATTGTTCGTTTTTATAACGGGCAATGCCGTTTGATTTGCAAAACATTTGACAGCAATAGCCGCAAGCATGGCGAACGAATATTTGCATGACAATGTGATTGTTTTAATACGGTTGATTTGTGTGCAAAATGGTTTTTTCGTATAACGGAGGAATAATTGTGAAATTGCGTAAAATTTTTTGTACAGTATCCGTTATCGGCGCGATCTATGCCTTTTTGTCTCCCGCATTGATACTTGTGGTCTTGGTTTTGGCCAACGGGTATGACAACGGCACTTTGGGCGCGAAAATTATTCTTTTCGGGTTTTATCTCGGGCTTAACGTTTTGTTTAGCGGAGCGATCGGCGGATTGTCGGGAGCCATACGCGCAAGATATTTTGCTCCGTTGATAGTTCCCGTTGCAATGTTGCCGCTGTCGTTGACGCTTTTGTTAAGCGATCCGTTGCTGTGGATAGCTGTATGTGCGACGTTCGGCGCAGGTTTGGTTGCGACGGTAACTTCATCGGCATTTTATTTGATAAAAAAACAAATTCGAAAAAAAATAACGACGGAAACGACATATGAGTGATTTCAGTTACGAACTAATACATACGGACAAACACACGGGTGCGCGAGCGGGAGTTTTCCACACTCCGCACGGAGATATCGAAACTCCTATTTTTATGCCCGTAGGCACGGCGGCAACGGTAAAATCTTTGCTGCCGTCCACTCTAAAAGAAATCGGCACGCAAATTTTGCTTGCCAATACTTATCACTTGTATTTGCGTCCGGGCAGTCAAATCGTAAAGCAGGCGGGCGGTTTGCACAAGTTTATGAATTGGGATCGCCCCATTTTGACGGACAGCGGCGGTTTTCAGGTGTTTTCGTTGGGCGATTTGCGCAAAATTACCGACGAAGGCGTAACGTTCAGTTCGCATATAGACGGCAGTAAGCACATTTTTACGCCGGAGAGCGTAATGCAGACCGAACACGATCTCGGTGCGGACATAATAATGGCGTTTGACGAATGTTCTACATACGGCTGCGACAAAAAATATGCCAAGTCGGCAATGGAGCGTACGCACAAATGGCTTGACCGCTGCGCAAAAGCGCACACAAACGGAGAACAAATGCTTTTTCCGATAGTGCAGGGCAATATGTTTGAAGATTTGCGCGTACAGTCGGCAAAATTCGTACGCGATTACGCGGAATGCGGCATTGCAGTGGGCGGATTGTCGGTAGGCGAACCGAGCGACGTTATGTACCGTATGATGGACGTTATACGCCCGTATCTGCCCGAAAATATGCCGCGTTATCTGATGGGAGTAGGTACGCCCGACTATTTGTTGGAAGGCTTCGAGCGCGGTATAGATATGTGCGACTGCGTATTGCCCACACGGATCGCACGCAACGGCACGGCAATGACATCGCACGGCAAGGTGGTTGTGCGCAACGGCGTTTACAAGCAAGATTTTACTCCGCTCGACGACAAATGCGACTGTTATTGCTGTCAAAACTTTACCAAGGCATATTTGCGGCACCTTGTAAATTGCAAAGAAATTCTTGCCGCGCAGTTGTTGTCTATACACAATGTGCATTTTTTGCTCAATTTGGTAAAAGGCGCGCGGCAAGCGATCCTTAACGACTGCTTTGTCGAGTACAAGCGCGCGTTTTATGCCGATTATTACGGCAAACGGCAATCTTAAACGTAATTGAATAATATATCGGCTAATTTCTGTTGCAATTTGCACGTAAATATTGTATAATAACTAAAAAAATAGGCAACGCCGTAAGGAGTGTATATGTTAAAATTATTGGCATTTTTTGCAGACGAAACAACTGATCAACCCGGCGGTATTCCGAGTTGGGTAACCTGGGTTATTTTGGGCGTAATGATCGTGGGTATGGTTTTACTTATGATATTACCGCAACGCAAACAGAAAAAACGTCAGGAAGAAATGATGTCCAAATTGGCTGTGGGTTCCATCGTTACAACGATAGGCGGCATTGTGGGCGAAGTTGTGCAAATGGACGACAAGCACATTTGGCTTGCAACAGGTACCGAAGGCAACACGACAACGATGCAATTTTTGCGTCAGGCCATCCATTCGATAGCGCCTGCACCCGGTAGTCCCGAAGCGCAAGCGGAAGAACAAGCTCAAAAAGAAAAAGAAAACGAAGTGGACGAAATTAAATAACAGGCATAACGCACAGCGCCTCCGAATACAATTAAGTAGTATTCGGAGGTGTTTTTATGGAAGCGAGCGTTAAAAAATCCGTTTTGTTGCAGGCTTTGAAAGCGGGAATTTTCTCTTTGGTTTTTTCTTGTATAGGCGTTTTGCTGTTGGCTTTGATTGCCAAACTGTGTAATTTATCCGACGGCATATTGCCAATAATAAATCAAATACTCAAAGTTGCGGCAGTGGCGGTTGGTACCGCCATTTCGGTAAAAGAAGAAAAGTTTTTGTTGAAGGGCGCAATCGGCGCAGTAGTATTTTGGTTGCTGTCTTTTGCCGTATTTGCAATATTGGGCGGACAATTCCATTTTGGGCAGATTGCGTTGGATTTGGTAATTTCGCTTGCAGTTGCGCTTATTGTTTGTTTTATAAAAAGTCGCAAAGCGTAAAAATCGTTTGCAGCATAAAATCACCCGCATATCCGGCTAATTGCTTGTATGCGGGTCGTTTTTTTGCCAAGTTACTTAATGTTGAGAGAATCTTGACTTTGAATCGAAGTGCGGGCACGCATGTTTTGCCAAGCGTCGTCCGATATTTTATGCGGGAAATTTATTGATTTTTATTTGTTATTTGCAGTGCGCACGGCTATTTTTAATAATTAAATATCATAATAATCAAATTAAGGCTGTTTGGACGTCGAAAAAAACCGAAAAATAATTGACTAATTTAATAAGTGCGATTATAATAGAATGGTTAAGTTAGGCAAAAGTCAAGGAGGCTCACAATGACAAAGACTACGTCCATAGTATTGCTATGCATAGTAACGGTTATCGTACTGTTTCTGGGCGTTTTTAGTTTTATTCCCGATTTCGAGTACGGCGAATACGGTGTTTACCATTCGCCGTTGAATCTTATTCAAAAAAGTATGGTATTTACCGATTCGGTAAAGGCAACCTATCAGGTGGCGTTAGATGACGGCACGGAAAGTTTTGACAATGCCGCAAAAATTTTGGCGCGTCGCTTTGAGCAAGCGGCAGGATATTACGGCGTGGATATCAGTTTTGCCGACGGCGTTGCAACGATCGTACTTCCCAAAACCGCTAATGAAAACAAGAGTACCGCCGACCATATATTGGAACATCTCACGCAAAAGGGCAAAGTAGAAATACTTAGCACGTCTTACGATTCGGGCGCGACATATTCCGAAGACAGCGTTGTTCTTACGCAAGAACATTTCAGACGCGCGCGCGTGCAAAGTTATCTTAACGACGACACAACGCTGTACGTTTGCAGAGTAAAACTTACAAGCGACGGCGAAAAGTTGGCAAACGAAAGTTTTACGTCCGGTACTCCTTATGTTTGTGCAGTTGACGGCGAAATTCACACCTGGATGTATTTCAGCGGCAACGAACTGCAAATAACCTTTGCGGGAACGGATGAAAGCCGGGAAAGTTCCGAAATACTTGCAAGTTTTATAAATAACGGTGCGCTGGACGCTACTCTTACGTTGGATACCAGCGACGAAATCGTCGGCGGCAACCATTGGATCTTCTTTGCAATATTCGGAGCGCTTGTAGTGGCAAGTTGGTGCGTGCTTATTGTGCGTTACAGATTGCTTGGGTTTGCCGGAGCCGTTACTCAAACTCTTGCGGTAATTATTTTTACGCTGTTTGCAAGTTTGGTACATCTGGAAATATTCAACGTAGGCGCGGCAATAGCAACGGTGCTGGTATATGCGTTTATGACGGTATTTACCTGCCTGATGTTCGAAAAGATTTACCACAACAAGGAATCTCAATCCAAAAACTACGCTTGGCTGCGCAAAAACGCATTTGCCAACGTGTGGAAAATCAACCTTATTGCGCACGCGATTTTGTTGGTTGTAGGTATAATATTGTGGGTCATTCCAACGGCGGTTACCGCTCCGGTAGGAAACGTATTTGTGTACGGCTCGATATTGTCCTTGGTAGTAACATTGCTTATCAATTCGCTTTGTGCAATAATCGTAACTCCGTTGGAAGAAGATCATTTCGGTGTGCGCAAGGTTGCGGCAAAAAAATAATAAAAAACATTTGATAGACACAGCCTTCTGACAATAGAAGGCTGTTGTACTATATAACGGTTATGAATACAAAATATGTAAAACGTCCTGTTTCCGACGTAAGCGCGGTAGAATATCTTATCGGTAAAGGGTTTTCGCAAAGTATTGCGGAAACTTTGTCCGCACGCGGAATAAATGCCGCCAATTACGGCGCTTTCGAGCAAAACGGAGATATGTTTCACGATCCGTTTGAAATGCGCAATATGGACAGGGCGACGGAAACTATCACGTATCTTATGGAAAGCGGCGGCAGCGTACTTATTTACGGCGATTACGATGCGGACGGACTTACCGCCAGTAGTATTTTGTCGTTGTTTTTCGGCGACAACGGCATACATAACAACGTTATCGTTCCCACGCGGGACGAAGGATACGGCTTGCACGCCGAAAATGTATTCAAAGCGTTTGAAAAAGATTTTTACGACCTTATAATAACGGTAGACTGTGGTATTTCCAACGCCGACGAAGTGGACAAAATTCAATCCGAATTGGGCGTTGAAGTAATTGTTACCGACCATCACGAATTGCCCGAAATCTTACCCGATTGCATTTGCGTCAACCCCAAACTCGGCTATCCGTTTGCGTACTTGTCGGGCGCGGGCGTCGCCTGGAAATTGGTAGAAGCGCTGTCCGACAGACAAACCGCGGTAAAATACGCGCAACTTGCCGCGCTTGGTACCGTTGCCGACTTGATGCCGATGTTGGACGAAAATCGCAGTATAGTACGGCTTGGGTTGTCCGAATGTAATCACAAAAGTCTCAACAAACTTGCCGAACTGTCCAATTGTTCCAAGCAGATAACTTGCTTCGATTTGTCTATGCGTATCTCCCCCAAGATCAACGCAGCGGGCAGAGTGGGTTCTCCGCAAGCGGCATTGCAAGTGTTGCTAAATCGCGACAAGACCGACTTATCCAAAATAAACGATTTGCTCTTGTTGAACGAAACGCGCAAAACGCTCGCCGAAAATATTATGGCGCAATCGGATCTTCTTTGCGATTCCGCAACAATTCGGCGCGAGCGAATGGTGTTTATTTACAGCGACAATTGGCAACACGGTTTGTTGGGGATAATTGCGGCGCGTTACAAGGAAAAATACAAATTGCCCGCCATTATTATGACCTTGGACAAGGACGTTTACGTCGGTTCCGCTCGCGGAATAGACGGCATTGACTTGTTTGACGTGTTTTGTCAATGCAAGGACCTGCTTGTAAAATTCGGCGGACACAAAGCGTCGGTAGGATTTAGCGTGGCGAAAGAAAATCTCGACGCGCTCAGACAGCGTTTGTGCCAAGTATTCGCATCGTTTGACGCGTCGTGTTTTAACAACGTTTTGTATTACGATTTTGACTTAGGCGTTGATTGCAGCGCCGCCGACGTGGTAAAACTGTCCGAAACGCTCCAACCTATGTTACCGCAAGACAAAATAATTTGCCGCGTAAAAGACTCGGTAAAGTCGGCTAATTCGTTCGGCAAAGAAAACAATCACTTGTGTATAACGCTGTCGAGCGGATTGGTAGTAAAGGGCTTTTTCAAGTACGCAGAGTACGCTCGGATAATCAACAACGGTGCCAACGTGGACTTGTTGTGTTCGATTGACATTGATTCTTTTACAAACAACGCTTGCGGCATTATCGAAGATATTACGCTCAACAATTCCGTGTGCTTCGATAAATTTTACAAGATAAATTTGTTGCAAAACTTTGTTACGGACAACGTTTGCGCAAGTTCGGACGCGGATATCGCGGCGTCGATAAACAAAGACGACATTGCCGTAGTCTTTGACGACTACGAAACCTATTTGAACTATGCGCAGCAATACGATTTTTCCGATTTCTTTGTCGATATATTTTTCGATACAAGTTTGTCCAACAAAACGGTGGTAATTTCGCCGGTTGAAGGGTATGATTTCGAACGTTACGACAATATCGTGTGCTTTTGCAACAACGTTATGGTAAGGCGGTTGCCCGAACGTACGCAATATATCGCTGCTAAAGCGGCGCGCGCGGATTTGTACACACTTGATATGTCGCGCGATATATGTTTGTCGGCGTATTCTGCGCTTAAACATAAGGATAAGTTCGACAGTATTACGGGTACATACGACAAGTATCTTGCCAACAAAATTACATACG
Organism: uncultured Clostridia bacterium; assembly: GCA_947629985.1. Taxonomy (GTDB): domain Bacteria; phylum Bacillota; class Clostridia; order Christensenellales; family CAG-314; genus Fimimonas. The sequence goes on along the minus strand of CANRFV010000001.1, from coordinate 201,590 downwards.
AACAATTTACGGTGGCTTTGCGCGTATTCGAGCAACTCGGTTTGATAAAAATTATCGACAAATACAACGTGGAATTTTGCGCAACGGGCAAGCAGGACCTTGCCAATTCTTCAATATTTAACACATTCGTGCAGGGAACAAAATAATTGACGGTAAACTATGAATTTGGAACAGGAAAAAGCCGAAACGACAATAAGCAACTTTTTGTCTAAGGTAAAACATTATTATCACGCTTATGAAGTGAGTCAAATAGAAAACGCATTCGAAGTTGCGGAAAAGGCGCACCAAGGTCAATTCAGGGCAAGCGGTCGCCCCTACATTACGCACCCCGTAATCGTTGCCGATATTCTTATCGATATGGGGCTGGACGTTTCCACGATATGCGCGGCGTTATTGCACGACACGGTAGAAGATACCTATATTACCGACGCCGATTTGCGCGCCAAATTCGGCGATGAAATTGCCGATCTTGTTGCCGGCGTTACCAAGTTGGAAAAAATTCAGTTCCACAACAAGGAAGAAGAACAAGCGGAAAATATGCGCAAAATGTTTTTTGCCATGGCAAAAGACATAAGGGTAATGCTCATCAAACTTGCCGATCGTTTGCACAATATGCGTTCGCTGATGTATCTTTCCCCCGAAAAGCAACAAATCATTGCCAAAGAAACCTTGGATATTTTTGCCCCCATTGCGGGCAGGTTGGGTATTTCGTCTATAAAAAGCGAACTCGAAGACTTGTGCCTTAAATATCTCGACAATGCCGCATATACCCAAATTTCCGAAGGTATTGCACTAAAAAAGCAGGAACGCGAAGAAATAGTGGATTCGTTTATTGCCGAAGTAAAAAAAGAACTTAATGGCGCCAAAATAAACGATTTCGACATCTACGGCAGAACAAAACACTTTTATTCCATATACAAAAAGATGAAACGGCAAAACAAGACGTTGGAACAGGTGTACGATCTTACTGCCGTGCGCGTTATTGTAGACACGATAAAAGACTGTTATGCGGTTTTGGGGGCAATTCACGCCCGCTGGAAGCCGATGCCGGGGCGGTTTAAGGATTACATTGCCGTGCCCAAACCCAATATGTATCAATCGTTGCACACAACCGTAATTATCGATTACGGCACGCACACTTACCCGATAGAAGTGCAAATTCGTACTCATCAAATGCACAAAATAGCCGAATACGGTATTGCCGCGCATTGGAAGTACAAAGAAGGCATTACGGGTAGTACGGCTATGGACGACAAATTGGGCTGGGTAAAGGAAGTTTTGTCTTACGACGACGACTTGAAAGACAGCACCGAATTTTTGGACCTTATCCGCAAAGATATTTCCAATACCAACGAAGTGTACGTTTTTACTCCCAACGGGGACGTAAAAATTTTGCCGTCGGACGCAACGGGGTTGGATTTCGCCTATTTGATCCACAGTCAGGTAGGCAACAAATGCGTAGGCATAAAAATCAATAACAAAATTGTGCCGCTCGACACCGTTTTGCACACGGGCGATACGGTTGAAGTAATGACCAACCCCAATGCAAAGGGACCTTCGCGCGATTGGCTGAAAATAGTCAAAACTCCGTCTGCCAAATCCAAAATAAGGCAGTTCTTCAAACGCGAACTGAAAGACGAGTATATTCGTACCGGCAAGGCAATGATCGAACGCGAAGTTCGTCATCGCGGCATTACTCCGTCCGAACTGATAACAGCCGAAGCGGTGCAGGGCGTTTGCGACAGATACCTTCTTAACAACGTGGACGAAATGTATGCGGCGGTAGGATATGGCAGTATTTCGCTCAATCAAGTTGTAGTAAAACTGATCGCCTGTAACCCAAACGTTGCCGATAAAATCAAAAAACAGCAAAGCGTACGTAAAAACAAACAAGTCGGCAGCAAGGAAAACAGCGTAATAATAAAGGGCGAAGAAAACTTATTGGTGCGCTTTTCGCGTTGCTGTTCGCCCGTTCCCGGCGACGAAATCGTCGGATACATTTCTCGCGGCAGGGGCGTGTGCGTACACCGTGCGGATTGCCCTACGATAAAGAACATGGAACCCGAACGCATTGTTCACGCCGAATGGGCGCGTATGGCTACGCAAACGACATTTCCCGTGTCCATAGAGATCGTTGCCGAGGACAAAGGCGACATTTTTGCCGAAATAACCAAGACGATAGTAAACGAAAATTTGCCGCTTGTTGCAATAAACGCCCGCAAGGATCGCAAGGGCAACGCAATTGCCACAATTACCGTCGAAATATCCAATCACGACCAAGCGAATCAATTGATGAACAAATTGAAAACGATTGCCGCGGTTATAAGCGTATACCGTACAAAGGGCTGATTTTTGCGTGGCTATGAAAACACTTTACACCGATTTTATATATCCGACTGAAGTGCATGACGTCGTAAAATTGTTTTATAACGACGTTGTTTTCGTTGCCGATTGCGGCGAAAAATCTGCCGATATAACGCTCACTGAACGCGCGGAAGGCTCAGTTTACACCTATACGGCGCAATTCTGTGGCAAAAGCGACGTCAAAGCCGTAGATGTTGGGCGCGCGGACGATTTGCAACGCATAAGGTTGCGCAAACGCTTTGCCAAGGTCGCTACCTACAATTGTATGAGTGCCGTTACGGGTAAACTTATGCCCTGGGGCAGCCTTACGGGGATACGTCCCACCAAGTTGGCAGATCAACTTGTTGACGAAGGGGAAAATTGGCAACAATATTTTGTAAAAATTTTGGGCGTTTCCGAGCAAAAAACAAAATTGGTAGCCGATATATTGTCTACGCAGGGCGAATTGCACTCGCATAGGCTTGGCGCAGATTTGTATGTGGGAATTCCCTTTTGCGTAACGCGGTGCAGTTATTGCTCCTTTACGGGCGGCGAGATCGCACGGCTAAAAAAATATGTCGAACCGTATATTGACGCGTTGTGCCGCGACATTACGGCAACATTGCAATTTGCGCGCGAGCATAACATTTTGTTGCGCAATGTGTACTTCGGCGGCGGCACCCCCACGTCGCTAAGCGCGTCGCAGTTGGATAAAATTATGTCTTGTATCGACTTCGCCCCGACAGAGTACACGGTGGAAGCGGGGCGCCCTGATACTGTAGACAAAAGTAAGTTTGACGTTTTTGCCGCGCACGGAGTCAATCGCATATCGATAAACCCGCAAACATTTAATCAATCCGTTTTGGACGCAGTGGGCAGAAAACACACCGTGCAAGATATATATGACAAATATCAACTTGCTCAAACTTACGGTTTTGCGGTTAATATGGATTTAATAGCGGGGTTGCCCACCGAAACGTACGAAATGTTTTGCAACAGTGTAAACAGCGCTATTGCGCTTAGACCGCACAATATAACCGTTCACACTTTGGCGTTGAAACACGGCAGCGTTTTGAAAGAGCAAAATTATGCCAGCGGTTATGACGTATCGCAAATGGTGGAGTATTCGCACCAATTGCTGTATTCCGCGGGATATATGCCATACTATTTGTACAGGCAAAAATATATGGCAAGCAATTTGGAAAACGTGGGTTTTTGTTTGCCGGATACGCAGTGTTTGTACAATATAGGCAATATGGAAGAACTTTCGGACATAATAGCCTGCGGTTCGGGCGCAATATCCAAAAAAATAATGCCCGATCAAAAAAGGATAGAGCGCGCCGCCAATGCAAAAGATGTAATAACGTACATAGCGCGCAACGACGAATTTTTGGCAAAAAAATTTCAACTGTTTGCATAGGAGCGAACAATGAAAAATTCCAATATAAAAAAACGCAATATAAAGTTGGTTATAGTGTTGGGCGCGCTGGTCCTTTTGTTTGTAGTGCTGTCGCTATTGCAACTCAGTACGGAAGTGTGCGAATTTTTTGCACGAACGGTCTCGCGCGCTTGGATATACGTTTTCGGCAACGCTTTGGGCTGGATCCCGATTAGTTTGTACGAAATGTTTTTGATCGTTGTTATTTTGGGCGCAATCGCCTTTGTAGTTGTGTTGATCGTTTTGTTGTGCAAACACAAGTGGGGTAAGGCGCTTTGTTCGGTACTTATAGTTGCTATCAGCGTAATGTCTTTTGTTAATATATACAGCGTAAGCGCATCGTTCAGTTACAACCGCAAACCGTTGCCGCAGGAAATATATCAGGAATACAGCACAGAAGACCTGCCGTACGAAGAAGCGTTGCAATTGGCAGAGCATATTGTAGCGCTGGCAAACGAAGCATACAACCAAACCGAACACGACGAAAACGGCAACATTGTATATCCCTACACGCTTGCCGAAATGTCCGACTTGTTGGCGCAGGAGTATTCCAAGTTACAAAATGACTATTTTTCGTCATATACACCCAAAGGCAAGTGGATATTGAACAAAAACATAATGAGCGAATTGCACATTGTGGGCGTATTTTTTGCTCCGTTCGGCGAAGCGAACATCAACGGTTACGAAACTAATTTGTATTTGCCGCACACATTGGCGCACGAGCAGGCGCACGGCAAGGGAGTAATGCGCGAAAACGAAGCGAACCTGATGGCATATTACGTGTTGCTTTGCAGCGGCAACCCATATTTGCGCTATGGGGCGCTTGTAAAATGCGCGTCGGCTGTAATAAATATGCTTACGCTGTATCCCAACTCGCAGCCCGATTATGTTCGTTTAAACAATATGATCGCACCCGGGATCAACGCCGAACGCGCCAATTACAACATATTTTATTCCAAATTTACATTGCTTGCGGATATAGGCGATTTCTTTAACGATTTGTACCTTAAATTACACAAGCAAAGCGGCACCGACAGTTACGTAAAGCCGCCCGTATACGACGACACGGATCAAAAGGACGACTACGGGCAGGTAGTTGTGGTGGTAAGAAGTTTTTCCGATGTGCAAAATATCGTAATAAAGTTGTACAAGCAAAACAAAATTTAATTGTGCCGTTTGCACAAAAATGTTTGAAAAGTTATCGTCAAATTGTTGACAGCTTGGCTGTATTAAGTTATAATGTAAAGGCTGTTGAAGTGCGGGTGTAGTTCAATGGTAGAATCCCAGCCTTCCAAGCTGGTCGCGTGGGTCCGATTCCCATCACCCGCTCCAAACTACACGCTTGCCTGTGCCTGTAGCTCAGCAGGATAGAGCAACGGCCTTCTAAGCCGTTTGTCGGGGGTTCGAATCCCTTCAGGCACGCCATCATGGTGGGCTTAGCTCAGTTGGCAGAGCGCCAGATTGTGGCTCTGGAGGTCATGGGTTCGATTCCCATAGCTCACCCCATATTTTATAGGGGTATAGCCAAGCGGTAAGGCATCAGACTTTGACTCTGACATTCGTAGGTTCAAATCCTGCTACCCCTGCCACATGACCCATTAGCTCAGTCGGTAGAGCACATGACTTTTAATCATGGTGTCCCGCGTTCGAATCGCGGATGGGTCACCATTGAAAAATCGGCTGACAAGCACAGGTTTATATATGCATCTTTAGCTCAGTTGGTAGAGCAACTGACTCTTAATCAGTGGGTCCAGGGTTCGAATCCCTGAAGGTGTACCAATCTAATCGACGTGCGGATATGGCGGAATTGGCAGACGCGCTAGACTTAGGATCTAGTGTCATCGACGTGGGGGTTCAAGTCCCTTTATCCGCACCACACAACTTAATACGCGGGAGTGGCTCAGAGGTAGAGCGCTGCCTTGCCAAGGCAGATATCGCGGGTTCGAATCCCGTCTCCCGCTCCAATAAGAATGTGAAACCGATAGCGTTATATCGGTTTCATTCTTTTATATTGCTTTGTTAGTTTCGGGGGCTTTTTTGCAAATCCGCCTTTTGCAATCGTCGGTTACTTGCCGAATGGTGTTTTTTTTCTTTTGCAAGCGCTATCGCCAAATTGTTGAGTAGGCGTTAAATATATTTTGACGTGGGCAAGAAAATAATGTATAATATAGCAATATTCAATGGAATAAAACATAAAGATTGCAACCGCTATGGTTGTTGCGGGCACATTTTGTGTTTTATTCAACGGTGTTTTTTTTTGCAAAATCGGAGGTAATTATGTACGAATACAAAATAGTTTTTTACAGATCTCGCAGTTTGGAAGCCGACATAAATCAAATTGCAAAACAAGGTTGGCGCGTAATAGCCGTAACTCACGTGCGCAAAGCCGTTATGGTTACTTATGAACGACTTGTAAAAGACAGTTTTTAACATTTCGCCTGCGCGCAATATATCGACTGAAATTAACGCGCTTATTTGGGCGGATAATTAAAAGTTTTTAAGAGTTGTTTGTGAAATATTATATTTTACAAAATTTAACGTCGATATGTTAAAATATTGCCGATAATTTATGCGGCGACTAAATTTGTCAAACGAAAACACAACTATGAAATACGAAATACTGTTATTTGACGCGGACAACACAATATTGGACTTTGACAAAGCGGAAGAGCAAGCGCTTGCGCGCGCTTTTTCAGAAGAAAACTTGCAGTTCGACCGAAATGTTCTCGGCGTATATCGCCGCAACAACATTGCGCAATGGCAACTATACGAGCAGGGCAAGGTTACAAAACAGCAAGTTTTGATCGACCGTTTTGTAAAAACTTTCGAAGATCTGTCTTTGGACGCGCACAATATAGCAAAAATAGCCGACTTGTACGAATACTATTTGAAATTCGGTTTTGCTACGGTGCCGTACGCACGGGAAGTTTTGGAAGAGTTGAAAGGTACGCACAGGTTATATCTTGTGTCTAACGGCGTGCTGGAAATTCAAAACAGCCGTATGTCGGGCAGCGGTTTGGACAAGTATTTTGTCGAACGTTTTGTGTCGGAAGAAGTGGGGTATCCCAAGCCGCAAAAAGAGTATTTCGATTACTGTTTTGCGCATATACCGAATTTTAACAAGCGCAAAACGCTTGTTATAGGCGATTCGCTAAGCAGCGACATACAGGGCGGCGTAAATGCAGGCATAGATACGTGTTGGTTCAATCCGTCGCACTGCGACAACAATACCGACTTGGTGCCTACTTATGAAATAAGCGACCTGCGCCAACTGAAAGATATAGTATAAAACAATTTAAACGCATATTTATGTTTTTCACGCGATTTTTACATTTAGCACAACTGAACATTTCGGTTGCGGGGGGGGGCTAAACGATCGCTTGAATTTTTGGCGCGGAATTATATGATTGCGGCACGGAAGGAACAATAAAGCCCCGCATTTCCGCCGCAACTATAATGTGGGGCGTGTTTATTTGTGTTATTATTTAACTTGTTTCAAACAAACGTTGTGTAAATATATCGAAAGCGGCGTGCAGGGTGCGTGCCGCATAGTTTCAAAATATTGTGCGCTAGCGCGCGTGCAATATTGTAAAAAGTTGCGTATTTTTAGAATTTATAAATTACAACTTAGACAACAGATCTGCCAAGGCGCGGCCGCGATGACTTACGGACAATTTTTCTTGCATTGTCGCTTCGGCAAAAGTCTTGCGCAGTTCGGTGCAGTAAAAAATGCTGTCGTAGCCGAAGCCGTTTTCTCCTTGTTCGTGCGTTAAAATCGTTCCGTATACGCGTCCGTTTCCCGTCAAAATTTTGCCGTCGGGAAATTTCAATGCCACGGCACATTCGAAATACGCGGTTCTGTCAACAACATCGCGTAATTCGCAAAGCAATTTTTTGCGATTTGCGCTACTGTCGTGATCGGACGCATACCGTGCGGACAACACGCCCGGACGTCCGTCAAGCGCGTTTACGCAAAGCCCTGTGTCGTCGGCAAGTACGGCGCAGTCGGACAAGTCGGCTATCGCGTTTGCTTTGATTAGGGCGTTTTCCGCAAAAGTTTTTCTCGTTTCTTCGGGGTTACACACAATGTTTTCCTGTTCGAGTGTGCGTATTTCGTCAAATTTGCCGTTTAATGCGGCGCATATTTCCGCTATTTTGTGGCTATTGTTGCTCGCTATCAATAATTTCATCGCTCTTGTCGTAAAAAATTATATTTTTGTTTTTGCTCATAAGCAAATCTTTCATATCGTCAAAATATTTCGGCTTTATCATTATTGCGGCAATTATCGGGTCCGCGCCTTTCCAAATATAACTGATAAACATTTTGTCCTTGTCTATAACAATGTTCAGTATGCTGCTTATGTCTATTCTTCCGCCCAACATATCAATGCAGGCGATGTTCAGTTTTAGTTTGTTATTGTGTACTTTGTAGTGCACAGTAACAAACAGCACGCATACAACAAGCGTAAACGAAAATGTTGCAATAAGCAATTTCGCTTGCGCGGGAGTCAATTCTATTTGCACTCCGCACAGTGCGGCGACGCTTACCGCAAGACCTATAACGCTTATTGACAGCATTGTCCAAATAACAATGCTTGCTACGGGATTTAATTTTATTCTGAATTTCATTTTGTCGTCCAAATCGGTTTAAGCAATATAAACGATTTTTCTCCCGAAAATTTATTTTTATCAATTATAGCAGATTTTGCGTATTTAGTAAATATATTTGATTAAAACGTTTGGGCGGGTAGATATGAAAACGATCGATTATTCGGCAATTAAAAGCAACGCAAAATATTTCAAAAATATTTTGGGCAAGAGCAAATTGTGCGCGGTAGTAAAAAACGACGCTTACGGGCATGGATTGCTGCCTACCGCAACGGCATTGGCGCAAATTGCGGATTGCTTTGCTGTGGGTAACGCCGCCGACGCAGTCGCAATAAAACCCGTGGTGCGAGATGTTTTGGCGTTGCTTCCGCTTAATTACCGCGATACCGTAATCGCAGTAAATGCCGGTGCGATATTGACAGTGGACAGTTTCGATACGCTTGACATTGTGGCGCGCGTCAGTAAACAATTGTCAATTCAACCGCGCGTGCATATCAAAATAGACAGCGGAATGTCGCGTTTGGGATTTACCGAGACGCAATTAAATTGCCTTTGTGGGGCGATTGACGGGCTTAAAATGCGTATAGAAGGTGTGTTTTCGCATTTTTACGGCGAAACGAGCGATCAATGCGACAAACAATTGCAGTATTTCGGCAAATGCGCCGATATGTTGCAAAGTAGAGTAGGGCGCAAACTAACAAGGCACATTGCCAATACTTCGGCTGCGTTGTTGAGTTCGAAATATCATTTGGATATGGCGCGCGTGGGGTTGGGTTTGTACGGCTACGGCAGCGACGGTTTACGTCCCGCCGCCAAGGTTACGGCAAATGTAATTTCGGTTAAAAACGTTTGCTCCGGCAGTGTGGTTGGATACGGCGCAAAATATGTTTGCGCACAAGACACCCGTTTGGCGGTGCTGGATATCGGCTATGCCGACGGTTTGCCGCGTTCCGTCGTGGGGTCGGCAGTAAAAATCGGCAATGCGTTTTGCTCCATTGCAGCGATATGCATGGCAATGACTGTTGTGGACGTGGGCGATGCCGACGTGCGCGTGGGGCAAACCGCAACTTTGCTCGGTACGGACGTTAATATTGCCAACAATCAAGTAATTGTTTACGAACTCTTGTGTAATTTGAAATGATGTAGTAAAATAATATCGGGTACAGTATGAGAGTAATAACCGGTAAATACAAAGGGCGTACGCTGATCGCACCCAAAAGCGCGGCTCGCCCCACCTTGGACAGAATGAAAGAAACGCTTTTCAATATTATTGCGACCCGCATAGACGGCGCAGACGTTTTGGATTTATTTGCAGGGTCGGGGCAGATTGCGATAGAGTGTCTCAGTCGCGGGGCAAACAGCGCGATAATGTGCGACATCGGACGCGACGCGGTTGCCGCAATAAACGCAAATTATGCCAAAATCGGTTTGCGTCCCAACATAATGCAATGCGATTTTACCGTTTGCTTAAAGCAACTTCCTCATCAAATGGACATTGTGTTTGCCGATCCGCCGTACAAATCGGGCTATTATGCGCAAATTTTGCAACTGACGGACGAATATAACGTGCTTAAAGACGGCGGAATAGTTATTTGCGAATATTCTGCGGAAGATGTGTTGCCCGACAAAGTGGGTAATTTGTATATGTATGACAACCGTAAAATCGGCACTGTGCGATTCGGATTTTACCAAAGGAGTAAATAATGCAAACAGGAGTATTTGCGGGATCGTTTTGCCCCGTTACAAAAGGGCACGTGGACGCAATTGAAAAGTCAGCCAAACTTGTGGACAAACTGTACGTTGTGTTGGGCGTAAACGTTAACAAACAGTACGCTATACCCGCAGACGCACGGCTGTCTATGCTGAAAAAAGCGTTGGGGCACCTTAACAACGTACAAGTGGTGCAATACGACGGCTTGCTTACGGACTTTTGCAAGCAAGTAAATGCCGACGTTATGATAAAATCCGTGCGCAACGCTATGGATTTGCAGGCGGTAATAGACTTGAACGATATAAATTTGCAAAGTTGGTCGGGGCAAACCGTGTTTGTGGTCGGAGACAAGGCATACAGGCACATTTCGTCATCGTTGGTACGCGAACTTGCCGAATTTAACCAAGATATCGGCGCATACGTTCCGCAAGTATGCCTTGATGATATAAAAAAATATTTGGTCGGTTGATTTTATGTTTTATAAGCAAAAGAAATTACAATCTTGCCGCGCTTACAGGCGTATCGCGCCGCTAAGCGGCGATTTGCGCCGCAAAAAACTCGCTTTGGACAAACTGCTTGCGAATAATTTGACATCGCGCAAGCGTTTTACTGTTGTGTGCGGACCGTGTTCTGCCGACGATCCCGATGCAGTTGAAGAATATCTTGTAAAACTCAACTCGGTTGCGCAACGCTGTCCCGATTTGGCTGTGGTTGCAAGAATTTACAGCGCCAAACCCCATTCCAACGGCAGGGGGTACAAGGGCGCGGCATTTAACGTTCGTGCAAGCGATCCGATAGATATAGACGCAGGTATAGTGCGTTGCCGTAAAATGATGTTGCGTTGTCTGCAATTGGGTTTGCCCGTTGCGGACGAATTGCTTTATCCAGAACTTTTTGAGTGTTTCGGCGATTTGGTTTCGTATTGGTTTGTAGGCGCGCGCAGTTCGCAGGACAGTCTGCACAGGGATCTGTTGTCCGGGTTAGCCGTGTGTTGCGGCGTAAAAAACGCCACGGACGGAGATTTGCAAGGCGCGGTCAATTCGCTTTATGCCGTAAGTAACGGCAGCGTTTTTCCGTACAATAGTTGGCAAGTAAGCACGCGCGGCAACAAGCGTGCGCACATTGTGTTGCGCGGCGGTATTTCCGACGGTAAATTTTTCGCCAATTTTTCATCGGACGACGTAGCGCAGGTGAAAAAAATGTTGCGTAACAGCAATCTTAACGACTTTGTAATGGTGGATCTCAATCACGCCAACAGCGGAAAGGTTGCGCGCAATCAAATGCAAAATGCGCAAGCGGCAATACTCAACCCGGATATAGACGGAGTGATGATTGAAAGTTATTTATACGGCGGAGTAAGCGCCGACGAGTACGGCGTTTCTCAAACCGACGATTGTTTGGGCTTTGACGAAACGGCGCAAGTTCTGCTTGAATTGCAGCGCGCCTTTTCGGCGCGTAGCCGCACAAAAGAGTAGTGATTTTTGTTTTACGCATAGTTTCAGCGCAATAATATCGCCGTCAGCACAATGCTTACAACGGTGGTAAAAAGACATTGTGTAATTTTCATAGTCAGCATTTTCCCGAACGGTATATCTTTTTTGTCCAAAAAAGCGTAACATTGCGCCAATACGCACAATCCGCCGAACGACAGCAATGCGCTTGCAAGCACCGTGGCGACCGTCAGCGGCGCGGTTTTGCTTATTGCTATTAGTCCGTTTGTCATTTCCAACAAACCGATGGCAAAGTTAAACGCCACGTTATTTTGTAACGCCGGCGGCAAAAAACTTTTCAGCATATCGGTGATCATATAGAAAATTGCAATAAGCCCGCCTACCGATATTACCGATAATGCGGAATTTGTAACGGTGTCGCCCAAGTTGACGGACGAATGCAGCGGCAGAGTTATTATGCGTTCGTTGCCGCTAATCGGCTTAAAAACAAATCCGTTGAACGTTGCTCCCAATACTTGCGAAACAAGTATGACAATCGTTGCGCTTGGGCTGTTTAGTAATTTTGCGCCAACCGTTGCAATAATAAAAACGGGACCGGCAGTAGAGCAAAACGCACACATACGCGTTGCCGAGTCAACGTCCGCATTGCTGTCGGCGATCGCTTTTGCCCCCAACGGGTAGCCGCACAGCAAACTGATCGCCAACACGTGGTCGCAAGTTATTCCGAATAACCTTTGGGTTGCGGATCGTTTTGCGGAAGGTAATAATTTTACAAGCAAAGCGCTTATTACCGCAAACGGAAAAAGTGCGGGCAATACGTTGTAAGCCCACACGGTTATACCGTCGAAAAAACTTTTCATATATACTGTCGGCGCGCTGATAAATATTATAATTATGCCTGCAAGCAGCAGTGCGGCAACAATTTTGAGATATTTCACGCTTTATTTTATTGATATTTACACGTTACTATGTAATTTATATTTATTCCGCACGCTCAACTACAACGAAATTTGCCGTTTTGTATAATACTATGCAAGACATAGTATGTATTTTTAATAAAAGTCCGACGTTTCGGACTTTATTTCAATTCTTATGTATTTTAAGCAGTTTGTTGGCAACGTTTTTACCTGCAAGCGCGCAATACAAACTGTCTGCGCGCCGCGTGATAGGATCGGGCGTTCCGCGCGTAAGCGACAGTAATCCGAGCGATTTGTCCGACACAGCAAGCGCATTTACCGCGAGCGGTGCGCTTTTGTATTCGGATACGGTTTGTAACGTGATCTGCAATATCGCGTTTAGTATTACACGTTGTAATTTCAACCGGGTATAACGCTTGGTTTTAATTGCGTCCAGCATAACGTCGTACCCATGCGATTTGTCCGCACCGACTATTCTGTTTTCCAACCCTTCCGTTACGCCTTCGATTTGTGTCAAATCCTCTTTGGCGGCAACCGATACATATAGTGCGGCAAAATCGCGGTATTTTTGTTCTATGGCGTCGTCGATGTCGGAAATTACATAGTCGTAACTGTACAGCGGTCGCAGCGCCTTGTTGTCGCGCAAAAGCGCCGACGAAGCAAATTGCCCCGCGGTTGTCGAGTTGCGATCGTTTTCGCGCTTGATGGTAAGCGGCGTTGCCGTGCTACGGCTGCGTTGCATCGCTTGTAAGTATTCTATTGCCAATACGTTATTCGCCCCGTTAAGCAAATCGCATTTTGTCGCTTGATATACCGCTCTCGGGTAACTTACCCCCAAGGCAATTTGTTTTTTTATTTGTTCGTTTACGCACTCGCTTCGCAAAAGTTCGGCGCATTGTTGCAATTGGACTATATCTCCGCACTCGCTACCGAATACTACGGCGTCCGCTTGGATGGCGTTTACAGTTTGAATCGCTCCGTATGCAAAATTTTCCGCCGAAGCCGTGGCAAAAACCGTCGGTAATTCCACAACCATATCCGCCCCTGCCAAAATCGCATGTTTTGCTCGGGCATATTTGTCGGCGCAGGCAGGCATTCCGCGTTGGGTAAAATTACCGCTCATTATGCAAATAACGTTATCCGCAACGGATCGTGCGTAGTCGATTAGTTTTTTATGCCCGCTGTGCAACGGATTTAATTCGCAAATTATTGCCGCAGATTTCATTTACAATACCTTCAAGAGATTTGTTTTTGGTTTACAATTGCCGTGCCGTGTGTTATAATTACACGGTAAAGCAGTTTACGTTAATTATACACGAAATTGCGCGACAAATAAAGTGTTTTGTTAGGAGATTGTTTATGAATGTTTTAGAGCAAATTAAAAGTAAAGCGGCTAAATTGCACAAGACGATTGTTTTGTGCGAAGGCGAAGATCCCCGCGTGGTGCGCGCCGCCCAAATGGTAACAAGCGAAGGCATCGCCAAGATCGTTCTTTTGGGGGACTCCGCGGCAATTAAGCAGACCAATCCCGATGTGGATTTGACAGGCGTTGAAATTGTAAATCCGCTTACAAGCGACAAGTTGTGCGAATATAACGAACTTTTGTGCAAATTGCGCGCGTCCAAAGGCATGACGCCCGAATTGGCAACCGAATTGTTGAAAGACGGAACTTATTTCGGTGCGATGATGTTGAAATGTGGCGAAGTGGACGGACTTGTATCGGGAGCATGCCATTCTACGGCAAACACTTTGCGTCCCGGTTTGCAAATAATCAAAACGGCTCCCGGTGTGGCTGCGGTTTCGAGTTTTAACCTTATGATATGTCCGCCGCAGGGCAATCAATATTGTCCCGACGGGTTGGTGGTATTTGCCGACTGCGGACTAAACCCGACTTACACTGCCGAAGGGCTTGCCGATTGTGCAATTTCCACGGCAAAGTCTGCCCGTGAAATAGCGGGGATCGATCCCAAAGTGGCAATGTTGTCTTTCTCGTCCAAGGGTAGCGCCAAACACGATAACGTAACGCTCGTGCAAGAAGCGACGCGTATCGCCAAAGAAAAGGCGCCCGACTTGAAACTTGACGGAGAATTGCAATTCGACGCGGCAATAGTGCCGTCCGTAGGAGAAATGAAGGCAAAGGGCAGCGAAGTTGCGGGACACGCCAATGTGTTTATCTTCCCCGACCTGCAAGCGGGCAATATCGGATACAAAATTGCCGAACGTCTGGGCGGATTTATGGCGGTAGGCCCCATTTGCCAAGGTTTTGCCAAACCGCTAAACGACTTGTCGCGCGGGTGCAAAGCCGAAGATATAGTGGCGGCGGTGGCAATTACCGTATTGCAAACACAATTCAATTAAGGACGTGCTGTTATGAAAATTTTGGTTATAAATTCGGGAAGTTCATCGCTCAAATATCAATTGATAGATATGGAAACGGAAAACGTACTTGCCAAAGGCTTGTGCGAGCGTATAGGTATCGAAAATTCCAACTTTATCTACAAGGCAAACGGCGTTACGATAGAAAAACAAATCGACATGCCGTCGCACAAAGTTGCGGTCAAACTTGTTTTGGACCAATTGACGGATCCGCAAGTAGGCGTAATTTCGTCTATGAGCGAAATCGACGGAGTTGGGCACAGAGTCGTCGCCTCGGGCGAAGCCTTCAAAAAGCCCACTCTCGTAACAAAGCAGGCAATGCAATTGATGGAAGAAATAAAAGATTTGGCGCCGTTGCACAACCCCGCTGCGATAGTGGGCGTAAACGCATGCTTGGCGCAAATGCCCGATACTCCGATGGTTTTGGTGTTCGATACGGGGTTCCATTTTACAATGCCCGATTACGCGTATATGTATGCCGTCGATTATAAGCATTACGAAAAATACAAAATTCGTCGTTACGGTGCACACGGCACCAGCCACAAATTCGTTGCCGAAGAAGCGGCAAAATATTTGGGTAAGGACATTTCTCAATTGAAAATAATAACCTGCCACTTGGGCAACGGTTCGTCTATATCCGCGGTAAAAGGCGGTAAATGTATCGATACGTCAATGGGATTTACTCCGCTGGCAGGTGTGCCTATGGGCACGCGCAGCGGCGATATCGATTACGCCGCGGCGGAATACATCGCTCGCAAAGAGGGCATGAATGTGTCGCAAATGCTTACTTATCTGAACAAGCAGTGCGGTATGTTGGGCGTTTCGGGCGTATCGTCGGATTTCCGCGACCTTACAGCTGCTGCCGAACAAGGCAATTATCGTGCGCAATTGGCGCTTAATATGTTCGCTTACGCCACCAAAAAGTATATTGGGGCATACGCCGCCGCATTAAACGGTGTAGACGTAATAGTGTTTACCGCCGGAATAGGCGAAAACGACAACAATATCCGCGCCGCAGCGCTAAAAGATATGGAATATCTCGGCGTAAAACTCGATCCCAAAGCAAACAATAACTGTCCGCGCGGTACAATTGCCGAAATACAGGCGGCAGATTCCGCGGTAAAGGTATTGGTAATTCCTACCAACGAAGAGTTGGTAATTGCACGCGAAACAATGCGCGAAGCAAATTTGGCGTAAATCGTTGACAAAGTAACGGCAATTTTGTATAATAACAAATGTGTCTGATAAAATTGTAATCGATTTGACGGAAAATTTTGCCAATGTGGGCAAGCCTATCGGCTATACGGGCGAGTTCGATTTCGACGACGATTTGTTGCCGTATCCCAACGCTTGCCTTACTTGCGTACAGGTGGATTTCGACGTTACGTTTACCAAACCAAACGTGCAAATCGTCGGCAAAATCGTTTGTCATATACAAGGTTTTTGCGACAGGTGTCTCGACCCCGTAACAGAACAAATCGAGTTGCCCTTTGATCAGATATTTTACAAAGACGGTTCGGATGAAGTAGATAACTATATCTATTGCGACAGTCGGCTGGACGCAACAAAAGCCGTACATGACGAAATAGTGCTGTCTCTTCCAAGTAGTTTGTTGTGCAATCCCGAATGTAAAGGTTTGTGCCCTAAGTGCGGCGCTAATCTTAACAGACAGCAGTGCGATTGCGACTTGTCGGGCGACAATGCTTTTTCCGTACTTAAAAATCTAAAATTTTAACGGAGGTGCATTACTATGGCAGTACCCAAGAGAAAAACGTCCAAACAAAGAAAGCATTCCAGAGCAGCCAATTGGACTGCAAACGCTCCTGTTTTGGTGGAATGTCCTCAATGCCACGAATTGAAGGTCGCTCACAAGGTATGCGATGTTTGCGGTTACTATGACGGCAAACAAGTGGTGGAAGTTTCCGCAGAAAGCAAATAATTGTAATTATTTTTACGCAAAAGTCATCGACGCAATTTGTCGGTGGCTTTTGTTCTGTGAAACAATGCTATAAAAAGGTTACTATTCGTGAAACATCTTCGTTTTCATTACTATTTTTATTGCAAAATACGCTATATTGAGTTATAATTAATAAATAATTATATTTACAATGGTTGCAATTTGCGTTTAACAATCTTTACGCGAATAATTTTGCAAGCAAGTTGTACGGTAGGATCTCCCGATGTTGAGCAAAAGCGAAATAGCGGCAATAGAACGGCGTATCGGATACACCTTTTCCGACAAACAGTTGCTCGAGCAAGCGTTCGTCCATTCGTCGCTGGCAAAAAGAAAAAATATTTCCGACAATGAACGAATGGAATTTTTCGGCGACGCCGTTTTGGAGTATTTGTCGTCGGAATATCTCTTTGACATATATACTAACAGCGACGCGGGGCAATTGTCCGCAATGCGTTCTCAGGTGGTTTCTGCCGACGCGTTGCGCCCCGTCGTGTTGAAAATGGATATTTTGCAATATCTTCAAGTTGCCAACGGCGCCGGCAAAATCAAAAAAATCTCGCGAAAAATAGAGGCGAATTTGTACGAAGCGATACTTTGCGCAATATATTTGGACGGCGGAATAGACAGCGCGCGTAAATTTGTGCTAAGCACGCTTGAACAAACAATGGTAAATGCCGGCAACATTTTTGTTAAAGACAGCAAAACGCTGTTGCAGGAATACTGTCAAAAAAACAAATCGTCAATAGAATACAGATTTGTTGACAAGAGCGGTCCCGACAACGATCCCGAATTCAAATATGAGTTGTTGATTGACGGCAAACGGGTTGCCGAAGGCACTGGGCAAAGCATAAAAGCGGCAGAGCAAGACGCCGCGCACAAAATAGTTGTAAAATGGAGAATTGATTAGTGTTATATCTTAAAAAAGTTGAAATGTACGGTTTCAAGAGTTTTGCCGACAAGGTCGAATTGAAGTTCGATCAACCCGTAACGGGCATAGTCGGTCCTAACGGCTGCGGCAAAAGCAATATTTCCGACGCAATCAGATGGGTGCTGGGCGAGCAAAGTACCCGTAACTTGCGCGGCAAGCAGATGCAGGACTTGATATTCAGCGGAACGGATACGCGCAAGTCGATGAGTTATTGCGAAGTGTCGCTGTTTTTCGACAACACGGCGCGTATTTTCGACATTCCGATGGACGAAATAATAATCAGCCGTAAACTTTACCGTAACAACGAAAGCGAATATTTGCTCAATCGCAACGCGGTAAGATTAAAAGACATTCAGGAATTGTTGCGCGGAGTCGGTTTGAGCAAAGAAGGTTACGCCATAGTAGGTCAGGGACGTATGGACGCCATTTTGAATGCTCGTCCCGAGGACAGACGTTCTATTTTCGAAGAAGCGTTGGGCATATCCACATTTCGGCATAAAAAAGATGAAACGGAACGCAAGTTGCAAAAAAATCGCGACAATATGAAGAATCTTTTGTATCTCGTCGATTACACAAAGCAACGCTTGCCCGATCTCAAACGCCAAGCCACCAATGCAAAAAAATATTTGGATCTTTACGACGAATTGCGTTTGTGCGAAATAAACGCCTATATTTACGGGTATGATAACGCCAGCCGAGACAAAGAAATCGGCAAGAAAAAACTCGACGGACTTAAGGAACAATATTCGTTGCGCGAATCGCAATATGCCGATGTCAACGAAAGGTACGACGACGTGTTCCACAGACGTAACGGCATAGACGGCGAAATAGCGGCATTGAGAGACAAGCAGGTTTTGCTTGCAGTGGAAGTGGAAAAAAATGCCGGCGAAAAAAATCTTATTCAAGAACGCATTAACAATTGTCAAAAAGATATTGCCGCCAATGAAGAAGCCATCGTAAACGCCAAAACAGAGGTGCAAAACCTTACAAAAGCCAACGAAGACATTGCCGCGTTGCTAGCCAAGCGCAACGAGGAAAGCGTTTTGTTGGAAAACGAAGTGGCGCAAACCAACGCTCAATATGTAGCCGTGTGCGGTCGCGCGGAAGAGTTCGCGGCAAAAATCGAAGTCGTTCGTAAAAAATTGGACGACGTTACTTCGGCAATTTCCGAAACCACAACGCAAACGGTTGCCTGTCAAACCGAAAAAGTTACTCTTAACGAGCGTATCGAGCAAATAAACGCTACCGAAACCGAACTTACGCAAAAACTTCAAAATTCAAAAGGCGAGGAAGGCGATTTGCTTGGCAAATACGATGAATTGCGCAAACAAAAAGAACAATTAGAAGCGTCTTCACGTCAGGTAAAACAGCAAATAAAGGATTTGGAGTTCGAACAGTTTAATCTCAACAAAGAATTGTCGCGCAAGCAGCAAGCCTATTCCGGAGAAAAGGCGAGTATCGAAATGCTTAAAGACTTTGCCGCAAATTACAAGGGCTATCAGGCAAGCGTGCAATATCTTATGCAAGACGCTCAGCACGACAAAGAATTGGCAAGTCATATAAAGGGCGTAGTCGCCAACTTGTTGAAAGTGGAGCCGCGGCTACAACTCGCCGTCGAAACGGCGTTGGGCGCGCGCTTGCAAAATATCGTTACGGAAAACGAAGACGACGTTAAATTTTTGATCAACTATCTCAAAATCAAAGATTACGGCAAGGCAACGTTTTTGCCCGTAAGTTCGATGAAACCGCACGGAATCGAACGCGCGGAAGTGTTGAAGGAGCAAGGCGTATTGGGAATAGCCTCCGAATTGGTAAAATTCGACGCTCATTATTCCAACGTGTTCGAGTCGTTGTTGGGCGGGATCGTCATCGTGGACACATTTGATAACGCAGTTGCGATCAGTCGTAAATACAGGTACGCGCATCGTATGGTTACGCTTACGGGAGAAAGAATATCCAACGACGGTTCGTTGGAAGGCGGCAGTGTGCGCAAACAGTCAACAGCCAATTTGCTTTCGTATGATACGCAAATAAGCGAACGTTCCGAAAACTTGAAGCATTTGCTTGCCGACTTGCAACAAACCGAGCAGCGCAAAGCGGATCTGGACAAAAAACTCGACGAGATACGCGCTACGGACGCACGTTTAGCCGATACAATCAATTCCGTAAAGGTGGAAATTGCCACTGCAAAGGAACGTATCGAAGCGTCCAACACTCTAAGCAATTCCGATAAGAAAAACATTTTACGTCTTTCGTCGGAAAAGGAAAAGATAGTTGCACGTCTTGAACAATTGGACAAATACATTCAAAAATACGCCAAAACCAACGACGAACTTGCAGAAGCCGATAAGCAATTACGCGGAAAATTGGAACATCTGCGTTTGACCGCACAAAGCGAATCCGACGCAAAGGACGTAATAAGCGCAAGTTTGTCCGACAAGCGTTACCGTTTGGCAATACTCAAATCCAATATAGAATCTTCCGAAAAGGAAATAAAAAACAACGCGCAGCAAATAGAAAGCCTTAACGACGGCGTAGATATGCGGCGCTCATACATCGTGCAAGTGCAACAGGCAATCGATTCGATGTACGCTACGCTAAACGAAAGCGTGTCCGATCTGTCTTTGCAGGAAGATATGGCAAAATTGCTTACGGAAATTAAATCCTCCGACAGTCTGAAGGCGCAGTTGGACGCGGAATTTCAACATCTTTCGGACGAAAGGCTGCGTTTGTCCAATGAAATCGAGGCTTTGCGCGGCACAATCGACAAGGAAGAATACATACTTAACAAAATAGACGACGATTTGTTGCAATTGCAACAAAAAGTACAGGAAGAATACGGTATAACTTATTCCGCCGCAATGCAGTACAAAGATGAAAATTACGACAACGAGGCGGGCAAAGCGCGTATTACGGAATTGAAACAAGCATTACAGCGGTTGGGAGACGTAAACGTAAACGCCATTCAACAATTGGAAAGCGAACAATCGCAGTACGACAATCTTATGTCGCAGATCGACGATCTCCAAAAAGCCGAAGACGACCTTAACAGCGCCCTTAAAAACCTTTCCGCGGATATCAAAGTGCGTTTCGAAGAAGGTATGGTACAAATCAACGAAAACTTTAAGGTTATTTTTCGCGAGTTGTTCAACGGCGGCAACGCACGTCTGTATATCGACAACGATCCCGACAAGGATTCGCTTGAACAGGGCATAGAAATAGAGGCTCAACCCCCGGGAAAGAAACTGCAAAATATTTCGCTGTTGTCCGGCGGTGAGCGGACGCTGACCGCGGCGGCAATTTTGTTTGCTATTCTCAAACACAATCCAATGCCGTTTTGCGTTCTCGACGAAATCGAAGCGGCTTTGGACGATGCCAATGCGGAAAGAATATCTATGTATTTGCGTAAATTTTCGCAATCCACTCAATTTGTGGTTATTACCCACAAAAAGCCCACAATGGAACATTCCGACGTGCTTTACGGCGTAACGATGGAAGAAAAGGGCGTATCCAAGATAGTATCGGTAAAACTTACCGAAGCGATAAAACAGGCTATGTAAGGTGCTGCAATGGGATTTTTCAAAAAAATAATCGACGGTCTCAAAAAGACAAAACAACAAATAGGCTTCAAGTTAAACGAATTGTTCAAACGAGGCATTTTCGACGAAGATTTTTATGATGAGTTGGAGTTTATATTGTTGTCCAGCGATGTCGGCGAAGAAACAACCGTCGATATCATAGACCAACTGCGTGAACGTATGCGCACCGATCGCGTTTCCGACCCGAACAAGGCATACGGTTATTTGCGCGATGTTTTGTCGGATATATTGGGCGACGAAAAGATGAACCCGAGTTATCCGTGCGTAATTATGGTTGCGGGCGTAAACGGCGTAGGCAAAACAACTACAATAGGCAAATTGGCAAATATTTTCGTCAAACAAGGTAAGTCGGTAGTGATTGCCGCGGCAGATACTTTCAGAGCGGCGGCAAGCGAGCAGTTGGAAGTGTGGGCTAACCGTGCCAAAGTGCGCATTATTATGCACGAAGAAGGCAGCGATCCGGCGGCGGTGGTGTTCGACGCGATTTCTTCCGCCAAAAGCAAAGGCACGGACGTGGTGTTGGTAGATACGGCGGGCAGATTGCACAACAAAAAGAACCTTATGGAAGAATTGAAAAAGATCAATCGCGTGATCGACAGAGAATATCCCAACGCCGACAGAAAGAATTTAATTGTTTTGGATGCCACAACCGGTCAAAACGCAATAGCGCAAGTAGATATTTTTAACGAGGCGATCGACATAGACGGCATCGTTCTTACCAAATTGGACGGCACGGCAAAAGGCGGCGTTGTATTGGCGATAAAACACGATATGGATATTCCCGTATATTATGTCGGCGTCGGCGAAGGAATAGACGATTTGATGGAATTTGACGCGGCAAGTTACGTCGAAGGTATTATTTAATAATGTACGTTGCGGTAAAACGTATTTGATTTAATTTTATTTTCTGTTAAACATAATAAAAGCGAATATTCTGTTACAAATGCTTGACTTATTTACGGCGATAGTGTAAACTATCGCTGTAAAGTTATTTTGCTTTACATTGTTCGGAGAAAATATGTCCTTGACTAAAATAGAATTGTCGCAGTTATTGCAAACATATTCCAATCTTTTGACGGATAAACAGCGCGCTGCGTTGTCTATGTATTGCGATTGCGACTGCTCGCTGGGCGAAATTTCCGAAGAGATCGGCATATCTCGGCAAGGGGTACGCGACGCAATACTCAAAGCGGAAAACGCACTGTGTCGTTACGAAGAATCGTTGCGTTTAAGCGAATTTGTGCGGGCGTTGTCGGTTGCTTTGGACGCCGACGACGGCGTTGCCTTGCGGCAAATAGTTGAAAAATACATTTCAAAGGAGTAAACTTTGGCTGCTTTTTCTAATTTAACAGACAAAATAAACCATATATTTTCCAAATTGAAGAATCGCGGCGCGTTGACCGAACTCGAAATAAAACAAGCCATGCGCGAAATTCGCGTAGCGTTGTTGGAAGCGGACGTCAACTTTACCGTTGCAAAAGATTTTATCAATCAAGTAACGGAGTTGGCAATTGGCGAGGAGATTCTCAAAAGCCTTACCCCCGGGCAACAAGTTATAAAAATCGTAAACGAACAACTAATTAAGTTACTCGGTTCTACGCAAAGCAAATTGGGCGTTTCGTCCAAGTTGCCCACAATAATAATGATGTGCGGATTGCAGGGCGCAGGCAAAACGACAATGTGCGGAAAGTTGGCTGTGTATTTGCAAAAGCAGGGTAAGCGCGTTTTGTTGTGCGCAGACGATATTTACAGACCAGCCGCAATCAAGCAGTTGGAAATTGTCGCCGGCAAAGCGAAAGCGGGCTTTTTCGAGATGGGGCAGAGCAACCCTTGCAAAATCGCTTCGAGCGCGGTGGCATATGCCGAAAAGAACGGTTACGACACGGTAA
This sequence comes from uncultured Clostridia bacterium, assembly GCA_947629985.1. Lineage (GTDB taxonomy): Bacteria > Bacillota > Clostridia > Christensenellales > CAG-314 > Fimimonas. Next base: position 178,373 of record CANRFV010000001.1, on the reverse strand, counting down.
TTATCGATACCGCCGGTAGGTTGCACATCAACGAAGAATTGATGGAAGAATTAAAAGCCATCAAGCGTACGGTAAACGTTTACGAAACTTTGTTGGTAGTGGACGCAATGACGGGTCAAGACGCGGTAAACGTCGCCAAGGCTTTTGATGAAGCGTTGGATATCACTGGCGTTATTATGACCAAACTCGACGGCGATACGCGCGGCGGCGCAACTCTGTCTATCAAAGCGGTAACCGGCAAGCCCATAAAATTTGTCGGAACCGGCGAAAAAACGGAAGACTTGGAACCGTTCCACCCCGACCGTATGGCTTCGCGCATTCTCGGTATGGGCGACGTGCTTACGCTGATAGAAAAGGCACAAGTTGCCATAGACGAAGAACAAGCGCTGCAAATGGCAAAAAAGTTAAAGGAATCGACATTTGACCTTAACGACTTTTTGCAACAATTTGAACAAGTTGCCAAAATGGGGGATATCAACGACATCGTCGGTATGATACCGGGCGCCAGCAGACTTAAATTGGGCGACAAAAAGGTTGACGAAGCGCAAATAAAGCGCAACAAGGCAATAATTCAATCTATGACCAAGGAAGAGCGCGCCAATCCCAAAATTCTCAATTATTCGCGGCGCAAACGCATAGCAAGCGGTTGCGGATTGCAAGTTCAGGACGTAAATCGTTTGATAAAGCAATTTGAACAAACGCGCGATATGATGAAAAAAGTTTCCAAAACCAAGCGTTTGCCGTTTTAACAAGGCAATCGGTTGTTAAATAAAAAACAAAATTTACAATAATTAAACATTTGGAGGAACAAAAAATGGCAGTAAAAATGAGATTGACAAGAATGGGCGACAAGAAAAGCCCCTATTATCGCGTAGTTGTGATCGATTCGCACAAAACGCGCGACGGACAATATGTAGACCTTATCGGTACGTACGATCCGTTAAAAGACGTTACCAATCTTGACGTGGACAAAGCCAAAAAATGGATCGCTTGCGGCGTGCAACCTACCGAAACGGTAAGATCTTTGCTTGTGCGCAACAACGTAATCGAGCCCAAGAAAGTCCACAAGGCGTAATTGAGGCAAATTATGTTAGAACTTGTAACGTATATAGTTGAACAACTTGTTGAGGACAAGAGCGCCGTCAACATTACGTCTGAACAGAAGGACGGCGTTGAAACTATAACCATACGTGTAGCCGAAAACGACATCGGTAAAGTTATAGGCAAGCAGGGAAAAATAGCTATGGCTATACGTTCTCTTGCAAAGGCTATCGGTATCAAACAGGGAAAAAGATACAACATCGAGATAGAGGACTGATTACTTTGCCACAAGAACATCGTCTTGTGGCAATTTGTTTGTATCGGTGTGTTCTTTTGCTTGCGTTTATATGCGGCGCGTTGCGCAAAATCGTACATTATGAAATTGGAAATAGGCGAAGTGCTCAAAGCACAGGGCATAAAGGGCGAAATAAAAACATCGTGTTATCTCGATTCGCCCGAAATGCTAAAAAACTTAAAACAGTTGTATATCGGGTCTAATAGTTACGCCGTGCGAAATTTTCGCACAGACGGCGCTTTCGGCTATTTTTTGCTTGACGGAATAAACGACAGAAATGCCGCGGAGCAATTGCGCAATTGGACGGTATTTGCCGACAAGGACAGCATCGTTCTGTCGTCCGACCGCTATTTTGTACAAGATTTGTTGGGGTGCAAAGTGCTATTGGACGACTTTACCGAAGTGGGCACGATAACGGATATTTTGCAGTACGGCGCAGCCGACGTAATTGTTTGCGGCGGCAAGGCGGCGGTGTCTTTTCCTTTTGTAAAAAGTTTGTGCGCCGATGTAAATCTGTTAAGCAAAACGGTAACGGTAAACGGCAAAGCGTTTGCGGAGGTGGCAGTGTATGAAGATTGACGTCCTTACGTTATTTCCCGAAATGTTCGACGCGCTAAACAGTTCTCTTACGGGCAAAGCGCGCGAAAAAGGGTTGTACACGCTTGTTTGCCATAACATTCGCGATTATTCGCAAGACAAGCACAAGCGTTGCGATGACGCGCCTTTCGGCGGCGGCGCAGGTATGGTAATGTTGCCGCAACCAATTCATGATTGCATATCGGCAGTGGATCCGGAGCATACTGCGCGGCGTATTTATATGTCTCCGCGCGGCGCAACGCTTACACAGGCGCGCGTACGTCAACTGTCGCAATGCGACCGTCTGCTGATATTGTGCGGCCATTACGAAGGCGTTGACCAGCGAGTGTTGGACATCGATATCGACGAAGAAATTTCAATTGGCGACTATGTGTTGTCGGGCGGAGAGATCCCCGCGATGGTGCTAATCGACAGCATTTTGCGGTACGTTCCAGACGTTTTGGGCAACAGCCAATCTACCGTGGACGAATCTTTTTCGCAAGCGATGTTGGAATATCCGCAATATACGCGCCCGCAGGAATTTATGGGAATGTCCGTCCCCGAGGTGCTTGTAAGCGGCAATCACGCTATGGTGGACAAGTGGCGACAAGAGCAAGCGTTGCTTATTACGCGCAAAATGCGTCCCGACTTGTTGGAGGACAAATGAAAATACAGTGGTTTCCCGGGCACATGACAAAGGCGCTGCGCATGATGCAGGACAGCGTAAAAACAGTTGACGCCGTCGGGTACGTTCTCGACGCGCGCGCACCCGGCGCTTGTTTCAACCCGAGTTTTGAGTCGGTGGTGGGCAACAAGCCATGCGTATTTATTTTGAATAAGTGCGATTTGGCGGATATGTCCAAATTGGACAAGTGGTGCGCTTACTTTGAGCAAACGGGCGCGCCGTACGTAAAGGTTACCGCAACCGCTTCGGCGCAAGCGTCCAAAATATCCGACGCTTTTGCGGCAATTACCGCAAATTTGCGCGCAAAAAACGCTCAAAAAGGCATATTTAAGCCTGTTCGTTGTATTATCATCGGGGTGCCTAATTGCGGCAAGTCTACGATAATCAACTGTTTGTCCGGCAAAAAAGCCGTCATTACGGGCGACAAGCCCGGCGTAACAAAGGGTAAACAATGGGTGCGTTTGCAATCTGGATTGGAACTGTTGGATACTCCCGGTACGCTGTGGCCCAAGTTCGACGACGATATCGTCGCTGCGCGCTTGTGTTTTATCGGCAGTATTAAGGACGAAGTTGTAGATTTGTACGAGTTGGCGCTTGAATTGATCGCGCAGTTGCGACAACTTTATCCCAAGTGCATTTCGGAGCGGTATAATATAGAATGTTTGCCGAGCGAAACGTCGGAAGATATTTTTAACGTTATTGCCAAACGGCGCGGTTTTATTATGCGCGGAGGCGAAATAGATACGGGGCGTTGCTCCAAGGCGATATTGGACGATTTCCGCAAAGGAAAATTGGGCAAGATAACGTTCGATCTTCCGTCGCAACAGTAGGAATTTAGTCAAATGAAAAAATCAACAGATAATCAAACGGATATGTTTTATTACGAACGCACGCTTGCAAGTAATGGTGTGCGTTTAATTGCCGGTATAGACGAAGCGGGAAGGGGACCGTTGGCGGGTCCCGTTGTTGTGGCGGGCGTAGTTATGCCGTTGGACGATCCTATTGCGGGCGTAAACGACAGCAAAAAACTTTCCGCCGCCAAACGCGACAAATTGTACGATTTGATCGTAAGCAAAGCGTTGCAAGTGCAAGTTGCGATTGTGGATCACGATATTATCGACCGCGACAATATATTAAACGCAACCAAAAGCGGTATGCTGCAATGTATCAACGGCTTTACCGATGTAGACTGCGTGCTTATCGACGCAGTAAAAGTCAACGCCCCCGTACAGACTCTTTCCATTATACACGGGGACGCGCTCAGTTACAGCATTGCCGCGGCAAGTATTGTCGCTAAGGTTACGCGAGACAGGTTGATGGTGCAGTACGACGCGCAATATCCGCAGTACGGTTTTGCACGCCACAAAGGGTACGGCACGGCGGAACATATCGCATTGCTTAAACAATACGGTCCGTGTCCTATACACAGACGTACGTTTATTACGCATTTTGTGGAAGTATGAACACGCGCAAAATAGGAACAGACGGCGAAAATCTTGCCGTGCAATATCTTAAAAAACACGGATACAAAATACTCGAACGCAATTTTACTTGTCATTTCGGCGAAATCGATATAATTGCGCAAAAAAACGGTATGATCGTATTTGTTGAAGTAAAAAGTCGTGCTACCGACGCTTTCGGTCAGCCTATCGAAGCGGTAAATTATTACAAAAGACAAACAATTGTCAAGTGCGCCAATCGTTGGCTGTATGTACACAAATGTACGGGAGTGCCCGTCAGGTTTGACGTGGTGGACATTTTACAAGGCGAAATAACCCACATAACAGACGCTTTTCGCCCATAATTGCAAATTTTGCCTCGGCACTACAACAGAAATCAACGTATCGCATAATACTATTTCACGCATAGTATTGTAATCGTGCTGAAATTTATAGTTAAATCGTGTGGAAAGAAATAGCGAATTTACTGCAAAATTCGGCTGTAAAAAGTAAAAAAATAAATTGGTGCAAATAGTTGCCAAACAGCCGCTGTTATGCTAAAATATACAAGTGGCTTCGGGCGGTCCTCTGGCTTTAATGGTGTATGAACGCTTAGTTAACAAAATTTTTGGAGGAAAAGTCAATCATGGACATCATTAAACAAATCGAAAATCAAGCATTAAGAGAAGTTGCCGATTTTAACGTCGGCGATACCGTTCGCGTAAACTTCAAAGTTATCGAAGGCAACAAGGAAAGAATTCAGGCGTACGAAGGTACCGTTATTGCCCGTAAGCACGGCGGTCTGCGCGAAACATTTACGGTTAGACGTATTTCTTCCGGTATCGGCGTAGAAAGAACGTTCCCCATTCACAGTCCCAAGATCGAAAGTATTATCGTTGTTCGTCAAGGCGATGTAAGACGCGCCAAATTGTATTATCTGCGTGAACGTACAGGTAAGGCAGCCAAAGTTAAATCTTCTAAATAACGTTTGTCAATTCTGACGCAACCGTTACGGCGGTTGCGTTTTTTTATACGGTGAATTATACTTTCAAGTGCAACACCCGAAGGAATGCGAATTTTCCACGTTTTAGCATTGCCGTAGTGCTATTTTATCGATCGCCGCAGTTGTCGGCGGCGTTCAACAAATTTTTATTTTATGTTTTTGCGCAAAAATATTTGATTATTTTGCTATATATAGTTATACTGTAATAAATAATACCAAGGAGTAAACCATGCTTGCTTTAATAAAAAGTTTCGGACTGAAAGGTTTGGAAGGCTTTCCCGTACAGGCAGAAATCGATATGCATTCGGGCGTGCCCACTTACGATATCGTCGGTTTGGCGGACACAGCCGTAAAGGAATCGAAGGAGCGCGTGCGTTCGGCAATGAAAAACAGCGGGTTTCAGTATCCCGTTGCCGCCGTTGTGGTAAACCTTGCGCCTGCAGATATCAAAAAGGAAGGCAGTATTTACGATTTGCCCATTGCAATAGGTATGTTGGCTGCAAGCAAGCAGGTAGCCTACCAAACGTTAAGACAGGCGGTAATACTCGGCGAACTGTCGCTAAACGGCGAAGTGCGCAAGGTAAACGGTTTGCTTCCAATGATAATTTCCGCCGTGCAACAAGGCGAAAAAACATTTGTCATACCCAAATCCAATATGGCGGAAGCAAGTTTTGTGGAAGGGGCTACAATTTATTGCGTGGAAACATTGCGGCAAGCGGTGGAATTTTTGACAAATCAAACCGAAATAGAGCCGCTGGCAATACGCAGTTGGAAGAACGACTTGCAATTCAACCACAGCGACAACGATTTTAAGTATATCAAGGGGCAATTTGCCGCCAAACGGGCAATGGAAGTCGCCGTTGCGGGTGGGCATAACATCCTTATGATCGGTCCGCCGGGCGCAGGTAAAACTATGCTTGCGCGCGCAGTACCGTCTATTATGCCCAATATGACTTTCGACGAAGCGCTCGAAGTTGCCAAGATCCACAGCATTTCGGGGCAACTTGACGGCTTTATTTACGAACGTCCGTTCCGCACGCCGCATCATTCGTCCACAATGGTGGCGTTGACGGGCGGCGGAAACAAAGCGCGTCCCGGGGAAATAAGCCTTGCGCACAACGGCGTGTTGTTTTTGGACGAGTTGCCCGAATACAGCCGTCAAACGTTGGAAACGCTGCGCCAACCGTTGGAAGACGGCGTAATAACGGTTTCGCGCAATGCGATTTCCGTAACATATCCTGCGGATTTTATGCTTATTGCAAGCATGAACCCTTGCCCGTGCGGCAATTACGGCAGCGCCACGGCAGAGTGCAAGTGTACCGCGTCGCAAATACACAGATATCTCAACAAACTGTCGGGTCCGTTACTTGACAGAATAGATATTCATATCGAAGTTGACAATGTGTCGTACGAACAGTTGCAGGGCGACGACCTTGCGGAACCGTCGTCGGCAGTAAGAGAGCGCGTAAACCGCGCAAGAGACATTCAGTTGCAACGTCTCGGCGCAAGCGGAAAGCGGTGCAATGCACAAATGACGCCCGCCGATATTAAAAAATACTGCAAATTGGACAGACAAAGCGCGGCTTTGCTAAGAGAATCGTTCGACAAACTTAATCTTACCGCGCGCGCCTACAACCGCATACTTAAAGTTGCACGCACAATTGCCGATTTGGACGGGTCGCAGGAAATAACATTCAAACATATTGCCGAATCGTTGCAATACCGTACATTGGACAGAAAATACAGGGTATAATATGTATACGACAGAAGAACAAATTTGCATATTGTTAGGGCACTATGAAGTAAAGTCCGCCAAGTTTTACCAATTGTTGGATATATACGGCGACTGCAAAGGCATTGCGGACGGAATTATTGCGGACAAATCCGCCGAAAAAATACTCGGCGCAGGTTATTCCGCAATAAAAAAGGCGCTGAAAAAATGCGAGTACGACGTTATAATTTCGGCGTTGGACAAAAACGGCGTGCGCGCTGTTACATATTGTTCGCAGCAATTTCCCGACAGTTTGCGTTGTATAGACGATCCGCCGTACATTTTGTTTTGCAAGGGAGACGTTTCGTTGCTTAACACGCGTTGTTTGGCGGTAATAGGCACACGCAAGGCGTCGGCATACGGCAGACGCGTTGCCAAGGACTTTACTGCGGTGCTAAGCGAATATTTTACGATAGTCAGCGGTTTGGCGTACGGCGTAGACTGCATCGCGCACGAATCGACATTGGACGAACAGGGCAAAACCATCGCCGTATTGGGCGGCGGCGTAATAGACGTTTATCCGTCAGGCAATCAGTCGTTGGCAGACAGAATTGTGGCAAACGGCGGCTTGCTCGTAAGCGAATACGGAATGTACGCACAGCCGTTGGCATACCGTTTTCCGCATCGCAACCGCATTGTTGCGGGGTTGTCAAGCGGAGTATTGGTGTGTCAGGCACCTGCCAAAAGCGGCACAAATTCCACGGTTGAGTTGGCTTTGGAACAGGGCAAAGATATTTTTGCCGTTCCGGGCGAAATTTACGACTTGGGTTTTGGCGGAAGCAACAAATTGATAAAAAGTATTCAGGCGGCGTGCGTAACAACTCCGCGCGACATAATCGATTTTTACAACCTTGCGCAAAACGACAAGCCGCAGCAAACATATCAAATAAGTTTCGACGAACAAAAAATCGTCGATTTGCTTACGGTTGAGCCGCTTACTTTCGATCAACTTGTAGCGCAATCGGGTATGGGCGCCGCCGATTTGAATTTTCTGTTGGCAAATTTGGAAATAAGGAGTATAATTGTTAGACTACCGGGTAATTTATATCGGTTGTATGGAGGACTTGAATGAAACTTGTAATTGTCGAATCTCCGGCAAAAGCTAAAACAATCGGCAAATATCTGGGCGCAGATTACAAAGTTGACGCGTCCAAGGGACATATATGGGATTTGCCCGACAAGGAAATGGGCATCGATTTCAACAATAATTACGAACCTTCGCTGGAAGCGCGCAAACCCGAACAGCGCGAGACTATTTTGAGACTGAGACGGGAAGTCGCAAAAGCCGAAAAGGTATATTTGGCAACCGACCCCGATCGCGAAGGCGAAGCAATATCTTATCACTTGCAATGCGCGTTAAATCTCGATCCCAATGAGAAAAACCGCATTATGTTCAACGAAATTTCGAAAAAAGCCGTAAATGCGGCAATAGAGCATCCCGATTATATAAACAAGGGATTGGTAGACGCTCAACAGGCGCGCCGTGTATTGGACAGGCTTGTGGGCTACACGCTCTCGCCCGTGTTGTGCAAAAAAATTCGCAACAAATTGTCCGCAGGGCGCGTTCAATCTGCCGCGCTGCGCATATTGGTGGACAGAGAAAAAGAAATTAAGGCGTTTAAGCCCGAAGAATTTTGGCATGTATCCGCATTGCTCGACAAACCGACAGCAAAACCGCAGTTTAAGGCGGTGGTTTCCGAGCAAAACGGTAAAAAATTTAAAATTATTAATGAAGAGCAGTGCAACCGCGTGTTGCGGACGTTGGAAAGCAATCCGTTTGTTGTGGGCAACGTCAAAAAAAGCGTTACGCAATCCAAACCTTTGCCGCCGTTTACAACAAGCACAATGCAGCAAGACGCCGTAAATAAATTGCGTATGTCAAGTTCGGCGGCGATGTCCGTTGCGCAGCAATTGTACGAAGGTTTCGATATTCCGGGAATGGGGCACGTTGCGCTTGTAACGTATATACGTACCGACTCGGTCCGCGTATCTTCCGACGCAATTACCGCCGCTCGCCAACGCATTGCTACCGTTTACGGCGACAAGTATGTGCCTGCCAAGCCGAACATTTACGCCACAAAAAAACAAGCGCAGGACGCGCACGAAGCGATACGTCCGATAAATCTCGACCTTACTCCCGAATCGATCAAGGACAAGGTCCAGCGCAATCAATACTTGTTATACAAGTTGATTTACGAACGCTTTTTGGCAAGCCAGGCGGTAAACGCAAGTTATAACAGCGTAAGCGTTACCGTAAATTGCGGCGAATACGGCTTGACTGCCACGGGCAAAACTTTGGTTTTCGACGGTTATCTTGCCATTTACGGCGAAGTCAAAACAAAGGAAAAAGACGTTGCCGACGAAGAAAACGCATTGCTGCCCCCGCTATGCGAAGGCGATGTGTTACACGTTGACCAAATCAATCACGAACAGCGCTTTACCAAGCCGCCCGCGCGCTATACCGAAGCCAGCATAATAAAGGCAATGGAAGAAAAAGGCATTGGCAGACCCAGCACGTATGCAACAATTATGCAAACATTGTACAAGCGCGAGTATGTCAACAAGGACGGCAAAGCCCTTGTTCCCAGCAATTTGGGTATACAAGTTACCGAATATTTGCAGCAGTATTTCGGCGAAGTGGTGGATATCAAGTTTACCGCCGAGATGGAAGACAAGTTGGACGCCATAGAGGACAACGGTGAGCATTGGTACAAGGTTGTGGACAGTTTTTACAAACCGATGGAACAGGAAGTGCGCAAGGCGTTGCATAGCGACAAAGTAAGCGTTCCCGAAGAAGTTTCCGACGTTAAGTGCGATAAGTGCGGTTCTCCCATGGTAATACGCGTAGGACGTTACGGCAAGTATCTTGCTTGCAGTAATTATCCCGCGTGTTCCAACATAAGAAGTTTGAAAGAGAAAGTTCCGCCCAAAGAGACGGGCATTATCTGCGAAATTTGCGGCGGCAAAATGCTCGAACGTCAAGGGCGTTACGGCAAATATCTTGCTTGCAGCAACTATCCGCAGTGCAAAAATACCAAACCGATTACCGAAACGGTTGCCAAATGTCCTAAATGCGGCAAAAACGTAATCAAGCGTGTGTCCAAGCGCGGCGTTGTATTTTACGGCTGTACCGGCTATCCCGATTGCGATTTCGTTTCTTGGGATATTCCCACGGGACAATTGTGCCCGCAATGCGGCGCTCACTTGGTGTACAAAACTCTGCGCAACAAAAAGGTAATTCGCTGTTCCAACAAGGATTGCAAATACGACGGCGGTGAAGTAAGTGAAAGTTAAAGTGATCGGCGGCGGCTTTGCCGGTTGCGAAGCGTGTTATCAATTGCTTAAACGCGGCGTCGAAGTAACTTTAGTAGAGATGAAACCGCTTAAAATGTCGCCTGCGCATCACATCGAAACGCTGTGCGAAGTTGTATGTTCCAACTCGTTCAAAAGCGACGATATCGGCACTTCCGGCGGCGTGCTTAAAGCGGAAATGAGACTGTTGGACAGCCTTGTCGTAAATGTAGCGCAACAAACGCGCGTTCCGGCGGGCAACGCTCTTGCCGTTGACAGATATGCTTTTTCGCAAAGAATTACCGATACGTTAAACGGTTTTGGCAATTTTACGCGCGTAACACGCGTTGAAAACTCGCTTAGTACCGACGGTTACGACTTTGTAATAGTGGCAACGGGACCGCTTACGGACGACGCGTTGATAGGCGCGTTTCGCAATATTTTCGGAGATCAATTTTTGTACTTTTTCGACGCTGTGGCGCCGATAGTTACTGCGGACAGTATCGATTACGACAGCGCGTTTGCCGCAAGCCGTTATGGTAAGGGCAACGCCGATTATCTCAACTGTCCTATGGACAGGCGGGAATACGACGAATTTTACAACGCGCTTGTAAACGCCGAAACCGTGCAATTGAAGGACTTTGAAAACAACGTGTTCGAAGGTTGTATGCCGATAGAAGTTATGGCAAAGCGCGGCGCGGATACCATGCGTTTCGGTCCGTTAAGACCTGTCGGCTTGCGCGATGAACGAACGGGCACAAAACCTTACGCAGTGTTGCAATTGCGCAAGGAAAACGAGTCCGGTACTTTGTACAATCTGGTAGGATTTCAGACCAATCTCAAATACGGCGAGCAAAAGCGCGTGTTCGGAATGATCCCCGCGTTAAAAAACGCCGAGTTTGTAAGATATGGCGTAATGCATCGCAATACATATATCAACGCGCCCAAGTTCCTTAACGGATGTTTTCAATTGAAGAGCGACCCAAAATTGTTTTTTGCGGGGCAGTTGACGGGCGTGGAAGGCTATATGGAGTCGGCGGTAAGCGGCTTGGTGGCAGCGTTGCAAGGATTTAGAATTTTCAGCGGACAAGCCCCGTTGGACTTTACCAAACAAACCATAACGGGCGCACTGTGCGCGCATGTTTGCACCGATTTCGGCGAATATTCGCCTATGAACAGCAATTTCGGAATTCTCGATCCGCTGTCGGTTAATATTCGCGATAAAACTCAACGAAAAATCGAATATGCACAACGTGCGTTGCAAGTAATGAAAAATACAGTAAGTTTTAACAAAATTTAGGAGGATAATATGTCAGAAGTTTTTTCCGACTCGCTTAAAGGCACTACAATATGCGCGGTCAAACGCGACGGGCAAATTGCTATGGCGGGAGACGGACAGGTTACTGCGGGACAAAGCGTTATTATGAAAGGTAACGCCGTAAAAGTCCGTCGAATTTACGACGGCAAAATAATAACGGGATTTGCCGGCACTGTTGCGGACGCATTTGTATTGTCCGAAAAGTTCGAAGAAATGTTGCAAAAATTCAGCGGCAATTTGCTTCGCTCGGCGGTCGAAGTCGCGCAACTGTGGCGCCGCGATAACGTAATGCGCAAGTTGGAAGCGATGATGATCGTTGCCGACAAGCAAAATATATTTCTGTTGTCGGGCACGGGCGACGTTATCGAACCCGACGACGGCGTTTGCGCAATAGGAAGCGGCGGAAACTACGCGCTTGCCGCAGCCAAAGCGTTGCTGCGCAATACAAACTTGTCCGCAGCGGAAATAGCGCGCCGTTCGCTGGAAATCGCAAGCGAAATATGCGTATTTACTAACGGCAATATTATTGTCGAGGAGGCTTGAAATGACACCCAAACAAATCGTTTACGAATTGGACCGTCATATTGTAGGTCAGTTTAACGCCAAAAAGGCGGTGGCTATCGCTTTGCGGAACAGATACCGCCGCAGTAAACTTTCGTTGGCGGACAGGGAAGAAATTACTCCCAAAAACATTATTATGAAGGGGCCTACGGGCGTAGGCAAAACCGAAATAGCCCGCCGTCTTGCCAAACTTGTAAAAGCGCCGTTTTTGAAAGTAGAAGCGACAAAATACACGGAAGTGGGTTATGTAGGCCGCGATGTGGAAAGCATGGTGCGCGATCTTGTGGAAGTTGCCATCAGGCTTGTTAAGGACGAACGTTACAAGGAAGTAGAAGCGCGCGCTTTCGAGCGTGCGGTGGAACGTATTGCGGATTTGTTGCTTAAACAGCCCAATACCGAACTGCCCGAAGGACTTACCAAAGTGGCGTTGATGGACGAATTGTCCAAACACAATCTCGACCAACTGCAAGTTGAAATATCCGTAGCGGACATTCCCAAACCCGTCGAACTTCAAGCCGGCGGCGGAGAAATAAATATCGGCAGTATTTTCGGCGATATGCTGCCCAAAAAGATGAAAAAACGTACCGTAACGGTAGAAGAAGCGCTACGCATTTATTCTTCGGAAGAAAGCGAAAAGTTGATCGACCTTGACAGCGTCGAAAGCGAAGCATTAAAGCGCGCGGAAAACGACGGCGTAATTTTTATCGACGAAATGGACAAAATAGCCGGCAAATCTTCGCAAAACGGTCCCGACGTATCGCGTGAAGGCGTACAGCGCGACATATTGCCCATTGTTGAAGGTTGCACGGTAAGCACGAAATACGGCAATATCAAAACAGACTATATATTGTTTATCGCAAGCGGCGCTTTTCATGTAAGCAAAGTGTCCGATCTTATTCCCGAATTGCAAGGACGTTTTCCCGTTTTGGTGGAATTGGACAGTTTGGGCGTGGAAGATTTTATAAAAATACTTACCGTTCCGGAGAATTCCATTACGGAGCAATACAAAAAATTGCTTGCCGTAGATAATATCGACTTGCAATTTACTTCGGACGGTATTGCCGAAATTGCCAATGTCGCATACGATCAAAACAACACTCTTGAAGACATAGGTGCGCGCAGACTGCAAAGCATAATGGAGCATATCGTGGAAGATATATCTTACGATGTTGAAGAAGGCGCGCTCAAAACGGTTGTAATAGACAAAACCTACGTCGAAAACAACTTCCGTACGGAATCAAGAAATCTTAAAAAATACGTTTTATAACACAGGAGAAAATATGGCAGAACTACTTAACGGGCAACAGCGCACGGTAATGTGCGGTGATGTAACCTGCGAATATATCGGCAAAGAAATAACCCTGATGGGTTGGGTGCATCGCAGGCGCGATTTGGGCGGACTTATATTTTTGCAACTGCGCGACAGATCGGGCATAGTGCAAATTGTTTTCGATACGGATATTTGTTCGCAAGATTTGTTGGACAAGGCGTCCACGCTCAAACTCGAATATGTAATTTCGGTAGTGGGCAAGGTGCGCAGGCGCGTGGGCAACAACATAAACCCCAATATGAAAACGGGCGAAGTCGAATTGGTTGCCGAGCAACTTAAAATTTTGTCCGAAGCGGACGTTACTCCGTTTTCTATCGGCGACGAAAATGCCAACGAAACGTTGCGTCTGAAATACCGTTATCTCGATTTGCGTCGCGAATCGTTGCAAAAAAACCTTGTTACGCGTAGCAAAATTTATCAAATAACGCGTAATTATCTTGCCGATCACGGTTTTATCGAAGTCGAAACGCCGATGTTGGGCAAATCCACGCCCGAAGGCGCACGCGACTATCTGGTGCCGAGTCGTATCCATCCGGGAAGTTTTTATGCCTTGCCGCAGTCTCCGCAAATTTACAAGCAGTTGCTTATGATTGGCGGTATGGACAGATATTTTCAAATAGCAAAGTGTTTTCGCGACGAAGACTTGCGCGCAAACCGTCAGCCCGAATTTACGCAAATCGACCTTGAAATGAGTTTTGTGGACTGTGAAGAAGAAGTAATGACTTTGACGGAAGGTCTACTTGTAAAAATGTTTAAGGAAATCCGCAACGTTGATTTACCCGAACACTTTGTGCGTATGCCTTGGACGGAATGTATGAACCGTTACGGTTCGGACAAACCCGATTTGCGGTTTGAAATGGAAATTCAATGTTTGGACAGCGTAGCAAAACAGTCGCAATTTGCGGTATTTGCCAACGCAATAAACGCAGGCGGTACCGTAAGGGCAATCGTTTTGAAGGGCGGCGCGGATCAACTTTCGCGTAAAGATCTCGACAGGCTTGTCGAATTTGTCAAAACGTATCGCGCCAAAGGGCTTGCTTGGTACGGCTTGGGAAAGGACGGCGTAAAATGCAGTTTTGCCAAGGCTGTAAGCGAAAGCGAACTTGACGGCATTGCGTCGGCATTGCGTATGCAGGCGGGCGACATCGCCTTGATAGTTGCCGATGCCGATTGGCAAACTGCGGTTGTGTCTTTGGGTGCGCTGCGTTGCCATCTTGCGGCAAAGTTCGGGTTGATAAAGCCCGACACATTTGCTTGTTTGTGGGTGGTGGATTTTCCGCTGTTTGAGTATTCCGAAGAAGAAGGTCGTTTTGTTGCTATGCATCACCCGTTTACCAGCCCCAAAAACGAAGATCTGCAATATATGAAAATCGACCCCGCGCGTGTAAGGGCGAAAGCGTATGACGTTGTAATAAACGGCGACGAAATGGGCGGCGGCAGTATGCGTATATACAATCGCGAAGTGCAAAAACTTATGTTTGAAACATTGGGCTTTACCGATGAACAGATTGCCGAGCGGTTTGGGTTCTTTGTGGACGCTTTCAAATACGGTACTCCTCCGCATGGCGGATTGGCTTTGGGTTTGGACAGGTTGGTGATGGTGCTTACCGATACCAATAATATCAAAGACGTCATCGCTTTTCCCAAAATGCAAAATGCAAGTTGCATGATGACAGAGGCGCCGTCTCCCGTTGACGACAAACAGTTGCAGGAGTTGAGTATAGTTTGCGAGGAAAAAAATGACTGAGCAAGGCATTGTGATCGATTGCGAAGACAAATTTGCCAAGGTGCGCGTTGAGCGCAATTCCGCCTGCGCGTCCTGCGGAAAATGCGGCATGACCGAACAACAACGTTATGTGGACTTTTATGCCGACAACAGTATCGGCGCACAATCGGGAGATACGGTTACGTTGGAAATTGCCGAAGGAAACAGCGCAAAATTTGCATTGATAGGCTATGTTTTGCCGCTTATTCCCGCGTTGGCTTTGTTGTTTACCGCTCTTGCGGTACAACTTGAAGAGTGGATCGCCATATTGATGTTTTTCGGCGGTCTTGCAGTAGGTTTTGCGATAGTTGCCGTTATTGACAAAGCGCGCAAGCACAAATGGATGCAAACGCCCGTAATAAAGGAAATAATACGCAAAGCGGCAGTGCCCATTAAGGAAGAAAAACAATAAAAGGAGATATATATTATGAGTAATTTAACGGATGTTGCAACAACTTTTGATAAATTTATATCGGAAGGCTTGGTGGTTGTGGACTTTTGGGCAACTTGGTGCGGTCCGTGCCGTATGTTGGCGCCGATACTCGACGAAGTGGCGGACAAATTGTCTGCGCAGGCCAAGTTCGGCAAAGTTGACGTTGACAACGCGCCCGATTTGGCAAAGAGATTCGAAATTCGTTCTATTCCCAACGTTTGCGTCTTTAAGGACGGCGTTTTGGTGGACAGAATAATCGGGTTGTGCGACGCGGACGAACTGTCGGCAACCATATCCAAACATATCTGTTAATTACAAAACGGCAAATATTTGCCGTTTTGTAATGTTTTTTCAAATCAACATTATGTTTGCAAGCGGCAAGTTGCCGCTTTGTTTTTTGCTGTCAATGGGATTCGGCACAGTTAAGTTTTGAAATAAAATCTGCGACTATCTGACGCATTTTGCAAAAGCAAGCCTGATTATATAAACTTTTATTGGCACCGCGTGGGCGATAATTTTTTCTGTCGGTATTATGTGATGGCGCGAAATGCAATCGCTTTACCTATGTCTCGCCCTAAAAAGTATTTTAGTTTCGGTTTGCGGCAATTTTTGTAATATATTTGTTTAGATGTGTTAAAACATTTGACTTATGTGCATTATAGTAGTAAACTAATCATAGTAAATTGGTAGGAATTGTTTATGAAAATGTCGTCTAAGGCAAGATACGGTTTGTATATAGCCGTGGAACTTGCAAAGCAATATAACGGCAGCGACGTTGTAAACGTAACAGCGCTTTCGCAAACTACCGGCGTAACCGAAAAATATTTGGAGCAAATAGTTGCGTTGATGAAGCATGCGCGCATTGTTGTGGCGTCTCGCGGAGTAAACGGCGGTTACAAACTTGCCGATTCGCCGGATAATATCAGCGTGGGGCAAGTGTTGCGCGCGGTGGAAGATAATTTGGAAATCGTCGATTGCTTGCACGGAGAGTGTGTCAACCGCCGCGAGTGCGTGGCGCGCAATCTTTGGAGCAAACTTTACGACAACATAAACGGTTACCTTGATACGATATCGCTAAGACAACTTGCGGAGGACAAAATATGAAAGTATATCTGGATCATGCGGCTACAACTCCGTGCGACAAACGTGTCGTCGAAGCGATGTTGCCGTATTTCAGCGACGAATTCGGCAATGCCGACAGTCAGCACTTTTTCGGGCGCGATACAGCCAAAGCCGTGGCGGACGCGCGCGAGACAATATCGCAACTGATAGGCTGTAAGCCCAACGAACTGTATTTTACGGGTAGCGGCACCGAGGCGGACAATTGGGCGGTAAAAGGCGTTGCTCTGCACAGAAAAGACAAGGGAAATCATATAATAATTTCCGCAATAGAGCATCATGCGGTGCTTACCGCCGCCGATTGGCTGGAAAACAACGGTTTCGTCGTTACGCGTTTACCCGTTGACAGTACGGGGTTGGTAAGCGTTTCCGATTTGGAAAAGGTCATCGACGACCAAACCACATTGGTGTCCGTAATGTATGTGAATAATGAAGTGGGCACTATACAGCCGATAAAACAACTTGCCGATGTTGCCCATAGGTACGGTGCATTGTTCCACAGCGATTGCGTGCAGGCAATGCCGTATCTCGACGTAAACGTGGGACAACTCGGCGTTGATCTGCTGTCGATGTCGGCGCACAAATTTTACGGACCGAAGGGCGTAGGCGCATTGTATATCCGAAACGGCGTCAAACTCGACAAACTTATTTGCGGCGGCGGACAGGAACGCTCGCAACGCGGCGGCACGACAAACACTCCCGCGGTGGTGGGCATGGCAAAAGCTTTGGAACTTTCACGCGGCGAAATGGACAAGAACAACGCGCATATAGCGGCGTTGCGCGATCATTTTGTAGATAGAGTGTTGAAAGAGATTCCTTATGTGCGCTTTAACGGAAATTACGAACATCGCATACCCAGCGTGGCTAATTTCAGTTTTGAGTTTGTCGAAGGCGAAGGAATACTGATGTTGATGGATTTCAACGGGATCGCTGTATCAAGCGGTTCCGCATGCAGCAGCGGAAGTCTCGATCCTTCGCACGTGCTGTTGGCGATGGGCGTGCCTATCGAAATTTCGCACGGGTCGATAAGATTTTCCTTCGGTAAAGACAACACGATGGAAGAAGTGGATTACACTGTGGAAAAGTTAAAAGACACAATAAGTAAATTGCGCGAAATGTCGCCGCTATTTAACGTAAAAACAGGAGGAACTTATAATGTATAATCAAAAAGTTTTGGACGCCTTTGCACACCCGCAAAATGTGGGCGAAATTGAAAATCCCGACGGCGAAGGAACGGTCGGCAACGCAACTTGCGGAGACATAATGCGCATTACGTTGCGTATCGAAAACGATGTGATAGTGGACGCCAAGTTTCAAACGTTTGGTTGCGCAGCGGCAATTGCAACAAGTTCTACCGCAACGCAAATGGTTATAGGTATGACTGTTGACGAAGCGCTCAAACTGACCAACGCTCGCGTGGTTGAAGAATTGGAAGGTTTGCCCCCGCAAAAGATCCATTGCTCGGTATTGGCGGAAGAAGCGATAAAAAAAGCAATAGAAGATTACCGCGCAAAACAGCAAAATATCCAATTGGACAAAACGAAGATAGACTACGTATAATATTGTTGTATTACACGCGGCAGCAAATCTGCCGCGCTTTGTTTTGTCTATAAAGTCTGATTTCTATCGTTATTTGGCATAGCGGTGCGGCATTTTACACTTGCGCCTGTTGCTTATAACCGCCCAAAACTATATTTTAATCGCAAAACAGCCGTTACTACTTTACGATTTGCCATTATGCATAATACTATTTTACGCATAGTATATAGCGGCAAGTATATTTTTCTTGCACTGTAACACACTAAATGCAGCAACGTTTAGGAGGAAAGTATGAAAAAACTTTTGATAGGCATGGCGTTGGGCGCGGCGGTAGGAATGATCGTAAGCGAAATACCTTCCGTACAAAAATTACTCAACAAAGGCAAGAAAAAAGTTAAAAATATGGTTGACTAAACATCTTGCAGCATAGCCGCCTTTCTGGCGGTTTTTTGCTTTTTGGCAGTCTGATATATTTTCTTGGCGGCTTTTTACTATTGACGTTGTAGTCGCTTCGCATAGCGCACACGCTTTATTTTCAACCGAATGTTTATTTGTAGCGCACAAGCAACGTCTCTATTTACGGTATGTTGTGAAAATATTTTGTAAAAATACAAAAAACGCTGTTAATGTGCGAGCATTTGTGTTACAATACTGTTGCTATGGGCAGAATTATGGCATTAGATGTCGGCGACGTTCGCATTGGCATTGCAATTTCGGATTTAATGGGTATAATCGCCAATCCGCTGGAAACGTTCACGCGCAAAGGTAATCTTACCAATGACGCGCGATATATTGCCGATTTGGCAAAGGGCAAAGAAGTAACTTTGTTTGTTTCGGGGTTGCCTTTAAGTCTTGACGGCTCCGAAAATGTGCAAACCGCCAAAACGCGCGAATTTACCGACGAATTGTCGCGCTTGTGCGACATACCGATTGAATTTTTGGACGAGCGCTTTACCACTTTGTCCGCCGAGCGTGTGTTAATAGAAGGCAACGTGCGCAGAGAAAACAGAAAAAAGGTAATAGATAAAGTTGCCGCAACAATAATTTTGCAAAATTATTTAGATAGAAAAAGATAAATTTCGGAGGTAAAATATGGCAGAAAACAAAAAGAACGAACAGTGTTGCGATTGCGGTTGCGATCATAGCGAACATCAACATGATGAAACTTGCGATTGCGGTTGCGAAAGCGTTGATGAAGATGTTGTAATGTTGGAGGACGAAGACGGCAACCAAATTCCGTTTTATCACATTGCAACGCTCGACCGCGACGGCAAAGAGTACGCTTGTTTGCAACAAGCCGACGACGAAGATCCCATTGTGGAAATTTTCGAATTGCAAGAAGTAGAAGAGGACGGCGAAGTCTATTACAATTTTCTTCCGATAGAAGACGACTTGTACGATTCTCTTTACAACCAACTCGAAAAAGAAGTTGCCGAGTTGGACGAAGGCGACGACGATTGCCACGACCCGAATTGCGATTGCCACAAAAATTAAAACGTAATTCCGTAAGTTAAAAAAGTATCTCCTTGGGTTTCAAGGGGATATTTTTATACTCGGCGTTGTGCGACTCAATAGGTAACACGGCATGCCGCGCGGAAACCAATATTATTTATATTTAGTCCTTGCCGACAGATACCGATATAATCGAACTTTGCGCATAATCGATTTTGTGTGAGAGTGTGTTGCAATGCAAATCGGCAGTATCTTGACCGCTTTCTTTTTGTGTGTTTTCGTTTTGAATGATTTGTTTCGATAATGTGTGCTTGCACACAATATGTTCGCAATGATAATTGTTATACGCCGCTTTGCACAAAGCGTTTCACGCAAGTCCCCTGTCAAATCAGGCGTTGCGTTGCGTAAAAAACATCCGCGAACAAATTTAGCGTAATTTATGCCGATTATATTTATATTAAATAGCATTATTCGATTGCAAAAAACAAACTATTGTGCTATAATCTACAAGGTTTAATTCGCATTTGCGCAAGATTTACCCGTTGTGCCGAGTTTGCCGCTCGGTTGCGTGTAGAGTTGACGGCGCAAAGAGGTTAAAAACAATAAAAAATAAGGAGAATATTAAAATGGCAGTTGTATCAATGAAACAACTTTTGGAAAGCGGCGTTCATTTCGGACACCAAACCAGAAGATGGAACCCCAAAATGAAGAAGTATATCTATGCGGAACGCAACGATATACACATCATAGACCTTCAACAAACGGTTACTCAGGCAGAAATCGCATATACGTTTGTACGCGATATCGCCGCCGCGGGCAAACCCATCTTGTTTGTAGGTACCAAAAAACAGGCGCAAGACGCTATCAAGACCGAAGCGGAACGTTGCGGAATGTATTATGTAAACAATCGTTGGTTGGGCGGCACGCTTACAAACTACAAGACAATAAAGTCTCGTATCGAACGCCTTAATCACATCAATCAAATGGAAAAACTCGGCGAACTTGACGTTTTGCCCAAAAAAGAAGTTGCAAAACTTTTGGAAGAACGCGACAAGTTGGAAGCCAATCTCGGCGGCATAAAGGATATGAAGGGAATGCCCGGTTGCATTTTTATCGTAGACCCCAAAAAGGAAGCGATAGCCGTTGCCGAAGCGCATGCGCTTAATATTCCCATTGTTGCAATTGTAGATACAAACTGCGACCCCGATCAGGTTGACGTTGTAATTCCCGCAAACGACGACGCTATCGGCGCTATCAAGGTTATCGCGTCTATTATCTCCGGTGCTGTTATCGAAGCGAAAGAAGGTATTGTACTTACCGCTCCCGAAGATGACGACATTAAGCCCGAAGAAGAAACCGCAGAAGTGGAAGAGGAGACAGAAAATGGCTAATTTTACAAATCAGGACGTAATGAAACTGCGCGAACAAACGGGCGTAGGAATGATGGATTGCAAAAAAGCGCTTGTGGAAACCGACGGTAACTTTGAAGAAGCGATAAAATATCTTCGCGAAAAAGGTATGGCTTCCGCTGCCAAAAAGGCAAGCCGCGTTGCTGCCGAAGGTTTGGTAAAGTGCGTTGTTTCTTCGGACAAGCGCACAGCCGTTGCCGTAGAAATCAACTGCGAAACCGACTTTGTTGCTCGCAGCGATCAATTTATCGCATTGGTAGACAATATTGCCAATCATTTGCTGCACTCCGACGCTTCTTCCGTCGAAGCGGTACTTGAAGAGCCGTATTATGCCGACGCAAGCAAGACCGTAAACGTTTTGATCGCCGAAGCGACCGCCGCAATAGGCGAAAAAATTTCTTTGCGCAGATTTACCAAGTTCCAACTTGCACAAAACGGCGTTATTTCCAGTTATATTCATATGGGCGGAAAAATCGGTGTGTTGGCAGAACTTGTCAGCGACGCCGAGCAGGCGGATCTGCAAGAACTTGCGTTTAATCTTTGCATGCAGATCGCAGCAAGCAAACCGCAGGTTGTAAATATCGCCGACGTAGACGCGTCTCAATTGGAATCCGAAAGAGAGATCCTTACCGTTCAGGCAAGAAACGAAGGCAAGCCCGAAGCGGTTATCGGCAAAATGGTGGAAGGTCGTATCCACAAGTATTACAAAGAAGTTTGTTTGCTTGAACAGGAATATGTACGCGAACCGTCCCTTTCGGTAAAACAAGTTATTGCCGATGTTGAAAAACAACTTGGCAAGAGCATTGTCGTTACAAGATTTGTTCGTTACGAAATGGGCGAAGGCATTGAAAAACGCGTTGATAACTTTGCCGACGAAATTGCCGAACAACTTAAAAATATTAAATAATCAACAAATTTAATGGGGAACAATTTTTCAATTGTTCCCTTTTTGCAAAACAATCGGGGAGACAATATGAGTAAATACAAACGTATTTTGTTAAAAATCAGCGGAGAAGCGCTTTCGGACGGAAATTTCGGCATAAACGCAAAAAGCGTGGAAAACATCGCTCAGCAAATCAAAAAAATTACGTCAAGCGGCGTGCAGTTGGGCGTTGTAGTGGGCGGCGGCAATATTTGGCGCGGTCGTAACGGCGCCGAAATGGACAGAGCGACCGCAGACTACATAGGTATGCTTGCAACGGTTATGAACGGATTGGCTCTCGGCGAAGCCCTTACCGCGTGCGGAGTAGCCAACAAGGTCGTGTCGTCATTTGCCATTGACAAAGTTGCGGAAACCGCATTTTTGCCGTCTGTAATGCAGTATCTTAACGGCGGCAATGTGGTAATTTTCGTGGGCGGCACCGGATCTCCGTATTTTTCGACAGATACGGCTGCGTCATTGCGCGCATGCGAGATACACGCCGACGCGCTTATTTGCTTAAAGGCAGTGGACGGCATATACGACAGCGATCCGCACGTTAACGCCGCCGCACGCAAATACGACAATATCACGTACGACAAGGTAATAGTTGACAACTTGCAGGCAATGGATTTGACAGCGGTGGCAATGTGCCGCGAATACGGTATTGTAACCGTAGTGCTCGGCAAAGATCAACCCGATGCGATACTGCGCCTGCTAAAAGGTGAAAAATTGGGCACAATTATCAATTAAATGTTGATATTTATTTAATTTTAGTGTAAAATATATCTAATAATAACGGAGGCAGTTATGACTTACGCTACGCCACAAATAGAAGAACTTTTTGTTAATTTCGAATTCGACTGCGACAGAGCGATAGATTATATGAAGAACGAATTTAATCTTATGCGCGCAGGTCGTGCCAACCCCAAGTTGGTCGAGTCGATAAAAGTCGATTATTACGGCGCAATGACGCCGATAAATCAGATGGGCAACATATCGATACCCGAACCGCGTTGCTTGGTAATCACTTTGTGGGACAAATCGGCTCTTAAAGATGTTGAAAAGGCAATTCTTGCCGCCAATATCGGAGTAACTCCGCAAAACGACGGTACGGTCATTCGTTTGACATTTCCTATTCTTACCGAAGAACGCCGTAAAGAGTTGGTAAAACAGGTCAAAAAATTGGCTGAGGATACCAAGGTTGTGTTACGCAACGCGCGCAGAGACGCGATGGACGGATTGAAAAAAGAAAAAAATGCCAAGACGGTGTCGGAAGATTTGATTGCCGATTACGAGGACCAAATAGACAAGTCTCTTGCCAAATTGATAGAGTCTGTTGACAAACTTGCAAAAGACAAGGAAACCGACGTTATGTCCGTCTGATATGCAACGATTATGGATATAACCGGTTTGATAGGACTTGAAGTTTGCGATGCCGAAAGCAAATTGCTGCAAGCAGGTATAACAAACTTCAAGTTTGTTTATTATGTAGACAGAAAGCAACAACAATTCGACAAGGAGATAGTAACGGCGGTACGGCAATTGCAGGACGAATTGCAGTTGATTGTTTGCCGTTATCAAATTGAAGTAGTATGAACATTCCGCTGCATGTAGCAATAATTATGGACGGAAACGGCCGTTGGGCGCAAAGCAAAGGTTATCCGCGTATGCGCGGACATCGTCGCGGGCTTGACGTTGCCGAACGCATAATAGATCACGCAATGCAGGTGGGTATAAAATATTTGTCTTTGTACGTGTTTTCCACGGAAAATTGGAAACGTCCGCAAGCGGAAGTCGCTTCATTGTTCGGCTTGGCGGATAAGTATTTGGGCAGGTTTGAAAATTTTGCCGCCAATCGTGTAAAAGTAGTGGTTTCGGGCAACGTTGACGGTTTGCCTGCGGGATTGGCGCAAAAAATAGTTGACGTTACGCAAAAAACCGCTCAGTATGACAAAATTTGCGTAAATTTATGCATAAATTACGGCGGTCAAAACGAAATTGCGGACGCCGTGAAAAAACTCAATAAAACGGGCGCGGAAATAACGGTGCAATCGATAAAGGCAAATTTGTACAACAATTTGCCCGATCCGGATTTGATAATACGCACCGGCGGACAAAAGCGATTGTCTAACTTTTTACTTTTTCAAAGCGCCTACTCGGAACTGTATTTTTCCGATACTCTTTGGCCGGAATTTACTTGTTCGGAATTCGACGAGATTATCGAAGAGTACGGTCGTCGCAAAAGAAATTTTGGAGGAATAGCCGATGCTTGACAAAAAGTCATTGCTTAATCGGGTTTTGGTGGGAATAGGTATATTCATAGTAATGATAGGCATGATTTTGCTGAATATCTATTTTCCCAATTACGTAAACAACGAGCAAAATCTGTTTATAAGCGGGCGCGCGATAAACGCGGTAATAATATCGTTATTGATATTGTTGTCGGTAGTTGAAATGCGCCGCGCGCTCGGCAGGGAGCGTATTCCAGACTGTTTCAGTTGGCTGTTGTGGCTGTACGGCATAGGGATCGGTCCTGTTTACAGTCTGTTCGGATACATAGGAATAATTTTCTTTTCTTTGCTGGTTTTTGTGTCGGCAGTTCTTACCGCGCTGTTCAAAAACCGCGTTGATAGTTTGATTTACGTCGCCTTTATGTTGGTGTATCCGGGGTTGTTTATGGCAACGATGCTTTACATTAACCGCTCCGCCGCCACACACAGTTTCGGCGCAGCAATGAATAACTTTTACGAGCAAGATATTTGGTCTTACCTAAGCGCCACGCGCGTTCCGACTAAATTGTTGCCGTTAAATGCCATAGGTTTGGCGTTGATATTTGCCGTTTCCACATTTACCGATACTTTTGCATATTTTGTAGGCAGTTTGTTCGGCAAACATAAATTGTGTCCCGAAATCAGCCCTAAAAAGTCTGTCGAAGGCGCTATCGGCGGCGTTGTGGGCGGCGCATTGGGCGCAGTGGTAGTATACTTGTTGTTCGATGTTTTTCGTATATTCGGCGCGGAGTTCGGCTTGACGTTCGATGGTTTGGGCTTACCTACATATCAAATTGTGCTTACATATACGGTAATAGGCTTGCTCGGCTCGATTGCCACACAAATCGGAGACCTGCTTGCAAGCATGGTAAAGCGTTACTGCGGCATAAAAGATTACAGTAAAATATTGGGAGAACACGGCGGTATTATCGATAGATTTGACGGAATTATGCTCAATTCCGTACTTGTATCGTTTGTGTTTATGTTTATATATTGATGAAAAGAGTTGCAATTTTGGGCAGTACCGGCTCTATCGGCACGCAAACTTTGGATATTATAAGGCACAACGGCGACAAGTTAAAAGTTGTTTCGCTTGTCGCTTTTTCCGATGATGTCAAGTTGCAACGGCAGGCTGCCGAATTCCATCCCGAATACTGCGCGTTGATAAGCAAGCGGGGCGCTGATTGTTTGATAGAAGCGGTAAAGCGTTGCGACATTGCCGTTGTAGCCACGCGCGGCATTACCGCCCTGGAATGTATAATATACTGTTTGCAAAACGGTATTGATGTAGCGCTTGCCAACAAAGAAGCGTTGGTGTGCGGCGGCGGATTGATAATGCCGTTGGCAGCCAAGGCAAATTTGTACCCCATCGACAGCGAGCATTGCGCAATAAAGCAATGTTTGTCCGTACACGGCGGGCAAAACGTTTCGGAAATACTGCTTACCGCAAGCGGCGGTCCTTTTTGGAATACGGACATTTCTTCCATCGGCACCGCCCCCGTCAGACAAGCGTTAAAGCATCCAAATTGGAACATGGGGTCCAAAATTACCATTGACAGCGCCACGATGATGAACAAATCGTTGGAAGTAATCGAAGCGAGTTGGTTGTTCGGCGTGCCCGTAAACAACATACGTATCGTCGTTCACAGACAAAGCGTGGTTCATTCTATGGTTGAGTTTACCGACGGCAGCGTTATTGCTCAATTGGCTGTTCCCGATATGCGTTTGCCTATTCAGTGCGCTTTGTTGGGGAATGGCGGTAATTGGCAAGCCCCGTCGATCGATTGGGCTTCGTCGTTGTCGCTGACATTCGAGCCTTGCAATTTCGACAAGTTTCCTTGCGCAAAATTGGCTTACGAAATGCAAAATTATCCCGTGCTTTGCACAACGGTAATGAATGCCGCAAACGATATTTGCGTTGACAGATATTTGCAAGAAAAGTTGTCTTTCGGACAAATATACAATATAATAATTACGACTGTAAAACATTTTGCCGAGCAAGCGGCTCGGGATGATTTTACTGTGCAGAATATCGGGCTTTATGACAAGCGTGCCAAAGAGTACGCCGCCCGATTAGCAGACGGAGTAATATGTTAAATTTGTTGTGCGATTTTACGTCGGTAATGAAAACGATAGGCTATGTGCTGTTGGCTTTTGTCGTGTTGCTTTTTATGGTAATGATCCACGAAACGGGACATTACACCGCCGGTAAAATTTTGGGATTTCAAATAAATGAATTTGCCATAGGGATGGGACCTAAAATTTTTTCCAAAAAGAAAAAAAACGGCGAAGTGTTCTCGCTGCGCCTGTTACCGTTAGGCGGATATTGCGCGTTCGAAGGCGAAGACGAAAATAACGAAAATCCCAAATCTTTCAATCAACAAAAGCCTTGGAAACGTATTATCGTATTGATTTCGGGCGCGCTGTTCAACTTTTTGTCGGCTATATTAATAGGCATAATTGTTTTTGCCTGTTACGGCGACACGGTTGCAACAGTCAATACCGTATACGAATATGCCTGTCCGCAAGCGCAGGAATTGTTGCACGGTTACGCCGATGACGGCGAAGGCGATATTATCTATAAAATCAACGGCAGGCGCGTGTTTGTTTTGGACGACATCGGCAGATATATGTCCGACGGACCGATGACTTTTACCGTATTACGCAAAAATTCCGCGGGACAATACGAAGAACATATAATCGAAGGTATAACAAAGGGTACTTTTTATTCGTTTACCGTATCAAAGTGCGACGGAGAGTTTTTGTCGCAGGAAGGCGACCGCAAACTTCAAGTTGATGATATGATCTACAAAATTAACGGTAATTTATTGTACCAAGCGGATGACTTTAATAAATATCTGAATGTATCCGAAAACGAAGTTGTGCTTACGGTTGTATCCGGCGGTCAATTATACAATTACACATTGGACAAGAGTTATATCGAAAGCGAGAACTTTGTTCTACGATCCGTTTCGTACAGCGGCGTCGGTATGGCGATAACGTATCAAACGTATCGTTTCGGGTTTGGCGAGTGTCTGCTGAGAGTGATTCCGTATTGCGGCGAAGTGGCAATGCTGGTGTTGCGCACATTGGGCGGATTGATAACGGGAGTAGTGGGCATAGACCAGGTAGGCGGACCTATAACCACAATAAGTTTAACAAGTCAAATCGTCGCAACGGGCTTTGGAAATGTTTTGCGCTTGATCGTTTTGATATCTGTAAACTTGGCGGTGTTCAATTTGTTGCCCGTACCGGCATTGGACGGCTGTCGGATAATTTTCGTAATTATAGAGTGGATCCGCGGCAAACCCGTCAACCGCAAGGTAGAAGCATACATTAACGGAATAGGGCTGATCGTACTTATCGCCCTTATGGTGTTGATAGACATACTTAAACTATGAGCAAAAGCAAAATACAAGTAAAAATAGGCAATATAACAATAGGCGCAAATTGTCCCGTTGCCATTCAATCGATGACGAGCGTAAGCGTGCTTGATAAGGACGCGACAATGGAACAAATTGAGCGTTTTGAGCGGGCAGGCGGCGATATTATGCGCATTGCAGTGCCCGATATGCCGTCCGTTGCGGCTTTTAGGGCAGTTCGTGCACAAACTCGCGTTCCGTTAGTTGCCGATATTCACTTCGATTACCGCTTGGCAATTGCCGCCATCGAAGCGGGTGCCGACAAAATCCGCATAAACCCCGGCAACGTGTCCGAAGCGCATCTCGACAAAATCATCGATTGTGCCAAAGCTAACGCCGTGCCCATAAGAATCGGCGTAAACAGCGGCTCCGTAAACAAGGATGCGTTGCACGCTTGCGGCGGAGACAGATGCGAAGCGTTGGCTTACAGTCTCAAACAGTATTTGCGGCATTTTGAAACCCGCAATTTTACCGACTTGGTATTGTCGGTAAAAAGTACAAACGTGCGCGAGTGCGTAAGCATAAACCGTATTATTGCCGATTGGGGCTATCCGCTGCATTTGGGCATAACCGAAGCGGGTTTGCTTAATCAGGGTCTTGTAAAAAACTCGATCGGTATCGGCAGTTTGCTTTTGGACGGTATAGGCGATACGGTTCGCGTTTCGCTTACCGCCGATCCTACCGAAGAAGTGTACGCCGCAAAAGACATGTTAGTTGCATTGGGCTTGCGCAACGGCATAACGTTCGTTTCTTGTCCCACGTGCGGAAGATGTAGCGTAAACTTGCCTGCGGCGGCGCAACAAATATACGATTACGTAAAAGATATGAATGTAAATTACAAAATTGCCGTCATGGGGTGCGAAGTAAACGGCCCGGGCGAGTGCAGCGACGCCGATCTCGGTATGGCGGGCGCAAACGGCAAATTTGTGTTTTTTAAGAAGGGGCAACGCTACAAAACGGTCGATTCCCAATATGCCGTGGAAGAATTCAAAAAGGAAATAGACAAACTTACAAATGCTG
The DNA here is from genome assembly GCA_947629985.1 of uncultured Clostridia bacterium. Classification (GTDB taxonomy): domain Bacteria; phylum Bacillota; class Clostridia; order Christensenellales; family CAG-314; genus Fimimonas. Next base: position 149,712 of record CANRFV010000001.1, on the reverse strand, counting down.
ATTGATCAAATTTATCAAAATTTTCCGGAGTTATCCGACCTGCGCATGCGGCGCATAACGGTGGAAAAATATCGCCGCAAAGTCAATTGCGAATTGTCCTATCCCGACGCGCCCGATATGGACAAGTCTGTGCAACGACGAGTAATAGATTTTGTTAAACAAAACTTGCCGCAAGGATATACGGGATATGTGTCGTTTGTAAACGACGCCTTTTCCGTTGCGAGTTTTCAAACATATTTTTCGGATCTTCTGCGCGAAAAATACCCTGTTTTTTCCGATATCGGCAAGGATAAACTTGATGTAACGATAGTCGGCAGAACTATCACGTTGGTAATAAACGTCGGTTCTTCCGTCAAAAAAAGCATGGATTCGATAGATTTTTTGACGGAAGTGCAGGCGGATTTTGCAAAATTTACCTGTTACAATATTGACGTAAGGCTAAACGAAGTCAGATCTACCGTTTCCGAACAGAGCATAAAAGAACAGGAAAAATTGGTACACCTTGCATTAAAGCGAGAACTGCTCAAACCGTCGCGTTATTTTAACATCAGCGACGTACAGACGTATATAGGCAAAAAGATCTCCGCTCAACCTATGTACATTTCCGATCTAAAAAGCGATACGGGATTGTGCGTTGTGTGCGGTACCATACGGGACAAAAAGGTAAATCCCGCCAAAAACAACCCGGGCACACAAGTATGTAAATTTGTGCTGGAAGACGAAACGGGACACTCCGTAAACTGCGTGTTGTTTGAACGTTTGCAAATAACGGACGTGGGGGCAATTATGGATACGCTGGGCAAGGGCGAAGCGGAAGCCAAAACATTGTCCGAAACGCGCGCGGCAAGCAACGACGCCAAGATGAAAAAATTGACTCTTCTTGCCAACGGAACTACGGTGGCGGTGCGCGGCAAGGCGGGGTACAGCGGCTTTTCCAACAGGTTGGAATTGATTGTGTACGATGTGAGTAAATGCCGAATCCGGCCTTTGGCGGCATTACGCAGTTCCGAAATTGCCGTTCCGTCGGAGTATTCGGTCGTTTTTCCGCAGAGTTATTCTAAATTCCGCCAATTAAATTTGGACGATGCCGAATCGCAAGCGCAGCACACGCTTACGGACGATAAAATATATACTATTTTGTATGCAAATTCAACAGGCGACAGCGTTGTTGACGACAAATTATTGGCAATTTGCGCGGTAAAAATAGTCAACGGCAACGTAACGGAAAAATTGTTTACATATATCAATCCCGAACGGACAGTGGACGACAAATTGCTTGAAGATTGCAAAATAGTGCAAAGCAAACTCATTTTTTACCCGACCCTTACGGAAATAATTGCGGACTTGTACAAATTTTTGCATGGAAGTACTGTAATCGGACCTGCGGCAGAAACGGTATTGGCAATGTTGAATTACTATGCGCAGCCGTTGGGATATGTGTTTGACAACGAAGTTGTGTCGCAGCATTATTATATGACAAATTTGCTTACTTCCGCCAATGTCAAAATAAATCCGAATAACATTGGTTCAATTGCCAAAAAGTGCAAAGTGCCGTTTGATAGCGCAAGTTTTTGCGGAGAGATCGCCTTGACAGTAGCGCAGTGTATTTGCGTTTTGACGGACAAACTGCGCCAAAAGTGATTTTTTTATGTAAACAGTTGTCAAACCCGTAGCAATGTGGTATACTATATACGCAAAACGGGGTTTTGCTTGTCGGTATCAAGCGCGTTGCATATCGACAGACTTTTCGCCAAAGTTAATTATTACTGTGGTGAGGGTGGAGTTTTCTCCACTCTCAACTTTATGTAAGGAGAATTTATGGGCAAAATATCCGATCAGGTATTTCAACTTGTGCAACCGATTGCGCAGTCTTTCGGGTTGGAAGTTGTGGAAGTGCTGTACGAAAAAAAGTTCGACGGAATGAACTTGACCGTCGTTATAGACAAGGACGGCGGCGTTACAATAGACGATTGCGAAAAATTGCATCGGGCGATCGACGCTCCTTTGGACGAGTTGGATCCCATCGATACGGCATATATACTTAACGTTTCGTCGCCGGGCATCGACCGTCCGTTAAAATCGGAACGGGATTACAAACGTAATCTCGGCAAAAAAATTTCGGTAAAATTGTACAAACCGTTAAACGGCAAAAAATCTTTCGACGGAATTTTGACCGAATACGACGACGAAACTTTTACTTTGCAAACAGCGGACAAAACGTTGATCAAATTCAATAAAAAAGATACGGCTAAGGTAGAGCCTATTATAGAGTTTTAGGAGGACACAATAATGACCAGCAAAGAATTTTTTCTTGCGCTCGATGCTTTGGAAGAAGAAAAAGGCATAAGTAAAGAAAAAGTTATCGAATCTTTGGAAACGGCGTTGGCAATCGCCTGCAAAAAAAATTACGGCGAAGCGTCCAATGTTGTTGTTAAAACCAACCCCGAAAAGTTTTCAATCAGGGCATATATTTGCAAAACCGTAGTGGAAACAGTCGAAACCCCCGAAAAGGAAATTTCGCTGGAAGACGCTCAACTTGTAAAAAAATCCTACAAAATCGGCGACGAAGTGCTTACCGAGATCGATCCGCGCACTTTCGGCAGAATTGCCGCGCAAAATGCTCGTCAGGTTATTATGAACAGTTTGCACCAAGCGGAAAAAGATATTACTTACAGCCAATATATGGACAAAGAAAACGAATTGATCATTGGCGTTGTAACTCGTATCAAAGACGACGGCACCGTATTTGTGGAAATAGGCAAAAACCAAATGGAAGGTATTTTGTCCGTTCAGGAGCAGATACCCGGCGAACGGTATCATGTGGGCGACCGTCTCAAAGTATTGGTAAAGCGCGTTCGCGACGGCGTTGGCGGCACTCAGGTAATACTGTCCCGCGCAAGTTTTATGTTTATTAAGCGTCTGTTTGAAAACGAAGTTCCCGAAATACGCGCGGATATCGTACAAATAAAGAGTATCGTGCGCGAAGCGGGCTTCCGTACCAAAATGGCGGTATATTCCACCGATCCCGACATTGACGCCGTAGGTGCATGCGTAGGCAACAAGGGCGTTCGCGTAAACGCGATCGTATCCGAAATCGGCGGAGAAAAAATAGATATTATTCCTTGGAGTAGTGACGTTCTCGATTACATCGCGCGCGCCTTGTCGCCCGCAAAAGTTTTGATAGTGCAGGCGGACGAAGAAACCAAGGAAGCGAAGGTTGTTGTTCCCGACGAAAAACTTTCGTTGGCAATAGGCAAGGAAGGACAAAACGCTCGTCTTGCCGCAAGACTTACAGGGTGGAAAATCGACGTTAAATCTTACACCGCGGCAATGCAAAGCGGTATGTTTGACGACATAAAAACCACCGATGAGGATTAAAAGTGAGCAAAACATACAAAATTCCCGAAAGAATGTGCGTTGTATGCCGTCAAATGAAGCCCAAGACCGAACTCGTGCGAATTGTAAACACCGAGCGGGGCGTTGTTGTGGATACCGTCGGCAAAGTAAACGGCAGAGGCGTATATATTTGCAAGCACGGAGAATGTATTGCAAAAGCGCTTAAAAACAAAAACTTTTGCAAACAGCACGGTTTTGAATTGGACTGTGTAAAATCTCAATTGGAGAATATTTTTGAGCAACAAAATTGAAACGTACATAGGTTTTGCAATAAAAAAGGGCTCGGTAGTGTGGGGTTGCGACGCAATAGCGAAATATCGCAAAAAAGCGTTTTTGATCGTGCGGACCGATTCGCTTTCCGACAATTCCGCGGCGCAACTGGTCAAGGACGCCGCGCGCTTGGGTTGCAAAATTGTTACGCTTAACGATATTGCGGTAATGACCGAAAAAAGATGTAAGGCATTGGCAATATGCGACAAATCTCTTGCCGATGCCATTGCGGATAATTTGATGTAGATTGCTGTGGGAGGAAATAATGGCAAATACAAGCAATACTCAAAAAAATAAAAGTTTTGAAAACGTCAAAGCGGTAAAAGCCAACGTTCTGAGCGTTGCGCGCAGTTTACAGCAAACTCTTGCCGCGCTTAAAGTGCGCGCGACAGAACTGTCAGACTATATTCAAGCACGCAAAAACGAGTTCAAACAGTTGGAAGAGGCTATCGCGGCGGAAAACGCGCCCGTAACGGAAGAAAATGTTGTTTCGGATGTTGTTGAAAACGCCAAACAAGCGGAAGTTGCTGCACAAACCGTTGAAGAAGTTGCCGAAAATGTTTCGGAAAAATCCGAGCAGGCACAGCCCGAACCCGGTAACGTTGCCGACAAACCAATCGAAAAACCCGTCGTGGCGGAAAAACCCAAAACCAAAGTTGTTACCACAATCGAAAACGGTCGCGAAGTAAAAACATACACAGATGAAAAAGGCAATGTAAAGGTAAGAAAATTTCTCGATTTGTCTACGGTCAACAAAAATACGCCTTCTGCAAGCAAAACTCAGCGCGACGCGCGTACTGCCAGCGGCAAAAGCGGCAAAAGCGGCGGAACAACGCCTAATAAAGACGACGCTTCCGGCAAACGCGGACAAGGTTCGCGCCAGACGGGACAAACCGGACACAAATTTGCGCCGATGGTCGATCTGCCCAAGAACGAATCGCAAAAATCTCACGGAAACAAAAACAAAACCAAGGAACATTCCGAAGAAAAGCATACTCCCAGCCTTAAACGCAATTTGCTTACAAAAGACTTTACCGCCGATTACGACGAAGACCGAGTTGTACGTCGTGCGCGTAGCAAAAAGAGCGAAAGCACACACACGGTTGTTGCGCCTAAGATAACTCATGCCGTTGTTACAACGCAGGAAGTACCCATTAAGGTTCTCAGTGAAAAAATAGGCGTTTCCGCCTCCGAAATAATCAAGCAGTTGTTCAAAGAAGGCATAATGAAAACGATCAACGACACGGTCGATTTCGATTACGCCGCGTACATTGCAAGTATGCACGACGTTACCTTGGAATTGAAAGCGGAAAAAACGGCAGAAGAAATAATTTATGACGCCGACGCCGACGACGGATTGGAAAACAATGTAAAACGTCCGCCCATAGTAACTGTTATGGGACACGTAGACCACGGTAAAACTTCGTTGTTGGACGCAATTCGTAACACCAACGTAACAAGCGGCGAAGCGGGCGGTATCACTCAACATATCGGCGCATATACGGTAACGGCAAACGGCGAGCCGATAACCTTCATCGATACTCCCGGACATGCCGCGTTTACGGCAATGCGTGCGCGCGGAGCCAAAATAACCGACGTGGCAATAATCGTTGTTGCCGCCGATGACGGCGTTATGCCGCAAACCATCGAAGCGATAAACCACGCCAAAGCAGCAGGCGTATCAATTGTTGTTGCCATAAACAAAATGGACAAGCCGCACGTCGATCCCGACCGCGTAAAACAACAACTTACAGAGTACGATTTGGTTGCCGAAGAATGGGGCGGCGATACCATTATGGTGCCCGTCTCCGCCAAAACAGGTATGGGGCTTGACAAATTGTTGGAAAGTTTGTTGCTTGTAACGGAAATAAAGGAACTCAAAGCCAACCCGCAAAAGCGCGCCACAGGCACCGTGTTGGAAGCCAAGTTGGACAAAGGCAGGGGTCCTGTTGCAACTATTTTGGTAAGCAACGGTACATTGTACGTGGGCGACAGCGTAATTGCCGGTTCCGCAACGGGTAAAATACGCGCCATGTTCGACGACAAGGGCAAAAAAGTCAAGTCGGCGGGACCGTCTGTGCCCGTGGAAGTTTTGGGATTTTCCGAAGTTCCGCAAGCGGGCGATTATGTTTACGCCGCTGACGAAAAGTTGGTCAAGAAAGCTGCGGAAGAGCGCAAAAACAAGATCAAAATCGAAAATGCTCGTCAAACTCCCGCGCTCAATTTGGGCGATTTGTTCGGACGTATTTCCGAAGGACAACTTAAAAATCTCAATTTGATTATTAAAACCGACGTGCAGGGCAGTCTCGAAGCGTTGCGCGGCAGTCTTGAAAAAATTTCCAACGACGAAGTAAAAGTAAGCGCCATTCACGGCGGCGTCGGCGGAATAAACGAGACGGATATAATGCTTGCCAAGGCGTCCGAAGCGATCGTAATCGGCTTTAACGTCCGCGCAGATTCCAACGCAAAGGCATTGGCGGAAAAAGAAGGCGTAGACATCAGGTTGTACAACGTTATTTACGACGCAGTAGACGACGTAACCGCGGCGATGAAAGGTCTGTTAGCGCCTAAATTCCGTGAAAACATTATGGGTAGCGCCGAAGTTCGCGAGATATTCAAAATTACGGGCGTCGGAACCGTCGCCGGTTGTTATGTTACCAACGGCAAAGTGGTTCGTAGCGGCAAAGTTCGCATTTATCGCAACGACGTAAGTATTTACGACGGAACGATATTGGCGCTCAAACGTTTCAAAGACGACGTAAAGGAAGTGGCAGCAGGATACGAATGTGGTATTTCCGTCGAAAATTACAACGATATAAAGGTCGGCGACGTATTTGAAGTTTATCAAATGGAAGAAATAGAGCAATGAATTCACGCGTAGACAAACTAAATTCGGAATTTAAGCGCTATATTGCCGAGATATTGGCAAAAAGAGTAAAAGATCCGCGCATATCCGAGTTGTACACTATAATAGACGTCAATTGCGACAGGGAACTAAGCACCGCCAAAGTATACGTTAGCGTATTTTCTACCGACGTTTACAAAGCGGCGGAGACGTTTAATGCTATCAAGGACAATGCCGCGTTTATTCGCCGTGAAATTTCCAAAAATATGCACATTCGCAAAGTACCCGAGTTTGAATTTATTTTGGACACGTCTATGGCGTACGGACAGAAAATCGACGAGTTGTTAAATGAAATCAATAAAGAAAACGGCGACCGTTAACGATGTTGCGTCGCTGTTGCTTAATGCAGACAAAATAGCGTTTTTCGCGCACACAAACCCCGACGGCGATACCGTAGGGGCGACGTCCGCTTTGCGCATGGGAATGTTGCAATTGGGTAAACATGCGGATATTTATTGCGACTGTGCAATTGACGCTAAAATATTGCAACTTACAGACAATCCGCCAGTAAACAAAACCTTTGACGGCAATTACGATTTGTTTGTGGCAGTAGATTGCGGCGATATATTCAGATTGGGCGAGTTTGCCAAATTATATGGCGCGCACAAGCGTACTTTGACAATCGATCATCACGGCGGCGAGTATTATTCGGATTTCAATTGCGTTATCGAATATGCCAGCACTTGTCAGATAGTTTACGAAATTTTGCTGGCTGCCAAAGTGAATATAACTGCGAACATAGCCACTGCGCTATACGTGGGGTTGTGTACGGATACTGCAAACTTTCTTAATGCAAACGCAGACAGTTACGGTTTCGAAATCGCGTCAAAGTTGTGCGCACTGGGTGCAAATAACACGGAAGTGGCGCAACTGTTGTTCAAAGATACTTCTCTTGCCAAAACAAAACTTCTTGCCCGCACGCTTTCGCGTATGCGCACATATTACGACGACCGTTTGGTAATTTTGTATGTAACTCAATCCGATTTTGCTGAATTTGGGCTTACAATAAACGATACATCTTTTATTGTGCCCTATGCAATCAATATCGACACGGCAAAAGTGGGTGTTTGTATTTCCGAATATGCGCGCGACGTGTACAAAGTAAGTATGCGCGGCAAAAATTTTTCCGTTAGAGAAATTTGCGGTTATTTCGGCGGCGGTGGGCACAAACTTGCAGCCGGTTGCATGATCAACGGTATGCTCGAAGAAGTTATCGACAAAATAGTGCGCGTTGTGGGCTTTCAATTATGAACGGATTTGTAAATGTTCTAAAACCCGTTGGCGCAACCGCCAGCGACATAGTTGTTTGTTTGCGGCACGTATTAAAGGAAAAACGCGTCGGACATTTAGGCACGCTGGATCCAGGGGCAAGCGGCGTATTGCCCGTTGCCGTAGGGCAAGGCACAAAGTTGTTCGATTATCTAACGGCAAAAACAAAGTTTTACCGAGCCTTTTTTACCTTCGGCAAAACTACCGATACGTTAGATTCATACGGTAGTTTGACGGCGCAATGCGATTGCGTTCCCACGCCTGAACAGTTACAAAGCGTTTTGTGCGATTTTGTGGGAAAACAGCAACAAATACCGCCCGCGTATTCGGCAATATCGGTTGACGGCGTACGCGCATATAAGTTGGCGCGTAGCGGTGCCGAAGTGTCTTTGCAAGCGCGCGAAATAGAAATTTACGAATGTATGTTGGTGCGCAGAATGTCTGCCGATACGTACGTGATAGATATCAAGTGCAGCGGCGGTACTTATATCCGCTCGCTTGCGCGCGATATAGCCATTGCATGCAACACTGTCGGTTATATGAGCGCCCTTGTACGGTTGCAATCGGGGTGTTTCTACATCGGCAACGCGCATACGCTTGATGAAATACGTAACAGTTCTATGCCGACCGAATATGTTTTGCCCGTAGATTACCCGCTTGTTGACGTGCCGTCGCTTATTTTGGACGATAAGTATGCCAAAGATCTGGCTAACGGCAAAGCGATAAAATGCGCGCATTTTAACGGATACAAAAAGGTTTATTGCAACGGCGCCTTTTGGGGATTGGGCGAATTTAATAACGGCGCGTTAAAGTTGCGATATTATTTGAAAAGTGATTTGTAGGTGAACTGTGCAAGTAGTGCAATTCGGTCAAAAACTTAACCAACCTATCGTTTTGTGTTTGGGCTACTTCGGCTGTATGCACAATGGACATGTCGATTTGCTCAATGCCGCCAAACGCCGCGCGGCGCAGTGCGGCGCACAAATTGCCTTGTTTACGTTCGATAACAATCATCTCAAAGTTCTCGGCAAAGACGCCAAGGTAATTTATACGTTTGAGGAACGGTTGGAAATTTACGAACAATTACACATAGATTACGTGCTTGCGCAGCATTTTGACGCACGTTTTGCGGCGACTTGCGGTGCGGATTTTGCAGATATGTTGCGCATATACGATTTGAAAGGTATCGTATGTGGGTTTGATTACTCGTGCGGCAGCGACCGATTGGACGCGGACGGATTGCGTAAAATTATGCAGGACGTTTGCCCCGTGGATATTGTTTCCGCCGTATTGTGGAACGGAAGCAAAATAAGCACGACATTGGTCCGCAACCTTTTGGGGCAAAATATGCTCTTACAAGCGAACGCATTGCTTTCGCAACCGTATTTTGTATGCGGAACAGTTGCGCACGGTAGGCACGTAGGCAGCGCATTGGGCTTTCCCACGGCAAACGTACGTGTAGACTCGGAAAAATTTTTACCGCAGGGCGTGTACGGCGGACGCGTCGATGTCGGCGGCACCACATACAAATGCATTGTAAATATCGGCAATTGTCCTACATTCGATGTAGACGCAGTTACGGTAGAAGTGCATATTATTGATTTTGTCGGCGACTTGTACGGCAGCCGTCTTAAAATAGCGTTGACCAAATATTTGCGACCAATATGCAAATTTGCCGACGCGGAAAGTTTGTCTAAACAGTTACTTAACGACAAAAATGAGGTAGTCGATGATTAAATTCGGTCCAAGCGGGAATTGCGCGCGTTTTTATCAGGAAGGTTATTTTTCTTCGGTCGACGCGCCAAAGTGGTTGGCGGAACAGGGACTTACTGCCTACGAATATTCTTTCGGAAGGGGTATTACTATCGGCAGCGACAAAGCGCGAGAGATAGGCGAAAACGGTAAAAAATACGGCGTTGAGATTTCCGTGCATGCGCCGTACTATATCAATTTTGCCAATCCTTCCGACGATATGGCTGCCAAATCGTATTCATACGTACTGCGCAGTTGCGAAAAGGTACGCGAATTCGGCGGCAAACGAGTTGTTTTTCATCCCGCGTCGGTAGGCAAAATGTCTCGTGCGGAAGCGGTTGCGCTTACAAAAAAGCGTTTTGAAATTTTGGCAAGCATAATTTCGGAAAATCGTTTGGACGATTACTTGTTTTGCCCTGAAACTATGGGTAAGATCAACCAGATAGGGGATGCGGAAGAAGTTGTGGAGTTGTGCAAAATAGCGGACTTTTACTTGCCTACAATAGATTTCGGACACATAAACGCCCGCACATACGGCAGTTTGAAAACAGCGGAAGATTACGAACAAATTATTGTACACATAATAAACAACTTGGGAACGGAACGTGCGCGCAATATACATATACACTTTTCCAAAATAGAATACAGTAACGGCGGAGAAGTAAAGCATTTGACGTTTGCAGACAATATTTTCGGTCCCGAGTTTGGACCTTTGGCGCAAGTTATCCGCAAATACAATTTATCGCCGGTGGTTATATGCGAATCCGACGGAACGCAAGCCGACGATGCATTGGAAATGAAACAGATATATGAAAATTTGTAATTGGGAGGCTATATGAAACAAACCGATAAATTATTCGAATTGGCACAAACCGACGCGGCGCTGATCGTCAGCGAAAAAAATCGTATGTATTTTACGGGTTTCGCGTCGACATTCGGTTATCTTGTGTTGTTCGGCAACGGCAAAAATGTGTTTATTACCGATCCGAGATATTACGAAATGGCGCAAAGTTTACAGGACGACGGTATAGAAGTTGTGCAAATTGCCAACGGGACAAGCGCAATCGATACGGTAAAGGGCTTGTTTGAAGAATACTCGGTAAAGTCGGTAGGATACGAAGATACCGAACTTACCGTAAGCGAATTTCACGCAATAAAGAGCGAGTTGTCCGAATACAAGTTGGTTCCCATCGGCAAACACATCAATTTTGTGCGCAGTTTTAAGGACGAAACGGAAATATCTTATATCAAACGCGCGCAAGCCATTACCGACGCGGCATTTACCGACATTCTCAAAGTAATCAAGCCCGGAATAACCGAAAAGGATATTGCAGTAGAGTTGGAATATCTTATGGCAAAAAACGGAGCAGAAGGCTTAGCGTTTGAAACGATAATCGCGTCGGGTGTAAATTCCAGCAAACCGCACGCCCATCCAACCGACAAAATCGTCGAAAACGGCGATCCTGTAACAATGGATTTCGGCGCAAGATACCACGGTTATTGTTCGGATATGACCCGAACTGTTTTTGTTGGCGATCCGTCCGACGAATTACATAAAATTTACAATGTGGTTTTATTGGCGCAAAAAATGGGAATAAACAATGCCTATTGCGGCATCGGCGGCAAGGAATTGGATTCTTTTTGCCGCGAAGTTATTAAATCCAACGGTTACGAAAACTACTTTACGCACAGCACGGGGCATAGTTTGGGGATTGATATTCACGAAATGCCGTCGGCTTCTATGCGTTCTACCGATGTTTTGCAAGCAAATCAGTTGATTACGTGCGAACCTGGCATATACATTCCGGGCGTTGGCGGAGTTCGTATCGAAGATTTGTTGTTAATTCAGGAAGATGGCGTTATTGATTTGACAACTTCGGACAAAAATATTATAATTTTATAGATAACATACGGAGGCAATTTATTTATGATTTTAGCAGGCGATTTTAGAAAAGGCGTAACGTTTGTGTACAATGGCGGTATATACGTTATTGTCGACTTTCAACACGTTAAACCCGGCAAAGGCGCTGCATTTGTAAGAACCAAGATTAAGAATGTTATTACAGGCGCCGTAAGAGAAGAAACTTTCAACCCGTCCGAAAAGTTTGAGTTGGCGCACATCGAAAACAAAGAAATGGAGTATTTGTATTCCGACGGCGATTTGTACTACTTTATGGACAGCGAAACGTACGAACAAGTGCCTCTTAACAAGGGTCAGGTAGAAGATGCTTTGCAATTTTTGAAAGAGAACATGGTTGCAACGATCAAGTTTTACAAAGGCGAAGCGTTTTCGGTAGAGCCCCCCAACTTTGTAGTATTGCAAGTTGTTAAATGCGAACCAGCCGTTGCAGGCAACACAGCAACTAACGCCAATAAACCAGCAACGCTTGAAACAGGTTATACGTTGATGGTTCCCATGTTCGTAAACGAAGGCGATATGGTTCGTATCGATACTCGCACGGGCGAATATATGGAAAGAGCAAAATAATTTAATTATTTCAAATTTGCTAACGGATACATTTGTGTATCCGTTTTTTTTTGATGTATTTTGTTCGACTTTAATGGGCGCAAGAAATTGGTTGCGGTTAGGCTATAACAATTTTATATGTAGTTCTAAGTTATTTTTGTGGACACAAATTATATTGATATTACTTGTAATAAAACAGTCAATAAAAAACTATACGTAAATTTTAACAACGGCAGTAGAGTATTTTGTTGATTTTATCAGGCGCGAATTGCCTTAAAAAGATACCGACGAAAATTTGCGCTTTTTAATTACGCAAAATTGCTTGTTGACAGAAATTAAATTATATTACTTAAATTATGCCGTCATTAACAATTTATAAGTTAATTTTAACAAGTGAAAGCAGAGTATAACTTTGCAATTTTGTTGGAGCAAATTTAACTAAACACATAGGTGGTAACATACGCTTATACGATTGCACAAAATTGCTTGTTTCCACTAATTAAATAACATTGCATTATATATGCAGTCGTCAGCAATTCATACAATAACTATAACATGCGGCAGCAGAGTACAACTTTGCAAATTGTTTATCGTAAATGTTCAGGGCAAAATATCGGCGGAACGCTACGATTTTTTTTGTTTACACAAATTGTTTGTTAGTATTATTGTTTCAATTCTAAAAATTTTACTGTCAGGGCATAAATTGTACGCTTGTCCAATATTATGTTGTATGGAGTTTATCGATTGCATTCCGCGCGAAATAGCCGATCGGTTACGCAACGTAGGTAATCTCAGAGAAATACGAATACGCAACAAGCGCCCCGTAAAGGTAAATATTGGCGGACATTGGTACTACGTATCGGCGTCTGGTATGACGCAGCAAATAAATCGTGCCATCGTAATGGGCGACGTGTGCGACGATATCGTTGCCAAGGCGTGTAATAATTCGGTTTACGCCTACGAAAAAATGCTTGCGCAAGGCTTTTTTACGTTGAGCGACGGCGTGCGAATAGGCGTTTGCGGTAGTGTGATGGGAAGCAAAGAGCCCGTATTTCAGCAATACAAGTCTTTGTGTTTGCGTATTCCGCATTATGTAAATTGTGTAGACGGCGCAATGCTGGACAATTGCAAGCGTGGTAGTTTCGCTGTTATCGGACCGCCTTGCAGTGGCAAAACGACCTTTTTGCGCGATTTTTCGGTAAAAATATCACACTCATTTAATGTGCTGGTGGCGGATGAACGCGGAGAACTGTTTTTCGGAGAATCGCTTGCGCGTAATTGCGATTGTGATGTATTGAAGTGGGCAAGTAAAAAGTACGCATTCGAAGTTGGGATCAGAGCGATGTCCCCGCAATGGTTGGTTTGCGACGAGTTGTCCGTTGACGATATCGACTGCGTACGAACATGTGCCGACAGCGGTGTAAATATAGCGTGTAGTGTACATGGCAGAGATATGAATGGGTTCAAACGTAAATTTGCTTTGGAAAAGTACCTTGCCGGTGCCGTTTTGTTGTCGCAAATAGGCAATGTTCCGCAGTATATAGCGCTGAATTAAAGCCAACTATTCTCTGAAACGGCAAAATATATACTACTATGATAGACATAATAATTGTTTTTGCGTGCGCTTTGTGCGGCTTTGCGTGTGGAAAGTATATAGAAAAGCGTATTAGACGCAAGGGTGAATTTTACAGCGATTTAGTCGCCTATACCGCCGCATTAAAAATCAATATCGAAGAAAAACAAGTGGAATTACCGCAATTTAACGAAAATTTTGCGTCAGGTTGCGGTAGCGCATTTGCAGAGTATTTGCAAACTGGCTCGTTAAAATTGCGTCTGCCCGAGCAATCACGCAAGGAAATCGAAAATTTTTTTGCCAGTCTCGGCAATTCCGGTTCGCAATTGCTTGCAAATCATATCAACACTTATTCGGCAATTTTTACCGAACTGAAACGTCGTCAGTACGAAAACGAAGTCAGCAAAGCGGGTATATATGTTAAACTTGCCGTTTTGTTGGGTGTAATGCTTGGTATAGTTTTGATTTAACTCGGTGTAAGTATGGATGTAATGATAATTTTGAAAATAGCGGCTGTCGGTATTGTTACCGCAATAGCGAGCATGCTGCTCAAACGTGCCGGTAAAGATGAAATTTCTACGGTCGTATCTGTTGTGGGACTTGTAGTCGCGCTTGTAATGATGTTGGATGTGATTTCCCAACTGTACGATACGCTTCAAGCGTTGTTCGATCTGTAACTATGGATTTCTACAAAATTATTATTTTGGCGTTGCTGTCCGTTGCGTCTGTTGCCGTGGTCAAACAACTCAAACCAGAGTTTGCAGTGCCGCTTACGGTTGGCGCGTCGGTAGTTATATTGTGCTTGCTGTGCGACAAACTGTACGAAGCGGTTTATACTTTTTACGAATTTGCCGAGCAAACGTCAATAGATAACGACGCGATATCGTGCGTAATAAAAGTAGTGGGAATTGGGTATTTGGCGGAGTTTTCCAACAACATTTGTTTGGACGCAAATTGCAAAAGCATAGGCGACAAGGTTTTGTTGGCTTCCAAAATATCAATCTTGTTTTGCGCATTGCCGATTGTGGACAAACTGTTCGGGTTAATAAAGGACTTGGTGTTATGAAGTACCGTTTGTTATGCCTTGTGTTGCTTGCGATTTTCGCGCTTTGGCTACCCGACTGCGCCTACGCCGACACAGTGTCCGATCTGGAAGAAAATGTGTCCGAAGGATTGGATAATATCGATTTTTCGCAAGCGGACGAGTTGTCGCAAGATTTTTTCGGTAGCGTAGCGGACAAAATTCGCAGCATACTCGACGGCGAGTTCGATTCCGTAGGAGACTTTTGGAATGTTGCGGTTTCGCTTACTTTCGACGGGCTCAAAAGCATATTTCCGCAGTTGCTGTCGGTTTTTGCCGTGCTGGTAATTGTAGGACTTTTACGCAATTCGTCGGGCGGTTTGCTTTCGTCCGGCACAGACGGCGTAATAAATTTTGTCGGCGTAACGGTAATTTTAAGTATTTTGCTTGCAATGATCGTAAATTTATACAAGCAGGTTTACGGTCTTGTTTCCCGAATTGCCGCCTTGTCCGAAGCGACTATGCCCATTTTACTCACGTTGTTGGTGGCAAACGGCGGTAACGCTTTGTCTGCGGTATGTCAGCCGTCCATGGCAATGTTTTCTTCCGTTGTAATTCAGACGGTAAAAAACATTGTTTTACCAATGTCGGTATTTGCCTTGATATTTACCGTTGTAAGCAACATTTCGTCAAACGTCAAAGTGGAAAAGGCGTCGGAATTTTTGACATCTTCCGCCAATTGGCTTATCGGTACGCTGTTTATGTTGTTTTCGGCGTTTACTACGGTTCAGGGAATTTCCGCCGCGTCTATTGACGGCGTGTCGTACCGAGCGGCAAAATTTGCCACAAAAAGTTATATTCCCATTTTGGGCGGATATCTTGCCGACGGTTTCGATTTTGTTGCGGCGAGTACGTCGCTGATAAAAAACGCTTTCGGCTTGGTGGCATTGTTGTTGCTGTTGTTTTTGATAATACGTCCGATAATATCGCTGCTGTGCCTTAATTTGGGGTTACAAGCGGTTTCGGCGGTTTGCGAACCTATTGTCGACGGCAAATATATCAAAATGCTCGGCGGAATAGGCAAAACGTTGACTTTTTTGATAGTGTTGATTTTGGCAGTTGCGTTTATGTTTTGCGTGCTGACGATAATTGCCATAAGTTGCGCAAACGGAGTGTGATATGGCATATTGGGTTATTTCAGTGTCGGGTATTGCAATTTTGTCGGTATTGTGCGACGTGATTTTGCCCGAAGGCGAAATGCGCAAGTATATAAAGACGGTATTCGGCATAGTTGTTACATTGGTAATAATTCAACCGATAGTTATGTTTGTCTCGCGTGGGGCAAGTGCACCGCAGGCAGGCGGCGGCACGGATATCGAAATACAACAGCAGTATTTGCAAAGTTCCGACAAGCGCAAAGAAACTTACGAAATATCCAATCTGGCGCAAATTATGCAAGCCAACGGTATAGACGTAACCGACATAAGCGCGGACAAATCGAGCGGCACGCTGTTTGTTACGGTACACGAAAATTACAATCTTGTACACGACAAACTTATACGTCAAATAGCGTCAAAAATCCTGCCCGATTACAATATAAACATAGTGTGGAAGTGAACAATGTTAAAGCGGATTTATCTAAAACTGAAATCTATCAAAAATATAGAGTTGTATGTTGCCGTATTTGTGGCATTGGCGGTTTTGGCAATAGTTTTGATTGGCGGCACCGAAAAAAAATCCCTTCAAAATGCCGACGACAATTCATATATAAGTCAGATGGAGCATAAGATTTGTAACGTAGTAGAAAAGATTGCCGGTTGCGGTAAGGCTACGGTTGCAATCTCTTACAGCAGTAACGAAGAAAAGCAATATGCGTACGAAACGGAGATCAGCACTTCGGGCGGTGTGGTAAAGCAGACCGACAGTCTTGTTTCTGTAAAAGGCGAGCCGCTTGTTACCAAAGTGTTGCCGCCTAAAATTTTGGGAGTGGTGGTTGTGGCTCAGGGAGCGGACAACCCGATAGTGCGCATGAAGATCGTCGATGTTGTTGTAACGCTGCTTGGCGTCAGTACAAATGACGTACAGGTGTTTACATATAAAAGTTAGGAGGAACATTTATGTCAAAAGGTAAAAAAATTGCTCTGATTGTATCTATGGTGGTGGTTTTGGCCGTGGCAGCTGTACTAAACGTAACGTTGCTTGCCAAAAACAATGGTACTGCCGACGGCAACACGCCCATTCAAACAAGTTTCTTTGAAACTTCGCGCTTGAACAGACAGTCGACGCGTGATTACGAAATTTCGGAATTGAACGAAATTTTGCAAATGGAGGGAGAAGAATACGCCGAAGCCCGTCAAAACGCCCTTACGAGAAAACAGCAAATTATCGACGCCATGGAAACGGAGTTGTTGTTGGAAACGTATCTGCGCGCGCAGGGGTTTGACGACGTTCTGGTTACGGTAAACGCCACCCTGGATAACGTAAGCGTTATTGTAGACAAAGACGAACTTACTCGTGAAGATACGGTGCGCATATACAACATTATCGCTACCGAGGCGGCGGTCGATCCCGATTATGTAAAAATACTGTCCGTATAATAATTGTATTTTTTACAAATATGTGATATAATTACACAAAAGAAATCAGGAGCGAACAATGAAATTGGTAAATAAGTTCGACGAATCCGGCAAACTTGTGTACAACATCGATATTATACGCGATATTGTCGATTGCGCTTTGGGAGAGATAGACGGCGTTGTAAAGTTTTCGGACAAAACAAGGCAAGCGCGAGATTCCATCAAAGTAAACAATGTCGGAGAAGATGTTTTAATTGACGTTTACGTAAAACTTGCCGCCGACACCGAAGTAATAGACGTTGCCAGCAGCATACAAAACAATGTTAAAAATACTATCGAAAACATGACCGAGTTCAAGGTAAAAGACGTAAATGTTCATGTGATCGATTTGGAATTTCAGGAAAACTAACGCAACAACCCTTTGGCTATCAAAGGGTTTTTAGCGTTTTGCGGGGTAAAGATGAGAAGTTACGCACGGGAAGTGGCTTACTGTAAGTTGTATTCATATTTGATAAGCGGCAATACAGACGACGATTTGTCGCAATTTGAAGCGGACAAATTGACGGATGAGGACAAGCGTTTTGCCCTTGATTTGTTGCACGGCGTTATTGACGGTAAGCCCGCATTTGACGTTGTGGTTGCCGAACTGTCCAAGTCGTACAAATTGTCGCGTATATATCGTCTCGATCTTGCCGCCATCGAATTGGCAATGTACGAAATTTCCCGCGGCATAACGCCCGCCCCCGTTGCAATAAACGAAGCCACAGGCTTGGCAAAAAAATATTCCACGGAAAAGAGCGTGTCGTTTGTAAACGGGATTCTTGCCGCATATCAAAGGAGTTTGTCGTGAGCGCGCAAATACTGTACGGCAAGTCGTTTGTCGACAGCGCAAAGCAAAAATTGCGTAGCCTTTTGTCTCAACGTTCGGCAAAAATCGTTACCGTTGGCTTCGATAACGCCGATTGGCAACAATATTGCAAGTCGCTGTGTGTAACCGCGCGCGATTTGGGCGTACAGTGCGAAAATGTGATTTTGGATCGACGCGCGTCTGCGGACGACGTATGCGCTATTGTTTCGGCGCTTTCGGACGACGTTACCGTAAACGGGATCGTGGTGCAACAACCGTTGCCCGACGAATACAAATCGGTGTTGTCCTGCATTTCGCCCTACAAAGATTTGGACTGTCTCAACCCGGCGTCGGTGGCTGATATGTATTACGGCAGGGCAGGTGTGCGACCTGCAACGCCTCTTGCCGTATTGGAGTTGCTGCGCTTTTACGCAATAGATCTCGACGGCAAAAATGTAGTAATAGTAGGCAGAGGCAATGCTGTGGGCAAACCGCTGATGTTAATGGCGCTGGGCTGTAACGCAACCGTTACGGTGTGCCACACGCACACGAAACAATTGGCTCGCATTTGTCGCGGCGCCGATATTCTGATAACGGCGTGCGGTAAACCCGACTTGATAACCGCAGACTTTGTTACGTCAAGCAGTATTGTTGTAGACGTGGGGCTCGGTTTTGTAAACGGACAAACGCACGGCGACGTTGCGGACGAAGTTTACGGCGTATGCAAAGCCGTTACTCCCGTTCCGGGCGGCGTCGGGCCCGTTACGCGCATTATGCTGTTCGAAAACTTGTTGCGGGCAATTGGCAATTGAAATGACAATAACTGTTACACAACTAAACAACTATATCCGCGGCGTGTTGGATTTGGATACTGTTCTGAGCGATTTGTTCGTCTGCGGTGAAATAACCAATGTAAAAAAGGCGCGCGACGGCTGGTATTTTTCGCTTAAAGACGAAGGCGGCGCAATCAACTGTTTTTGTTACGACAGTCAAGTTCAGCCTGTTGCGGGTAACGTGGCTGTGGCTGAAGGGCAACTGAGATATTGGGTAAAATCGGGAACGTTGTCTTTGTTCGTTCGCAGACTTACCGCTACCAGCAATACGGGCGCCGCATATTTGCAATTTGTGTTGTTACGAGACAAGTTGCAAAAAGAAGGACTGTTTGACGAAGAACGTAAACAGCCTGTGCCGCATTGCTGTGCCAAAATCGGCGTTGTAACAAGCGAAACGGGCGCGGTCATACACGATATTGTCAACGTCGCATTGCGGCGGCAACCGTTTGCGAAAATTTATTTGTATCCCGTAAAGGTACAAGGCGCGGGTGCGGAGTCGGAAATAGCCGACGGAATAAATTATTTCGGTACAAGCGACGTCGATGTCGTTATTGTGGGGCGCGGCGGCGGTTCCAACGAAGATCTGTCTGTTTTCAATTCCGAAACGGTGGTGCGCAGTATAGCCGCGTGCGGCAAGCCCGTAGTGTCCGCAGTTGGACACGGAATAGATTTTACTCTGTGCGATTTTGTTGCGGACAAGCGTGCGGTTACGCCCAGCGAAGCGGCGGAATTTGTTACGCTGGACGTCGCGCGTGAACGCACCCGTATAAAACACGATTTGGAACAGATTTACGAGCATATCGGCGCGGCGTTACGCAGTCATTCTGAAAATATTGTATCCGATATTAAAATTTTACGGTATTTGACTGAACGTCGTATCGACGGCTGTTTTGGCAGAATAAGGTCGTCGTTACGCAGCGTTGACGGCAATGCCGCAGGCAAGTTGGACAAGGCGCAACTCAATTTGACAAACAGGCTTGCCAAATTGGACGCACTGAATCCCGCCGCGGTGCTTAAAAGGGGCTTCGGGTGGCTGTATAACGGCAATACGGTAATCGATTCCGTAAGCAAAGTAAAAGTAGGCGATGAATTGCGCGCACGCGTAAGCGACGGCACAATAACCGCAACAGTTGTCGGCAAGGAGGAAAACAACATTGAGTCTTGAAGAAAAATTGGACAAACTCGACAGTTTGACAGAGCAAATGGAAAACGAGCAGGTTTCACTGGAAAAATCTTTGGAAATATTTGAAGAAAGCGTCAAATTGGCAAGCGAATGTATGGAAATATTAAACGACTGCAAGGGCAAACTTGAAATTTTGCAGGAAAAAGCAAAGAGGATAACCGATGAAAACTAAAATCAACGTAGAATTTATTGATGAAATATTGAAAGGCTACCTTCCCAAAGGCAACGACAAGGTATTGCAAGCGATGGAATATAGTTTGTTTACCGGCGGTAAACGTTTCAGACCGTTGCTGTTGTTGCAAACGTGCAAAGCCGTCGGCAACAGCGTAAACGGCGGCGCCAAAGAATTGGCGGCGGCGATAGAGTTTGTGCATACCTATTCGTTGATCCACGACGATTTGCCGTGCATGGATAACGACGATTTTCGTCGCGGCAAGCGTGCGTGCCATATGCAGTTCGGCGAAGCGACCGCCGTTTTGGCAGGAGACGCGCTGTTGAATCTTGCCGTGGAAACGGCGTTGAGCGGACCGCTGTCCTCCAAAAAATACCAAGCCGCATGTATTTTCCTGTTCGGCAAGAGCGGAATAGGCGGACTGATCCACGGTCAGTCGCTGGATCTATTTACCGAAACCACGACGGTAGAGCAAGCGAATGACGTCGCTTTGCACAAAACGGGCGATTTGTTGCGCGCGGCATTGGTTTGCGGCGCGATTTGCGGCGGTGCAAACGACAGCGAGATTACCGTTTTTGACGACATTGCGCAAAAATTGGGCATTTGCTATCAAATAATTGACGATATAATCGACTCGAAAAAATGCGAAAAATCCTTTTTGGATATGTTCAGCGAGCGCGATTTGATAGAGTATGCCGAAAAATTGAGTAACGAAATAAAAGCATCTTGCGATTCGTTACAATACGATCTTCAATTTATAAAAGATTTTTGCGATCAAAATCTTTCGCGTACAAAGTAGTCATATTGGGTTGAAATGCAACCTATAATATCAATAATAACGTGATTTGAACACGTTTTTTGCAACTTGTTGCAAATTGCGTTAATATGTGGTATAATACAAAATACAACTTAATAAATTTAGGTGGTGCAGTATTCTAGTCAGAAACTGACGTATTGAAGGCGGGCCTAAAAGACCGCCGACGGGCATATCGATGAAGTTTCTTGTGCTGGCTTTCGTTGCCCAAACGGGGGCTTGTGCTGGAAGTTAAGATCGGCGGGTAAGACGTAATGGCATACGTTATACTCCCACCGGTCGTGGAGACTCTACAGGGTAGTTGTCTGATTGACAAGCAATTACTCTCTGAGGTTAAACCTGCTATGCGGTGAATAAAAAGCTGTGTACAGTGTAGCCTGTTTTGAGTGAAGTTTTGGGAGTATTGAACGGCTTGTGCTTGTTGGCCTACGACACAAACCGATGGCTTTACGAAATGAACTTTGCAAAAGAAACTAAAATAGGTTGGTATCTGTAAAGGAAATCTTCTAGACTGCAAACCAGACTTGTTGGAGATTATAGTACGGACTTAGTGGCGATTCAGTTGTGCGAGCGGTAACGCCGCATGAGCAAAAGTAAAAGGAAACTGCTTCTTCGGCGACGGGAAGTTTTTGCTTGGGAAATCCTACTGAACCTATGCCGTAAGGTTTATCTGACAAGCCACCACCTTTTTTATACACAAATTACCGATGAGCGGCAGATATGCTTGTCGGTATAAAATAAATTATTGCGGAGTAGTATGAAAAATTCGGATTCGGTTCCGCGATCGGACGACAGTCGTGGCGATACAGAAACGGAACAAACGCTATCAACACAAAACGGCAGTAACAGTGCTGCGGACAAAAAACACGACAATAAGGCAGACAAAAAGCGCAAAAAACACAATTTGTGGCCATTAAAGGCGTGTATTATAACATTCTTTTTGGCGGCGGCGGTAAACGCTGCGTCCGAAGTGGTGTTGGAAGACTCGCAACTGTGGTGGGCGTCGATACTGACGGTTGTTATATTGTTGTTGGGCGTAATTTTCGACGTTATCGGAACGGCGGCTACGTCGTGCGATGTGGGACCGTTTTTGTCTATGGCTTCGCGTAAGGTAAAAGGAGCCAAACTCGCCGTAAAATTTGCGCAAAAAAGCGACGTTGTATCGTCGGTTTGCAACGATATCGTCGGCGACGTATGCGGAATAGTCTCCGGTGTGTGCGCCGCTGCAATAGCCGCCCAAGCCGTAAGAATGACGCAGTTGCAACCCGTGTGGAATTTTGTTATTTCCGTAGTGATATATGCGGTGATATCCACCCTTACGATAACCTTGAAAGCGGTGGGAAAAAGAATTGCCGTAAACAAAGCCAACAACATTATTTTCGGCGTTGCCAAAATATTGAGTATTTTCCGTAAAGAAGGTTAAAATTGCTTGAAAAGATAAAGACCGTATCCGATCTTAAACAATTGGAAGTAAAGCAACTTCCCCAATTGTGCGCAGAATTGCGGCAAAAGTTGATTGACGACGTTATGCAAAGCGGCGGACATTTGGCAAGCAATTTAGGCGTTGTGGAACTTACGGTGGCGTTGCATTACGTATTTGACGAACGCGACAAAATAGTTTGGGACGTCGGTCATCAAAGTTACGTACACAAAATTCTTACCCAACGGGGTGAGAATTTTTCTTCGTTACGTCAAAAGGGCGGTTTGAGCGGTTTTCCCGATTGCGAAGAGAGCGAATCGGACGCCTTCAACACAGGGCATGCGGGCACGGCAATATCCGCGGCATTGGGCATTGCTTCGGCACGCGACGCTTTGGGGCTTGATTACAACGTTGTGGCGGTTGTTGGCGACGGTAGTATGACTTGCGGTTTGACGTACGAGGCGCTTAACAACGTAAAAGATACCAAAATGTTAATCGTGCTAAACGACAACAATATGTCTATCGGGGATAACGTCGGAACGGCAACGCTTAACCTTTCCAAATTGCGCGTTGGTAAGTACGACCGAAACAAAGAGCGGCTTAAAAAATTTTTGCTTAAAATTCCACTTGTGGGCAAGCCGTCGTACAAATTTTTGCGTTGGTGTAAACGTCGATTAAAATCGCATTTTGTGCGCAACAGTTACTTCGATAACTTCGACGTAAAATATATCGGCATTGTAGACGGCAACGAAGTAAAAGATTTGGTTTACTACCTGAATAAAATAAAAAACAACGTAAGCAAACCTACCGTATTACATATTGCAACAAAAAAAGGCAAAGGGTATTTGCCTGCGGAAAAAGATCCTGAATATTACCATTCGGTACCGCGCGGGGGCGTTCAATCGGACAAATTGGAAAGCGCCGCCGTGGTGGGAGACACGCTTTGTCGCTTGGCGCAAGAGCGTTCTGACATTGTGGCGATAAGCGCCGCTATGACAACCGCAACGGGATTGGGTACGTTCAAGGAGCGTTTTCCCCAACGTTGCTACGATGTTGGCATAGCCGAAGAGCATGCCGTAACATTTGCTGCAGGCTTGGCAAAGGGTGGTATGCGTCCGTTTGTTGCAATATATTCTACTTTTTTGCAGCGCAGTTACGATTGTATTTTGCACGATGTGGCATTGCAAAATTTGCCCGTTACATTGCTAATAGACAGAGCGGGGTTTGTGGGCGAAGACGGTCAAACACATCAGGGGCTGTTTGATTTGTCGTATTTGTCGCATATTCCCAATTTGCAAATTTGGACACCGTCAAGTTACAACCAACTTTCGCAAATGATTTGTCGGAGCGTATCTGTTGACGGACCGGTTGCTATCAGATACGGCAGAACGCTCGATAGCGAAAGCCGCGATTTCACTATGCATTGGGATATAGTAAAACAGGGCGGATCGGCTCGCAGACTTTGTGTATTGTGCGTGGGCGCCAAAATGTTAAATATAGGCTTGTCCGCGTCGGAGAATATTGACAGTGTTGAAGTAGTGGGCGTTACGACAGTAAAACCGTTGGACGAAGAATATTTGAACGGCGTAGATTGCAACGTTATCACATTGGAAGAGAACGTAGTTTACGGCGGGTTCGGAAGTCTGTTGACAATGCATTTTGCGCAAAACCGCGGCATAACGGTGCGCAATTTGGGCGTGGACGATACATACATTAAGCACGCAACCGTAGACGAGCAAATACATCAAAGCGGACTTGACGTCGATAGTGTACGGGCAGTTATCGAAAAAATGTTGTAATTTTGTTGAACCGAAACGCAAATTATTGTATAATAGAAAAAAAATCTCGAAAGTGGCGAGTTGAATACTATATCACACATAGTATTCTGTAAAATTGCTAAAATCGGCATAGTTAAGCGCAAAACAGCATTAAATCGGAGGCGAAATGTCCAGAGCATCAAGGCAATCAACAATACTTAATATAATTTCCAACAAAGATATAGAAACTCAGGACGAATTGGTTTCCGAATTGCGCTATGCCGGCTTCGATATTACGCAGGCGACAATTTCTCGCGACATCAAGGAATTGGGTCTTATAAAAACGCTTACGCCCGACAACAAGTATAAATATGTTACCAAGCAAAAAGTTGACGCGGGACAATTGTCGTTGAAACTCAAAAACGTGGTGCGCGAAGCGGTAATTTCGGTAGTTATCGCCGAAAATCTCGTTGTGGTAAAGACAATCAACGACGGTGCCGCCGCAGTTTCAAGCGCCTTGGAACAGTTGCCGTTGCAAAATTGCGTGGGCTTGCTTGCCGACAGAAGCACGGTCCTTGCCGTTTGCGCAAGCGTTGCGGACGCTGCCGAAGTGCAACTTCAAATAAAACAGTTATTGTAAGGCACAAAAGGTTTTCTCAAAAAAGGTACATTATGATTAAAAATTTAGTCATTGACAATATTGCGCTGATCGATCATCTGGATATCGATTTTTCCGATGGATTAACTGCCGTTACGGGTGAAACGGGCAGCGGTAAATCGATTATTATCGATTCGCTTGCGTTTGTTTTGGGCGACAGAGCGGACAAAACGCTGATAAAGTACGGAACCGATTACGCCGAAGTTTCCGCACTGTTTGAAGTTAAACCCGACAGTCCCGTAATAGGCAAACTTAAAGAATACGGCTACTCGGATGACGCTGAGATTTTGCTTAATCGCAAAATGTCGTTGGCGGGCAAAAACGAAATCAGAATTCAGGGTAAAACCGCCACGTTGGCAATTCTTAAAGATATTTGCGCGGAATTGGTGGATATTTTCGGACAGGGACAACATTTGGCGCTGTTGAATCCCAAAAATCAATTGTCGGTTTTGGACGCATTTTGTAATTTCGGCACAATATGTACGCAGTTGGAAGATGATCTCGCTCCGCAACTTGCCAAGATCAACCGCGAACTTAAATCGTTTGGCGGCAGCGACGCCGAACGTGAACGTTTGATTGACATACTGAAATTTCAAATTGACGAGATCGAAGCCGCGGATATAGGCGAAAACGAAGAAGACGAATTGCTTGCCATGCACAAACGTATGGTTAACATCGAAAAGATAACGTCCGCCATTGGTCAGGCAAATAATTTGCTCAGCACCGAAAGCGGTGCGATAAGCCAAACTTTTCAGGCTGTAAATTTGCTTAAAAATATTTCGCCGTTGGAAAACGAAGCGGAGTCGTTGGCAAATCAATTGCAAACGGCGCGTCTCGATCTTGAAGATGTATCTGCAAGTTTGGAAAATATCTTGCAGGCAACGGATTTCAGCGAATACGACGTCGATCGTATGGAAGAACGCTTGGAAAAAATACGTCAGATCAAGCGCAAGTATGGCGGCACTATGGAAGATGTCCGCGCGTTTTTGCGTCAAGCGCAAATTCAGTACGACAATTTGGTAAATGCAACCGAACGTATTGAACAACTTAATGCCGACAAAAACAATGTTTTGCGGCAAATGTACAAATTGGCATTGGAAAAGTCCGAACTACGCAAGGCGGCGGCTTTGAAATTGTCGCAAAACATCAAACGCGAACTTGATGATTTGGGAATGAAAGGTACGCAATTCGAAGTTGAATTTTGCGACGTTCCGTCCTTCGAAGATTACTGCCGTTCTCCTGCTGCCAACGGTTTTGACAGTGTGGAATTTTTGATGTCGGCAAATGTCGGCGAACCGTTAAAACCTTTGGCAAAAGTAATATCCGGCGGCGAAATGTCCCGTTTTATGTTGGCGGTTAAAAATATAACTGCCCTTGCGGAAAAAATACCCACAATGGTGTTCGACGAAATAGACGCGGGAATTTCCGGTAATATGGCGCAAATGGTCGCAACTAAACTTGCTAATGTGTCAAACGCGGAACAAGACGGCTATCAATGCATTGTTATTACTCACTTACCGCAAATTGCGGCGATGGCGGACGACAATTTTTTGATTGAAAAGCGTCTGAATAACGGTAAAACTAACACTGTTGTAACTTGTTTGTCTGATGAGCAGCGGCGCGCCGAAGAAGTGGCGCGGTTGATGGGTGCGATCGGTAATCATGCGTTGGCTAACGCGCGCGAACTGCTTGATTGGTCCGTAAAATACAAAAATACTCTTACAAAACGCTCTTAAACCGTATTTACTACTTTAATATTTGCAATTATACATAGTACTATTTTAGACATAGTAATGAAAGAGGCTCGCAATATATGCGAGTCCTTTTATGTTTGACGTTATTTGCGCCGACGTATATTATAAGGTTCGTTTCACAAACTATTTGTAGCATTTTGAGGTAAGTATGAAAAAATTTTTGCTGATTTTTGCCGTTTCGCTGTTGCTATTGCAAATGGCGCTGGGTTTAACCGTTAATTGTGTAGTTTGTGCGCCGCACAAAATTTTTTCTGTTGCAAATATCGATGTTGATAATGGTGGCGAAACCGATTTTTTGGATAGTTTAGGTAACTTGTTTACGGGCAACCAAACTTCGCGCATTGACGAGCAGGTATATTTGGGCGGTTATCCGCTTGGAATTACCATTGACGGCGACGGCGTAACGGTAATTGGGCTTAATGAATTCGTAGCGTTCGACGGCAAGTTACGCTGCCCCGCGCTGGAAGCCGGCATTCAGATAAACGATGTGGTTGTGGAACTTGACGGCAAAAAAATTTACGGATCTGCCAAATTGTCCGAGATTGCGGCAAATTCGCAAGGGTGCGAATTGTCCGTCAAATTTTTGCGCGACGGGCAACTTGTGGAATCAACTATAAAACCTTGTAAAGACTTGGTGTCGGGGCTGTACAGATTGGGGCTATGGACGCGCGACTCGTCCAGCGGTATCGGTACGCTTACGTACGTACGCAAAAATTTGAAATTCGGCAGTCTCGGACATCCTATTTGCGACTCCAAAGGTAATATTATAAATTGTTGCAATGGCGGCGTGTTCGATTGTTCGATAGACGGCATAGAAAAGGGCAAAAAAGGCGCCGCGGGTGAACTTAAGGGCAGTTTTTGCTTTGACAAGCGCATTGGCAATATTTATGCCAATAACAAATTCGGCGCATACGGAACTTTCAACACTTTGCCGAATTTTTGTGCAGATCTGATAGACGTGGCAGACATAGGCGAAATTAAGCCCGGCAAAGCGCAAATTTATTGCACGTTAGACGATAATCACCGTTGCGCTTACGATATAGAAATAGTTAAAACCGTTGCTCAAACTTCGCGTGATGACAAAGGTATGGTTATACACGTAACAGACAGCGATTTGTTGGAAAAAACAGGCGGAATTGTGCAAGGGATGAGCGGTAGCCCGATAGTGCAAAACGGCAAGTTAGTCGGCGCGGTTACTCATGTTTAATATATAATAAGGATACCGGCGATAGCAATTAAGACGCATTTAACAAAATAAATTTATAAAGGAGTGAAATTAAAGTAAATTTCTTTCGTCGGAAAGGAAACCTGTTCAAACGCGGTTTCCTTTTTTGGGGTTCCACATATTAGTTACGTTAAAATCAATTATATGCATTTTTATTTGGTGAAAAATTTGTAAACGGGATTCATTGCGGCGTATTTATGGTAAAACTCGCCGTAGTGGTTGAGCATACAATTCCACGGCTTGTCAATCGTATAGTGGACGATGCGAGGTTGGGTGATTTGCATTACAGCGTCACGAACTTCTGGCATAAACTTTTCGGGGCAATCTAAATTATTCCATTGCATATTCCACGACGGAGAAACAAGACCGATGTCGCCACTGCAAACAAGGTTGAGTATGTCCTGATCTATGTAGATGAATTTGCGCCGTTGCCTTATGATTTCTATTGCCTTGTTAAGATAGTGCCTTTGATTGAATTGTTTGCTGTCAACCACCATAACACCGGCGTTAATATAGTTAAGATAGGACAGCCCAAGTGACTGTATGTATTCAGCATCTTCGGCAGTGGAGTAATTTAGCGCGCCATAAACCGAGTAAGAACTATCGACTTCATTAAGAAGTTCACCGATGTCGCAGTTCACTACGAGATCGACATCAAGATAAATAAACTTGTCAATGCCTATTTCTTCAAAGTATTTAGGCAGAAACAGACGATAATATGACTCTTTGGTATAGTGCGCCCAAGTGTAAAACAAGGAGTCATATTCTTTTGTGAAGTTATCGAAATTCTCGAAATGGATCGTAACGTTCTCGGTTTGCAGAGTTGATAGTAAGTCGATATTGTCTTTGCTTAAAGATGAAAAAAACACAAACAAGTCATAATGCTTGTTTGAGTTGCTGTTTGTTATTATGGAATAAATAGCGGTGGAGAGATAGGGCGCGTATCCATCGTTTGTTACGCAAGCCACAGTAATGGTGTTATTCATAGTTTATGTATGGTTGTTTACTTGTTCGCTTTTAGACGGTACGCCGCGGGAGACATAGAAAACTGTTTCTTAAATAAACCTACCCAACATTCTTCATCAAGACCAATTCTTTCGGCGATTTCATAACAAGACAAATTTGTTGTTGCAAGAAGATTTTTTGCTTCTTCAATTTTTTTCATTCTCACATATGCGGGCAGATTACAATGAAACTCTTGCTCTAAATATACTCGCAAAGAATTGGTCGTGATATGAAGCGCGTTGCTTACTGATGTCAGCGTTATTTTTTTGTTCAAATTAGAATATATAAAATCGTCAAGTTGTTTGGGAAATTCGGCGTCTACCATGACAAATTCACGCAAACAAGCCTGAACCCCAAAAGAGATTAAAGATAGCGTATCTTTGGCGAGTATTTCATCATAAACAGGTAATCCGTCTCGAAATTGTTTGATATGCGGGTTGGCATTGGCGTCGAAATAAAATCGAGATACAACTATATATGCAATTGTAGAAGAGTATAATTCAGATACAACTTCTCCGATTACTTCTGCTGTTTTATCGGCGAGCAAGCGAATGTTTGGGTAGTGCGATGTTAAACGGAGCTGTCTTTCACTCCATTCTTTTGCTTGGACGTCTGCGTATGTTGTGTCTGTTGCTACAATCAACTTAAATTGAGGGTCAAAAACAGATATGTTCACTTGAATAATATCACTGATCGTGTCAATCCAAGTTTGCAAACCCGTTTGACTTTGCGTATCAAATTTAACGTAAATCATATTGTTAAATCGTCCTTATTTGTGTTGTTTTCTGTATTGCGATGGCGTAATTCCTGCTTTCATTTTGACTCTGAAAAATTGCGAGAAAACGCTGGGCTTGTTAAAACCAAGAGCGTTTGATATATCCGAAATAGACATTTTTGTATTTATAAGCATATCTTGCGCACGTTGAAAGCGTACTCTGTCGATATAGTCGTGCGGAGAACTTTTGTAATACTTCTTAAACAAAGCATATAATTCGTGATAAGCGATGTGCAAATCCGTACAAATATTTTCTACTGTTATTTTTTCCATTAAATGGTCGTTGATATATTGTTCAATTTGTTTGGTAAATGAGTTAGATATAGAGTGAAATATTTTTTCGTCTCTGATGTAACCTACAAACATTTTTAATAAAAGAATTGTAGATGTAAGTTGTTCCTTATCGAGAAGTTCAAGTTTATTCCACTGTTTGAGCAACTCATTTTTGTCAAGACCATATTGTTCGGCAGTTTTTGCGACCGTTTCTTCGGATGAATATTCGCCGTTTACATCGCGGAATTTTCCAATCATTATGTAGCCGACAGGCGCATTATCGACATAAATCGGAGTAACAGCTTCGGCTATTCCTGCATGGCAACAATAAATATAAGGTTCAGGATATTTTTCCGAATCTTTTGCGTGTTTTCTATCGCACTCCATACATTTGGAAAGTCGCCCTTCATCTTTTCCTATCGCAAGGCAATAATCTTCCCACTCTCCGACATCGAGAACGGGTTGCAAGTTTGTGTCGAATAGTGTGATGACGACGTGAGTTATTTTGTAGAACAAAGTCATCACTTCTTTAATTTTTTCCATTTCGTGCGTAGTCATGTTTCTATTATAGTATATGGCTACACAAAAAGCAAGAAAAAAATATTTAGAAAAGCGATATTTTTGTAGCGATTTAAGGTAGAAAGTTAAAAAGTACTATGATATAATAAGACAAAAATTGCGCTACAAGGTCTCAAAATATGATTTATTCTGCTATCGACGCACTGCTGCGTTATGCCGAAAAAAACTTATATTTGTCGCAAAAGGATGTTGACTATGCTCGCAACGGCATTTTGGAATTGCTCGGTTTGGACGCATATTTGTCTAAAATGTCTATCCCCAATGTGGACGATCAAACGCCCGAACGCTTGCTTGACGAATTGACTGCCGAATGTGTTTCGAAGGGACTGTTTCAACCCGAACAGGCGGAATATTATCGCGACGGCATAATGGCGCAGTTGATGCTTTCTCCGAAAGATGTACAGGCAATATTTAATGCAAAACTTGATGACGTTGGAAGCGAAGCCGCATTGCATTGGTTCTACAATTATTGTGTCAAGAGCGATTATGTCAAAAAAGCTGCGTTGGACAAAAATCCGCGGTTCGATTCGCAGGGTTTGGTTGTAACTATCAACAAAGCAAAGCCTGAGTTCCGCGATCCCAAGAAAGCCGTCAGCGGCAATTCTACTAAAAGCGGCTACCCCAAATGCAATATTTGCCACGAAAACGAAGGTTTTGCGGGCAGAAGTAAACGCACGCTGCGCACAATTGATATAACGCTTGGCGGACAGAGGTGGTTTTGGCAGTATTCGCCCTACGGATATTTTAATCAGCACGGAATTGCCGTAAATTACAAACATACGCCGATGTACATAGATCGAGGCACTTTTACGCGGCTTATGGATTTTGTTGATCAATTTCCGTGTTATTTCATTGGATGTAATGCGCCACTTGAACGGATAGGCGGTAGCGTGCTTGCGCACGACCATTATCAGGGCGGCGGCGAAATATTGCCTATGCACAAGGCAGGGGCGGTTTATGCGTTGAAAAACGGTCGCTATCCGAACGCGACGGTTGAAGTAGTCGATTGGGCGGGGACGGTTGTCCGTATTGTTTCGTCGGCTCGCGCGGATATAGAAGAAATAGGCGAGAGCATCCGCGCCAAATGGGTGTCTTACGAAAATCATTCACTCGGCATTGTACCAGAGGATGAAAAAGGAATACACAACGCCATAAGTCCTACGGTAGTCAAAACAAAGCGCGGATACGAAATGAGTATTATTCTCAGGAGCAATATAACTTCGGATGAATATCCCGACGGCGTGTTCCACGCACATCCCGAATTTCATATTATAAAGAAAGAATCTATCGGGCTTATCGAGGCGCAGGGCTTATTCATTCTTCCCGGCAGATTGGAAAAACAGTTATATGGGGTGGAAAAACTTATATCAGATGGCAAACCTTTAACGGAAGAACTGAAAGATTTTGAGTTGGTATATAACGAAGTTGTTGACGGTTTGAACGGCGAGCGTGATTTCGACAAAGTGCAAGCTGCCATGCGTTTGGAACTCGGTTCTATTTGTAATCGAATTCTCGAAAATACGGCAGTGTTCAAAGACAAGTTGCAAACTGTGGCATTTATGCAGGATTTGGGTTGGGCGCTATGAACGAAAATTACGAATACAAAGTTACCGCTGCGGGGCGCGTAAATATTATTGGAGAACATGTCGATTATTGCGGCGGCAAGGTTCTTCCTTGTGCGCTGTCGCTTAACAATACCGTATACATACGTCGTAACAATAGTGATTGCATTAACATCGAATGGACTACGTTGGATGAGAAAGTGAGCATTCCGCTCGAAAGATTATTGGACTTTTCTTTTCACAAATACGCCAAGTACATTGTCGGTTGCGCTTATTTGTGGCGTGAACATGGGCATCGCCTTGTAGGTTGCGACCTAAAATTGGATTGCACCGTGCCTTTTGGCAGCGGCTTGTCAAGTTCTGCGGCAATAGAAGTGTCGGTACTTGCGGCATTGGCGACCGTTGGCGGTGAGTTGATAATTAACAAAGAAATAGCACAGATAGCGCAACAGGCAGAGCATAAATTTGCCGGCGTGATGTGCGGAATAATGGATCAGTTCGTGTCCGCCAACGGCAAAAAGGACAATGCGCTGTTGTTGGATTGCAAAACGTTGGAATTCGAGTATATCCCCATTAAACTCCGCGATTATTCTCTTGTAATCATCGACAGTTGCAAACCGCATGACTTGGTTGTGAGCAAATACAACGAACGCAGACAGGAAACGGAAGAGGCGTTGCGATTGCTGCAAAATAAACTTGACGTAAATTGTCTTGCGGACGTAAGTTCGGAACAACTCGAAAGTTGCAGGGATTTACTTCCGCCCGTAATATACAAGCGCGCAAAACATGTTATAACCGAATGTGAAAGGGTTAGTTTTACCGCAACGGCGTTAAAAAACGGTTATTTAGCGGCAGTAGGCGCGGTGCTTAATGCTTCGCATAAATCCCTTTCAGAAGATTACGAAGTGGCGGGCGTCGAGTTGGACACATTGGCTCGTTTTGCACAAAATCATCCCGCTTGCTTGGGCTCGCGCATGACGGGCGCGGGTTTTGGCGGCTGTACGGTTTCGTTGGTAAAAACAGACAGCGTGGCGGATTTCAAAGCGCGCGTGCTTGAAGGATACAAAAGTCAGATAGGCTACGACGCAAAAGTGTACGAAACGGATATATCCGATGGTATAATAATACAAAAATTGTAAAAGGAGTTAAAAGTTATGAAGGTACTTGTAACGGGCGGAGCGGGCTATATCGGCTCGCATACGGTGGTGGAACTGCAACAGGCAGGGCACGATGTAGTTGTTATAGACAACTTTTCCAATTCGTCGCCCGTTTGTTTGCAACGTATAGAGCAGATAACGGGTAAAGCCGTTCCCTTTTACGAGGGCGATGTGCGAAACACAGAGTTGCTCAACAGGATATTTGACGAACACAAAGTAGATTGGGTAATTCACTTTGCGGGACTCAAAGCGGTGGGCGAATCGGTAGAAAAGCCGTTGGAGTATTACGACAACAATATCGGCGGCACGTTGAAACTGCTTGAAGCAATGAAGTCTCACAATTGCAAACGCATTGTGTTCAGCTCGTCGGCAACGGTGTACGGCGATCCCGAACGTCTGCCCATAGACGAACTATGCGCAGTAGGCGGCACAACCAATCCGTACGGTACAAGCAAGTATTTTCAGGAGCGCATTTTGCAGGACGTTTACAACTCGGATAACGGTTGGACGGTAGCATTGCTCAGGTACTTCAACCCCGTAGGCGCGCACGAAAGCGGACTTATAGGCGAAGATCCCGCAGGTATACCCAATAATCTTACTCCCTTTATTGCCAAGGTGGCAATAGGGCAATTACCGGAGATAGGCGTATTCGGCAACGATTACGACACGCCGGACGGCACAGGCGTAAGAGATTATATTCACGTTGTGGACCTTGCCAAGGGGCATTTGGCGGCGATAGATAAACTTACGCAGTCGGGAGTATATGTTTACAATCTCGGCACAGGCGTCGGTTACAGCGTGTTGGACGTTATACACGCCTTTGAAAAGGCTTGCGGACACAAGTTGCCCTATAAAATTAAGCCGCGCCGCGCAGGCGACATCGCAGCCTGTTATGCGTCGAGCGACAAAGCCAAGCGTGAACTTGGTTGGCAAGCTACGCTCGGCATTGACGAGATGTGTTCCTCGTTGTGGAATTGGCAAACAAAAAATCCCAATGGATACCATTCCTAAGACTTATGTCTTATGGTTTTTCATATTATTTTTCTCTTCGTTGCGTCGCTTGCAGATTTTTCTGCAAGCGATTGCAAACTAAAAAATTAGAAAAGGATAAATTTAGCAGATACATAAGTTTAACACGGAGGAGTTATGAGTTCAATAAACATTTTCAGAATTGACAAAGACAGAATTAATGATTTCAAGGAAAATTTAGGCAAAATTTGTAAAACTATCAATAAGGTAAGCTCAATAAACGAACAAGAAATTAACTCGATTTTGTATGTAAAAAATGACCCATATATAAAAAATAGTCTTTCGTGGAACTGGGTTCTATCAGAATTTGGTGAACAAAATATTCAAAAAGAAAAACAAGCATGGGCGGTAATGCTTGTAAATGTAAATGAGTGTTATTATGCTCTAACGTTTGGCAACGCCTTCTATCGTGTTGATAAATTTGCTGATAAAGATTTTGCATTTTCTTTGGGTAGAAAATTTGATTATAAAAAAATTAAATCGACAGCGCAGACTAATCCGAATTCGAATAGAAACAAAACTGTCGTATCATATTTGAGAAACGAGAGATTTGAATATGATAGTGGTGAGTCTTTTATAAAAATAAAAGGTAAAATTAAATTGGATGAAGATTTTAAGCTATTCGGCGAAGATATCGAAATTGGCACGTCTATTAAACTTAACATTGGCACACCTACAATAGATCAGTGTATAAATATTTTATTTTATCTAAATGATTTATCAAAGCAAGCTGATGTTACCAAAATTCCGATTTTTGTTAAAGTGAAAAATGCGCAGTTGTTGGAAGAGTTGGATAGGCAATTAGAAAGAGATTTGGTTAATGATAATTTGGATATTTGTTTTTCTGATTTCGATGTGATTGGTACACAAGAGGTATTTTACAGCGCAGCGCAGAAATTTACAATAAAATCAAATCGTCGTTCTAAAATAATTGATACACTAAGCAAAGATGAAATTGAACTTTTTTGTAAAGAAAAAGGACTACAATATAATGAAATAATACTTTCTCTAAACATTGAAGTTCAAACGGAGGATTCTTCGCACGAATATACGATTAAACAGTTAATTGATTACACAAATGAAGATAAAAAATGTGTCCTTGTAAAAGGCGAATGGTATCAATATAATGATGATTATTTGGCTGAATTGGATGCGTCAATGGACGAATTTGATATTGACGAAAATCCCAATTTTAATTGGACAAATGAACGTTATAATCAAATATTGGATAAAAAATATGATGAAGAAAAAGATTTTTCCGACTATGTTGGCAAATCAAAAGAAGAAGTACTTGGATTGTTACAAAAAAAATATTATTCGGAGAGGGCTTATAACGAATACTTGGCGAATTCATTAGGCTATACGCTAATGGACAGAAAATTAGAAATTATAAATGGACATAAAATAGAAGTGGCTGATTTGTATAAAGATGAATGTCTTTATGCTGTAAAAATTGGTAATTCATCTAGCAAACTTTGTTATGCGGTCGATCAAATTGAGGCTTCTGCAAAAGGTATAAGAAAAAAAGAATTGTCTTTTGATAAGCGCATAAACAGGGTGGCGATTATATTTGTTTTGGAGCGCGCAAAGCCATTGCCCGTACTTAATGGTAAAATTATTTTGAGTTCGTTAAAATTGTTGGTTTTGAAAAATAGACTAAATGAATGGAAAAACACGATGCGACATCTTGGTTTTGAGCCGGAAGTTTTTATAGGATATTCTCTATGAAATAATTGTTAATAAGCAATGTTTCGGTTCCATCTAGTTAAATTTAGCGTGTTTTGTAGAGTTGCGTATAGTGTATTTATGTAATATACTATTAGAATGACAGTAGACATGTTATGCAGGAAAGTTGGTGAAAAATGGCAATGAAAACATTCAAACAGTCAGAGCAAATTTACGTTATAGAAAGCGATAATCTATCTGTGGAAATATCCAATCGCGGTGCAAGTATTCGTTCAATATGGTTTTCGGGGAGAGAACTGTCTCTCGGATTTTCGTCGCAAAGCAACCGTATCAAAAGCAATACTTACAGCGGAGCGGTCATCGGGCGTGTTGCCAACCGAATTGCGGGCGGCAAATTTACGCTTAACGGAATAACCTATTTGTTGTCGCAAAATGACGGCGAAAACACCTTGCACGGCGGTAAAATCGGCTTTGATCAACGTCTTTTTTCGGTGCAGACGGTCGATACAACGTCGCTTGTAATGTCTGTGAACAGTCCCGACGGCGATCAGGGATTCCCCGGTAATTTGACTATGCGCGTGGAATTTGTTTTGGACGGAGCGTCGCTTACCGTGCGTTTTTCCGCCGTCTGCGACAAGGATACGTTTTGGGCACCTACAATCCATCCGTATTTCCGCCTTGGCACAGAACAAACAGTTGACGAAACATATCTGCAAATAAACACCGACTGTTACACGCCGATGGGAGCGGGGCAAATTCCCACGGGAGAGATTACTTCGGTAGAAGGTACGCCGTTGGATTTTCGTCATCCTAAAAAAATAGGCAAAGACATAAATTCCGCTCAGTTGCAGCCAACAAGCGGTTACGACCACAATTTTGTGTTGCGGCATAGCGCAAACGAATGTGCGGCATTGGCTTTCAACGAATCAAGCGGCATAAAAATGGAAGTATTTACGGATATGCCCGGTCTGCAATTCTATTCGGGTAATTTTTTGCATGGTTTTAACGGCACGCACGATCTCATTCCGCGCGAAGGTTTTGCTCTCGAACCGCAATTCTTTCCCGATGCCGTAAATACTCCTTCGTTTCCACAACCGTTATTAAATAAGGATAAAATAAATTCATATTTCATTCGATACAAATTCGGGTTATTAGGTTGATGTATATTCGGGATGTTCTCAACAAGAATGTTCCGATTTTTTTGCAGTTTATCTTAATTTCTTTTATTTATAAAGAGTAATAATAATGCCTTGATTAAAACGCAAATTTTTTTTAGAAATCATATATTTCTTGCAGAGTTTGGGGTAGAAATGAGATTTATTGTCGTGTATAATTTAATCACTAAATTGGGAAAGGGATATTGTCGCCTTTTGGCGATATTAAACTTATAGTCCCGAATTTATAATCAAGTTGGAGGAATTGATGTGCAAAGTCAAACAGAATTAACAAACAACGAAAGCAAATTGGCATTGAATATTATTCATCGCCCTGAGCTTTCGCCTGAATATGCGGAAAAGGCACTCGGTGGCAAAAGAGATGTGCAGGACGAGTCGCTGGATATATTTCTATTTCAACAGGAATCGGCTCATGAATGCGGTCTGAAAACCACCATTCAAATAACGTATGCTTCGTTGTTTTCTGACAAGATAGTGGAGCTTGCAAAAGAACACCATGATAAATACGGCGATGAAATAGGCTTGTCGCTTTTGGGCTTGCCTTGCAAACAGTTCAAAGAAAAATACCAAACAGAGGATTTTTGTATTTGGATGTTTGATGAAAAAAGGAAGAAAGAGATAGTAGATGACTGTTTCGGGCTTTTCTATGAAAAATTCGGCTTCTATCCGGAATCTACCGGCAGTTACTTCCTTGATGCGTTTACAATCAACTACATAAAGGAAAAATATCCTTCCGTCAAATGTGCCATTGCCACCTGTTGGGAAGAAGGACCGAAAGCCTATCACACTTGCAACAATAGTTGGTACACATTTATGGACGGCGGTCCGTGGAATCCTTGGATCCCGTCAAAAGTAAATTCTCATTGCCCCGCAAGCGATAGAGATGACGATAGTGGTATTGTCGCAATTCCGCATCTCTCCCGCGACTTACTTGCTTGCTTTGACGGCAACGGATCAAACTTCGGAACGCATCCGCAAAATGTGCTGCGCGGTATGATTTATTACGAAGATGAGAAAGGAACGGAATATCCCTACCTTTACAACCTTATAGATCAGTATCGTCATCTCGCCAAGTACAATGACGGGTTCTGCTACAACATGATGTTCGTTGGACCGGGTTGGCTCAACAAGGCAGGGCGGTGGGAGTCTCCCTATGAACGTCTTGCAAAGTCTTATAAAGATGTAATGAGATATTACGGCAAGCTTAAACAGGAAGGCAAATGCATTGATATGACCATGAGCGAACTTGCCGATTATTACCGTGAGACCCACCCGAATTACAAACGTGCGGAGTGCGCCATGTGGAAGGACATTCTCTATGGAAGCAACAAGGAATATTTTTGGTATGCGTCTCCGTCGCTTCGCTGCTGTTTGGATTTCAACCAAGGCGGCGCAATGATAGATTTGCGTCCCTATGTTGCCAAAATTCCGCAAAAGGTTGGTATTGGTACAGATAATGTGTACGACGCGTCCTATCCCTATATCATACAAGCCAACTATCGCGCGGGCTATTTCACACACTATGCCGGCGCAGGCACGGTAAAGTCGTGCAAGATCCATTATCACGGACAAACCGCCGATTTGTGTCTTTGCCGTACAATGGCAAGATATGAAAAAACAGATAAAGGCGTAAAAATTGTCGCCGATCCCGTAACGGTTACATTGGACGGTTTGGATATAACCGTGCGTTCGATATTCTTCTTCGATGAAGAAACGGGCAATATGATGACGAGGCGAGAGATAGTTAACGATTTGCACGGCGAAGTCGTCACGCTCGAAGAGTATTTGACGGGCGGTTTCGGCACGACGGAATATCAACCCGATATGACAGATGTGAGTTTGTGGGTTTACACTAATTGTTGCGGCGGTGGATTGATCGATTACGAGTACAAGGGACGTAAATCCGTAGGAAAAATATATGCTAATGCTTGCTTGCCGAGTATCCACACGCAAATAACTTTGGAAGGAAACGAGGCGGACAGGTCATCAACGGATTATCCCGATGAATTCGAAGTTGAAGAGGGGATCGCGTTCTCTCCCGTATTCCATTTGCGGGCAAGAAAGAATATTTCAAAGGGAGGAATGGAAACATGGCTCAAGCTACAAAAGGTAAATTGAATTACCGTTGTCCGCGTTGTTTTATGCGCGACATCGATATGGATATGTTTTACGATGAAAAAACAAAGCAATATTACTGTTTGCGTTGCGCATTTCGTGGAACCGAAGACGAGGTAATCGGGCTTAACGAGCAATTCAAACAAAAATACGGAAGGCTTCGTCAGCGCGTTGTGGATTTCGGCGAAGATAACGAACCGCCCAAATTCAGTGAACATAAGGCAGGTGAACAATAATATGAGACTCGGTATAGATGCTTCTACATATCTTGAAATGGAAAATATACATCACGCCAAATATTTTGACGGAAACAAAGAAATAGAGCCATTGGATGCTTTCAGCAACAATGGTGTGGATGTTATGCGCATACGCATCTGGAACGACCCTTACGGACGAAACGGAGAGCCGTATCTTGCCGGCACTTGCGACGTGGATAATTTTATCAAACTTGCAATGCTTTCCGAAGAGAAAGGTTACAAGATAATGGCGGATTTTCATTACAGTGATTTTTGGGCGGATCCCGCAAAACAGTGCGTCCCGAAAGCCTGGCAAAACTTCGATCTGCAGGGCCTTGTCGATCATGTTTACGCTTTTACCGCCGAAACATTGAAAACAGCCAAAGCACACGGTATTGACATAGAATTTATTCAAGTCGGCAACGAAATTACAAACGGAATATTGTGGCCCTTCGGGCATCTCGACGAACAACCCGACGGCTCGCGCACCAATTACGATAGCCTTATTAAGTTGCTTAACGCCGGAATAAAAGCGTGCAGAGAAGTGTATCCGAAAGCAGGTATAATTTTGCATTTGGAAAGAAGCTACGACCAAAAGGTTTACAATGAGTTTTATTCACAAATGCAGGCTGCCAACGTCGATTACGACATAATCGGCATGTCCTATTATTCATATTGGCACGGTCCGTTCGAACAATTTTTTGCCAATGTTGAGAATTGCAAAAAATTTGGTAAGCGCATTATGGTAGTGGAACTCGGTCGCGCCTTTACGACGGAAGATTATATAAAGAGCGAAGACAGCGAGGCGCTTATGGTAAACGGTGGCACTCACGAAGATGCCACATTCAATGCGCAATATCCGTTGACGGTTGACGGACAGCGCAGGTTTGTTAAGGATTTTCTTGCACTCGCTCAAAAACACAAGATAGAACTTGTATGTTATTGGGAGCCGTTGTGGACGCCTTGCGGTGAAAATTGTTGGGCTTCCGACGCGGGAAAAGAGTATGTTCACAGCGATAAGCGTTCAAACAGGAACGAGTACGCAAATCACTGTCTGTTCGACTATAACGGGCACAAATTGCCCGCATTCGATGAGTATAAAACCTAAAAATGCACCGTTTTGCGGGGCAGGGGCGCCCCTGCCCTTTCTGTACTAAAACATAGTACAGAAACAATCTAACCGAATAACAAAAAACAAAAAAAAGGAGAAAAAACATGAAAAAACGCGCTCTAATCATTTTGTTGAGTATTTTGATGCTTATTCCAATCGTATGCGTTTTGTCCGCATGCGACAAGGACGGCGACTACGACTATGAAATTGTCGTTTGGGTCGGCGAAGGAACGGATGCTCTGACACAAAAGCAAATTGAAAGATTTAACGAAACAAACGAGGACGGCATTAAGTTCAAGGCAAAAATCGAAATTGTCAGCGAATCCAAAGCCGCAGGCAATGCGATTTCCACTCCGGCGTCGTGTGCGGATATTTTCTGTTTTGCGCAGGATCAACTTGCACGCGTCGTCCACTCCAATTTGTTGTGCAAACTCAATACCGCTTCGGTAACGGCAATTACATCTACTTGTGATGACGCGTCCGTTGCGGCGGCAAAAATCGGAGATACCATTTGCGCTTTTCCGTTTACGAAAGACAACGGTTACTTTATGTACTATGACAAACGCGTTGTAAAGGAAGAGCATATCGGAAGTCTCGAAGATATTATCGAAGATTGCAAAGCTGCTGGCAAAAACTTCTCGATGAACCTCACAAAAGACGGTGGAAGTTGGTATTCGGCATCGTTCTTTTATGCGACAGGTTGCCAGTCGGAATGGACTACGGACGAGAAGGGCAATTTCAAGAGCTATGAGGACAATTTCTCTTCGGCAAACGGTGTGATTGCTTTGAAAGGTTTGCAAAAGCTTTTGAAATCAAGCGTTTACAATCCTTCCGCCGAAGTGAGCGATTTCAACGCGGCGATACCTTCTGCGGTCGTCGTAAGCGGTATTTGGGGTTACAAAGCGGCACAACAAGCGTTGGGAAGCGATCTCGGCGTGGCTCCGTTGCCTTCGTTCACCGTTGACGGCAAGAGTTATCAGCTTGTTTCTTATCTCGGCAGCAAATTGATGGGCGTTAAGCCCCAAAGTGATGCGTACAGAGCGGCGTATCTGCAAAAGCTCGCCATATTCCTTACGAGCGAGGAATGTCAGCGTGAACGTTTTGAAACAGTCGGATGGGGACCGTCCAACATTAAAGCGGCGGCAGACGCTACGTCTCCCGCATTGGATGTTCTTCTTAAACAGGCAAAGACGACGTTGCAAGGACAATATCCGACAAATTGGTGGGCAAAACTTGACACGATGGTGGGCGATGCGGCGACAAGTGAAGAAGACGACGCCACATTGCAATCGCTTCTTACAACTTATAACAATTCGTTGAACGATCTCAAAGATTAGAAAAGGAGACGGCAATGAAAGAATTTTTGACGGATTTGACAATCGGCGGCGAATCGATTTCAATGCGTCTGCTTATGAAATTTACATACCGTGGAGATAAATATGCGGCATTTACTCCGGTACAAAGCGCAAACTCTTCCGAAGAGGAAGAGATTGCGCTTGCGCGCGTCTTAAAAAACGACGGCGGTAAATGCTATGAAGTAATTACCAATGACGACGGCGATGAAATTTTTGCAGAATTCGAAAGACGCTACGAAAAGAAGATTTCCGGCAATAAACCTTTGACCACATTGGAATATCAAAGATTGAACTGGTTTCAAAGGATACTATATAAATTCAAACAATTTTTTGTCGGAATACCCAAATGGTTCGCAAAAAAATTCGTAAAACTTGGATTGAAAATCAAAGACTTCGGAATTTCCGTTTGGGAAAACATCAAAGATATCGGTACGACATTCAAAAAAGGCAGTTGGAAAACACGCGTCAGCTATTTAGTGATGGGGTTCGGCAATCTTACTCACGGGCAGTGGTTGCGCGGATTGTTATTCTTCTTGTTTGAAGCGGCATTCATATTGTATATGGTATTTTGGGGCGGAGCCTGGCTTGGCAAGTTCGGCTCGTTAGGCACAGTCGCTACAATTGAAGAATATGACCCAATTCTCGACGTCTATACGACCGTTCACGTGGACAACTCATTTAAGATATTGCTGTATGGACTTATCACG
Source organism: uncultured Clostridia bacterium (assembly GCA_947629985.1). Lineage (GTDB taxonomy): Bacteria > Bacillota > Clostridia > Christensenellales > CAG-314 > Fimimonas. Next base: position 107,055 of record CANRFV010000001.1, on the reverse strand, counting down.
ATATTCTTTATAATAGCGTTCATATACACTTGGCGGCTCAATGTAAAGCAGTGTCGCATTCTGGATGAAATCACCGCAAGCGGCAAAAAGATAAAGACGAGTAAAGAAGACGTGCAGTCTCTTGCCGACGACGAATTCCACAAGACGCTGTTGTCGCTGCCGGTATTCGGCATAGTGATGTTCACGATATTGCCTATCATCTTTATGATACTTGTAGGCTTTACAAGTTACGACTACGAAGCTGACGGCTACAACAACCTGTTCACATGGGTGGGATTGGAAAACTTCAATCAGATGTTTACTTTTGGCTCGCAGTTGTCTTTGGCATTTGGCGAGATACTTGCCTGGACATTGATTTGGGCAGTGTTTGCAACGTTCAGCAATTACTTCCTTGGCATGTTTGTAGCAATGCTGATAAACAAAAAGGGTATCAAAATCAAAAAGTTTTGGCGAACAGTTCTCGTTATGACGATAGCCATACCGCAGTTCATATCGCTGTTGTACGTCAGCAATTTGTTTGCGGACAACGGCATAGTAAATGCCACGCTTATGAATTGGGGTTGGATAGACAAACCTATATCGTTTTGGGGCGACGGTACGCTTGCCAAAGTAATGGTGCTTGTTATCAACATTTGGGTCGGCATACCGTATCTGATGTTGATAACGACGGGCATTTTGATGAATATTCCGCAAGATCTGTACGAATCGGCGCAAATTGATGGCGCAAACGCATTTCAGCAGTTTTGCAAAATTACGATGCCGTATATGTTGTTCGTAACGGGACCGTATCTTCTGACGAACTTTGTATCCAATATCAACAACTTCAACGTCATTTATCTCTTGACGCAGGGCGGTCCTCCGCATTTTGCTTGGGGAGATGTCGGCGGATACATTGCGGGAGATACAACTATCCTTATCACTTGGCTGTTCGGCATTACTACGGGTAGCGAAGCCAACTACAAGATGGCGTCGGTTATCGGAACGATGATATTTATTGTGGTATCGGTGCTTTCGCTCATCATTTTCACGATTATGCCTTCCACGCGAAGAGAGGAGGACTTTTCATGATGAATGAACGGATTGAAAACGGCGAAGTGTTTGAATTTTACGGTAGTGAAACCAAGACCGTAGAGTCCAATATTGAAATGGAAGTTGCCGAAAACTTCACGCCGGAATATACGGACATTTTCGTAGCACAGACGGACACTCTCTCCACAAGTACGACGGCAGTTGCAAACAAAGGACGTGTTTCGCAAAAAACGAAAAACAGAGTTGTAAATATTGTAATACATATTGTTTTGGCAGTGCTTTGTTTCGTTTGGATTTTGCCGTTTATCGGTATTGTTCTCGAATCATTCCGTTGCGAAAGCACGGGACTTGCAGGGTATCTCATACCCAAGCAATGGGGCTTTGACAATTATGCTCGGTTGTTTACTTTCCAAAACGGACTTTTCCTTAAATGGTACGGCAACACCTTTTTGATGGGAATTGTAACCGCTGTGGTACAAACGATATTTCAATTGTCGGTCGCTTATGTACTGTCGAGATTCCGTTTCAATGGACGCAAGTTTTTGATGAACTTGATACTTGTATTCGGAATGTTCCCCGGTTTCCTGACGCTCATTCTTTTGTACACGTGGATGCACGATTGGAACTTGACGGACGCAAACGCACCATACGGATTGATGATAATCTATGTCGCAAGTTCGGGAATGGGTTACTACATCGCCAAGGGTTTCTTCGATACGATTTCCAAATCGATCGACGAAGCGGCAAGAGTGGACGGAGCAACACGGCTTCAAATCTTTTTCAAATTGATTTTACCGCTATCGAAACCCATAGTCATATATACGATATTGATGGGTTTTATGGGACCGTGGGGAGATTTCGTCATGGCGACCTTTATGGCGAACAACGCTTCGGCAGGCTATAACGTCGCGGCAGGATTGCAGTGGCTGATCACTGATTCTATGAAGAACGATTATTATACAACTTTTTGTGCAGGCGGAGTTGTAGTGGCAGTGCCGATTACAGTATTGTTCCTCTTGTTGCAAAAATATTACGTCGCAGGTGTAACAGGCGGCGCGGTAAAAGGGTAAGGTGCAAAATGGCAGAAGTAGAATTGACAGGAGTCAAAAAAGTATACGGCAAGAACGTAGTCGCAGTAAAAGACTTCAACTTGAAAATTAAAGACAAAGAATTTGTCGTATTTGTCGGTCCTTCGGGGTGCGGCAAATCCACAACGCTTCGTATGATAGCGGGTTTGGAAGATATTACCGAAGGCACTATCAAAATCGGTGGCAGGGTAGTCAACGACTTGAAACCCAAGGACAGAGATATCTCGATGGTGTTCCAAAATTATGCGTTGTATCCCAATTATACAATATTCCGAAACATTGCGTTTCCGCTAACGCTTATGCGTATACCTGTGGAAGTCCCCGTTACGGATAAGGACGGAAATGTTCGGGATGTAAAAATCAAAAATAGAAAGTTGACAAGTCAAGAAATTGCTGACAGGGTTGCCAATGCGGCGGAAATTCTCGGCATAACGGAGTATCTCGGACGTCGTCCGCGTGAGCTTTCGGGCGGACAAAAGCAGCGCGTTGCAATAGGTCGCGCAATGGTAAAAAACGCATCGGTATTTCTTCTCGACGAACCGCTTTCAAACCTTGACGCCAAGTTGCGTTCTCAAATGCGTTCGGAATTGATCGAACTGCGCAAGAAGATCGATACGACATTTATCTATGTTACGCACGATCAGGTTGAGGCGATGACGCTTGCAGACAGGATAGTCATTATGAAGGACGGCGTGATACAGCAAGTGGGAACGCCCACGGAGTTGTTCGATATGCCGCAAAATCTGTTTGTCGCGGAGTTTATCGGCTCGCCCAAGATGAACATATTCCGCACTCGGCTCGAACGAGATGCCGAAGGATACTTTGTCAATCTTTGCGGGGTTGTAAAACGAATAGACGGTGCACGCGGCGAGATTTTTCGTAAAAAGGATATTCAACCGCAAGATATCGTTCTCGGCGTTCGTCCCGAACATATATCGCTGTCCAACCACGAAAACCCCGAAGCGATCCCGTGCGTAATAAGGGTTCGCGAAAATATGGGAAGTTCCTTCCATCTGCACGTCCAAACGGAAACGGGAGAGGAGCTTATCGTTCGCGTTCCGACGGCTCCGTTTACGGCGGCGCAGGTCGAAAAACTCGTTTCGGGAACGCGCATTTACATTACATTTGAAAGTGGCGTAACGCATTTCTTCTCGGCAGAGACGGAAGTAAACCTTCTTTCCGATTCGGACGACGCGCCCGTTTCCGTGACGGTTGCGGAAGAAAGTTCGTCTGCGGAAGAACCGCGCAAAAAACTGCGCCGCATATCCTGAAATTTGAAAAAAACGGTTAATATCGGAGGGTATTATGAAACTAAAAAGTATTTTATTGGCAATTTTAATGATAGCGTGCATGGTGGTTCCGCTTGCGGCTTGCGACACGGCAGCCGAAGTGTCAAGCGTCGAACTCGACCAAGCAACGCTCACGATCAACGTCGGAGAGCAAGCTACGCTTACATACACCGTGTTTCCGCAGGAAGCAAGCGGCATAAGCGCCAATTGGCGTTCGTCGGACGCAACTGTCGCAACGGTAGACAACGGCGTTGTCAAGGGTATAAAGGACGGCAAGGCGGCAATCCGCGTATCTGTCGGTGGCAAGTCGTCGCAATGTATAGTAACAGTAGTGGATCCGTCCAAGCAGCCCGTCCCCGTATCGGGAGTTTCGCTTGACAAGCAGTCGCTGTCCCTCAATGTGGGCGATACATATTTGTTTGTCCCGAACGTCGAGCCAGAAAACGCCACGGACAAAACTCTCACCTGGGAGTCCTCCAACACATCGGTCGCATCGGTCAGCATAAGCGGACTTGTAACTGCTGTTGGCGGCGGACAGGCTGTAATAACGGCGACGTCTACAAACAATTACAGAGCAACGTGCGTCGTTACCGTTGCGGGCGAAGCGAGCGCAAACGAACTGTATGTCGGCGACGTGCCGAGTCTCAAAGACCGCACGGATTTCATCATGGCAATGGACGCGTCCGAACTCCTTTCCGTCGAAAAGGCTCGCAGCGAAAGCGGTCTGACATTCAAGGATTTTGACGGGCAAGACGCCGATATTCTTCAAGTGTTGAAAGACAACGGCATAACGGATATTCGTATTCGCGTTTGGAACGATCCCTATGCCGACAGCGCCAAAACGCAACCCTACGGCGGCGGCAATTGCGATGTAGACAACGCCGTTGCGCTTTCGGAACGTTGTCAGGCTGTCGGACTCGGAGTCATCATCGACTTCCACTATTCGGATTTCTGGGCAGATCCCGGCAAGCAAAAAGCGCCCAAAGCGTGGGCAAACATGGGATTGTCCGCCAAGGCTGATGCTCTCGAAAGTTTCACCGAAGACGCGCTCACCCAAATCAAAGCCACCGATGTCAAAATCACAATGGTGCAGATAGGCAACGAAACCACGGGCGGAATGGCGGGCGAAACCAATTGGACCAACATTTCCGTTCTGATGAATGCCGGTGCAAGAGCGGTGCGCAAAGTTACGGGCGCCGTTGCGGAAGGCGGTGCAAAAATCGCCGTCCACTTCACCAACGCGGGGGACAACACCTATTATTCCAAGGCGCAAACGCTCAAAAACAACAACGTCGATTACGACGTATTCGGCACATCGTGGTATCCGTACTACACGTCGCACGGATCGCTCAGCGCGCTTACCAAACAGCTTGCCAACGTTCACAAAGATTTCGGCAAGGACGTAATGGTTTTGGAAACGGCATACGCCTTCTCGCAGGAGGACTTTGACGGTTGCGGCGGCACCGCGCTGGAAACGACAACTCAGCCGATAACCGTTCAAGGTATGGCAAACGCCGTGCGTGAAGTTATCAAAGCCATTGCGGATCTCGGCGACTACGGTATCGGCGTGGCATATTGGGGCGGAACCTGGGTTGCGGCAAGCGACAGCGCCGAAGGCGCCACAAATCGCGACTTGTGTCTCAGATACGGTTGCGGATGGGCAACGTCATACGCTCACTCGTACGATAGTTCCGCACCTGCGGCAAGTCCTACGGGCGCACCTGTCGGCGGTGGTTCTATGGTAGACAACAACGCATTTTTCCTGTCCGACGGTTCGCCGATAGAGGCGCTCAAAGTGTTCAAATATGTCAAAGGCGGACACACAACCGACCTGCGCGCCGACTATCTGTCCGATCAGGAAGTTTACTACACGGTCAACGAAGGCACGATAGAGTTGCCAAAGACGGTCAGTATCGTTCTCAACAACGGCTCCAAACAGGTAACAGACGCCATTTGGAACATCGAGCAAGCGCAACTCACGCAATATATATCCGCCGTGGATATGTACACGGTAACGGGCACAACGCTCTTTGGCGGAACTTGCTACTGCTACGTGTGGGTAATGAACGTCAACATTTTGGACGAAGGCAGTTTCGAGGGATTCCAATCCTACGGCGACGCCACGGTCAAGTTTGTTCAGGCGGATCTCGGCAATTGGCGGCTTCGTTACACCAAGACGGAAAATTTGCAACTATTTGTAAGCAACAACATAGGCAACGCCCGCATGGGAATAAACAGTTTCCACTTCTGGGATGACAAAGCGGTCGATTTCGATCTCTATCAAACCGTAGACGTAAGCAAACTTCAAACTTACGGTAGTGGCAAGTGGGGGTGCAGTTTCGATTTCCAAGGCGCGGACGGAACAAATTGCGACATACATGCATACATCACGGTCAAATACAAGGACGGCACGGAGCATACCTTTACGGGCACGCAGGCGCAGATGAACGGTTGGCAAAAGTGGACCAGAACGTCCGTTACGGGCGCGGAGTTCGACGCGAGCAACGTTCAAAGCGTAACGATAGGTATCCACGTCAAGGCAGACTTCACGGGCGCAGGTCCTTGGGGCAATATTGACAACGCACAGTTCTATTTCGAGGGCTGACAGGCGTTGTGTTACTTAAATACAGAACAAAAAAGGGGTGAGAACTTCTATGGTTTGAGTTTACATTTCGGGTGTAAAAAGTTTAGGCAAAATTGTCGGTCAAACAAAACCGAACCACACTTCCGTAAAGAGATGGGATTCGCGCCATAAATAACTGCGAAAAAATAATTACAAGGAGTATTACAACAATGAAACAAAACCAAAAGCACACATTAATTGTTCTGTTGTGTTTGGTAACGCTCGTGGCTCTTTGCCTGACGTTTGCCGCATGCAACAAAACCTATTCAGTTAAGATTGCGAATTATGACAAGGCGCAAGGTTCAGTTACGCTTTCGCCCGAATCGCAGGACGGTCAATACAAAGAAGGCACGGAACTCACCGTTACCGTAAAGCCGGTTGATGGCTACGCAGTCGAGTCATTCAAGCTCGGCTCGGAAGAAAAAGTCGGCGAACTCAACAGCGAAGGCAAATTTGTGTTCAAAGTACAACAAGACACGACCATAACCGTTACCTTCAAGTCCACCACGGTGGCAGTAGAGAGCGTTTCTCTCAACAAGCAGTCGCTCAGCGTACACGTTACCAAGCAAGACGATACGCTCACAGCGCAAGTTCTCCCCGAAAATGCTACCGACAAGACCGTAACCTGGACGTCAAGCGTTCCTGCGGTTGCCACAGTTGACAACAACGGCAAAATCACGGCAGTAGCGGCAGGCGAAACGGTCATCACTGCAACGGCGGGCGACGGCAAAACGGCAACCTGCACCGTTACGGTAACCGATCACCAACTTACAACTGTATCCGCCGGCGAAAGCGGACACAAGTCTGTCTGCGGCGTAGATGGCTGCGGCTATGAAAGCGAAGTTGCCGCTCACAGTCTCAAAATCAACTCCGACAAGACTAAATTCGAGTGCGAACAATGCGAATATGAAGAAAACCACACTCACTCCCTTTCATATAAATCTACCGACGGCGAACAACATACCATCTCCTGTACTGTTGAAGGTTGCGGTTACACATCCACAGCAAAACACAGTCTCAAAATCAACTCCGCCAAGGACAAGTTCGAATGTGAACAGTGCGAATACGAAGTTGCTCACAACCACGATATCAAGGTAGAGTCCGCCGGTGTAAGCGGACACAAAGAAGTTTGCAAAACCGAAGGTTGTGGATATGAAGGTGCTGTTTCCGCTCATAGTCTTAAAATTAACTCCGATAAGACTAAGTTCGAGTGTGAACAATGCGAATACGAAGTTGCCCACACCCACACTCTTTCATATAAATCTACCGGCAGCGAACAACATACCGTTTCCTGTACTGTTGAAGGTTGCGGTTACACATCCACTGCAAATCACAGTCTCAAAATAAACTCCGACAAGACCAAGTTCGAGTGCGAACAGTGCGAATACGAAGTTGCTCACAGCCACGCTCTCGAAACAAAATCCGCAGGTGAAAGCGGACACAAAGAAGTTTGTAAAACCGAAGGCTGCGGATATGAAGGAGCAGTTTCCGCACACAGCTTAAAGATCAACTCCGACAAGACCAAGTTCGAATGTGAGCAGTGCGAATACGAAGTTGCTCACAGCCACGATCTCGAAACCAAATCCGCAGGTGAAAGCGGACACAAAGAAGTTTGCAAAACTGAGGGTTGTGGTTACGAAGGCGAAGTTAAATCTCACAACTTGGATCCCGAATATGCATCAGACGGCAATCAGGGACATCACACCAATTGCCTTGATTGTGATTACGTTACAGAGACTGTTGCACACGTTAATTCGTCCGGAGTATACGAAAATGCAGGTGCTGGCGGTCATACATATAGATGCGACATTTGTGAGGCGCTTGTAAAAGAACAACATCACTATCGTACAGATTATTCTAGTCCTGACGGAGAGTATCAAGTTTGTGATGCTAACGGATGCACATACAAAGCCAGGTTCCGTGATCATAATCTGAAATTGGTTTTTGATGCAGACTCCCATCACGAAGAGTGTCAAAATAGTAATTGTACATATAAAACAGAACCGATTAAGTGCGAAGAAAGCGGTCAAGTAGTTTATACTGCCGACTCTGCAGCACCCGAAAGCGGTCACAGAGGAAAGTGCATATGCGGCAACGAGTTGGCGTTGGAAGCGCACGATCAACTCGGCGATAATAAGGCGTGCTCAAAGTGCGGTTACCTTAAAACAGATGAACACGAAGAAATCGATACTGCCGATGAGTACGGGTATTACGATGGAGTGTGCGATATATGTGGTAAAAATTACAATAACACATGGACGTTTGACTTACAAACTCGCGCAATCACAAAGTATAACGGAAACTACAAAAAATTGAGAATTCCTGACAAAATTGACGGAATATCTGTAGAAGTAATTCAGGGTAGTCAAAATAGTGGTTGCTTTAATAATAATGCGACAATAACTAACGTTATCATTCCCAGAGAATGTAATATTACTGAATTGCCCGCCGGTATGTTTAGTGGTTGTTCCAATCTTAACACATTAATAATTCTTGCACAAGTTACCGATATACCAACGGATTTTCTTATGTTGTGTACGAATTTTGATTGGTTGGTTCTTCCCGAAACAATAAAGACAATTAACAGTGGGGCATTTGGAATAGGTTTTGAGGGATTTGATGCGACACTAAATACAATTTATTTCCTTGGCACACAAGACCAATGGCAATTGATTGATATAACCGGTGTATTGACTCAACCGAAACAAGTTTTGTTCTACAAAGCTGAAAGCGGCAACGATACTGAGTGGCATTGGGAAACAGACCAAATTTTACCGAAACCCTGGAAGGAGATGTAATGCCTATGAGATGATTTGTTATATGTACTAAATGTGTAAATGTCTCGGCAAGTAGATGCACAAGGTGCAAATATGTAGAAAGGAGGATTACACCAATGGGATAATTAAGTGGCGCAAGTCGGTGGCGAAAACGGCCGAAATGTATCAATGTTACTCGGTGCAAAAGCACCAACGTCCAAGGCAATACCTTGGACTGGGCGGTTCCACCCGATTGGACAAAATACTATATTTTAAGGAGAATTTGATATGAAAAAGGCAATTTTGAGAACAAATGTAACAATTGTTAATGACGACGGTATTTTGACGGGTGTCGAACTCAACTTCGTGTCCGCCACAGCTTCTGCCGAATAGTATTTGGCTAAGCGAAATTTCCATTTCGCCTTTGTGTCCTACCCTGTCGTTCTTCCGACAGGGCGTGGACAACAATTCTCGTTCAAGTCTGCGCCGCCTATTGCGCGGCGCAGCATTTGACGGGTACGCAAACAAGTCCTTGCGGATTTTTTGTTGTACAGGCGGTGGAAGAAGAGGAGGGCAACAAAGTGTTACGAACAAAAAAACATCATATCTTATCCATTCTTTGCGTATTTTTGCTTGTTGCGCTGTTGACCGTTTCGGTCGCTGCCTGTCGCAAGGACGATACGTCAAAAGAATACTATTTGTCGCTCCAATCGGAGAATTGGCAAACATACGATTCTAAGGAAAAAATACCACAAAGATTGCATTTTCAGTCTGCGGGTAACGATATATACATGTTGACCGTTACGCTTGCACAAGGAGAACAGTTCTTTCTTCGCAATGTGGGCGATGACGGCAAGATAGGCTTCGACAGTATGTTCTCTGCGGAAAACCATTTGGTGCAAGGCGATGAAGGCAGTGTAAAGGTAGCGCATGGCGGAACTTATGTTTTCTCCTACGATCAAGCGGAAAACACGTTGGAATACGCCTTTACCACACAGCGCCTTTCGTTGGAGATCACAACCAAAGTATCCACTTTGTATGTCGGCGACAAGTATGCCTACAAGGCTGCCGTAACCTATTCCGACGGAACAAGCGCAGAAGAAACGCCCGTTTGGGCTTCGAGCAATAGTGCGGTGCTTACCGTCAATGCGCAAGGCGAAGTGCAAGCGATTGCCGTCGGCAACGCAACGCTGACCGCAACGATAGGCGAACTCAGTGATTCGCTCGATATCACGGTGGAACAGAGCAGCGTCGAAGTCAACGGCGTTCAACTCAGTCAAAAGGAACTTTCTTTGGAACTCGGCGATGAACGGCAACTTACCGCGACCGTTTTGCCTTTGGAAGCAAACAGTCGGCTTGTAACTTGGAGTGTGGATGACGACAGCGTTGTAACCGTAGACCAACAAGGCGTTGTTACAGCTGTCGGCTATGGCAAGGCAACTATCACGGTCAGCACGGCACAGGGCGGTTACACCGACCAGTGCGTGGTAACAGTTGTCAGGCACGTCGAATCTATCAGTTTCAGCGAAGATTCCATCACAGTGGTGGCGGAAGCCGCTGCAAGACAAGTCAGCCTTGTATTCTCCCCCGCTGACGCCACAAATACGGCTTACACGCTGTCCGTAACAAGCGGCAGTGAGTTAGTCTCCGTACAAGACGACGGCGCGGGCGTTGTGTCTGTCAAGGGTAAAGCGACAGGCACAGCCACGATCAAAGCAACCTCTGCGGAAGATCCTTCCCTTGTGGCAACCTGTACAGTCAAAGTGCTTGCCAAGGGCACAGTTTTGGCGGATATGCAGAGCAGTGCGCAAGTGTACATCGGCACGTCAACCGATTTGAAAGTATCTCTTGTCAATGCCGAATTGTCTCGTGTTGTTTGGTCTGTTTCCAACAGCGATGTGGCTACCGTTTCCGGCAATGGCGATACCGCCACGATTACAGGCGTAAACTTCGGTTCGACAACGGTAACTGCCACTGTCTACGATAGCAACAGCCACAGCTATACGGCAAGATGCAGCGTTCTTGTAACCGACGAATATTTCTTCATTTACGGTTACGGATTGGGCAACAGCGATTGGGATTGGTCCTTTACTACCGACCGCGAAGGCGCTGCACAAGCGGAAGTATTGATGCAGGAAGAGCAGAAGGGCGTTTACTCCTTGACGCGCTATCTCACTCCCGACAACGGCTTCCAGATCATATTCCCACAAGTGGCAAACTTCACGCAACACGATGAATCCAAGAACGAGGACGTATGGAACAAAAATATTCCGTCTCAATGGGTATCATCCGACTATTATTACAATGCCGCTCGTTCCGATGATAGTTACATTTCCAATGCGGTGGATCATCTTTGTGTAAACGCTCCCGGTGTGTACAAGATAACGTTAGACCTCACCGGTTCCAAAGCGCAGGTGTACATCAATTTGGTGTCGTTGGGTGTTCAGTCTGTCGAAATTTCTTTGTCGCAGGGCGACTACGTTCTTCGCAGTGGTGGCAGTTCTACGTTTGGTTTTGTCGTTACTCCCGCCAATGTAAAACTCGCGGAGTCGGATATTTCCATTGAGGTACATTCCGATTTTGTAGATTGCGAAAGGTTTGTTAGTTGCAAACTCAACTTTGCGCAAAGACAATTTGTCGTGCAGGTCAGCGGAACGATCACGCAACAGTTTACTGTTGAGGTAAAGATAGCGATTCTCGGAGTTGAGTCGTCGGTAGAACTTTATGTTTTATCTAGCGGTAGTTCCGAAGTGCCGGTGCGTTCGATACGTTTTGAACAAAATAGTTACCAAGTCAACGTCAACAACGGCGTTGGAGATTGGACTACGACTGTCAAAGCAACTGTCAATTCTGATGCGACCAATCAACAGGTGCGTTACTACGATGTGACGGATTACTCTGCGTTGTTGTCTCATCCTTCAAGCACGCGCGCCATAGTCGATTCCGTCACGGGACAAATTACCGCCCGCTCTCTCGGTACAATTAAAATCAAGGCGGTGTCTCTTGCCGATTCGTCTGTTTCGGCTGTCGTTGATGTGTTGTTCTATTCCGATCAATTTTATGTGATAGGTGAATCATACGGTGGATGGACAGCACTTGGTCAGGACGTAACGACTACACAGGGAAGCTCTCGGCAGCAATATACCTTTACTCAGATAAGTCCTACAAAATACACGTTACAATTCGTTCCGCCTGTTTCCGGCGATTCTGGCAAGTTTAAGATCGTGTTCCTCGGTATGGATCCCGACACCTGGACGGGTGAGATTAATACAGTCAATCTTGTAGAAGAGCTAAGCGATATCAACTACGGCGGATGGACGAGCGACTACGATGTCACAAGTGGCGATCAGAATAACATTGTTATCATTACTCGTGCCGAATATCTTCTGACGATAGACCTGTCCATGCATAGACCTGTACTACTCATCGACCGTTTGGATAAAGACGTTGCCGATGATTATGTGTTGAGCTTCAACGGAGATACGAATTTGCATCGTGGCGAAAAGGCAACGGCAAGGTTATTTACCGTTCCATTTAAGAATATAAGAGAGAACGAAGTTTATGTTTCCTACCAAGGTAACGAGGACGGCTATATTACTTACTCCTATGACGCGACTTCCAATACTCTTACCTTCACCGTCGCCAAGCAGGAACATAGTGAAGATAAGACGGTAACTGTTACGATCAAGGTTGGCGATACTGTCAACGAACTTACATTTACGGTCGTTGCCGAACATCATCTTGAACTGACTCGTGACAATGATTATCACTGGTATCGTTGTACAGATGACGGATGTTCCTATATCGAAGACAGCAACGGTGTTGCGGGCAAAAAGACTCCTCACGATCAGCAAGATTCTTTGTCTGCCAATGCCGAAGGGCATTACTATGCGTGTTCAGGTTGCGGAGCCGAATTTGGTATGCAGCCGCACGTCTATCAATTGAATGACGGCGTATTCGATTTCTCCGAAGGTATGGAACAATGTTCTGTTTGCGGATTTCATATCTTTGAGATACAGGGCAACACATTGAAGTCTTATTACGGATATGCGGAAACGGTAAATGTGCCGGATAACGTTACCGTCATTGGCGATCATGCTTTTGACGGACATTCGGAACTAATAACGCTTACGTTCTCTCGTCAGGTGTCTGAATTTGGCAATTATGCGTTTGCCGGTTGCACCAACCTGACAAGCGTTCAGATGACAAACTATCTTACGAAGATAGGTGAACATGCTTTTGACGGAACTGCGGCTAAACTTAATTGGGGACGCGCATTGAGTTTGAAAGCGTTTGGTGGGTTTTCCTTTTACGGATACTTGGGCACTAGTATAGAGATACCGAGTACGATTGAAACACTGGGAATATCCTGTTTTGCCAATTCTCGGCTTGAACACCTTGTAATTCCAAATACCGTTCAATCATACGGGATAGATATGTGTAAGGATTGTACATCGTTAATAAGCGTTGAATTGGGCGAGGGTGTAAAAATCCTTGGCGGTGGTAACTTTGCGCGTTGCACATCATTAGAAACGGTAATTATAAGAGGAACGAAATTTTATGAATTTGCCGGTGGTGTCTTTGACGGTGACCTCGCGCTGAAAGCGGTGTATATCGAACGTCCGCTCGATCAAATTCTTACATGTGCTTGGCTGTTTATGCGTGGAGAGGACGTGTTGTTGAAAGGAAAAGTGTTTGTTTATTCTGCGAACGATCCCGGCAACAATCCTTGCGGTAATAGCTACTCCGATTATTTTGGCTATTTCCGCGATTGGATAGCGGGTTGTTGGCGTTGGGACGACAGCGGAGAACACGAACTTGACAACATTGTGATTTGGCACAACGGAAACTCAACCGCCTCGGCTAACATCTTGGCGTCCCTGCCCGTCATACTTAATGACAGGAAAGAATTGTATGTATGAGTTGCTAAACTCATATTTGCACGGATCTCGCAATTGAGATCATGTTTAACTCCTCAATCTCCCCGCCTTTGCGGGGAGATTCGGAAGTTGAAAACTTTTGTATATTTTGTAATTGTGGTCTACTGAGCAAGTTGAACCTTTTGTGGGTTGTTGTGCGTAGATTTTTTTTATAGTGCCCTCGATGGCGTTTAACAACGCTATCGGGGGTTTTTCTATACCTCCGATAGCGAAAGCAAATAGGAGGTTATTTTATGGAAAAGGTACTATATCAGTTTGCCGATGGTCATACGGAAGAAATTGAGGTGAGCGATGAAGTGAAACTTGCGCTTGAACAGCTTGACGCACAAGAGAAAAACTACAAAGCGAAAGTCAAAAAACAAAAACAGCGAGCAGGTCTGTCCACAAAAGCAGATGTGTCGTTGGAACAGTTGCGCGAAGTTGGACAAGAGCCGTTGGTAGATGCCAATCCGCTGAATCGTATTTTGCAAGAGGAGCAGGCGCAAGAACTAAGTCAAAAAATTATGGGCTTGTTGACTGACAAACAACGCGAGGTTTACATACTGCATCACATAAAGGGCATTAGAAAAGTCAAAATTGCCAAAATGCTTAATGTTTCCGAAAAGGCGGTGAGAAAGCGCTTGATTGCGGCTTACAATAAAATTTTCAAAAATTTTTTGAAATAGGTCCGATTTTGCTATTTTTCTGTCCCAAGTATTATGGAAGGTTCTCACAAAAATTACGGAGGGATTTGATGATTGTAAAAAAGGAAAAGCTGAGAGCATACCTGGACGAGCATCAACTGACTATCGCCCAATTTGCAGCGAAATTGAACGTGAAAAAGAGCGAAGTGGAAAATATGTTAAGTGGACAAGCTGTTGGGTATGACACGGCAAAAAAGTTTATTTACTTTATGAAAGCAGACAAGGCGCAAGACTTTATTGATTGGAAAGCAATAAATAAAAAAAATCCGCTTAGTGCAGACGATTACTTGGAGGAAGTATGCAAGAAGAAATAAGAGAAAGTTATTCCTTAAAAAAGAACAGCCTAAAACGTTGGATATTCCAACATGGGCTAACTCAAACAGAAATGGCAAAGAAATTGGGCATTGATGTGGTGGAGTTCAAGAAAAAACTGTGCAAGCGCGAGCCTTTTTCTTGGGAACAACTTATGGCGCTAATAAATTTTGTGGGTATCAGAGCCGCCTACAATATTATTTACTTTCCGGTTGCACAAACCGATAGCGTTGAGGTTGCAAAGTGAGCGGAATAATAAGTTTGGAAGAACGGAATAAACTTGTTGCCGCGATGCTTGCGGATGGAAATCAACTTCGCAACTTCTATCGTTTTTCTGCGCAAAATCCGCACATCGAACTTTACGAGGCTTGCCAAATTGTTATTAACCGTCCAAACGCTTCCGTCTGCTTTTCGTTTGAAGAGTGGAACGCTATGGACAGGCGCATTACTCGTGGCAAGAAAGGAATCCCGTATTATGACCGCGATGGCAACAAAGGTTTCGTATTCGACGCGCAAGATACAAACGGAGACGCAAGGTATCAGCGGTTGTTCTATCCGTTGAAGCGGATGCTCGAAGGCTTGGACGAACTGAACGGTACGTCTTTGCAAGGCGACGGGCGAAGCGACTATCGAAAGATACATCGTGGAGTACAGACCTATCTGCGCGAACAGAGCAGACTTACGGGCAACGAAACTTATGACGGACTCCTGATAGAGGGAACGGCTTACTCTTTGTATTGCAAGACAGGTTTTCCGAAAGACAATGGAATCATGCTTAACGGATTGCCGTATTCCTACAAGGAAAATGCCGAACTGTTCAAGCAGATATACATGACGGCAGATTTTCTGTCGCAGGAAATAGAGGACGCTTTTGAGCGTAGGGCGCAAGCAGTCAATGTTATTGATGACACGGAAGACGAAACCACAACGGACAAAGTTCCTATTCCCGTTGAACAGACGGAGATACCTGTCGGACAGACAGATACGTCCGACCAACCTATGGATGAGCCAACCGAACAGGTTGAACAGCCGAAATATAAGCCGTATTATCAGCGGTATTTGGACGAACAGAAAAAATACCCTGAGGCGGTCGTAATTCAGAGACTCGGAGATTTTTATGAAGTATTTGGCGACAAGGCGGAAGATGTTGCTGATGAGCTTGACCTTACACTTACGGGGCGAACTGTGGCGCAGGACGAGCGTGCGCCGATGTGCGGTTTTCCATATCACGTAGCAGAGTTATATACCGAAAAAATCCTTGAAAAACATCCTATCGTTTGGATAGAAGCATCGGACGAAGAAGCAAGATATATTCTATCCCACGATGAAGCAATGGGAAAAATGCCAATGCTTACTGAGATAACGGACGATGAACCAAGTCCGTTTGATGACGAAGAAAAACAGCCGGATTATGTCGGAGATATAGACACACACTTTCCTATAAAAGATGAGTATGAGAACGACGATGACGACGTTTCGGATGCAAGCGAACAGGAAGATTATCCCGAAGATTTAAGCGAAGAAAAGCCCAAGTCCGATAAAAAGAAAGGAACCACATCGGGAAATGCTAAACCTATAAAGGATAGGAAACGGAAAAATATTTCACAGCTGTCAATTTTTGACCTTATGGAGGAGCAACAGGAGCAGTCGCCCGAAGAAGCTCTCATCGAGCGACAGTTAAAGTATGGCAGCGGAGTAGAATACGGAAAATATCGTATCTATGACAAATACAATGAGAATCCAACCGAACATGAGTTTGCCGAGTTTCTGAAAGAAGAATACGGTTGGGGTGGACACAGCGAATGGGGTGGAGATGACGAAAATCACGATGCAAAGGGCATCAAAATGTCCGTCTGTGGGGAAAACGGCGAAAAACTTATAACCGTTTCATTGAATTGGAATCAAGTAGCCGTTCGCATAGCTGATCTTATTGATGATGACAATTACTTGACCGAACAGGAGAAGAAAGAATATCCGAAGTATGTTGCCGAGCAGGAAAGGGAAAAGCAGGAGCAAGAAGAAGCAGAAAAGGACAAAAACGCTTTTATCGGTAAAATCATCAAAAGGACAACGGCAGATCGAAAGCAACGAATTTTGGATGAATATGCCAAAACAACGGAACTTACTACATTTGCTGAGTTTCTGTCCAACGAATACGGTACAAGTATCGAAAGTGGTGATGGCTATCGGGCAAGGTACGATGCGGCTGCTGTGTGGATTACAAGATACAACTCCGCGGGAAATACGCAGGATCGTTATACACTGACGTGGAACGATTTTGCGGATAGGGTTTGTACTTTGATTGAGAACGACAAGTATATCGATGATGAGCAACAGGAGATACCCGTACTTGACGGTCGAGATTTGGATGCGGAAGAAGATGAAGATTGGGAAAAGTTAATCCGTGCGGGAAAATTACGACCTACTCCTCGTCAATCAACAGAGTCAACGTTAAATCGCTTTAAGGAATTATCCCCCGAAGCTAAAAGAATAATCGAAGAGAATCAACAGTCGTCTAACTTAATTCCGCGCAGTTCACCGTGGGACGAAGTGCAATCGTGTACAACGATAGCAAATGGTATTTACTCTGTATCCACGGACGGACACGGCGGCATTATGATAGTGGCAGGATTGGCAGAGAAAATTCTGACAGGCGAAGCACTTGCAAATCGGACAGACATGTACAACGGCTACTATTGCTACGAAGAAGATTGCGATGCTGCGATTCCGCTTCGAGAACTCTATGACAAGGGAATATTACAGAAAGACAACGCTTACTTTCTACATTCTTATGTCAATTTAGAGCATACAGGCAACATAGATGACTATGTACCATTCGATACATTGACCGACGAGCAGAAAGAGCAATTTTTCAAGGATTGGAACAAAGGCATTGACGAGTCGCTTCAAAGGTGGCATCCGAGATATTGGAAAGCGTGGGAACGTAAAGAAAACCTCGAAAAAACAGATGATCGTATAAAGCAAAAAATCAAAAGCATTGTAGACGACATCGTAAAAGAGGGAACGGAGAACACAAGCGAGGGTAATTGGATCGTCTATTTCGACGAGTTTAAGGACGACGAACAGTTTGTTCGAGAACACAAAGAAGAGATTGCTGATGCACTTGAAGAAAGAGAAGAAGTATCGGACGTTGTTCTTGACGATGACAGTTTTGATACGAACTTCTATCTGAGTTACTGTCCCAACTACGAATGGAAAGATGGGGAGCGCGATGAAGAGGAAACCGAGAAAGAACAAGGAAACACAGCATCGGGAGAGATAAGAGTCGGGGATAAATACATTTACAAAGGCGATACGCTGACTGTTACAGGTTTGCAGGGCATATACCCGAACGAGGTTGTTTGCTCGCAGAAAAAGTCTTTGGACGGAAAGCCCTACACCGTAACGCAGAACATTGACAGGGACGAACTTCTCAAAAACGGTATTAAACTGCGAGAGGTAGTCATTGACTTATCACCACAGCGGGAAGCGGAACAACGCAAGCCCGAACAGACCGATTTGAACAAAATCGGCTTTGAACAAAAAGAACTTGGTGGAAACAAAACACGTTTCCGTAACAATGTTGCGGCAATCAAACTCGTCAACAGATTATATGCAGAGAATCGTGATCCCACGGACGAAGAAAAGAAAATTTTGGCAATATATGTGGGATGGGGTGGACTTTCACAAGTCTTTGATGAGAAAAACGAAGAGTGGCGCAGGGAATATGCAGAGCTGAAAGAACTTCTTTCGGAAGAGGACTACGAGCGCGCAAAGGGTAGCACCCTGAATGCGCATTACACATCAAAGGAAGTTATCGGTGGTATCTACCATGCGCTTGAACGTTTCGGCATAAAAGGCAACAACCGTATTCTCGAACCCGCTATGGGAACGGGCAATTTCTTCGGATATATGCCGCAGGAAATAGCCGACGGTTCAAAGCTGTATGGTGTTGAACTTGATAATCTTACGGGCAGAATAGCGACAAAGTTATATCCTGAGGCTAACGTCCAAATCAAAGGTTTTGAAGATACCACATTTCCGAATGATCGCTTTGATGTTGTTGTGGGAAATGTGCCGTTCGGTGGCTACTCGGTCTTTGATACAGATTATAACAAGTACAACTTCTACATCCACGATTACTTTCTTGCAAAGAGTATAGACAAACTCAAAGCAGGCGGCGTAATGGCGGTGGTTACAAGCAAAGGCACTATGGATAAACTTAACCCCAATGCAAGGAAGTATCTTGCAGACAGGGCAGAACTTCTCGGTGCGATACGACTTCCGAATACAGCCTTCAAGCAAACAGCGGGAACAGATGTAATAACGGACATTTTGTTTTTCAAAAAGCGCGACGAGCGTATTAATGCAAATACAGAGAATACAGAGTGGTTATCCACAGGTACGACCGAAGCGGGGTTTGAGATAAATAACTACTTTATCAAACACCCCGAAATGATACTCGGAATTCTTGCCAAAGAACACGGGCTATACAATACCGAGAATATAACTGTAAAACCAGACGGCAGACCGCTCTCAGAAGCATTGATTGAAGCAATCGAGAAGTTGCCACAAGGAATATTCGATGCACCACAAGAGTCGCCCGAAGTCGAACAGACGACGGAAGTGGACTACAATGTTAAGCACCTGTGCTACAAGGCGGAGAACGGAAGATTGTATATGCGTATTGGGGAAGAAATGGTCGAACAGGCTATTCCCAAATATCCGAAAGACGCATATCAACGTATCGTGGCTATGATAGCACTCAGAGAGGAACTTCACCATATTCTCGACATTCAGATACAGGGCTGTTCGGATGAAGTATTAGCACTTGAACAAAGGCAACTCAACGCTCACTATGACACATTCGTAAAAAAGTACGGTAACGTAAACAGCCAAACGAACACAAAACTGTTCAAAGAAGATGGCGATAGCGCACTTCTTTTTGCTTGTGAGGATATTGACGAGGAAACCAAAGTCATATTCAAAGCGGACATCTTCACAAAACGGACAATAAGACCGTACACGGCTGTAACAAGCACGGATGACTGCTTTGAGGCATTACAGATTTCTCAAAACGAGCGTGGCAGAGTAGATATTTCGTACATCGAAGAACTGACGAAAAAGGATTACGACACTGTTTTGTCCGAACTTGGAAATGCGGTTTTTCGTGATCCAGATACGGTAGTAGACGGAGATAAGTATTCGGGCTTTCAGACGGCAGAAGAATATCTTTCGGGACAAGTTGTATCAAAATTGCAGACAGCGAGAGATTATGCAACAGAACATCCCGACTTTCAAAAGAATGTCGCTGCATTGGAACAAATACAGCCTACGCCACTTACCGCAGGAGAAATTTCAGTTCGACTTGGCGCAAGTTGGGTTGACAAAAAATATTACGAGGAATTTTACAGAGAACTCATAGGGCTTCCTTGGTATTTTCGGCACGACTTTCAACTTTTTTACAATCCGCATGATAGTAGTTGGCGGCTTGACCAAAAAGCGCATGTTAGATATACCACAGATATGAAGCAAAAGGAGGTTTACGGAACAAAACGGGCACCGGCGTATAGGCTTTTTGAGGACTTGCTAAACCTACGAGCGACAACAATTTATGACACGATACAGGATGCAGACGGTAAAGAGAAGCGAGTTATCAATCAAGCAGAAACCATTGCCGCAAGGGAAAAACAGAACAAGATAAAGGAGGAATTTGCGAAGTGGATATTCGCTGACCCCGAACGCCGAGAGGACTTGGAGCGGACATACAATTCGTTGTTCAATAGGATAAGGCTTCCGAGTTTTGACGGTTCGTATTTGCGCTTTCCTGAGATGAACCCGACAATAGAACTAAAACCGCATCAAAAAAATGCTGTTCATCGAATAATATCGGGCAAAGTCAGTACGCTTTTACATCACGTCGTCGGCGCAGGCAAGACCTATACAATGATTGCCTCGATTATGAAAATGCGGCAGTACGGACTTTGTAACAAGGCAATGGTAGCCGTTCCAAACCACCTTGTACAGCAATGGGCGGCTGAATGGAGAAAGCTCTATCCGAACGCTAAACTTCTGATTGCTACAAAAGAGGACTTGGAAAAGGATAACCGCAGGAAGTTCGTTTCTAAATGCGCAATGGGCGATTGGGACGGAATCATCATCGCTCAAAGCTCGTTCGCTAAAATCCCCGTTTCGACGGAGCGGCAGATAGAAAACTTGCAAAAAGAAATCGCAAGAATTGAAATGACCGTAAAGAAAACGTGGGAAGAAAGCGAGATGCCTCGTGGCGCAGTCAAAAACTTGGAGCGCATTAAAAAGAGCAAGGAAGCACAGCTCAAAAAATTGATGGATAGTTCGGACAAGGACAGCGTTCTGAACTTTGAAAGTCTTGGCGTGGACTATCTATACATCGACGAAGCGCATTACTACAAAAACTTGTTCTTGTACTCGAAGATGAACAATGTGGCAGGAATTTCGGCGGCGGCAAGCCAACGAGCAAGCGACCTAAAACTGAAAATCGAATACTTGCAGGAAAAACACGGAAGCGACCGGGGCGTTGTGTTTGCGACAGGAACACCGATAAGCAACTCAATGACCGAGATGTACACAATGCAATCTTACTTACAGCCGTCCGTACTACAAGAGGCAGGAATTAACTTCTTTGACAGCTGGGCGGCAGATTTCGGGGAAACTGTAACGTCGCTTGAACTTGCGCCGAGTGGACAAGGTTACAAGGCAAGGACGAGATTTAGCAAGTTTACGAACTTACCCGAACTACTGACTATGTATCGTTCGTTTGCCGATGTGCAGACGGCAGATATGGTAAAGCTCGACGTACCCGAAGCGGAGCGCATCGTCGTAAATCTCAAACCGAGCGACACGGTGGTCGATCTTGCAGAGGAGATAGCAAAAAGAGCGGACAGAATAAACGGTGGCGGCGTTGATCCTCACATTGACAATATGTTAAAGGTTACTTCCGACGGCAAGAAACTTGCTCTCGATCCGAGATGTTATGTCGATACGGCAAGCGACGAGGAGGGAAGCAAACTCAATGAGTGCGCCGCCCGTGTCTATGAGGTATGGGAGCAGTCCACGGAAAAGAAAGGAACACAAATCGTATTCTGCGACTTATCAACGCCTAAATGCAGGTACGAGGAATACGAGTACGGCAAAGACTTTGACGCATATAACGACCTGAAACATAAGCTCGTTGAGCGTGGAATACCGCCCGAAGAAATAGCGTTTATTCACGATGCTAATACCGATGAGCAGAAGCAAGCCTTATTCGACAAGGTAAACGGCGGCACGGTGCGAGTGCTTATAGGAAGTACGGAAAAGTGCGGAGCAGGAACGAACGTACAAAAGCGACTTGTGGCACTTCATCATCTCGATACGCCTTACCGTCCGAGCGATATGCAACAGCGTGAGGGAAGAATTATTCGTCAAGGCAACATTAACGAAAAGGTACAAATCTTTACTTACGTTACCGAGCGAACATTTGATAGTTATTCTTATCAAATCTTGGAAAACAAGCAGAGGTTTATTTCACAAATCGACAGAGGCGACCTGACGGTGAGAGAGGCAGAGGACATTGACGACCGAACGCTTTCGTATGCGGAAATCAAAGCAATCACAGCCGCCAATCCGAGAATCAAACGGAAAATGGAAGTGGATGCAGAAGTGGCAAGGCTACGAGTATTAGAGGGACAATACCGTAAAAACCTTTACGCATTGCAGGACAATATCCGCAAGAAATTCCCCGAAGAGATACGGCGGCAGGAACTTCTTATTGAACGTGTACGGGAAGATACGGCGATGCTTAAAGAGAAGTACAACCCCGAAACGTTTGAGATAAGCGTAAACGGCAAAGTTTATACCGACAAAAAAGAGGGCGGAAAGGCACTTACGGAAGCTCTTTATGCAAGCAGCCCGGAAACAGTTGTTGCGGAGTATTGCGGTTTCAAAATCTCGATAGATCCAATAGTATTGATAGGGGCGGAGCGCACGGTAACGATAGCAGGAAGCGGTCAGTATGGAATGAACATCGGACAAAGTGCAAGCGGTAATCTTACAAGGTTTGAGAACTTCATAGAGGACTTTTCAAACCGCGAGAGACGAATGACTCAGAAGTTGGAACAAATACGTCAGAACTTGGCGATAGCCGAGGAAGAAGTAAAAAAGCCGTTTGAACATGAAGAGCATCTTGCAGAACTTTTGAAAGAACAGGCTGAACTTAATGCCGAACTTAATTTGGATAAGCGAGAAGAAGTCATTATCGAAGATGAGGGTGGATCATCGGATGGTGAAAACTATACGGTATTACCTGATAGAAACGAACGAACACAAAAGGGGAGACCGAGAAAACGGTTAGACAATATTGCGACCGAGCAAATCAATAAGCAGGCTGAACAGAATCCCAACGTCAACATCTTCTATAAGAATGGCGACGGATATGACTTGATTGGAGAGCAAGCGGAACGGTTTGCTGCCGAAAACGGTTTGCACATCAAGACGGAAATAGTGGACGGGAAAAGTTATGCAGTGTTGCCTATCAAGGAAAGCGAACTTGATAATTATGTTGCACAGCTCGTTGACCGTGGCGAAAAAACACTCGTAATAGAGCCTATTCCACGGGTAAAGGAGGTAGATTTTATAGAAAACGAAGATAAAGTGGCTGAAATGCAAGTCGAAGTTTTACCCGACCGCACGATAAGCCAAGAAAGTATGAACGATTATGGCTACAAATGGAATGGTATGCTGCCTGTTCGCAGAGAAATGGCTAAAACCCTATTGAACCATATAACTCTCTATGCACTTTACGGAAATGATACGGAAAGCGAAGTCAAGAGCGAGAACGACATTGAAGTGCATAACGGCATCTTCGGCGTGGAAAAGCCAGACTGGAACGAGTTTATAAACTCAAAAGAAGGAGTGGCTTACTTGTACGCAAGGAAAGTGGTGGCAGATGCAAATGGAATACTTCTCAATCGTGAAATGGACTACTTCGATGCTAAATTTACCGACCCGTTATCGGACAGCAATTTCGAGGAAAAAACAGAACTCAACGAGTTTTTGAAAGGTATTGAGCCACCGACTGCGGATGAAACGAAACCGTACATTATGGATCTCATTTCCGAACAGAAAGGCAGGTTGGGTGGTGTGCCGTATGAAGCCTATGGTTGGACGTTGGCTGATGTAAAGAGAGCAATCGCACGAAACATTTTTGATAACGAGCTTCGTATATACGCAGAAGAGGCAGTAAAGATTGAGGAGAAAAAATTGGTAGAAGAGAAAGAAAACTACGAGCAAGCAATGAAAGAGGAAAACCCCAAAGACTTCGCGGACGAAGATCCGTTCACGGCGGCAATGCTTGACGATATTGAAGTTGAAGGGAACTTTAAGAAAAAATCCAAGCAAGGCTATCCTGTCCTTGCAGTGTTTGATGACGGTGAAAGAAAACACGCGATTTTGCGTCGTGAGCGCACAAACGGAGACAAAGACTATATCGTTGCCCGTGGTTATAACGACCGTAGGGGAGAATGGGCGCAGGGCGACTACGACTTTACAAGTTATCAAGCCGCCGAGGACTTCCTGGAACAGGAATATCCCCATGCGGAGCAGATTGAGAATTTCACGGGAGAGGAACTTGTATATAAGCAGATCGTCCAAGATAGTGTTGCCAATGAGTTCGCGGACTTCAAAGCGAAAATGTTGAACAAGTCTCCCGAAGAAGTGTTTCTGAACAACTATAAAATACACATCTACACGGAACTATGCGACACCATACAAGACGGAGAAGATTTAACAGAGAAGGATTTTCGTGCCTTATACGAGGAACGCGGAAATGTTTTGCGGTTACTCTACGATGAATTTATAGATAGAGACGGAGTGAGCGTTGAAACATATTGGGATACAGCACAATTTATAAAAGGATACAACGAGCATTTCCACGATGATATCATGGAACAACCGCTTCTTTTTAATGGCGAACAAACGTATTACTTCGGCAATGATGAAAACGGAACAGCGTATTACTTCTTGCCGGCACTAAACAGAGAGAATCTTGCAGAAATCAAAAGAGAGACAAGTCGGTACATCATCGTTGCGCCCACTTGCCACCTGTCAAAAGAGCAGTTGGATGAATACAACATTCAGTTCTTGAAGTTAGACCGCGACATTGCAGAGGAAGAGTTGAAAATTCCCGTCCGAAACATCGAGAGCATGCAAGTGGCAGTTCGGAGAGCCGAGCCACTATATATGCAAACAGCGGAGTATGCGCTTGAACACGGCGAAATTGCAGAGTACAGGTGGTCAATGCGTCTCAATCAGGAGTGTAAGGAAGAACTTGACAAAGCAATCGGCAACAACTTCAAAGATAACATTCTGAACAAGGAGTTTGTCAAGGGTTTCGTCGAGAAGTACGGCATAGATCGCGTTTCTAACATTATCGCATCGACGATAACGCAGAGTGATTGGGACAAGCGATACACGGACGAGAACAAGGAATGGGCGAGAACTGTTCCGCTTACGGGAGATGAAAGAAGCCGTGCAGGTTTGCATCTTTCGGCGCATCCCGTGTTGGTGAACTCGGTCGCGGACGATATCAGAAAAGAGTACGAGAAGCAAAAATCAGAAATTAAGGAGGAAGAAAAAGAAATGCCCGAAAATCAGGCACAGGCACAAGCGGCAACAAAACCGCAGAGAAATTGGCTCAGATACAAGGTCAGCACAGATGCGGTCATTCGCATCTACAACAGGTGGACGTGGATGAAAATGCCGCAGGATAACCCTGAATACAAGGACTACACATACAACGTATTCACAAATCGCATGTGGGAAACCGTAATTCCATTGGATGGTCAAGGCGATGAGAGCGAAAGTGCATGGGGAATCGCTATCGCAGAGGACGAAATCGTTCGGCTCAAAAACCGCGATGGTGACGAGAAGGAATTGTCGGCAAAGGAGTTCATCGCCCTTGTGGACGGCTCGACATCGGAAAGATATGCTACGCCGCAGAGCGAGAGGAACAATATTGTCATTCCACGAGAAGCGGTAATGAAAACCTATGAAAGTACGACGCTTTTTGCCGCACCGAACGGTGTAGGGTACGACGGGTACATTTACTATCTTCCCAATTCGGTCATCAAAGAAAATACCGATACGGAGAAGGGCGACATTGCGGCGAACATCGGCAAGAACTTCAATGTAACCTTGCGTAAAGGGGACGAGAAAGTTCAGTTCACGGGAGAGCAGTTCGCGGAGTTGCTCGGCAAGACGAACGCAGACAGCTATAAACGTCAGCCGACCGCAATGGACGAATACCGCGAACAACAGGGCGAAGATGAACAACAAACGAAGTGGCAGACCGTTCCGTTGAACGAGAAAGCCGTTCTGCACAAGTACGAAAACAGCACACTCTTGAAGATGCCGAAAGGGGAATATGCGGGACTTGTTTGCTATGTCCCAAACGGCTTTATAAAAGAGAGCGAGAAAGGTTTGGACTTGCGTATTCCCGAAGATTTCACGGCACATCTCAAAGGCGACGACAAGGTGATCGACCTCGATGCCGCGACACTCGTCGCGGCGATCAAGGACAAAACCAACGAGGACTACGAAACGAATTTCAGAAAGCCAAGCGAAGAAAAAGTCAAGGCGTTTGAAGCGGTGGAGAAAAATCTCCGTGAGAACGTTCCCGCTGAGATGAAAGCCAAACCGAATTGGGTCATCGTCCGCACGAGCGAGAACAAGGACACGGGACGATTTGACAAGTATCTCATAGATGTTCATACAGGCAAGGCGGCAAAGAGCAACGATGCCTCAACGTGGACGGACTTTGACTCGGCTTGTCAGTACGCCAAAGAGAATGGTGGCGTTGCACTTGCCTACGCTCTCGACGGGCAGGACAATATCGTCTGCATCGACGTGGACGACTGTATTGACGAGGTAGGCAATATCAATTCGGTTGGTGCGACAACGGCGGGTTTCGGCAACGGGACGTACAGCGAGCGTTCGATTAGCGGTAAGGGTCTCCACGTTTTCGGCAAGATGCAGAACCTCGATGTGAGAGCGTTCTCGAAAGACGGTGATTTGGAGTTCTACCAAGACAAACACTTCATCGCTATGACAGGCAACCCTTTAACGAGCGTTACGAGCAAAGAACTCAAAGACCTCGATAAGACGGGTATGCGCGAGTTTATTTCGCAAAAATGCGAGAAGCGCACCGAGTGGAAAGGCGTAGGCGCAGGTATCGACGGTTTGTCAGTGATGTACGACAGAGAGGTTCTCGACAGGGCTATGAGTGCCAAAAACGGCGACACATTCAAAAGGCTTTATAACGGCGAGGACATTAGAAATAATCACAGCAACAGCGACATGAGTCTTATGAATCAGCTTGCGTTTTGGTGCAGACACGACAAAGATCAGATGCTCCGCATCTTTGCGACGAGCGGACTCTATCGGCCCGATAAACCGCAAAGTTACTATGAGTACACCGCGATGAAAGCCGTGAAATCGTCCCCGGCATATAATCCGCCCAAAGCAAGCAATTCCGCGCCCAAATCATCGGGTGGCGGTAACGGTAAAGTGTAAGACAAGGAAAGCGGCTACCGAATAGCCGGTAGCCGCGAAAAATCAGTCTTTCAAACACCCGATAGGAATAACATATACGCCATCGTCACGCTTGTATGCAATTTCGCCGCCTGTTATCACAATGAGTAGATCGGGTTCGGACAAACGTTGTTGAGGGTTTTCGGCATTATGCTTGCGTATCAGGTCGCCGAGTTGACGTAAATGTTGTGCGCCTTCTTCGATTTGTTTACTGCCAAGTTTGAACTCGATCAACGCGTACTTGCCGTTGTCAAGATGTAGTACACAATCTGCTTCCAAACCAAAGCGGTCGTGGTAGTAAGACACTCTTCCTCCAAGTGCAGAAGAGTAGACTTTCAAATCTCTTATGCACAGAGTTTCGAATATAAAGCCGAATGTGTGTAGGTCAAACAGCAACTTTTCGGGAGTAAGATTGAGAGCGGCGACGGCAATGGACGGGTCGGTAAACTCTTTTTTGTCACCGCTCCGGATAGATGAGGCGGAACGGATCGCAGGATTCCAAGCGGGGACGTCCTCTATGACAAACAAGCGTTTAAGTACGTTCAAATAAGCGTAGAGCGTCGGCTCGCTGAAATCGGAAAAGTTTGCTTGCAGATCTGACAAGATCGAAGCGTTGGTCGCCAGTGTGGAAATATTCCTGGCATAGGAACGTAGCAGTGTTCTCATCCGTTGCGGATCGCGTTTTACTCCGTCAATGCTCGAACAATCTTCATCGCAAACGCTTTGCAGGTAGGTCTTTGCAATGAATAATGCGCCTTTTTCGGTTTGTGCATTCAGGCTTGCAGGCCAACCGCCGCGGCAAGCGGCAAAAACAAGGCGTTCTATGGATAGGGGGGATTTTATGCCGTCAACGTCAAGGTTTGGATTGTCAAACAACTCTTGTAACGAAATGGAACCACTCGATTCTTTTGATTCGTAAAGGCTCATTGGATACATTTGCAATTTGGCGATCCTGCCTGTGCCTGAGTGCATGATTTGCTTGTCGTCAACGGAATTTGAACCTGTCAATATGAACAGACCCGTTTCGTGCCTGTTGTCTACAGCTGTGCGCACGGCATCCCAAAGAACAGGGGCAATCTGCCATTCGTCCAAAAGTCGTGGATTTTCGCCCATAAGAAGTATGGACGGCTTGGTTTCCGCAGTGGCAAGATAACCTTTTGCTTGGTCGGGATCTTGCATTTTCAAAACGCTTTTTGCGTGCATTTCGGCAGTGGTGGTCTTACCGCACCATTTGGGTCCGACGACAAGCACCGCACCGATGTATGAAAGCGTCTCTTGAAGTTGCGCATCCATAAGTCTTGGAAGATAAGTGTATTCGCTCATAGTAAACCTCGCTTATATTTTCTATATTATACAACTATCGGCTGTGAAAAGTCAAATAATTTAAGTAATTTGCTGCAAATCATTTAAGTGTTTTGTAGTATTTTGTTTAAGTAATTTGCTATAAATTAATTCGATAAGATTGAAAACGGAGGAAAAATGAAACAGAAAAAAGAAATACCCGAAGTAGTGATCCCTGTGGGATATAACCTTGACGAAGTTATGGACTTCGATGATGACGACTTCGAAGAAGAACCGATTTTGACGGAGGAGGTGAGATTGCGTTTTGAGTGAAACAACGATAAAAAATGATGCTTACGACAAGTTGACACCCCAAAGAAAACAGCTTGTAGATGAGGTGCTGAAAAACCTTGAAAATTGCGGTGGACTTTGGCATCAGGGTTGGACAAACGCAGGTACTCCCGAATCGGCAATCACGGGCAAGAAATATAGGGGAGTAAACAACTTCTTTCTGACTCTCGTGGCTATGGCGAACGGCTATTCGGATAATCGTTGGGCTACATTCAACCAAATACACGATAAAGGTTGGAAGTTCAGGACGAATGAGCAAGGAAAATCGCTCGGCAAGGGTGCAGGAGCAGTCATAGAGTATTTTGAGTTACGGGATAAGGAAACGAAACAACCTTTCGATAGACACGTTTTGGACGGTATGACCGCAGACGAGCGAGAAGAATATATGAAGGAGAACGTTTTTCCGCTTCGTAAATATTACCGTGTATTCAACGGCGACATTATCGAGGGTATTCCCGAACGACAGAAGCACGAGATAGATCAAAGTGGCTATTCCGGACGAGCAGAAGCAATCTTAAAATTATGGAGCGAAACAGAATCGCCTATCATTTACGGCGGCAGTCAAGCCTATTACCATAAAGGAACGGACAGAATACATTTGCCGCAAAAAGAGGATTTCTACTCAATGCAGGAATACTACTCAACGGCTCTGCACGAGGTCGGGCATAGCACGGGACACGAGAAACGTTTGAACAGGAATATGGGGGACGGCTTTGGTACTCCGTCTTACGCAGAGGAAGAACTACGAGCGGAAATTGCTTCGATGTTTATTGCGCAGGACTTGGAGATTGAAATGGGCGAAAACCATATCCAAAACAATGCGGCATACATAGAGTCTTGGAAAGAAAAAATCAAAGATAACCCAGATGTTCTGTTTGAGGCTATTGCCGAAGCCGACAAAATTGCGAAATTCGTTATGGCAAAGGAAACGCAGAAAGAGGTCGAGCATTTTGCCGTTGAGGAAGATACAAATGAACTTGGAGATCCGATTTACAGGCTCTATGTGGCATCCGAACACGGGCAAGTAAGGCAGGCATTTGCAACGTCGTTTGACAGTCGTGAGGCTCTAATGGCAGAGGTTGGCAAAATGCAAGAACTTCCAATGTATTCGGATAAAGAGTTCCAAGAGGTAAGTCTTGACGAACTTCGGGAAATAAGCGCAAAAAATGAAAATGCTGAAACGGAACAAAGCGAACGTCGAAAGGAAGAGATAAAGGAAGTGCAGTCAGAAATCTATATTCGTCCGAGTGAAATTGCCGCACAGGAAATCGCGGCGCGAGCGGTCGTTGGAGCGACGATTGCCACCGTGGATATGGCGGGTAGAGGTATTGACAGCCTTACTCATTTGAGTGATAGAGATGTGGTTGAAAGAGCGAGAGCAACAAAGAGCGGAGAGAAGTTCGATACGCTGTATAATGGTGGTTCACTTCTCGGAAGCGAAGCAAAAGACGAGCGATCATTACTTTCACGTCTTGCGATGTTTACGGGCGATGAGGAACAAATTATGCGTATTCTCAAATCATCGGGACAATACCGCGACGAGAAACCGAACGCTTATTATCAACAGCTGATAAAGGACGAAATCAAGTTCATAGAGGGCTTAAAAGGCAAACAGACGAGTGCGCCTGCTCGTTCGTCCGGCAGTGGAAAAGGCGGACATTTTGGTGTCAACGCCAAGTCGTAAAAGATGAAAGAGAACATCTTTGAAACGGAGAAAAAGTACAGCGTCATTTATGCAGATCCACCGTGGGCATACTTGTGGGGCAAAGGCAAAGACGGCGGGCATTTTGCGCCCGAAAAACATTACAGCACAATGTCAACAGATGAAATATGCGCCCTTGATATTAAAAGGATAGCCGCAAAGAATTGTGCGTTACTGATGTGGGCAACGATGCCCTGTCTGCCCGATGCAATCAAAGTCATGCAGGCGTGGGGATTCCATTACAAGACCTGTGCTTTTACTTGGATCAAGACGAAGAAAGACGGAAGTCCGCTTGCGGGCATGGGAAGTTACACAAAGGCAAACGCCGAATTGTGCTTATTGGGCATGAGAGGACACCTTAAAAGCGCGGATAAAACCGTTCGGCAAGTGGTCATGCACCCGCGCATGGGACATTCCGTCAAGCCACCCTTTGTCCGTGAAAGTATCGTAAAACTGTTCGGCGATGTTCCCCGCATTGAGTTGTTCGCAAGACAGTACGCAGAGGGTTGGGACTGTTGGGGAAACGAAGTTTAATACAAAAAAAGGAGAAAAAATGAAAGGCAACAACTTCAAATTCAAAAGAAATTTCTATACAGTCATGCGCGACATGACCGACAAGCAGGCTGGCGAGTTTATCAAAGGTGTGTGCGGATACGTCTTTGACGGCAAGCCACTTAACACGAAAGATGAATATCTCAAAGGCGTTTATATTTACGTCAAACGTGAGCTTGACGTGTCTGCAATGAATGCCGTAAATGGCAAAAAAGGAGCGGAAAAGCTTGCGGAAATTAAACAAAAACAAAAAGTCGCAAATAACCTGGGCATGCTGATAGAAACAGTTGTGGTAACTTCTAAGAAAGATAAAAATGGACAAACCAACAAGTAAATTGCTTTGTGGCGATGCGGTTAAGTGTTTGGAAACGCTCCCCGCAGGTAGCGTGAACATGTGCGTTACAAGTCCGCCGTATTACGGACTGCGCGATTATGGCGTGGATGGACAAATAGGGATTGAGCAATCGCCCGACGAATACATAGCGCGGCTTGTAAACGTATTTGATGAAGTCTACCGTGTGCTTGCAGATGACGGTACGCTTTGGCTCAATATTGGGGACAGTTATGCCGGCAGTGGAAAAGGTCCAATGACGATTTCTGCTAATGGCAAAAATAAAGACGTGTTCAATATGCAGAATCGAATTTACGAAGTGCCAAAAAAGTGGAGTGGCATCAAACCAAAAGATTTGATTGGCATACCGTGGATGCTTGCATTTGCGCTTCGGGCGCACGGTTGGTATCTGCGTTCGGACATCATTTGGCACAAGATGAATTGCCTCTCCGAAAGCATAAAAGACAGACCGACGAAATGTTACGAACATATATTTCTGCTTGCCAAAGCACCGCATTATTACTTTGATTATAAGGCTATTCAAGAGCCTTTGAAAGAAGTAAGCAAAGCGCGTTATAAACGAGGACGAGGCAATGGAAACAAGTATGCAACACAACAGGGAATTTCAAATCCTACGAAAGACTTTGCGCATTTTGACCAACAATACCGGCGCAAACGCGATGTGTGGGAGGTCAGCACAAACAGCTATAAAATGGACGAACATTTTGCAATGTTCCCCGAAAAACTCATAGAGCCTTGCATACTTGCAGGAAGCAAAATCGGCGGTGTGGTTCTCGATCCTTTTTTCGGAAGCGGAACAACGGGAGCTGTCGCTAAGCGACTTGGAAGGGAGTATATCGGCATTGAACTAAATGAGAGATATGTGCAAAAAGCACAGGAGAGAATAGACAAAGTAATCCCTGAAATAACGACTGAGATTGGAACAAATCCGGCTGTGAAAAACGGTGGGGGAAATGTTGCACATTGAGGAAAAACGGGAGGCAGGATAAGGAAAGTGCCACAACTTTGTTTTTGACACTTTCGAGTTGCCCCCGACAAGGGGGCAAGGACAAGCGGGAAACCCGCTTTCCTTTGAGGGAGGTTATGACAAAAAAGAGTACGACAGACACACGCACAAGGCGGTATATCCGCATAACGGACGAGGGACTTTGGCAACAAATAGACAATATATCTCAAATCGAAAAATATAGCAAAAGTTTCAACCTGATCATCAACGACGCATTGTTTTATGGACTGCCTATTCTCTATAAAAAGTTATTTGGAGATGTGCAAGACGAAATACCTGAAACCTATGAGCGACATCGAGAACAGGTGAGAGATGACGGCGCGAACAACGAGTTCTATCAAATAATCGTCAGACTTCTCAAAGAGATCGTTCTTAACGAAACTATAAACAAATCTATGCTCTCGTCCATATTCAATGCCTGTAAAGAGGGCTATAACGGCGAAACTGTTTCGGGCAAAGAGTTTGCAGTGGGCGGATATTCGGGGACTCCAGATTACCTTGAAAGCTATGAGCTGAAAGGACTTAAAAATATCGGTGGCAAGAAGAAGTGAGCAATCAACCGGTTGTAATCAATATTCAATATACACCATACAGTTTGCCGAAATCGGCGACCGCAGAAGAGCGAGAAAAACACGCAGGCGAGCGGGCATTCTACGATATGTCGGGCGGCAAAAACATCTTCGATTACATAACCACGGAAGAAAAGCAGACTGGCAAAAAGACAAAGAAGCTGACTGCGTTCGAGTATCTGCAAAAAAGTACGGGAGTGTTCAACGACAAAGGCGTTATACCCAAAGATGAAGTGGCGGCTATGAAGGCGCGACTTGAAAAGAATGAGGGAAATATATGGCACGGTTTCATTTCAATCAATGCCGAGAAATCGCACAAGATCGACACGCCCGAAAAGTGTATTGAACTTGTAAAGAGAACGTTTCCGCAATTCTTTTCGGATGCAAAACTCAGCAAGGATAACGTTGACCTTATGTGTGCTCTGCACATGGATAGACCAGAACACTTGCATATTCACTTTGTCTTTTGGGAGAAAGAGCCAAAGTTCAAGGACAAGAACGGCAATCTGCAATATCGGCGCAGGGGCAAAATCGAAAAGAAAGCGATAAACAATTTGTTCGTCCGAACAGCATTGTTTTTGGACGGTGACAAAGACCGAGTGTATAAAGCCCGCGACAAAGCGATCAAAGAGTTGCGCGAGTTAATGGGCATAAAACAAGTGGTGTCTTTCGATGAAGATGTAAAAAAGGAAATCATTGCTCTTGCAAAGGATTTGCCGAGTACGGGACGATTGACCTATGGAAGCAAGGATATGATGCCGTATCGCGATAGGGTGGACAGGATAGTGCGAATGTTGTTGTCTTGTAATGGGCGGGCGCGGGTGGCAAACATAAAATTTCAGCAGGCGGTTGAGAAAAGGAAAAATAAAATCCAAAATATTTGCGGCACAAAGCCTTTCGCCTTTTCCAACCAAAGCGTTTCGGCGGAGGCTATGGAAAACGACTTGCCCAAATATCATAACGAAATCGACGAGAAGAACATCCACATCATTGAGGAGTTGGAAGAAGATTACAAGCGACGGCAGGGAAATCTTGTTCTTAAATTTGCGAAGTATATAAAGCCGAAATTATACAAGAGCAAAATCACAAAGCCAAACGATACGGCTTTGAAACGTCGGCTCAGTATATCACGCAAAATGGTCAACCGTGCTTGTAGAAAATTCTTTGCAACTTTGGGACAGGAAAGTGAATTGCTCGAACGCGATTTTTCTCACCGTCTGCAAGACATTGAAGATGAAATGGAGCGCGAGAGAAAACAAAATGAAAAAAAGAAGAAAGAGGAGGATTACAAAGACTGAATGAATAGAAACGAGGCATTCAAACATAAGAAACGAAAATCACGCAAGGCGGGATTGTTCGTATGGCTGTTCCTGTTCGTGTTCGTCGCTGTTCTCATAGCGTTTATCTTCTCGCTGTTCGGGAAAGACATTAGCGGCATTTTCGGCAATAGGAACTATTGGCTCTTAGTAGGCGTCGTGAACGGCTTGTTGCTTATCGGCTACTTGTTTATGTATCGTATTGACGCACAGAACATAGCGATGCGAGAGAACGACCTCGAAGATACCGAATGGCTGACGACAAAGAAACTCCGAAAGATGAAAGAGTTTACGGTCACGACTTGGAACGGCGTAAAGGAACACGATGATGAAATCGTGATCGGCGCGGAAAAGACGAAAAAGGGCGACGTGGAAATAATTTCAACAAGCCAACTTCATGCGCTTATAGTTGGTACAACGGGAAGCGGCAAGACCACGGGATTTGTAGATCAGAATATTGCAATTCTCGGACGAAGCAAAGGAAAGCCGTCAATCGTCATCGCTGACCCCAAGAAGGAACTCTATGAGAAACACGCTAAACAACTTGAATCGGAAGGGTACAAAATCTCTGTCCTCGACCTGCGAGAGCCGTATTCGTCGGCAAGGTGGAATCCTATGGAAGTATTACTTCGCCGCATCCGTATGGTAAAGGAACTTGAAAACAACCTCATTCAAAAAGACGGCAAGTATTATGCGGGCGAAGAGATGTTCCTGTCCCATAGAGATGCGCGGACAAGGGTGCAAGAACTCAAAGACGAAATCTACGAAAACGCAATGGACTTGGTGTACACCTTGTGTCCCGTGCAGAACAAAGACCAACCCACTTGGGAAGAGGGCGCACGAAACCTTATATTCGGACTTGTGCTTGCGTTCTGCGAGGACGTTATAAAAGGCAAAATGGATGAGAAGCAACTGCAACTCTTCAACGTCTACCATAACATAACAAAGTATTGTTCGGAGGATACGACGGCACTCAAAACCTATCTGCTTGAAGGGAGAGATGAGTATTCCAAAGTAAGGGGACTTGTCAATACTGTGCTTATTACATCGGATAAAACGCTCACGAGCTACCTGTCCGAAGTCAACAGTTACATACAGCAACTTTCGGACGACGGCATTCTGTCAATGACGAGCGCAAACGACCTTGATATCGTAAACATGGACGAACAACCGAATGCGGTATTTATCATCGTCCCTGATGAACGCTTTACAAGACATCGTTTTGTAACGCTGTTTGTAACG
Organism: uncultured Clostridia bacterium; assembly: GCA_947629985.1. Lineage (GTDB taxonomy): Bacteria > Bacillota > Clostridia > Christensenellales > CAG-314 > Fimimonas. The sequence continues at coordinate 71,358 of CANRFV010000001.1, read as the reverse complement.
CAAATGTACAAGGAGTTGGTCGAAAAGGCGAATCTCAACCTGCGGCGCAAGCAGACCGAGACGGCGATCCTAAAACGAAAAACATACTTCATTCTTGATGAGTTCGGCAATTTGCCGAAGTTCGAATACATTGAAGGCATGGTTACGGTCGGACGTTCGAGAGGAATACGCTATTTGTTCGTTCTGCAATCGTTCAGTCAACTTACGGCGAAGTACGGCAGGGACATCGGGGATATTTTGAAAACTAATTGCAATGTAAAAATATTCATTGGCTCGGACGATCCCGAAACGAGAAAAGAGTTCAGCGACCTTTGCGGACAGAAGAAAATCAAAAACTTCTCGGTCAACACAAACGCCGAAAATCCTGCGTCAAGCAACACCGGCGCAAGCAATCAACCGCTTATCACGGTCGGTATGCTTGAACGGCTTAACGGCGACGAAAAGGGAGATGCCATCGTGTCCGTTCGTGGATATGAACCCATTTGGACGAAGTTTACGCCGTCCTATGAACTCAAAGACGTGTATTTCGCGGCAGGCAAAGCGGATATCGGAAAGAGAGAAGCGCGACTGTTCGACAAGCGAGAGTATGTATTTGACATTCTCGGTGGTAATCAAGCAAAAGAGGAAGAGATGATGCTTGAAGGCATTGAGCGCCGCGAACAAGAAGAAGCGGCGCAAGAAGAGATTGACAAAGAGCAAGAAGTGGAACGTCTTAAAAAACTGGATGATGAATGGGACAGAATTGTCGATGAAATCCACGCAAAAGTTCTGAAAATATGCGATGTGCTTGCGGAAGAAGACGCTATCGCATTGAAGCAAGCGAAACTCGAAGATAAGCAGATGATCCTATATGCTATCTCAGACAATTACGAGGGAAGTATAGAACAGAAACTTCGCGAATTCATCAAATATCTTAAAACGGCGCTTGCGAAACTTAATTATTTGCAAGCGGCAGCTAAAAATAAATAAAAAAGGAGAAAACAATGGTAAAACTGAAAAGACGACTATTGTATGGCATACTTATTTCAGTGTTGTTTGTATGCATAGCATTTGCGCTTGGCAACGCACCGTCTAATGCAAATGCTGCGGGAATCGAATCGCCGCAATATATGCTATCAGTAGCACAATCGAATTGTAAACATCAATTTGAAGAAACGCAAATCGTTCCTGCGAAGTGTACGGAACAAGGCTATACGCTTTATACATGTTCTATTTGCGGTGAAACAAAACAGGATAATTATACTAAGGCGAGTGGGCACGATTATACTGAACTGACGATTCCTGCGACTTGTACAACAAAAGGATGTATTCGTTATTCTTGTCAAAAGTGTGGCGACCAATATGAAGTCATGACATCGGCGGAACTCGGACACCGGTTCGTGGAGATTGTTGTGCCTGCAAGTTGTACTCACAAAGGATATACTACTCATTTCTGTACTACATGCGGCTACGAGTATTCGGACAGCTATCAAAGTGAGACGGGACATCTTTATGAAGAAGAATCCTATCCTGCGACTTGTACTACACAGGGCTACACGAAGCACACCTGCTCGGTCTGCGGATATTTCTACAATGACAATTTCATGGATGCGTTTGAACACGAATACGGAAAAGCTGTTGTAGAACCCACTTGTACAACGGGCGGTTATACGACCTATACATGTGTGAATTGCGAAGATAGCTACATAGGTGATTACACAGATAAACTTGGACATGATTATGTTTTGACGACTACGCCTGCATCCTGTGTGAGTTACGGATACACGGAGCATATCTGTTCCGTCTGCAACGACCGATTTGTATCGGACTATGAAGTGCCTACGGGACATGAGTATTTGCACGTTATGGTAGAAGCAACGCCCGAAAGCGTAGGGTATACACGACATATTTGCATCAAATGTAATTATAGCTTTATCTCCGACATCGTAACAAGCGGCGATACAGGTTATATTCCCGAACCCGTCGAACCCACAGAGCCACATGTACACTCATATCAACTCTATGTACAAGATAATACAGCAGAGAGATTCTTTATTGTGCTTCGCGTTTGTAACTGCGGTAATGTCCGCGGTAGTGGTTTGAGTGTTCTTGGCTCGAAAGACGGAACGAACTTTGTGCCATTTGAAGTCAATGCGTATGGACAGGTATTTTATTCCGATCTGAACGCAATGTATGAAGTGAAAATCGTAGATGAAAAGGGGATCGAACTCAAAACGTTTTGGCTCACATCGGGCGGTATTAGCGAGCAAGCGCCCACTGTTTCCGATCAACCTACAACACCCCCTGACGAGCAAGACAAACCCGATCAAGAGGAAAAACCGAATGAACAAAATCCGCCTGAACAGCAGGACAAGCCTGATACTCCCGTAAACCCCGATGAAAGCAATCCAAACAATCCCGACACTCCCGATGAGCAGGACAAGCCTGATTCGTCCGTAACGCCCGAAAACCCCGGCGATACTGATGAACCGAATGAACCTGTAAATCCCGACGAGGGAGAAGTGCAGGGTGGCAACAAGAATAATGGTGTAACGTCAATCATTCTGTTCATCGTGCTTATTGTCCTTGCGGGCGGAGGCATAGCGGCATATTTCATCATCAAGAAGAAAAAGAACAACAAAAATTGAAAATAAAGGAGAAAATAAGTTATCTATGATAAATCTTTTGGCAGCAGATGAAGGACTGAATGGCAGTCTTTCGCAAATCGTAGAAAAAATCAAGGCTCTTATGGATTCATTTTGGATCTATATTGTTCTCGCACTCGCGGCGGTAGTAGTCATTTGGGGTGCGTATATTGGCATAAAAATTGCAATTGCACACCGTAATGAGGAAAAGATTAACGCCCGCGATATGGTCAAGAATTTAATAATCGGTATAGTGATAATCTTTGTCGTCGCTATGGGCGCGCCGCTTCTTATCAACGGTTTATCCGCTTGGGTAGGTGCTTAACTGTAAACGGGCGGCGGGGTAACTCGCCGCCCAAACTTTTCGGAAAGAGGAGGTATTATGTTAATATTTTTTCAAGAGATCGGATTGCAATTATTCTTATGGATGTTGCAACTCATCGATGGAACAATGGAAATATTCTCCGCGATTTCGGGTGTGGCTTCTATCAATTATCACGGACAGCACATAAATATCATTGAGTTTCTTATTGGAGATTCGACCGTTGGAACAATCTTTTGGTGTATATTCATTCTCGCCGTTGGATTAACTTGTATATTTACCATTGTCGCTCTCGTGAAGAATATGATAGCCAACAACAAAAATATTTCAACAATAGTCGGAAAGTTTTTCCTTGCGCTTCTCGGCACAATGGCGATGCTTGCTGTTGTATTTCTCGGCATTATGATTTCGGGAGCATTGTTGCAACTGCTTGCAGAGATTTTCCAAATTGGGAACACAACAAAACTTTCAAACGCTATATTCGATGCCTGTGTGGGAGATTGGCTCAAAGGACATTCGATCAATGGAATCAATATCACTTCCTACTCGGTAAGCGACATCTTCGGCGGCTATAATGCCGCACTCTTTGGAATATGGCCCACATCGTGGAAGTGTAATGGTATGGTCAACCCGAATACGTTTATGTACTTGCCTGCATTGATTGCAGGTGTAGCACTGTGCATTGCTCTGATCGTGGCTACTCTCAACCTTGCAAAGAGAGTATATGAAATCATTTTCCTATACTTCTGTATGCCCGTGTCTATGTCAACGCTTGCACTCGACGATGGGGCAAGGTTCAAAAATTGGCGAGAGCAGTTTGTTACAAAAATCATTCTTGCTTACGGTGCGGTTCTGTCGGTGAACATCTTTGTCCTGATACTACCATTCATTTCGCAGATGAGTTTGCCGAACGTGAGTGGCTTCGGGAACGCGATGTTCACGATATTCATGATTATAGGTGGTGCAATGGTTATTCCTGCCGGTCAAACATTATTTGCAAGGCTATTCGGTCAAGCAGACGATATGCATGCGGGAGGCAGTTTCCTCAGAAGCGCATTTTACGGTGGTCGAATAATTGGTGGTATGACGATAGGCTTAGCGGCGAAAGGCATTAAAGGTATCGCTCACGCCGCCAGACACCATAAGCACTCGGATGGCGACGGCGGTTCGAGCGGGTCGGATAGCAGCGATTCATCAGACGAAAGCGGAGATAAATACACGGAAAGCGAAAATGGCTCATCAAGCGAATCGTCAGATAGTGGAACAGACGAGAGCGCAGGAGAAGGAGGTAGTGAATGAGAATCATTCCTAAAAAAGTCAAGGTGAAGAATACCGTGTGGAAGTGTTACTCAATGGTAGACGTCATTGTTGCCCTTGTTGTGTTCGCAATCATTTTCATTGCAATCACAGCAGGAAGTTGGGCATTTGCAATCATTATGGGACTGTGCGCAGTTGTAATGTTTATGCCTACGCCCGACGGCATCTTCTACACATTTATCTTCGAGAACGTCAAGTTCCTGTTTTCGAAGAAGAGATATACAAGCAAGGCAACAAACGCAAAAGAAAATGTCAATGCGCTTATTGACCTGAAAGAAATCAAAGACAACGGCTTGCTCGGCTACGGTGGCGGTATGTATGGACGGGTAATAAAGGTCGGACAGAAGAATTTTGGTATCGAGGATGTGGTGCAACAGAACATAGACATCAACTACTTTGCAAATGCGCTGAAAATCCTCGATCAAAACCAAAGTGCGGACATCGTGAAGATAGATCGTCCCGTGAACTTAGACGGCTTTGCCAAAGAACTTTTCGGCAGACTTTCGGACGTTGCGGAAAATGACGATGAAAATGGTATCAAGGAAATCAAAACGGGTATCCTACGAGAAAGAATTGACCGTATTGATAAACTCAACAATATCCGCAAGCAGTATCTTTCGGACTACTACATAGTCGTGTACGGCAGAAACGAACTCGATCTCGAAAGTACGGCAATCAATGTCGCGGCAGAAATCGCAAAGTGCGGACTGAACACGAAAATCCTTGGCAAGAGAGATGCGGCAGTGTTCCTGAAATACAGTTTCTCCCGAAACTTCGACGAGAGAGAAATCAAGGATCTGTCCGATGAAGAACTCATTGAATGGGTCAAGCCGAAAGAAGTCATATTTCGCGGCAACAAGTATCAAATCGACGGTACGGAAGTGGCGACGTTCGCGGTATCGGACTATCCGCTTCGTGTCAAGAACGCATGGGGAGCAGACTTGTTCAACATTCCTAATACAAAAGTAGTAATGCACGTCAAGCCCGTTGACAAAATGAAAGCCATACGACGTATCGACAAGGTTATCGGAGAGATGCAGACCAAGCAAATCATTTCGGACAAGGCGAGCGATGCGAATAGTGCTGAAATCCACCAAGAAACGATGAACACACTTCTCGACGCCTTGCAAACGGAGAACGAAAGCCTGTTTGACGTTACGCTGACCATTACGGCATACAACTATCTGAAAGACGATAATTACAAAAAGGCGACGAGGCGGGCTATGCTGACAGGCAATTTCCGTCCCTCTACACTCTATGGTTTGCAAATCGAAGGCTTCAAATCGGCGGCGGTGTCTCCCGTGTCTACGCTCAAAAATCAAGAACGGGGTATCAATTCTTCGTCGCTTGCCGCGGCGTTCCCGTTTGTTCGTACTTTCGTCATGGACGAGGGCGGCATCCTGCTCGGAGAGAACAAGACCAACGGCTATCCGTTCATCTTCAATCTTTGGAAGCGAGGGAACTTGTATCAGAACTCGAACGCGATGATTATAGGGAAGTCGGGAAGCGGCAAATCATTCTTCCTGAAAAACCTTATTCTTCACGAATGGGCGAACGGGACGAGAGTAATTGTCCTTGACCCCGAAGCGGAGTATCTTGCGCTGACAAGAAATCTGTACGGTAACATCATCAATGTTGGTAATGCGAGAGAAGGGAGAATCAATCCATTCCATATCTACAAGATTTTGACAGAGGACGGAACGCCTGCGGATAGCAAAGTAACATTCAACACTCACTTGAAGATGTTGGAGAGTTTCTTCAAAATTGTACTTGCGGATGCGCCCACAGATGTTATCGAACTTATCAATAACCTGACGGTGGAAACGTATGAAAGAATGGGGATCACCGAAAATACGGATTGCTCGCATTTTCCTGCGGACTACTTTCCATTGTTTTCAGACCTTATGGACACGCTGAAATCGAAAAATACGGCGGAAATGGACGAGATGACAAAGAGAGATATGCGAACGGCGGAGCTTTACTTGCAGAAGTTTGTAACGGGACGTTACAGCGACATTTGGAACGCACCGTCTACCTTGCAAGTCAACGCAAATCTCATTGACTTCGACTTTCAATCGCTCTTTGCGAACAAAAATAACGTCGTCGCTAATGCACAAATGCTACTTGTGTTCCGCTTCATTGAACAGGAAGTTATCAACGCCAGAGAACGCAACAAAAATGGGGCAAATCTGCACACAATGATCGTCGTGGACGAAGCGCACCTGTTTATAGATGCGAAGTTCCCGATTGCTCTTGACTTCTTTTATTCGATGAATAAGCGAATCAGAAAGTACGGCGGTGCGTTCATCCCCGCAACGCAGAACATCGCGGATTGGAATGCAAATGAAGAGCTTCGCAACAAGACTTCAACCATTCTAAAAAACAGTCAGTACAACTTCATCTTCAAGCTTGCTGCTCCCGACATGAAAGATGTCTTAGACGTTTACAGAGCTGGCGACAGTTTCAACGATGACGAGCAACGGATGATAATCTCAGCTGTTACGGGGCAAGCGTTTTTCGTGGGCTCGACTGAACTTAGAGCCTGTATCTGCATAAAGGCGGGTAAGTACACGAAAGATTTGTTTGATGAGGGGCGAAAAGAGGAGGATAACCAATGAGTACAAAAACAAAAGGGGCTATGTTGAGCGTAGCGTTACTATTCGGAGTATGTCTGCTTATATTGATAGCGCTTGCTTTGACCGGGAACGCTACGACATCAGCTTATGCAGCAGAGACGCCACGTTATAAAATATATTTTGATTATAAGCATTATAGTGGTGGTGTTATGGGAAATGCTAATCCGACACCTCGTCTTGATTCGGAAAAATCGAATGTATTGAAATCCGATCTCGTTGATTGTGGAAGGAATGATAAACAATGTGTTGTAGAGTTTGAAATTTACGGAAGTTATTACGGAACTGAAACAGGGACACTTCAACAGGGCGGAACAATAAAATCGAGAGAAGTTACTATCAATGTAAAGTCCGACTTCGCGAAAAACACTTTCACAATCAAAAACGCATCTGGAAATGTTGTTGCGCAGACAAGTACAACAAATTCAAAAGAAATAATGGCTGTTTTAAGTGACGGTACTTATTATGTGTCATTTTTAGGTGTAAGTGTTTGGGAAGAAGAAAGTTCTATTCGTACTCTTCATTTTATTGAACAAATCGAATGTACTTTCTCATTCAAAATCGACTACCATATTCACAGTTACACCTCGACCGTGACAAAACCCACTTGTACAGAAGAAGGTTACATAACGTACAGATGCACCTGCGGACATTACTACACAGAAAATACGGCATCTGCATTGGGACATAGTTACAGCGCAACAACGACATCACCTACTTGTACATCTGGCGGATACACTACAAATAAATGTACGCGATGCGGATATACATATAAAAGTAATGAATCGCCGGCTCTCGGACATAGTTATGACAGCACAACAACCGCTCCGACTTGTACAACAGGGGGATATACCACTCATGTTTGTTCCCGTTGCAAGACGAGTTATGTGGACGGTAAATTTTCTCCATTAGGGCATAGTTATACTGTCGAAACATCGGCAACTTGTACAGGTGAAAAGTTGGTTTATACTTGTTCTCGGTGTTATTATAGTTATACCGAAATAATTGACAAAAATGGGACGGGACATAGTTTTACAACTCGAACAACGGCGGCAACCTGCACCGAAGATGGTTATACAATTTATACTTGTACGAAATGCGGTTATATCTATCAAGATACAGTATCGAAAGCACTCGGTCATAATTACAGGGCAGCTGTCATTGCGCCGAAATGTACAGAGAGTGGTTATACGCTCTATACTTGCAGCCGATGTGGAGATGAATATCAAAGTGGCTTGACGGAAGCAACGGGGCACAACTATGTTACGAGAACATCGACGGCAACTTGCACGGAAGGCGGCTATACACTGCATGAGTGCAGTCGATGTGGTAATAATTACAGGGACAATGAAACACAGCCGCTTGGACACAATTTTGAAACAGTTGAAGTTCCTGCGAGTTGTAAAGAGAGCGGAAAAACAGTATACCATTGTCAAGTCTGTAATTTTGAAAAATCAGAGTCAGACGGAAGTTTGCCAACGGGACATGATTACACAAATAGTGTCATCCGAGAAGCAACGTGTACGCAAGAGGGCATTATGCGAAGCGTATGCGACACCTGTGGACATTCGTATGAAACAAAAATATCGGCAAAAGGACATAACTACATGATTTCCGATGTGCAAAGTCGCAACGGGAACACGAAAAGAACCTATACTTGCTCGGTTTGTGGCGACAGCTACACGCAAGAACTCGGCAATCAATATGAAGAAGTAACAAACTATGTGGAATATTTATTTGAACAGTATCGCCCATATATGGTTTGGGTTTTTATTGCAACAGCAGGAGTATGGAGTATTGCCATCGGTGTGGCTATCATAATCGCCCAAAAGAACGAAGATAAAGAGAAAGCAAAGAAAATGCTCATAAATTATGTTGTCGGTATCGTGATTATTTTCTCAATAATAGTCGCCGCACCGTTCCTTGTCAGAGGCATTGCCGCGCTTGTAACATAAAATTCCATGAAACAGAAAAAAATAAGATAAACCTCTTGACTCTTTCGGAAAAATAGTGTATCGTATGCTTACGACAATAGCATAAAAGGAGGTAATTATGACCGACAAAGAAATTTTGAAAAAAGCAGAAGCGGGAGAGGAGTTGACAGTAGCAGAAATCAAACGCTATCAAGAACTCGTAAAACCGCAAAAACACATCTATGGCAAGTATGGAACTCTTGCCAAAATTTACCTTGAAGAACATAACGTGGCAAAGATGTTGGGTATAGTCAATCTTCCCGAATATTTGCACGGTATTGATCGTCAGGCGGAAGAAATGGACGACGTGTTGCGAAAAAAGTTGTCGCAGTTGGACGAGTACAAACGGACAGGCGATTATATTACAGATACGCGCCGTTTGAATGCGCTTAACAAGGCAATCGAGAATGAGATTCTGTCGGAACTTGTTTATGTGGACTGAGGTGTAACTATGGAAAGAAAAGAAGATACACCGAGTCGCATTATAAAGCGAAGATACGAGGAAAAGAACAAAGATAAACGCAGAGCGGCAAATGGGACGTTCAGCACCTATTTGCCGCGAGGCGAATTGGACGAGATCAATTCTTTTTTGAAAGAACACGGAATTTCAAAGGTAGAATTGATACGGCAAGGTTATCGTTTTTTGCAGAAGCAAATTCAAGATAATTATAATGTAAAGTAGGGTAAGCCCAAAGTAGGACGTGCTGCAACAGTGCAGAGTTACGGAGATGAAAGGGAGATAATGTTAAAACATCTGTACTGATTACAGATTTCCGGACATTGAACAGGGGGAATTGATAAATAAATATATTAGAAAAATAGCACAAATTGACAAGTTCTTAACATTTTGCATATCAGGCATTATTTTGGTTGGTTTATCATCGAAATCACATTAAAAGATTAAATAGCAAAGTTTATTTTTTACGAAAAGGTCGAAAATCAAAATGATGATAAAAAATAGTTTGAACCAGTATGAAGCGTTGAAGATACGCAACGCAAAAGTTGAAGAACTTAAAGATATAGAAACAATAAACGTTGATACTCAGAGACCGGTTGTAGAACGTGTTTTATCGCTTATTGAACAGTTGGGAAATCCATACCTGTTCAAAGTGGGGAATATCCCTGTAAAGGTAAGTTTCAACGATAAGGGGCTAACATTGCAACAAAGTTTGGAAAAAATATTTACTCAAAATTCATAAAAGGCTTGAAATTTATTTGGTGGAGTGCTAAAATAAGAACGTTAAATGCATCTTAATTGCTATCGCCAAGTAATCTTGGAGGTACAATTATGGCGCGCACAAGTAAATATATCAAAGATAATGTAGCCTTGTCAGCCACCAAGCGGTGGCAGGCAGGGCTTTATTTGCGTATTTCAAAGGAAGATGGCGATAAAGACGATGATAATAAATATGAAAGCGATAGCATATTTAATCAAAGACTTGTTATTGAAGATTATTTGGTAGAAAACCCTGATATTCAAATTATCTCCGAATATGCCGATGACGGTTATACAGGAACCAATTTTGAGCGTCCGGAATTTTTGAGATTGATTGATGATATTCGTATGGGACGTATAAATTGCGTTATCGTAAAGGATTTATCTCGATTTGGCAGAAACTATTTAGAAGCCGGTCAATATTTGGATATATTTTTCCCCGTAATGGATATTCGATTCATTTCGGTGGTTGACAACATTGACAGTTTTTTATATCCAACTTCAATGAACAATATATCCGTCTCATTCAAAAATGTTATGAATGAAGAGTATTGTAGGGATATTTCCAATAAAATTCGCAGTACATTTGCTGCAAAACGTGAAAACGGTGAATATATTTGCGGCTTTGCTTTATATGGCTATGTTAGAGATACGGCAGTAAAAGGACAATTGGTTATTGATCCCGATGCTGCCGACGTAGTCAGACAAATATTTCAGTGGTTTGCGGCAGGGTTATCTTATAGAATGATTACGTTTAAGTTGAATGAAATGGGAATACCTAATCCCGCGAAATATAAGAGTGAAAAATATTCTAACTATCATAGAAGTAATAATAGCGGCTTGTGGAGCATTCAAACTGTCAGAAAGATTTTGACTAATAGAATGTATACCGGGGATCTTGTCCAAGGTAAATATGAAAAGGTCAGTCATAAGGTTGAGAAGGTAAGAATGTTAAGCGAGGACAAATGGGTAATAATTGAAAACCATCATGAGAAAATTATTGATAAATCTCTTTTCTTTGCGATTCAAGGGATCATGAACAGAGATGTGCGAGTTTCACCAAAAACGCAAGAATTATCGTTGTTTGCAGGTTTTTTACGTTGCGCTGATTGTGGAAAACAATTAGTGAAGAAAAATGCGAGTAGGGCAAAATTCAGAGAGAAATATCATTATTATACTTGTAAAACGTATGATAATATGACAAAGGCTGCATGTTCCAGACATACGGTAAGATCAGATTTGCTCGAAAAAACCGTTTTAACAGTAATATCGAAATACATTGATGCCGCGGTGGAAATAGATAGATTAATCGAAAAAATCAGTCAATCACCAAATAAAAGAAGTAGCGCATCCCAATTGGAGAAAATTCTTGTTGAAAAAGAAAATGAAAAAAGTAAAACAAATAGAATACTGTTGGATCTCTATCCCGATTATAAAAACGCATTGATTTCTAAAACGCAATATTTGATGTTAAAAGAAAAATATGAGACGGAATTAAAATCAATAGAGAGCGTAATCAATAAACTAAACGGACTGCTGGCGCAAGAAAAGAATTGTATAGACGAATCAACTGAATTGGTAAAACATTTTATTAAATATAGAAACATAGACAGGCTGACGCGTGAAATATTGATCGCTTTGGTTGATGTTATATATGTCCACGAGAATAAGGGCATCGAAATTATATTTAAGTTTCAAGATACATTCAAGAATGCGCTTGATTATGTCAACATAAACCGGAATTTGCTCGATGAGTTTGAGCAAGAAAATCTTCTACAAGTTACGACAAATATAAATCAAGAGGTAGCGCTATGAGTACAGGAAGAAACAGTAAGTATTCGTCAATTAACTATGTAGCACAAAGTGTGTGGAAGTGCGGAGTATATTTAAGGTTATCGCGCGAAGATGGCGATAAGTTGGAAAGCGACAGCATTATAAATCAGCATAAAATTATCGAAAGGTATCTTGATAAAAATCCGGATATTGAAGTTTATGACGTATATACGGACGATGGTTTTTCGGGTACGGATTTTGACCGCCCGAATATGAAAAGACTGTTGGAAGATATAAAAAGTCGCAAAGTAAATTGCGTTATCGTTAAGGACTTATCAAGATTTGGACGAAATTATCATGAAACAGGTCGGTATCTTGAAGTCGTTTTTCCGCTACTGAAATTGAGATTTATCTCAGTAAATGATAATATCGACAGTTTTAAGCAGCCGGAATCAATCAGAAATTCTACTGTTTCTTTTAAGAATGTAATGAACGATGAGTATGCGCGTGATATTTCTTCCAAAATCAAAAGTTCTTTTAACGCAAAGCGTAGAAGAGGAGAATATATTGGCTCATTTGCCTTGTATGGATATATAAAAGATCCGAATGATCACCATAAGCTACTTATAGATAAAGAAGCCGCCGAGAATGTAAGATTGATTTATCGTATGTTTATTGAAGGCGTAAGCATCTATAACATAGCGCTTAAACTTAAAGTAATGGGTATACTTAATCCTACCGAATACAAACAGCGAAAAGGATTAGGTAGCAATTCGGCATTGAGATATGAGCAGAAAAATACCGGTTGGTCTACTCAAACTATACGTCGTATGCTTAAAAATAGAATGTATATAGGCGATATGGTACAAGGAACATATCAGACAATCAGTCACAAAATTCATAAATGTGTTTCGGTTCCAAAGGAAAACTATATAATTAAAGAAGGAACACACGAAGCTATTATCGATAAAGAAACTTTTGAGAAAGCGCAGAAAAGATTTGAGCGAGATACTTGGCAAGCAAAAGGAGCAGAAACTCTTTCAGAAAGTGGTGAGGCTACCGGCGCAATTTATGTGGGATACATTAAATGCGCTGATTGTGGTCGTGCTATGCAAAGAAGCGGATATATAAAGAATGGCAAGTCGTTTTATTATTTTGTTTGCGGTTCATATTTGCAATGGAAACAATGTTCAAGGCATGCAATTCGTGTCAATAAATTGAATGAAGTCGTAATAGCAATCATACGAAAATACGTTGATATAGCTGTTGAAATGGACGTTCTTTTGCAAAAAATCAAAAACAATCCAATTGTAGATTGGAAGGTTGCTAAGATCAAAAACGGGATATGCGCTTGCGGGGCGGAGAAAGAGAAATTAGTCAGGTTTCAAAACGAATTATACGGCGATTTCAAAAATGAAATAATAACAAGGGAACAGTATTTTCATTTCAAAAAAGAATATTCCGAAAAGATAACGCAACTTGAAATCAATATTTCCCAGCTAAATGAAGAATTGGCGCAATTAAATCCTGAATCAATGACGCAAAACAGCTTTGTTGAATCTTTTAAGAAACATCAAAACATTACGCGTCTAAATCGTGGTATAATAGAAGAGCTGATACAGATGATTTATATAGAACATGATGGTAGCGTCAGAATTGAGTTTAATTTCAAAGATGAGTTTACAGACGCAATAGAAATGTTGACTAAGAATCGGAATTTGAGCCTTGCTGAAAATGTAAGTATTCCATATAGAATACAAGCTTAAATTTAGTTGTTATGTAATATATTACAATAATAAATAGAGAACAGGTGTCTGCCTGTTTTCTTTAATGTGCGAAGTGAATTTGTAAAGCAAAATGTTTTTGTTTATATTTTGGCAATAACTTGACACTAAATTCAATTTTTGCTAAAATATTAGCACTATGAACAAATTTGATATAGGGGAATTTGTCCCCACGCTGACAGAAAAAACAACGTTAGACAGTTTGGCGGCACGGTTCAGGATGAGACGAAAGGAAATGAAATTTTCTCAGGTAAAGCTTGCGCAATGTTCGGGGGTTACTTATTCCTCAATTCGCAGGTTTGAACAGACGGGAGAGATTTCCTTACATTCGCTTGTCAAGCTTGCAAACGCTATCGGTCGTCTGGCGGATTTTGAAGAACTTTTCAAACACGAGATTATTACCAGCGTCAAGGATTACAAAAATGGTCGGTGAAGTTACTAAATCCATTGTTAAATACAACGGTCGAACGGTTGGCTACCTTGCAATGACGAACGAAGGAATTGCCTTTCAATATAGCGACGAGTGGCAGAAAAACGGGTTTTCCATATCGCCCTTTTCGCTACCCATTTCTGACAAAATATATATTAACAGAAAGTTTAATTTTGAAGGGCTGTATGGTGTTTTTCACGACTCGCTCCCCGATGGATGGGGGGAGTTGTTAGTCAAGCGTATGCTTGCGCAAAAGGGCGTAAACTACGATAAGCTCAATCCGCTCACCAAGCTGTCTCTCATTGGCGAAAATGGACTTGGCGGTTTGAACTATGAACCGACGCAAGCGACGGAAGCAAATGACTCCCACTTCGACTTGGAAGAGCTTGCGGAAGAAGCAAACGCTGTTTTGAATGACTCAAAGCCTATTGACGAGTTGGATAGCTTGTTTTTGTTGGGCGGTTCAAGTGGTGGAGCGCGTCCAAAAGCGCACATAAAAACGGATGGAGACGATTGGATTGTTAAATTTCCGTGTAGAATCGATCCACCGGATGCCGGGCTTGCCGAATTTGAGGCAAATGCCGCCGCCCAACGGTGCGGATTGGATGTAAACGAATTCAAATTGTTTCCGTCAAAGCGTTGTACGGGTTATTTTGGTGCAAAACGTTTTGATCGCAAAGTCGGCAAGAGAATACATGTCGTTTCGTTGTCATCCATTTTGGAAACGACGCATAGAATTCCCAACCTGGACTATGTGCATCTCTTTCAAGTGGTTCAAAACATCTGCGCAGATAAGAGCGACCTATACGAAGCTTTTGCTCGCATGACGTTCAATGTGTTGTACGGCAACAAGGACGACCACGGAAAAAATTTTTCTTTTGTATACGATGAGACTCTCAACGGATACAGATTGTCTCCTGCATACGATCTGACGAAAACTATTGACAAGTCCGAGCATGAAATGACCGTGATGGGCAATCCCAATCCCGCCGAGCAGGATTTGATGAACTTGGCGGCTTATGTTGGACTGAGCAAGGGAAAGGCAAAGAGTATTGTTGACAAGATAAAGGGTGCAACATATCTTTAATTTGCCCAATTTTAATTTTTTTGTTTATAACTTATTGACAGTTACTCACGTATTTATAAACGATCCGACGCGCGGCTACGGCATGTATGCCAAGTGGATGTTGACAAATTAAATTAACGTGCAGTGATAATTTGGCGTGATATCAACAGTCCTGTTCTTCAAACACACAGCATAATTTCGCTGTGTGGTGCCGTTCGACAGATTACCAAGCGGCGCGTTCAGCAAATAAATATTTAATGATAAAACCGCTTGAAAATATAAGTAGTATGTAAGTGCGAATCGGCATTTCGGTCAAAAGCGATAAATGACCGAAAAAAATAACTGCGAAAAAAGGACATAAAAATTTCAATAGTGTAAATTGTTAAGCGAATTGCACGACGTGGCATTTCGCTTAATTTTGACCCGCTTTTGCGTTTTTTTGCCGTCGCAGTACTTATGCCGATTTATTACGGTTGTATATCAACAATTTACGCATATTAAAAAATCGGAGCGCTCTAACCGGCGTTAGTCTAAAATTTAATTGCCCACAGTCAGACATACGTAAAAATCGTTGGCTGTGTATCGGCTACAAACACAAGGTGCCTTTAGCGTTTTTTTGTTACGTTTGCGGCTTGTAAAGCGGAGTATTTTGCTCAGTTTTTACAAAATGTAACATAATTATTGTTGTTGCGACATAACAAATTATATGATGAAGTGCATAAGTTTGCTCAAAAATTTTTGTCAAGACATAAAATATAAAATATGTGCCAACAAACTCAAAATGTTGCTTTGCGGCATAATTTCGCTTGTAGGCGTTGTTTTGGGATTTGTTTTGCTACACGTTTTTTCGTACACCTGGTGGTACAGCAATCGTTGTACCTATGCGGAAAAAATTTACGGCGGCGGTTTTTCGCTGGTATTTGATTTTTTGCTGGGATATGCGATATTTTATTTGGCAACGGTTATATGTAATCTCTCGCCCAAAACTCGTTTTTTGGTGTTTGTTGTACTGCTTGTCGGTTGTTTGTACTGCGGAGCAAACGCCGCGGCGGTTATTTCCATATGGACGGTTTGGGGAGTGATGTATGCGGCTTTTGCCATGGCGGTGCAATTGGCGGGTTTTTGCCTGTGTAGTTTTGCAATATGCTGTATGCCAAGCGCTTGTCAATCCTTCGGAGAGATAATTAGGGACACGAAATTGGCTTTGCTGATAATAGTTGCGTCATTTATAGTAAAAATATTAGGGTTTTTTGTAATTCTGAAAATATTAACTGCTGTCATTTGATTGTAAAAATTTACGACTTTTGATATAATAAAGTTGTAAAGGAGTGAACTATGAGAGCAATCATACTCGTAATTGACGGTTTTGGCATCGGAGCAATGCCGGATTGTAAAAAATTTAACGATTTTGGAGCAAATACGTTAAAAAATATTCGCAATGCCTACGACCTTAATTTGCCGATTTTGTCGGATATGGGATTGTACAATATTGACGGCACTTACAACGACGACCGTATGCCTATAGGCGCTTATGCACGCTTGGAAGAACTGTCCAAGGGCAAGGATACAACCGTAGGCCATTGGGAAATGGCAGGAGTTATAACAAACGAACCGATGCCTACGTTTCCAAACGGGTTTCCGCAAAGTTTTATTACCAAACTCGAAAGAGAACTCGGTACAAAAGTTTTGTGCAACAAGCCGTATAGCGGCACGGAAGTAATAAAAGATTACGGTGCCGAACACTTGGCTACGGGCTACCCTATTGTTTACACCTCGGCGGACAGCGTATTGCAAATTGCCGTGCATATGGACAAATACACGATAGAGCAACTTTACGATATGTGTCAAAAGGCTCGCGATCTGTGCGTTGGCAAATATGCCGTTGGCAGAGTTATCGCAAGGCCGTTTACGGGTGAGTACCCGTTTGTGCGCACTGCCGAGCGCAAGGATTTCAGTCTCAATCCGCCCGCCAAAACCATTCTCGACGACGTCAAAGAAGCGGGAATGCAAAGCGTTGCAGTCGGTAAAATCGAATATATTTTTAACGGTCAGGGAATAACGCGCAGCGTCCATACCGTAAGCAATTTGGACGGGCTTAACCAAACGATTGCAATCGTCAAGGAGCGTTTTGACGGACTTGTGTTTGTAAATCTTGTCGATACCGATATGAAATACGGTCATAGACGCGATGTTTTCGGCTATGCCGAGGCGTTGGAAGAAATCGACTCCAAAGTGGCGGAACTGATAAAAGTTATGCAACACGACGATGTTTTGTACATAACGGGCGATCACGGTTGCGATCCCACGCATAAGTTGCATACCGATCACACGCGCGAGTATACGCCGTTGCTAATGTACGGTTGCGATGTCGTTCCGACAAATCTCGGTACCATCAAGGGATTTGACGTAATTGCAGATACTATTCGCGAACAACTCGGAATACGCAACGCCGCCAAATCCGTGTGGGAAAAGGTTACGCGGTAGTGTAATTATGCACGCCTGTGCCCGTGTTTGTTACGGCAAGCGTTTTGTAAAGTTGCCGATTTGGCTATCAAAATCAATAATATGTTTTCCCGTTGCACTTTGCAACGGGATTTTTTACTGTGCCGAAACCGGATTTTACTGTTTTTGCCGTGCAAAACGCGCATGCAATCGAGTTTTTGTGCGCTGGAGTTGCGGAGAAGTTTTTTAACGTCGCTGTTTGCCACGGTCAGTGTGGTACGTCAACGCATATTTTGGAGTCTTTTTTCGATTTTTAACGTTTGAACAACCAAATATATTCTAAACTATGACGAGTTTTATAAAAATACATAATACTATTTTAGACATAGTATTGTTTGTATTATAATTACTCAATTGCCGATTGTTCATATTAAAAAGTGTAAGTTGATTGCGGAAGCAGTCGCAAATCGTGCAAAGCGCGCGGTCGAATATCTCGGTTATGTATATTTTATTTCGCATGGGGCACAATACGGAAAACGGGTAATGCTCGTTAAAATAATCGTAGGAGAGTATAAAATGAAAAAAAGTGATTTTATTGAGTGTCTTGTACACAAAACAGGCGAAACAACCAAAAAGACCGAACAATTTTACAAAGCGTTTTGGCAAAGTATCGAAGAGCAATTGCACAAAGGCAAAGAAGTTTGCTTGACGGGTATAGGAACGTTTAAGATGAAAAAACGCGAATCTCGTACAAGTATCAATCCCGCAACTAAAAAGACTATGCACATTCCCGAGCGCCAAGTGATTGTGTTTAAGCCGTCAAAATCTTTTTCCGAGCGCGTAAACGGCTGATTTTTCTTTGAGTGGCAGTGTTTTGCGTAACACACGATGCGTCTGCCTGTCTCGCGTGTAAATCTGCCTTTGCGAGTGTGCGTTAGCGCAAACTTATCTTTGCAAATTGCCCGCAAAGCGGCAGCGCGTACATTGCGTTCGGCTATGCATACTCATTGCGGTAAAATTTCGCTATGAAACAAGCCGCGTAATCTACCGAGTCGCGGGCGCATAGCAATCGTTTAATTGCAAATACTAATTGCAAATCGTTAAGGAGTTTTGTATGAAAAAGTTATTACTGTGCGCAATTTGTTTGGCGGTACTTGTCGCTATTGCGGCGCCGTCGGTGGCGTGCGGACAAACCGTAATTTCCAACGTATCGTGCAAAGAAGCGGTTTTGATGTCCGAGGACGGACAGATCATTTTCGAACAAAATGCCGTTGAAAAACGCCCGATTGCAAGCATGACGAAAATAATGACGTTGTTGTGCGCTTACGACGCAATCGACAGCGGTAAAATTTCGCTGGATGACGACGTAATTGTCAGCGCTCGCGCTGCGTCAATGGGCGGTTCGCAAGTGTTTTTGGACGCTAACGGAAGTTACAAAATGGAAAATTTAATAAAGTCCATTGTAGTATGTTCGGCAAATGACAGTTGCGTTGCCGTAGCCGAGCACATCAGCGGTAGCGTTGAAAACTTTGTCGAATTGATGAATCAAAAAGCCGCGGATTTGAATTTGTGCGCAACGCATTTTGAAAATTGTACGGGCTTGCCTGCAGTCAGTCAATTTTCCTGCGCAAAGGATGTCGGCGTAATGTTTTCTCACTTGATCAAACATCCGCATTACTTTACCTGTGCAAATATTTGGATGGAAGATTTTGTCCATCCGTCCGGACGCATAACAGGCATGACTAACACCAACAAACTCGTGCGCTTTTACGACGGCTGCGACGGCGGCAAAACGGGATATACCGCCGAAGCGCAACATTGTCTTGCCGCAACCGCCAAGCGCGGAGACACGCGAGTAATTGCCGTTGTTGTTGGCGCGCCCGATAGCAAAACGCGATTCAGAGAAGTAAGCGAACTGTTTAACTATGCGTTTGCCAATTACGAAACAAAAGTTTACCTTGGTTGCGACGGTAAGTTGGATAACGTAACAGTCTGCGGCGGCAAACAGGCGTCTGTCGAAGTTGCCCCGCGCGAAAAGTTAACGGCTTTCGGCAAAAAAGGTTCGGTCGATTACAGCGTAAACATTCAACCGTATGCGGAAGTTAAGGCTCCAGTTGCCAAGGGAGACGTAGTAGGTACCGTTCAATTGGTAGATATGCAGGGCAACGTAGTAAAGCAAACCGATCTGCTTGCAAAGCAAGACGTAAAAGCCAAAACTTATTGGGATTATTTGCAACAAATTGTTGCTTAATGACAACAACGTAAAAACTTATATTTGCGGCGTCGATTTCAGCGGTCGGCGCCGTAATTTTTTGGGGCGCAGCAGTACACCTGCACATAAAGCAAGGGCGAACTGTGCGCCGTCGGTTGAAATTATATTTTAATTGACTTTATTGTAATATTTTGCTAAAATAGCGTTATGTATCTGTATAGGTTGTTTACGCAAGACATTATATTAGGTGTGTCCGAGCCCGGCTTATCGCGCGAAGGTCTTTTGCGAGTGGTGGCGTTTGTAGTTGCTTTGCTTGCAGCCTTGGTTCTGCACGAAATCGCCCACGGTTTGGTTGCATTGTGGAACGGCGACAATACCGCAAAAGTTTACGGACGTTTGTCGTTAAATCCCGTACGGCATTTCGACATAATGGGGCTGCTACTGATGTTGTTGGTGGGGTTCGGTTGGGCAAAACCCGTTCCCGTAAATCCCAACAATTTTCGCAACCGTAAAGTCGGCGCCGTTACGGTGTCCATAGCGGGCGTTGTAACCAATTTGTTGCTTGCATTTATTGCTGCAATGGGCTTTGTTCTATTCGAACGTTTGTGGGTAAACATGGCTTCTGTTAACGACGCAAAATACTATATTGTGTATTTTTGTTTGTGTGTATGTTCCCTGCTTGCGTCGCTTAACGTTTCGTTTGCATTGTTTAACATATTGCCCATATATCCGTTGGACGGCTACCGCTTGATGAGTTGTTTCGTCAACGAAAACAACGGGTTTATGAGATTTTTGCGCAAATACAGTCTGTATATTTTGTTGGGCTTTATAATTTTGGATTATATTCCCATCATTGGCGATTACGCCCCGCTCAATTTGTATATAGGCGGGTTGGGCTCGTTGATATTAAGAGGTTTTGAAAACTTTTGGAGGTTGATTTTCTGATGGCGGAAGAGTTACAGCAAGAATACATTTTCGATAAGGAAAAATCCGCATTGGAACTTAAATTGACGAATTTTTCCGGACCGTTGGATTTGTTGTTGGAATTGGTAAAAGAAAACAAGATCGAAATAAAAGATATTTTTGTTTCGCAGGTTACCGAGCAGTTTTTACAATATATGACGCAATTGTCCGAGTTGGACATAGACAAGGCAAGCGAATATATGGCAATGGCAGCCACATTGTTGGAAATTAAATCGCACGCATTGTTGCCGCCCATTCCCGAAGAAGAAAACGACGAAGAATCTCCCGAAAAAGTGCTCATTCGTCAGTTGGAAGAATACAAACTGTTCAAAGAGATAGTTGCCGAACTTAAAACGCACGAAAATGTAGACCGTTTTTACCGTGAACCGGACAAAAACGTCGGCAAGGAAGTAACGGTTGTAAAAGAAAATCTCAGCATGGAAGGTTTTGTGCAAGCGTTCGGCAAATTTTTGATGAAATTGCAAGTAAAAAATGCCGCCGAAAACGTTTCTCGCGCAATAGAAAAAGAGAGTTTTTCCGTTCCGCAAAAGATATCGTACATTCGCGAGATCTTGCTTACCGAAGACAAGTTTAGATTTGACCAATTGTTCGACGCGGACGCTTCCCAAAACGAAATAGTTACAACGTTTTTGGCTGTGTTGGAATTGCTTAAATTGCAAATTATTACCGTCAGGCAAGAAGGGCTTTTTGAAGATATTTATATAGAAAAACGCCCCGACAGCGACAATATCGAAGTGGATGTAGGAGATGAATATGAGTCAGCTGAGTGATCATATCGAAGCCGTGCTGTTTGTTTCAGGCAAGGCGGTGGAAGAGAGTTTTATTAAAGAAAAATTAAATGCAACCGACAAAGAAATGCGCGAAGCCGTATCCGAATTGCTTGCAAAATTCAGCGGCAACAGCGGCATACATTTGTTGCGCTTCAACAATAAATTGCAATTTGCAACCAATCCCAACTACTCCAAGGAAGTGGAGGCGGTGCTTAACCCCATAAAAGAGAAGGAATTGACCAACGCCATGTTGGAAACGTTGGCGATAATCGCTTACAAACAACCGGTAACGCGCATCGAAATAGAAGAGATCCGCAGCGTTGACTGCACATATTCCGTGCAAAACCTTGTCAGATTGGGCTTGGTAGAAGTTGTCGGGCGTAAAGATACGATAGGCAAACCGTTGTTGTTTGCAACTACGGACGAATTTTTGAAGAGGTTTTCGATCAGTAACGTAACCGACTTGCCCGATTACGAATCGCTGTTGGAAAAGTTACAGCAAATAACGTCCGCTGTAAACGTAGAAGTGGTTGAAAAGCCGATGTTCGAACACGTTGAAGAACCCATACCCGATTTTTTACAAGGCGAACAGGTTGACAAAATAGAGTAGTAAATACGCATAAGATTAATATAAGATAATGTTTTGGGCGTGGGGTAAAACATGAAACAATTGATTATCATTGCAGATATGGAAGGTGCAAGCGGAATATTTGATTCCAATTGTGAAGCCTGCCTTCACGAAGAAGTGTACCCACAAAACGCGTTGTGGAGATCGTATGGTAGAGCGTGTATTACCAGCGATGTTCTTGCCGTATGTAACGCGGCAACAGATATGGGGATTGATGATATCCTTCTCTATGATATGCATTATGCCGGGTGCAAGGAATCCAACATTGAATTAGATAAACTCCCCTCCATTGTTCGACTTTTTGATTTGCCTGACAGAAGCATTATGTGGAGCAGGATCAGAGGACAGGCGGCAATAGAACCGTACGGACTGGTTACTGTTGGACAGCATGCGAGAAACGGCGAAGCAAATGCCTACTTTGCTCATACCATTCACACTCCACCCATTCAATCGTTTTATATAAACGGAATTCATGTTGCCGAAATCGGAGAGAGCGTAATGTGCTTTTGCGATGTACCATATCTTGCAAACGTAGGGTGCGCGGCGTCTCATCGGGAGGCTTTGGAACTATCGCCCAATGTTACATGTATTACAGTAAAGGATAAACTCCGCAAATGGGAGCCAACGCCGACGGAGACATATCCGATCATTTATGCGGGAATATCGGCAGCGATAAAAGATTATAGTAACAAAACAGCATACCCACATTCTGACCGCTGCATATGCGAATTGAATCTAACGGAAGAGTATCGTTTTAGGGCTCCCGACAATTTTCCCTGGAAAGGGGAGTTTACTGATAGATCCGCCACTTGGGAATCGCATGACGAAGAAACGGCACTTAGCCTGTTTTGGCGGATGCACGATTATATTGAAAAGCGTATGTGAAATACAAATTTTTCAAATACAGTAAAAAAACTAAATACTAAAATAAATGCCGTGTGGGTATCAAACGGTAAATTTTGTCTTGATCAATTCTGTTAAACTATATAAATATTCATTTACATAATCAGATTTCGCAACATATTGCATTTCGGCAATATGTTCACTTGAAATTTTCATATTTAAAAATCGCGCACTGAAATATATCAAATCGAAATTATATTAAAAACACAGTTCATTTTACTACCGTAATTTATTTATGCGAATAAATCGCTGTAATCACGGCAAAAATATATTTATGAAAATTCCCGATGCAAAAAAATTCGGCAGCAATTCCGACGAGCGCGAAACTTTGCTGCCCAAGCAGTTTGAATTGGAAAACAATAACGAAGAAATCAAACATAAAAGCAGGTGAAAATATGGCTCAATACGAAATAACAAAAGATAATTACAAGGAATATGTATTTGAAAAAATGCCCAAAAGTTCGCATTGGAAAAATATGTTTTGGGCGTTTGTAGTGGGCGGAACTATTTGCGTAATAGGGCAGGCGTTTATCGAACTGTATTCCATTTGGTTTAACTCGCAGGACGCGTCTGTGCTTGCTTCGGGTACGCTGGTGTTTATTGCGGCAATGCTTACTGGCTTTGGCGTATACGACAATATCGGGCGATTTGCAGGCGCGGGCTCTACAATACCCATTACGGGGTTTTCCAATGCCGTGGTGTCGCCCGCTTTGGAGTTCAGGGCGGAAGGATACGTTTACGGCGTTGGCGCAAAAATGTTTTTGGTTGCGGGGCCCGTAATTGTAAACGGCGTTACAATTTCGGTAGTGGTGGCGCTGCTTACGTTGCTTTTCGGAGGTTAAATGCAATACTACAAAAAACGCACGCTTGTATTTGACAATGCCAATATAGCCGAAGGATATACCGTTGCGGGACCGAAAGAAAACGACGGGCGATACAAAGGCTTTTTTGATTTGGCATTGAAGGACGATATGTTCGGGCAAAATACGTTTGAACGAGCGGAACGCAAAATGTTTGAACATGCAATAGAAGGTGCAATCGCCAAAGCCAATTTGACGGCCGCGGATATTGACGTGGTTATCGGCGGAGATCTGCTCAATCAAATCGTTTCGGTGGCGTTTGCCGCGCGAAAACAACACGCGGGCTTTTTGGGATTGTACAACGCTTGCGCAACCTTTGTCGAAAGTCTTATTGCGGGCTCGGCAATGCTCAACAACGGATTGGACTACGTGTTGTGCACTGCGGGGAGTCATTTTTCCACGGCGGAAAGGCAGTACAGATATCCGCTGGAACTCGGCGTGTTACGTTCGCCCGTAACGCAGTGGACGGCAACGGGCGTGGGCGCAACCGTACTTACGTCGCACAAACAGCCCGTTCCGATACGAATAACGCGCGCTACGGTGGGCAGAGTTGTAGATTACGGCGTAATGGACGTAAACAATATGGGTGCGGCAATGGCGCCGTCCGCATGCGACACGTTGGTAACGTTTTTTAAGGATACAAATACCGTGCCGAGCGATTACGACGTTATTTATACGGGCGATTTAGGCAAACTCGGCTCGGACATTTTGATGGATCTTGCGCGACAGGAAGGTTACGATATTTCGGCGCAATTACACGATTGCGGCGCTTCGCTTTATTGGGACGAGCAACAAACCTATCAGGGCGGTAGCGGTGCGGCTTGTTCGGCGTTGGTGTTTAATGCGGTGTTGTTGAGCAGAATGCGCCGCGGCGAATACAAGCGCATTTTGTTGGCGGGGACGGGCGCGCTTATGAGCCCGACAACGTCGTTTCAGGGAGACAGTATTCCCGCAATAACGCATTTGGTGGAGGTAACTGCATAGTGGAAACTTTTTTGATGTTTGTAAAGGCGTTTTTGGTAGGCGGCGGAATTTGTTTGGTAGGACAAATAATTATCAACTACACGCACCTTACCAACGGCAAAATTTTGGTTTTGTTTTTGATTGCGGGCGCTATTTTGGAGGGGTTCGGTTTGTACAGCAAATTGATAGATTTTGCCGGTGCCGGCGCAAGCGTGCCTATTTCGGGGTTCGGTTGCGCATTGGTAAAGGGCGCGGTAAAAGCCGCCAAGCAAGACGGCGTATACGGCGCGTTGACGGGCGGTTTGGCGGCGTGCGCAACGGGAATAAGCATCGCTATCGTTTCGGGGTACCTTGTTTCGGTGTTGTTCAAACCGCGCACAAAAAAGAAATAGCAGTAACAATAGGGCGTTTTGTCGAATATAATGTGTCAGGTAAAGCAAATGGCACGTTATTCGGTGGTAGACAAAAGTGCAAAGCGGATAAAAAAGCGTAAATTGATGCGTCGATTTGCGCTTTTTGTCGTTGCGCTGATCATCATTTCGATTGCGATTGCCGCCTGGGTTTATTGGAAGTCGATGACTCCCGCAATATTGGATATAGCGCAAACGCGCTTGACCGCGGAAACCACCTTTGCGGTAAACCAGGCGGTGTACGACGCGCTTGCGGAATGCGGCGATTACGATGATTTGGTAAAAATAGAAAGAAACGCGCAAAACGAAATAGTTATGATAACGGCAAACAGCACCGTGGTAAACGCCTTGGCGCGCAACACGGCTATGTTGTCGCAGAACAAAATAAACGCTCTCGATTACTTTGATATTGATATTCCTTTGGGCACATTGTCGGGTATTCCGTTGTTGTCTGACAAGGGACCTACGGTAAAGGTTACGGTAACGCCGATCGGTAGTGTAACGTGTACGTTCAACTCCGTTTTCGAAACGGCGGGAATAAACCAAACTTTGCATAGAATTTATATAAACGTCAACAGTAAAGTAGACCTGATTATGCCCACTTCGCATATGGAAGTGGAGACGGTTACGCCTATTTTGCTGTGCGAGAGCCTGATAATTGGCAATGTTCCCGAAACTTTTTTGCAGGGCAGCTTGCTTTTGGGCGCGAGTTAGTAACTGCCGCAGGACAAAATCAGCAATAAATACAGCATAGATGTTGCAAAGAATATCAAAAATTATAAAAATAGATAATAATATTACAGACATAGTATTTGCGAAAATCATAAGCAAAATTTTTGTGTTTATGAATGGCTGCAAACAAATCACGCAATAAACTCAACGTTTTGTTTGCTTTTGATACCGCTTGAACACATTTCATCGGGGTAATTATTATTATGCGTGATTTATATCGGGCGGTAGTGAGTTGATACCATTGTTTTTGAATTTTGCAAGTGCGTATTAAAAACAAAGAAACGAAAAAACGTATTTATTGTCGGTTTATTTGTTTCACATACAATGTAGGCAAAGTGTTAACTCAATCATATGCATGTAGCAAACTCAACCGCAAGCAAAGTTTTAACTTAATTTCAAGCGATCGACGAAATCACTGTTTTTTTATTGCAAACCTGTAATTATGTGCGGATTTGTTTAACGATAATTTTTAATATACATTAAGTAATATGTTTGCTTTTTTTAGCAGTATTTGGTATAATCTAAAATATGCTTGCGGAAATCGAAATAAAAACAAAACAATTGTTATCCGACGCAATCGGCGAAAACACCGATTTGGGTTATTACCGTATTAAAAAAATTATCAAATCCAAAAGCGTTAAAATTAACGGTGTACGCGTAAATACCGACATGAATGTAAATGCCGGCGACGTTGTGCACGTTTATTTTGCCGATCGCGAAAAAGACAGTATCGAAGTTGTGTATCGGGACGAAAATATTTTGGTCGTCAACAAAAACGCGGGAATAGAAGTTCAGGGCGAAGACTCGTTGACGGAACGCATAAACAATATATTGACCGACGCAACCGCAGTGCCCGTTCATCGCCTGGATCGAAACACAATGGGCTTGGTGGTATTTGCTCTCAACAAAACCGCCGAAAACGAATTGCTCGAATCCTTCAAAATTCGCGATATCGACAAAACGTACACCTGCGTAGTAGTGGGTGCGCCCAAACAACAAAGCGCCAAATTGAAAGCATACCTGTTTAAGGACGCTCGCAAGAGCATGGTTTACATTTCGGACGTACCTAAACAAGGGTATTTGCCCATCGAAACTCACTACACATTGCTTAAAAAATTGGGTGAGTTGTCCTTGCTGGAAGTTAAATTGGTAACGGGGCGTACGCACCAGATCCGCGCGCAATTGGCGCACATCAATTTGCCTATTTTGGGCGACGGCAAATACGGCATAAACAAAATAAACCGCCGTTATAGAGTTAAAACTCAGTTGCTCTGCTGTACCAAAATAACTTTTCATTTTAAGCAAGGCGCATTAAAATATTTAGACGGAAAAAGCGTAGTTCTCAACATAGATCTGACGCAATATTACAAAAAGTAAAAATCACGAGGTAAGCATGAAAAAAGTTTTATTGGCAATTATGCTTTTGACTGTAATGGCAAGTATGTGCGCGTGTTCGTTAGTGCCCGCGGACAGTTTTTTGCCGCGCTATAAAGTATCCAAGTTGGCAAAGGAATACGGCACGCCGCAGGCAGAAGTTACTTTCAATTACGAAGTAAGCGGGAAAAGCGTCCAAGTTGTTGTTACATACAACTTGTTGCTGGATCAAACGCCGCTTGCCGTCAGCAGATTTATTCAGTTGGCAAACGACGGGTTTTACAACGACAGTTTGGTCGACACGTACAATTCCACAAATCAATATTTAATAATGGGCAGATATTCGTATCTGGAAAGTTCCGTTCAGGACGGTAAAAAATATTACAAAAACTCTTCGGACATAACGTTTGCCGGCGAATTTGCCACCAACGGATACAAAAAGCCCGCCAAAGGTTACGCACAATTTGAGCCGCTGTCGTTGGCAATGTTCCACGAAACTTCTTCGGACGGTTCTACTTTCAACTCGGCTAACGGCGCGTTGATTATGGCTTTGACGGATCAGGAACATACGCTTAACTATACCAATTACGCGGTGTTTGCGCAAGTCGATCATTTGACCATACAGCGCGGACAAGACGGTCAGATTTCGGTATATACCGATGGTAAAATTCCTTCGGATTTCATTGCGAATCTCAAATCGTTTACGTCCAAAATATCTCGTACGGTGTATAACGACAGAACGGAAAGCAGCAGCGTGTCGCAATCCATAATGGCAACCAATGTGTTGCTTACCGTAAAAATTTTGGGCGACTACGATTGGTCGGCTTTACCTCAAATAGGCAAATAAAACAGGCGATCTGTTTGCGACATAACGGCACCCGACGCACGGCGCCGTTTACAAAACTGAAATTGGGCAGTACCGATATATGGTTGTAACGGATAGTGTCAATCGGTAGACGGTATTGCCTTTATTGATACACGGTATGTTAAAAATCTCTTGTGTTGAAAAAAACTCAATAGCGGCAAAAATCGGCTTGAAAAAGGACGATTGTATAGTTGCATTTAACGGCGAATCGGCAAAAGATATGTTGGACGTGGCATATTACGACAGCCAATCCGAGTTTTCCGTAACGGTAAATCGCAGCGGACAAAGCCTTTCGTTTGCCGTAAGCAAAGATCCCAACATCCAAATGGGCTGGGATTTTTATGACGAGTGCTATATCGAGCCGCGTTGGTGCGCCAACAAATGTA
Organism: uncultured Clostridia bacterium; assembly: GCA_947629985.1. GTDB lineage: Bacteria > Bacillota > Clostridia > Christensenellales > CAG-314 > Fimimonas. Next base: position 42,691 of record CANRFV010000001.1, on the reverse strand, counting down.
TATTTTGTTTTGTCGATCAACTTCCCAAAGGACAGCGCAAAACGCTGTACGTCAAAGACGATGATTGGCGTTTGTCCTTTGTTTCGGGCAACTTTGTTACATTTACAAATGTGTCGGACGAAGAGATCGCGCGTATCACGCAAAAAAAGTTTTCGCCGCTGTACGTTTCGGTACACGCCACAGACGACACCGTGCGCCGCAAATTGCTCGGCAATCCCAAGGCGCGCCCGATAATGCCGTTGTTAAAGCATCTTGCCGATAGCGGCATAACGCTTTATACGCAGGTTGTAATGTGTCCCGGGTACAACGACGGCAAGGTTTTGGAGCAAACTATGCGCGACTTGTTTCAACTGTATCCAGCCGTGCAAAATCTTGCCGTTGTGCCGGTAGGATTGACAAAATATCGCTGCGGTTTGCAAGATCTGCAAATGGTAAGCAATGCGGAAGCGAATGCCGTAATAGACAAAGTGGAGCAATTTGACGCGCAATGCTTTGCCCAAACGGGGCAGCACTTTGTGTATTGCTCGGACGAAATGTACATATATGCTCAACGTGAATTGCCGCCTTACGAATATTACGGCGATTTCGCTCAACTGGAAAACGGCGTAGGAATGATTGCGGATCTGCGTTATCAATTCGATTTGGCGTTACGCGACGCGGTTGCGGCAAAAAAACAACATTTTACCGTAGTTACGGGCGTTGCCGCCGCACCGTATATTCAACAGGTAATAGACAAGGCGCAAATGCTTTTTCCCGAACTAAACGCCAACGTTATTGCCGTTGTAAACAAATTTTTCGGCGAAACGGTAACCGTGGCGGGTTTGGTTGTGGGGCAAGACATTGTGTCCGCATTGCAACAATATCCGTCGGAAAGCATAGGCGACACATTGCTGTTGCCCAAGGTGATGTTGCGCGAAACGGAAGACGTATTTTTGGACGGAATGACGTTGGACGAATTGAAATCGATATTAAACAAAAAAATTGTTTTGACTACAGACGGTTATGAGTTGTGTCAGGCAATGTTGGAGTGCGAGCAATGATTAAACCTTTGGTGGCCGTAGTTGGCAAACCCAATGTAGGCAAATCGACATTTTTCAATAAGGTATGCGGAAGCCGCATTTCGATCGTTTCGGATATGCCGGGCGTAACGCGCGACCGTATTTACGCCGACGCCGATTGGTTGGGCGTAGAGTTTACTTTGGTGGATACGGGCGGTATTCAACTAAAAAGCGATGACGAAATGTTCCGCCATATAAAGCAGCAAGCGCAAATTGCATTGGATCTTGCCGACGTTATATTGTTTTTTTGCGATTACAAAAGCGGTCTTACTTCCGAAGATTACGATGTTGCGGCTCTGTTGCGCAAAACAAACAAACCCTTAATTTTGGTCGTCAACAAGGTAGATAACTACATTGACGCCGATTTGTCCGATTTCTATTCGCTGGGATTCGGCGAAGTTTATCCTATCGCGGCGGAACAAAAGCAAGGCGTGGGAGATTTGTTGGACAAGGTTATATCGTATTTTCCCAAACAACAGCCCGAAGAAAACGACGACAATGCGATTAAAATCGCCGTTGTGGGCAAACCCAATGCGGGCAAGTCGTCGTTGGTAAATAAAATTTTGGGATACGACCGAACGATAGTATCGGAAATTGCCGGCACAACGCGCGACGCCGTGGATACCCCGTTTGAATACCAAGGCCGCAAATACGTAATAATCGACACGGCAGGCATGCGCAAAAAACGCGCGATAGTAGATAACAGCGTAGAACAATTCAGCGTTATGAGATCGCTAAACGCGGTTCGCCGCGCCGACGTTTGTTTGATAGTAATGGACGCGGGCGAAGGATTATCCGAACAAGACGTAAAAATTGCCGGCTTTATACACGAACAAGGCAAGCCGTCGGTTGTTGTAATAAACAAATGGGATTTGATCGAAAAGGACACGCATACGATAGAATTATTCAAAAAGAAACTGTCGAGCGATTTGGCTTTTATGGATTATTTCCGTTTTGTATCGGTGTCTGCGTTGACAGGTCAGCGTATTTCCAAATTGATGGACGAAGTGGACTACGTTTACGCAAAGTCGACTTTCCGTTGCACAACAGGCACGCTTAACGACGTTATATCCGACGCGGTCAGCGCCGTTGAACCGCCGTCTCAACACGGCAGGCGTGCGAAAATAAAATACGCAACGCAAGCGTCAACGCAACCGCCCACGTTTGTTATATTTACAAATTCGGCGGAGTTGGTGCATTTTTCGTACAGAAGATATCTGGAAAACTGTATCAGGCGTGCGTTTTCGTTGGACGGCACTCCAATAAAATTGGTATTTCGCGACGGCAGCGAAAAGGATGAGTAAATGTTTGAAACTTTTGTTACATATTGGTGGCAATATTTGGTGTTGGGAATTTGCTGTTATTTGTTCAGCAACATAAATTACGCCATTGTGTTTTCTCACTTGTTCAAAAAGGGCGATGTGCGCAATTACGGTAGCGGCAACCCCGGCACAACAAATATGTTCCGAGTGTATGGCTTGCGTTTGGGCGCGCTTACTTTTGTATGCGACTCGTTAAAGGGCGTAATTTGCAGTCTTGTTCCCAAATTGATATTCAATCACTTGTTTGGACCGTCTGCCGCCGTAACCGCAGGTTATATAGGAGGAATGTGCGCTGTTCTCGGGCACGTTTTTCCCGTGTTTTACGGCTTCCGCGGCGGAAAAGGCGTTGCCGCCGTGGTGGGTTTGACTTTTGTAATGCAGCCGTTTTTGGCACTGAGCCTTGTGGTGCCGTGTTGCGCAATAATATTGCTGACGGATCGCGTATCGGTAACGAGTTTGTTTTTGTCGGTTTTTATGATTTTGTGGTCGTGGCTTACCTGGCACTTCGGCGCGGACATGGGATTGTTTTACAAAACAACGGATTTGTTTTGCACTATAATTATTACCGTTACGTTTGCTATGGTAATATTTGCGCACAGACACAATATAGTAAGGCTGTGTACGGGTAAGGAAAAACCGACGGGTTTGCGCAAAGCGTTGCGCGGAAAATCCGACAAAATAGTAAAATAATTTGCGCGGCGCAACTATATTTACTAAAAGTTGTGCGCCGCATATACCAATCTACTATGACGATACAAGAATGTTCAACACCGGACAAAATACATAAAATTACCGCAAGCAATCCCGCAAATAAGAATTGTTTGTATTTGCGCATATACGTTCGCCCGATTATATTAAAAGGCAAGCGCTGTTTTCAAGCCGAAAAATACACGTCAACGCAGGTTTTTCACGAAAATTTTGTCGCAGAAGAATTGTCGGAATGGACCGAAAACAATCTTGTGGGCGCGTATAAACAAATTTGCGTGCGATTTGGCTCGCAAAACATTACCTATTTGTTTTCTTCCAAACAACGCTCTAAGCGTTTGGTCAAGACGGATAGCGGACCGTCGGACGTTGTGCTTGCAACGGGAAATAACCGCAAGAAAAAATACGTTATTAACGAAGGCGACGCCATTCCCGCATTGGTGGATTTGGGTATATTTACCGCGGAATACAAGGTGGTAAACAGCAAGTACGACAAATTTAAGCAAATAAACCGTTTTTTGGAAATACTTAACGAAAATTTGTCCGCAATAAACGAAAAAAAATATTACTTTGCTGGATTTTGGTTGCGGCAAGTCGTATTTGACTTTTGTTATTTACCATTATTTGGTAAATATTTTGGGTTTGCACGCCAAAATAATCGGCTACGATCTCAAATCCGACGTGGTGCAAAATTGTAACCGCCTTGCGGAAAAATACGGATATTCCGACTTGCATTTTTACGTTGCCGACGTTACGAAAGACGCATTGACCGACGAAAATATCGACGTGGTAGTGTCGCTTCACGCGTGCGACGTCGCTACCGATTACGCGCTGTTTTACGCCGTTACGCACAATGTGCCGTATATTTTTTCCGTTCCGTGTTGCCAACACGAAATAAATCAAACTATCCTGTCGGGAGACGGCGATATCGACGTATTGATGAAGTACGGAATAGTAAAGGAACGCGTGTCCGCATTGCTTACGGACACAATTCGCGCAATGCTGTTGGAGAACAATGGGTACAAAGTGGACGTTATGGAGTTTGTTGATTTGGCTCACTCCCCCAAGAACCTGATGATTCGCGCGCGTAAAACGAGCGACAAATTACAGCAAGCCAAAAATAATTCGGAAGCAATACGACAATTGATGTCGCGGTATCGTTTTAAGCAAACGCTTTACGAATTGCTTTGTACGGAGTAGTTGATAAATTTGTTTGCGCGTAGACACGTATTTTCCGATGTGTGTAAATTGTGGCGCGGAAAAAGCGTGCGGTTTGTCGGTGCAATCGGGTATAGACAAATTGTATAATTTAATTTTCCTTGTAAATTTTGCGTAAAGCGTTTTTAACGATAAATTCGCAATTGCAAACGCCGATAAATGATTGAATTTTTCATAAAAATCGGACATTTGCCTAATAAAACTTTAAATGAAACAGTAATTTTAATAAAATAAGGCGACAGAGAGAATTGTAAACGTAACAATTGATTGTAGCCACCAAAGATTCCGATAACGAGAACAGTTAAGACGGCGAAGATACGGAATTCGATTTATTATTTAATCTTAAATTTACACACAATTTTTATTTATTAGGGCGGCATTGTTAAATTACAGAATGCAGCAATTATAGGCGTTTTGCGTAATGAAAAAATGGTTGCAGATTGTGTGCATATTGCGTCGATAATTAAAAGCGCGGAGTAACAGCATAATAAATAAGACGAAAACGTAATTAAGTAGACAGTGTGCTCAAATTAAAAGTCGACGTTGGAGATACGCTGCGTTTGACATCGGTTCAAAAGGGTAAATCGTGCATGTTTTATTTTGATTCAACCTGCATAAAAGTATAACTCAAATTCCACAAATTTGAGTTACGGAGTAACAATTGTTTTGTGCGCCGCAAGCATACATATAAATGTAATAACCGCAGCAATGCCGTCATATACTTTATCAAACGCATTGTGGAGGAAATAATGAACAACATTTATCAGGAAATAGCAGAGCGCACAAACGGCGATATTTATGTTGGCGTAGTGGGACCCGTACGTAGCGGAAAGTCGACTTTTGTGGCAAATTTTATGGAAAAACTTGTTTTGCCTAATATCACGGACGCCAACGACCGCAAACGGACGACCGACGAATTGCCGCAATCTGCCGACGGAAAAACGGTTATGACAACTCAACCTAAATTTGTGCCCAATGTGGCAGTGCGCCTTGATTTAGACGACAAATCCTCGGTAAATGTTCGTCTGATTGATTGCGTCGGCTATATGATCGACGGGGCGGAAGGGCACAAGGAAGGCGACAAAACTCGTTTGGTAAATACGCCTTGGTCCGCAGAGCCGATGCCTTTTGAACAGGCTGCGGAAATCGGCACGCAAAAAGTGGCTACGGAACATTCCACAATCGCCGTAGTTGTGTCCACTGACGGCAGTATAGGCGAAATACCGCGTCAAAGTTATGTTGCCGCCGAAGAGCGCGTTGTAAAAGAATTGAAAAACGCCGGCAAGCCTTTTGTTGTTGTGCTTAACAGCAAAAATCCCAACGAAACGCGCACACAGGAGTTGGCTGCCACGTTGCAGGAAAAATACGGCGTTGCCGTGGTGGCGCTGAACGTACTTACAGCCGATCAAAAGCAGTTGGAAGATGTTTTGCAACAAATTCTCAGAGAATTTCCCGTCAGACGTATTGCGGTAAATCTTCCCAAATGGATGCGCGCGCTTGACAAAGACAACAGCGTTATTGCCGATATAATCGACAAACTTAAAGCCAATTGTGCGCAAATCTGCAAAATGAAGGACGCCGACAAACTCCCCGCAGTATTTGACGGGTGCGAATATTTGGAATCTGCCGAAGTGCATACGCTGAATATGGGCAGCGGCGTGGCGGAGTACGATTTTGTTCCGTCGTCCGAACTCTTCTTTAAGATACTTGCCGAGCAAGCGCAAACGGACATATCGGACGAATATTCTCTAATGAGTTTTGTTACGTCGGCCGCTTACGCAAAGAGCCGTTTTGACGCTATTAAAGACGCGTTGGACGAAGCGGACGCCAACGGATACGGAATAGTGTATCCGCAAGTGGACAAAATGTCGATGAACGAGCCCGTAATGGTAAAACAAGGCAATTTGTACGGGGTGCGACTCAAAGCGACTTCGCCTAGTTACCATATAATTAAAGTGGACGTTGCAACCGAGGTCAGTCCTATGGTTGGTACTGAACAGCAAAGTCAATATTTATTGTCAGAATATAAGCAAAATCCGCAAGCGATATGGAATACCAATATGTTTGGAAAGACAATGGCGGGCTTGGCAAAAGAAGGTCTGGAAGGAAAGTGTAACGGTGTGCCCATTGAAGTAAAACAGAAACTTACACGTACACTGAATAAAATAGTAAACGAAAATCGCGGCGGATTGTTCTGTCTGATTTTGTAGAAATAGTTTGTAATTATAACGCGACGTGCGGATATGTATGATCCGCACGTTGTCTTTGTTATGTTGCCGCTTCGACTAAGAATGTAGTTTGAATTGGCAAAGTTGACGCAAACGTTGCATCCGAGTGTTATTGTTATATTTGTGGCGAGTGCCGCAGAAAAATTCTGCTCGCTCGACTGCATATTGCCGTATTGCTACGGTAAACTACGTAGATAACGCGTTTTTTATGGCTCCGTAATGAACAATGCGTTTAATTCTTTGCAAAATTGCGCCATAAATCTTATCAAATAAGCAGTGGGGCGTTTTGTTTTATTTCATAATTATTCATATATATAATAAAGTATTCTTCAAAAATTAAAATTGAAACATACTATTACTGTAATAGTAGTATTTTCACCCAATTTATTCCAAACGGCCGTTAACGCTTTTTCGATTAACGCTTAATATGTAAAATGCCGCTAAAACCGTTGTCAAAAATAAATTTATTTGATATAATTTATTAAAACTATAACAAAGTTTAAGAATTTGCGATAACAAAGAAGTCAGCGAGCAAAAGACGGTGTGAGTTTTGCCTTTGCGCAAATAGATATTCGCTTTGTTGTTTGAGCGGTGAACGTTATCAGTAGTCGCTTGCGGGTCGTTTCCGTTATCGGACGGTTGAGAAGGATATTTCCTTGAAATTAGGTGGTACAGCGGTAATTTATCGCCCTAACTTGCATTTGGCAAGTTGGGGCTTTTTTAGGAGTAAAATATGGATCAAACAGTTGAATTATTGATGGTATTCAAGCAAGAGTTGGAACAGTGCGGCTCTTTGCAGCAACTTCAAGATTTGCGAGTAAAGTATCTCGGCAAAGTCGGCGAAGTTACCAATTTGTTAAAGGGTATAAAGGATTTGCCTGCGGACGTACGTCCAGTATTCGGCGCAAAGATAAACAGTTTGCGCAGCGAATTGGAGACGTTGCTTGCTGACAAATCTTCTACGCTGAAGGCAAAAGAAATGCAGTTGCGTTTGCAAAACGAGCAAACCGATATCAGTCTCAATTCCGTTGCGGATTGGGGCGCGTTGCACCCGATAACTTTAATTGAAAACAAAATTTGCGAAATAATGGTGTCAATGGGGTTCGAAGTATTGTCCGGTCCCGAAATCGAGACGGACTATTACAACTTTAAGGCTTTGAATATTCCCGAAGATCACCCCGCGCGCGACATGCAGGACACCTTTTACATCACAGATAATATTTTGTTGCGCACTCAAACTTCTGCTATGCAGGCGCGCCTTATGGAAAAGAAAAAGCCGCCCATAAAAATGATTTGCCCAGGCAAAGTGTTCCGCTCGGACAACGACGCGTCCCATTCGCCGGTATTTCATCAAATAGAAGGCTTGGTTGTTGACAAGCACATTACCTTGTGCGACTTGAAAGGCACGCTGGAATACATCGCTTCGCAGTTATTTGACAGCAAAACAAAGGTGCGTTTCCGTCCGTCGTTTTTCCCGTTTACGGAGCCCAGCGTGGAAGTGGATCTTACTTGCAGTAATTGCGGCGGCAAGGGCTGTTCGTTGTGTAAGGGCACGGGTTGGATAGAAGTTCTCGGCGCGGGTATGGTCAATCCGTTTGTTTTGGATAACTGCGGAATAGACAGCGCCAAGTACAACGGATTTGCGTTCGGAATGGGCGTTGAACGCTTGGCAATGATAAAATACGGTATACCCGATATAAGACTGTTTTACGAAAACGATCAGCGTTTTATCAAACAATTCGGTAAATAGGAGAAACTAAAATGAAAGTACCCCTTTCTTGGTTAAAAGAATTTGTACAAATAGATGAAGATATAGAAACGCTTTGCAAAAAAATGGTGGATATCGGGTTGGAAATAGAAGAAGTTTGCTATCTCGGCGACAACGTTACCAACGTAAAAGTCTGCCAAATTACGGATATCAAACAACACCCCAATGCCGACAGATTACTTTGTTGCAAAGTAGATGTAGGCGGTGAAATTATACCCATCGTAACAAACGACCACAACGTAAAAGTGGGCAACAAAGTGCCCGTGGCGTTGCATAACGCGCATTTGGCAAACGGTTTGCACATCACAAAAGGCAAAATGCGCGGCGAAGAATCGTATGGAATGTTTTGCGGCGCCGAAGAACTAGGCATAACGGACGATTGGTACCCTGTTGGTAACAACGAAGGCGTGCTTATATTGTCCGATTCGGCTGTTGTAGGCGACGATATCCGCAAAGAAGTGGGCTTGGACGATTACGTATTGGACGTTGCGGTAACTGCAAACAGGCAGGACTGCAACAGCGTGTTGGGGCTTGCGCGCGAAGTTGCCGTGGCTTTGGGCAAGCGGTGCAAGCAACCCGATATCGACTTTGCGGAAAACAGCGTAGCCACGAGCGATTTGGTTGACGTTGAAATAGCGGCGCCCGATATTTGCAAGGGGTACTACATGCAAGGGCTGACGGATGTGGTTGTAGAGCGCTCGCCGCGCTGGTTGACTTCGCGCTTGGCAAAAGTGGGCTTGCACGGCATAAACAGTTTGGTTGATATTACCAACTATGTGCTGTTTGAAATAGGTCAGCCCATGCACGCATTCGACTACGCTGATATAACCGACAAAAAAATAATTGTACGTCGCGCGTTCGACGGCGAAAAAATAACTCCGCTTGACGGCAAGGAGTACACGCTTAACAATGACGACCTTGTAATTGCCGATAACAATCGCGCTGTTGGTTTGGCGGGTATTATGGGCGGCGCCAATTCGGGCATAAAAACGCAAACGAAATGCGTTTTGTTTGAATCGGCAACATTTGCGCGTCGCAATATTCGTCTTACGGGGCACCGGCTCGGGTTGCGGTCGGATTCGTCCGCGCGCTTCGAAAAGGGCATAGAGACGTATACCAACAATCTGGGCTTATCTCGCGCATTGCACTTGGCGCAACAATTGGGTTGCGGCAAAGTAACTGCGGGGCGCATTTGCAACGGAAAAGTCGAGCAGAGCAAACAGATCGAATTTTCGCAAAAGCGCATTACCGATTTGTTGGGTATAACTATACCCGAAAACAGGATCGTATCCATATTGCAGTCGCTTAATATCGATACCGTAATCAACGAAGGCATAGTAAAGTGTACCGTGCCGCCATATCGCGACGACATCTCGCGCGATTGCGACATAATAGAAGAGTTGATACGCGTTTACGGCTATGACAATATCAAGGGTACGTTGATGGAAAAATCTCGCATAACGTGCGGCGGCAAAACCGAAAACGACAAGCGGTGCGACAAACTGAAAACCATTCTTACGGGATTGCGCTATAACGAATGTGTGTTTTACCCGTTTGGCGGCAAGTCGCTGTTTGACAAGGCAAGCCTTACGCCTGTTGACGAAAGTAAATATATTCGCATAAAAAATCCCATCGGCGAAGAACTGTCGCTGATGAACCTATCCTTGTTGCCCAATATGTTGCAGTGCGTTGCGCTGAATACTGCGCGCGGCAACAAAAATTTGCGTTTGTTCGAGATGGGCAAAGCGTATATTGCCGACAGTTTGCCGCTGCGCGATCTGCCTTACGAACAGCCGCGTTTGTCCGTTTGCGCAACGGACGTGTCGTTTGACGAATTTCGCAATTGCGTATTGCAAACGGTACATTCGGTTGCGGACGGCATAAAATTGGCAAGATCGTCCCAACAAATTTTGCACCCGGGTATTGCGGCGGATATATTTGCGGACGGCGTTTGCGTGGGCTATTTCGGCAAACTTCATCCCCAAATTGCGGTCAATTTCGATATTGAAAGTGAGTGTTATATTGCGGAAATTTATTTGGATTTGCTGTTTGGCAAAGCACGCGGCGAAATTAAGTATAAGCCGTTCAGCAAGTATCCGTCGGTTGCGCGCGATTTCGCCTTTTTGTGCGACGAGCAAGTTGCTGCGCAAGATATTTTGGACGAATTTTTGCAATTGCCCCTTGTGGAAAGCGCTGCGCTTTTTGACGAATACCGCAGTGAACAATTGGGCGTAGGCAAAAAAAGTTTGGCGATATCGGTTGTGTTTTGCGATAGCACAAAGACGTTGCAAGACGGCGATATCGAAAAACAAAGCGGCAAGGCGTTAAAGTCTGTTGCCGAAAAGTACGGCGCGGTCTTGCGTTAAGCGCCGCAAAACACCGTTTGGGGAAAATATCGTGAGTAAACTAAACAATGCCACAACGGAAATACTTGCTCCCGCAGGCAGTGCCGAGCAACTTACAGCGGCCGTAAATAACGGCTGCGATTCGGTGTATCTTGGCGTGGATTGTTTTAACGCGCGTATGAAAGCGCCCAATTTTACATTGGACAACTTGCCGCATTGGATAGATTACTGCCATTTGCACAGTGTTAAAGTTTACGTTGCAATAAATACGTCGCTCAAAAACGACGAATTTAAGACGGCGGTGCGCTTGCTTTGTCAAGTGTACAAAATGTATGCGGACGGAGTGATTCTTACCGATCCCGCGCTGATCGAAATTGCGGCGCAACTGCCAAAACCGTTTGACATCGTTGCAAGCACGCAATTGAACGTTCACGACGGCTGGGGCGCAAGGTTTTTGAAAAAATGCGGCGCTACAACCGTAGTATGCGCGCGCGAAAGCAATGCGGACGAGATAGCGCAAATTGCTGATAGCGGCATAAATGCGGAATGTTTTATTCACGGCGCAACGTGCGTGAGCCAATCCGGACAGTGCTTGTTTTCGGCAATGGTGGGCGGAAACAGCGGAAATCGCGGGTTATGTGCTCAACCGTGCAGAAAATTGTACTCCGTAAACGGCGGCGCAAAACGTTATATGCTATCCGCAAGAGACCTTTGCGGATTGACTGCCGCCAAACAACTTGCGGAAATAGGCGTACACACATTCAAAATAGAAGGTAGAAACAGACGCGCGGAATATGCGGGAATAACGTCTGCGATTTACAAAAGACTTGTTAAAAACAATTATATTCCGCAAAGCGACGATCATACTTGTTTGGCAAAGATGTACAACCGCGCAATGTCTACGCTAAGTTATTTGAACGGTGATAATTCGGATATAATTTATAGCGAGACGTGCAATCATATCGGCGTAAAGGCGGGAATTATCGACGGCAACGGGCAAATAAATTCCGATATCGAGTTACACAAGGGCGACGGAGTAAAAGTATTTGACGTTGCGGTTGAAGTGTGCGGCGGCACTGTGTTGAGTAACGGCAGACAAGGCGTGCGAGCGGAATTTTCCGCGCCCGTACATAGCGGAATGACCGTCAATCTTACAACGGACAAAATGCTGTGCGAGCAAATACTGCAAACCAAGGCATTGTTGAAAGTTGACGCCGAATTTGTTGCGTTTCCCGACAGCAACGCCGTTTTGAGCCTGTATTGCAACGGTACAGAGATAAATTATATATCCGATTTTGTCGTTCCTGCTGCGCAAAACTCAGTTGCAACAAGCGAAGAAGTGGTTGAACAATTACAGAAAACAGGTAATTCGTATTATACTATGCGTAACATAGTAGTTAAAATAGGCAATGTTTTCTTGGCGAAGTCGCAAATCAATGAAATGCGTCGGCAGGCGCTTCAAATGTTGACGGACGCAATTATCGGCGACTATAACTCGCAATTTGTAAACCGTATAGACGCGCCGACAGCAGACGATTTGTTTGCAAAAAATAACTCTTCGGTAGTAAACGGCAAGACAAAAAGCGACGCACGCAACGAATGTGTAAAACCGGCATTGGCGGTTATTTGTTACAACGAAGATGATTTGCGTTCGGCACAGCCGTGCGCGGATATATTGATATACAAACATAGTGAGATAAATTACGATGTTCTGTCGTCGGCGGCGCAATTCGGGTGCTTTGTGGATTTACCGTCCTTTTCGGATAACGACTACATTTACAAGTTGTTCGGACAACTGCAAATGGGCGCCGTTTGCCACAATTTAGGGCAAGTAGAAGTTATGCGCGCATTGAAATCGCCTTATATCGCGGGTAGCGGTCTCAACATTTTCAACGACTGCATTGCGCGGCAATTTTCCGACGCCGCAACTTTTGTATATTCGTTGGAATTGACTTTTGACGAAATAGACAAATTCGAAAACAAAAACGGATTGATATTTACGGACGGGAGCATAACTCTGATGAAAACCGTTCACTGCCCGTTCAAAGCGGCGTTCGGTTGCAGCTGCAATAATTGTCAGGCGCACCGAAAGTTGACGTATACGGACGAAATGGGCAATCGATTTCGCTTTGTGCGCCGCAGGGACTCCCGCTGTACATTTGAGTTGCTTAACGGCAACAAATTGTCCGTTGCAGCCAAACTAAATTGTGCGGGGCGTTATATGATAGACTACGATCCGTCAGTTGTTGAACATTACGTTAACCTTAACAAAGGTTTTAACGACGGTTATACGGAAACTCAACCGTATACCAGGGGGCGTTTGTTCGCCAAAGTGAAATAAAATGATAAACGAAAAAACATTATCTAAACTTCAATATTCCAAAATTCTCGATATGGTAAGCGCCTATTGCATAAGCAGTATTGCGCAAGGCAAAGTGCGCAACTTAAAGCCTGCCGCGGATTGGGAAAAGGCGGTGCAGACGCTTGACGAAACAAAGCAGGCGTTTGATCTGTTCCGTTTTGAAACGTCTTTCGACCTTTCGGTGGACGACGTTTCGGAAGCGTGCGCGTTGGCTCGCGTTGGCTCGTGTTTGTCTATGAAACAGTTGCTGCAAATAATGCGAGTGCTGAGAACATCGCGCAATTTGCAGACGGCGTTGTTTGCAGATTACGGTATAGATATTTCTTTGTTGCGCGCAAAAGCATACTTGCTGTATACCGACAAGCAGTTGGAGGACGACATAGATTTTGCCATACTGTCCGAAGAAGAAATAAACGACAGGGCGTCTGACGAATTGTTTGCAATACGCAAACGCATAAAAGCCATAAACGCCGACATAAAACAAAAATTGCAAAGTTACACCAAAAGCGGCGAAATGTCCAAATACTTGCAGGATACGATAGTAACATTGCGCGGCGACAGATACGTTATTCCCGTCAAACAAGAATACAAATCGTTTGTAAGCGGCATTGTGCATGATCAATCCTCGACGGGCGCAACGTTGTTTATCGAGCCGATGGCAATTGTACAACTTAACAACGCTCTGCGCGAAGCGATGCTGAACGAAAAGGCGGAGATACAACGTATTTTGCAGGCTTTTACCGACAGAATTTCGCCCGTTGCCGAGCATATAGGCATATCGGTAGAAACAATAAGCGATATTGACGTCATTTTTGCAAAAGTAAAATACGGGTTGGACAACAGGTGTACTTTCCCCGTATTAAACAAAGACGGCATTGTCGATATCAAAAACGCCCGCCATCCGTTGTTGGACAAACGTAACGTTGTTCCCATTTCGGTAAAGTTGGGCAAGGATTACGACGTTATTGTAATTACGGGCCCCAACACGGGCGGCAAAACCGTTACGCTCAAAACCATCGGCTTGATGTGCGTTATGGCAATGAGCGGCATGTTTGTGCCTTGCGGAGACGAAAGCGTCGTGTCGTATTGGGACGACATTTTGTGCGATATCGGCGACGAACAAAGCATAGAACAAAATTTGTCCACTTTTTCGGGGCACATTACAAATCTGCGAGATATTCTTAACGTTTGCCGTAGCGGTTACCTTGTTTTGATCGACGAGGTGGGCGCCGGCACGGAACCGAACGAAGGCGCGGCGTTGGCGTTGGCAATAACCGATTACTTAAAAAACAGCGGCGCCAAGTGCGTAATTACCACTCACTACGGGCAATTGAAAGAATATTCGCTAACCACCCCGCGCGTGGAAAACGCTTCGATGGAATTCGATATGCAAACGCTTGCGCCCACGTACAAATTGATTATGGGCGTACCGGGCAGTTCAAATGCCATTGCGATAGCCGCCAAGTTGGGGTTGCGCAAGGACGTGGTGGATTTTGCCAAAAACAGCGTATCGGGCGAAAAACTTGCATTTGAGCAAGTACTGCAAAATGCCGACGCAATTCGGCGCGATTACGAAAGCAAACTTGTCGAATTAAACGACCGACAGGCGCAACTGCAACAAGAATTGGAACGCACGCGCAGTCTTAACGGCAGTTTGCAAAACGAACGCGACAAACTATTGAGCGCTTCTCGCGAAGAAGCGAAGCGGATTGTGGCAAAAGCCAAGGAAGAAGTTGCTGAGTTGATATCCGAAATAAAAAATATTCTCAACAAAGATATTGTATCGGATAAAGATTTATTTGCGGCGCGCGGTATCGCAAAAAAAATAGACGCCGTCCAAACCGAACAAAACGACGATGACGACGAGATCGTCTTTACGGGCGACAAAGTTGACTTTGCCAAACTTGCCGTCGGCGATATTGTGTACTCGCAAAAACTCGGCGTACAAGTAAAAATCGCCGAAATACGCGGACCCAATCGCATAAAAGTTAAGTGCGGCAATATATCGACGGAAGTAAAGGCGGACGACTTGTATTACAGTGTGTCCGAAACCAAACAGCGCAAAGCGCGCGTATACGGCGGCGCCAAATCTCAACCGAAAACGCAAATAAACGACCGCAGTTTTAATAATGAGATCAACGTTATCGGAATGACCGTCGCCGACGCCATTGCGGCGGTGGACAACTTTATTGACGCAGCAGTGTTGGCCGGAATGTCTCAAATTTGGGTCATACACGGTTTTGGAACGGGCAAATTGCGCGCAGGTTTGCATACACATTTCAAAAAACACCCCAATGTTGCCGATTTTCGCCTTGGTACGTACGGCGAAGGTGAAGGCGGTGTAACTGTTTTGACGCTGAAATAGTATACAATTATTACAGAAATTGCAAAAATAAATAATACTATGCCAAACATAGTAGTGCAATACAAATTTCGGAGAACATAATGATAAGTTATTTCGACAACAGCGCAACAACGCGCGCTGACGACGAGATTGTAGAAATATTAGACAAATATCACACCGAAGAATACTACAATCCGTCGGCTCGCAGTACATACAGTCTTAATGTGGCAAACAAAATCGTTGCTGCGCGCGAAAGTATTGCCAATGCTTTGGGCGTTACCGCGCAGGAAATTACATTTACTTCCGGCGGAACGGAATCCAACAATTTGGGCATTTTAGGTTGTTTACGCGCCAAGCGCGGCAATATTGTAGTAACCGCCGCCGAACATTCGTCCGTTTACAATACCGTTACCGAATTGGGCAGCAAAGGTTACGATATTCGCATTGCCAAAGTATTGCCCGACGGTCATATTGATGTTGACGATTTTGTAAAGCAAGTGGACGCAGATACCGTACTTGCTTGCTTTATGCACGTCAACAACGAAACGGGCGCGATCAACGACGTGCGATTGTTGAACGAATTGGTAAAACACAAAAATCCCCAAACGGTAACTTTTTCCGACGGCGTACAAGCATTGGGCAAAGTGCCCGTCAATCTTAGACACATCGGCGTAGATATTTATACGTTTTCGGGGCACAAAATACATTGTTCCAAAGGTATCGGCGGTTTGTATGTAAAAAGCGGCGTGCGCATTGTCCCCCGTGTATTCGGGGGCGGGCAAGAAAAGGGTTTACGCTCCGGCACAGAGTATGCGGGCGGTATAATTGCTTTGGCACGAGCAGTTGACTCGGCGGTAAAAAGCGCCCCCGAACACGCCGTTATTTACAACCAATACAAACAAATGCTACGCCAAAGTTTATCCGACATACCAAATTGGCAGGAAAATTGCACCCAAAACGTATCTCCCGCAATAATGTCGTTGGCTTTTGCGGATATAAAGGGCGAAGTGCTTGTGTATATGTTGGAGCAACACGACATAATTGTCGGTACGGGTTCGGCTTGCAGCAGTAAATCAAAACAAAGTCGTGTTGCGCGGGCGATCGGGTTGGACGCGCGGTACGCCGAAGGGCTGTTGCGCATAAGTTTCAGCAAATACAACACGCGCGAGCAGGTAATTCAACTCGGAGAAAATTTGGCGCAATGCGTAAAACAACTGCGCAAAACAATGGTAGGTTAATATGAAAGTTATAATTGTAAGATATTCTGAAATCCATCTCAAAGGCAACAACCGTGATTTTTTCGAAAGCGCGTTGATTTCCAACATTAAATTTGTATTGAAAGAATACAAGTACGATTTTGCACGTAGCAATGCGCGCTATATCATACGCAATTTCGACGAAACGCAAATCGAAAACATTATCGACGCGCTCAAAAACGTGTTCGGCGTACATTCGCTCAGCGTGGCGTTGGAAGTAGATTCGGTTTACGAACAAATATCCGCCGCGGCAATTCAACTTGCGCCGGCAAGCGGTACGTTCAAAGTGTCTACCAATCGCGCCGACAAGCGTTTCCCCACAAAATCGATGGTGCTTTCGGCAGACGTGGGCGGCGATATTCTCGAACGCAATCCGCGCCTTAAAGTAGATTTGTTCAATCCCGACAATACCGTATACATCGACATTCGCGAAAACGGCAAAACATTTGTTTATACCCAAAGCATCAAGGCGGTAAACGGAATGCCTGTCGGTACGGGCGGCAAAGGTATCGTTATGCTGTCCGGCGGAATCGACAGTCCCGTTGCGGCGTATATGATGGCAAAACGCGGAATGACGCTGCGCGCGGTGCATTTTCACAGTTTTCCCTACACAAGCATGCAGGCAAAACAAAAAGTGTTGGATTTGGCAAAGTTGTTAAAAAAATACACTTTGCACATTACCGTTGACGTTGTAAGTTTTACCGAAATTCAAACGGCAATACACGAAAAATGCCCCGAAGAGTATATGATAACCATTATGCGCCGCTTTATGATGCGCATTGCCGAGCGCATTGCAAAAAACACGGGCGCGGGCGCTGTTATTACGGGCGAAAGTTTGGGGCAGGTTGCCAGCCAAACTCTGGAAAGCATTACAAGTACCAATTCGGTTGCCACAATTCCCGTTTTCCGTCCGTTGATAGGTTTCGACAAGGACGATATTATAGAAATAGCGCAAAAAATCGGCACGTTCGAAACGTCCATATTGCCGTATGAAGATTGCTGTACGATATTTTTGCCTAAAAAACCCGTTACAAAACCGCGTTTGTCGGCTGTTGAAAAGGTGGAGAGCGTTTTGGACGTGGACGCGCTTGTAGACAACGCTCTCGGCAATATCGAAACAATTGTTATCGAATAAGTATCTCTTAGCGCATCAAAGGCGCTAATGCCAATGATATTCGTCGCAGACTTACGGATAGGCAGTATTGTAATTGGTTTGGTGCAAAAACACATTAAACAAATTTAGCAAGTCTTTGTAGAACTTGACTGATATTTTGGGGTGTATGATATATGTGGCAAAAAAAGATGGCGATTTTCCTAATAATAATGGCCATTATCGTGGGTATCTGCGGGGTTATTATGAATCAAATTTACGGAATTTCAAAAATAGGCACGGTAGCAGGTGCAATATTTACTATCTTGAGTATAACGGATCTGACAATCGCTATATTTTTGTTTGGCAGATATCTGGAAATGCAAAACAAAAAAGGAAGTAAAGTATTTAACATTATGGGCTTTCTCGTTGGAATCATTACAATTATTTCTACTATTGTTGATTTGGTACAATGGAGACTTTAGACTATGAAACTACATCATATAATTGCGATTGTAACAATGATTTTGAGCGCAATCTGTATGCTTGTAATCGGTATTGCATACAATTTTTGGAACGAAGCTTGTTATTGGGTAATATTCGTTGTATTGGTATTGGTTCACGCCATTCCGTTGTTCTTTAACTCCAAAATTCTTGATCGAAAAAGAGCAAGGCAACAACGATGGTATGAATCTCAAAAGTCGGACAAAAACAAATAGATAAATTTCTTGCGGGTGAGTTCGGTATTATACAGTATGGATAACTCGGAAGATCCGGTATTTTGCTTGGTATAGGTGCAAGCCTGTATGTGAGTTAGGTATAATTTTTCAATTGGATTTGATCATATATTCGCTTGCCCCCCCCCAAAAAAACAAAATGCTATTATATTGGCATAATTTACAATTTGCTTGCGATGGATTTGCGGCATAATAACATACGGAGAAACGGTAAAATGAAATACAAATACGATTCTGTTCCCGAATCAATGAAAGATATGCAGACATACGGATTTAATTGGATGGAGTTTGTGGCAAGTATTCCGTCTCCGTTATATCTGATTACGTCCTACAAAAGCAACGGTTTGCCAAACGCTTGCATGCAATCCTGGACAACTTTTACGGGCGGCGCAAACGGATATTTTGCAATTGTTTCGTCGGTAAGCAAATATGGACATTTGTACAAAACTTTGCACGAGTCGGGCGACGCCGTGATCAACTTTATGTCTGCCGATTTGTACGACAAGTGCATGTTTACGATCCAAAACAACGCATTCGATACCGACGAAATAACGGCGTCAGGTTTAACTTGCATTAAAGCCGACAAGGTAAACGCGCCGCTTGTGGCGGAATGTTTTATGAATTTCGAATGTCGTTTGAAATGGGAAAAAGAAATTTGCGACGGCGACGACAGCGTTTTAGCGTGCCTTGAAATTGTAAAAGTGCATATCGACGAAAAACATCTGGACGAAAACGATCTTGGCAGAACGGGCGATACGGGTATATTGTACAATATTCATCACCCGATAAACCCCGAAAAATATGCGGGGACTGCGCACGATTACGTCGGAGTCATCAAAAAGATACGCGACTATGCGGAGTATTGATCTGCTTGTTTGATAGGGGCGCACATATAGCCCGCTCTCCGCGAAGTCGTTATTTCAAGCGGTCGGCGAAAAATAATGCTGCAAAATCGAGAGTTGACGTATATAGCATTATTTGCGCCAATACCAAAAGTCCGTCAAGTCGAAAAAGAAATCCTCTGTATGCGGCGCGTCGTGTTTGCCGGTAGGATTTTCGTCGGTATCGTGCCGAACGTCGTCCGCGCTGTCGTTTACGGGGCAAACCTGTACCGCGGGAGTAGTGTAAACCAATTTTCCGCTTTGGTATAGTTGCGCAAAATATTGCGTTGGGGTATCTATAGTTTCGCGCAATATTCCGTCGGGCGCTTCGATTTTTGTTTTGATATCGCCCGTTTTTTTGTAAAGTTGCCATGTGCCGTCCGTAGCAGGCAATTCGATAGATACGACGTTTCCGTCAATGTTCGCTTGCAAAGCGTAATTGTACTTTATTTGCCGAACCGAACCTTTGGGTATGTTGCCCTGTTCAAACCAATATTTTTCGCCGTTGTCGCCGCGCAATACCAATTGATTTTTTTGCAAACTGTCCGTATCGATATTTATTTTTTGGACGGTTTGCGGCGCGGTAAAGTCGGCAGGCAGGTCGTCGGAGTACATTTTTTTGAGCAATTTGTCCGCAAACGCGCACGGCGCGGTTGCCCCCGTAATTCTGTTGTCGAGATCGCCGCTGTACCACACAACAAAGGTGTTGCGCGTTGTGTACCCCGCAACCAATGCGTCGGTATTGCCCGCAGGCGCGCCCACTGTGCCCGTTTTGGCTGCAATCTGATAATTTTTATTTGCCAACGCTTTGGCTGTTCCGTTGTTTACGGTGTTTATCAACATGTCCGTCATCAAGTAATTTGCCCCCGAACGGAAAACTCTCGCGTCGGTTTTATTTCGACTGTAAATCAAGCCGTTGTCGCCGTAAATGTTTTTGATAAACGCAACGTCGTTGCTTTTGCCGTCGTTTGCAAGCGTGGCGTAGCACTTAGCCAATGTAAAAATGTCTATTCCGCCTTCGGCATTGCCCAGCGCCAACGACAGGTTTTGCTCGCCATCTATACCCAATTTTTCAAGATATTTTTGCGCGGTACCCAAGCCCAACGCATTTAGTGTTTTTACGGCGGGAACGTTGAGACTTTTGGCAACGGCGTATTTTATCGTAACCCACCCGTTGTATCCGCCGGCGTTAGTGGGCTTGTATCCGTTAAAATCCGTCTGTTCGTCCAATACTGGCGACGCTTGTGTAATAATTTGTTCGTTAAGCGCAGGCGCGTACACGGCAATGGGTTTAAGAGCGCTGCCCGCCTGCCGCTTTGCAAACGCGTTTTCGCCGCGGAACGAACACGCTTCGACCCCGCCCGTGTTGTTACACACAAGGCAGGACAGTTGCGCCAAGCCGTTTTGTTTGGTAACGGTGGCGTCGCCGTTTGTCAATTCCGTCAAATACTGTTGGGTCTGTTGGTTGCAATAAGTTTCTATTACAAAATCGGACTTGTACAGTTGCATTGGCGTCATATTCAACAAACGGCAGGCTTCGTTTACAACGTGATAAACATAACTTTTGTCCGTTCCTACGCCCGTATAAGGTTTGTAAGATATCTCGGCGTTGACCGCTTGGGTATAGGTTTCGTAGTCGATTATATTTTGTTCGCGCATTAAATCGAGTACGCGATCGCGGCGGCTTTTGCATTTGTCGGGATTTTTGTCGGGTGCGTAAGTGTTGGGCGCTTTTATCATGCCCGCCAAAACCGCGCTTTCGGATACCGTAAGGTCGGCGGCGCTTTTGTTAAAATACACGTTTGCGGCGGTTTCGATACCGTAGGCGTTACGCCCGAAATAAATTGTGTTTAGGTACATTTCCAAAATTTCGTTTTTGGAATAATTTTTTTCAAGTTGGCGCGCAAGCAACATTTCGTTTATTTTGCGTTTGATGTTTTTGTTGTTGTCCAAGTGCGTATTTTTTATAAGTTGTTGACTGATAGTGGACGCGCCTTCTTTGTACGAGCCGCTTTTTATGTTGTGCGCAAGCGCGCCTGCAACGCGTTTGAAGTCTATTCCGTGATGACTGTAAAAACGCTTGTCCTCAACCGCAACAAACGCCATATACGTGTAGCGGGGCAGTGCGCTTAATGGTATTTGCTTGTATCCGTTGATGTACAAAGGTTGATTTAGCGGTTGTCCGTCGTTATCCAACACGGTAACGGACGTGTACACTTCGTTGAGTTTGGTTTTGTCAAACTTAACATAAGACTCGCCGCGGACTACGGATCCCACAAAAACGACCGCGCATAGCACTGTGCAAATTGCCAAAACGGCAATTGTTATACCTGTAATTTTCAAAACTTTCTTTTTCATATCAGTAATATTGTTTGTGATTTGCACTTTTATATTTATTTTTCTTGAAAAATCTTGCAAAAGATAGTAAAATATATTTATATGTAAAAGTATGTCTATTTTAGCATACGCGGGAGGAAACGTTTGAATTATTTTATCCACACCTATGGGTGTCAGATGAACATACACGATTCGGAAAAGATTGCCGGAATACTTGAAAAACTCGGTTATACCGTCTGCGACAGCGTAAACGACGCGGATATTATCGTATTTAACACTTGCTGTATCCGCGAAACCGCCGAACAAAAAATTTACGGGCATATCGGTGCGGTAAAAAAACTCAAACGTAAAAATCCGCGTCTGATTTCCGTTGTGTGCGGTTGTATGTCTCAGCAGGACGGCGTGGCGCAGCACATACGGGAAAGTTACCCGTACATCGATATAGTTTTGGGTACTTCCGATTTGAATTTGTTGGAAAGCGCAATTGTTGCGGCAAAAAACAAAAAGAAGTTTGTCAACGTAGAGTTCAATACCTACCGCGAAGAAGATTTCGACGTGTCGCGCACAAGTTATCCCAACGCTTGGGTAAACATAAATTACGGCTGCAACAACTTTTGTACATATTGCATTGTTCCTTACGTAAGGGGGCGCGAGCGCAGTCGACCCATCGACGACATTATGGCGGAAGTGCGGCAACTGCTTGCCGACGGCTACAAAGAAATAACTTTGCTCGGGCAAAACGTCAACTCGTACGGGCACGACTTGCCTAACGGAGAAAATTTTGCGCAACTGCTCAATTTGATAGGCGAGTTGCCGGGCAAATTCCGTTTGCGTTTTATGACGTCTCACCCGAAAGATCTGTCGCAGGAAGTAATAGACGCCATTGCGGCGCATCGTAATATATGCGACAATATCCATTTGCCCGTACAAAGCGGCAGTAACGCAATTTTGCGCCGTATGAACAGACGTTATACTCGCGAAAATTACTTCGATTTGGTGGACAAAATACGTCAAAAGTTGCCCGAAGTAGGCATTACTACCGACATTATGGTGGGATTTCCCGGCGAAACCGAGCAAGACTTTTGCGATACGTTGGATTTGGTAAAGCGCGTGCGGTTCAGTTCGGCTTTCTGCTTTGTCTATTCGCGACGCAAGGGCACGCCCGCCTATTCTATGCCCGATCAAATTCCGTACTCCGTAAAAAAGGAGCGCATAACGCGTTTGTTGGCGTGTCAAAACGACGTTACAAAGAGTATCAGCGCGCAAATGGTGGGCAGCACATACGAAATTTTGGTAGAAGGCGCCAATTTTAAGTACGACAACGTTATGTGCGGAAGAACCGAAAGCGGCAGACTTGTCAACTTCAAATGCGACGACGGTTTTATCGGAAAATTTGTTTCGGTACGAATAGACCGCGCAAGTTCGGCAACTTTGTGGGGAACGATAGTGGAGGAATTATGAACAAACTTTCACCTATGATGGAAAATTATCTGCGTACAAAAGAGCAGTATTCCGACTGCATTTTACTGTACCGATTGGGTGATTTTTACGAAATGTTTTTTGAAGACGCCGAGCGCGCCAGCCGTTTGCTGGACCTGACGCTTACCGGCAAAAATTGCGGTTTGGAAGAGCGCGCGCCTATGTGCGGCGTGCCTTATCACGCTGTTGACGCCTACATTGCCAAACTTATCGCCGCCGGCGAAAAAGTTGCCATTTGCGAACAGTTGACCGACCCCGACCCGCAAGGTCGCAATTTGGTGGAACGCGACGTTGTGCGCGTAATAACCGCCGGTACGGTAATGGACAGCGAAATTTTGGATAACAACCGCAGTAACTTTATCGCATCGGTATACAGAGACAACAACATAGGCGTAGCCGTGTGCGATTTGACCACCGGCGATGTGTTCGTAAGCGAATTTACCGCGCTTAATTACCTAAAAGACATACAGGAATTTTTGGTTTCGTACAAGCCCGCAGAGATAATTTCCAATGCGGCAGCCAAGCAAATGTCCGCCGATCTCGATTGCGTAAAGGCAGCGTATGTGCCGGACTTTTCTCCATACGACGAAAGCGCGTTCGACAAGCGGCTTGCAAAAGAAACTTTGCTTGCGCATTACAAACTCAATACGCTCGAAGGGCTTGGGCTAGGCGGCAAAACAAGCGCAATTTGTGCTTGCGGCGCACTGTTTCAATATTTGCGCGAAACGCAAAAGCGTGATCTGCCGCACCTTAAACCCATCAAATTTGTTGACAAAAACAAATTTATGTCTATCGACGTAAAAACGCGCAAAAATTTGGAACTTACCGTTTCGTATCGCGAAGGCAAACGCAAAGGCAGTTTGCTTTGGCTGTTGGACAAGACCGAAACGGGTATGGGCGCGCGCATGCTTGCCGATTGGGTAGACCGCCCCTTGCAAAAATCTTCGCAAATAAACGCTCGGTTGGACGGCGTGGAAGAACTTTACCGCGCATATATAATGCGCGCGGAATTGGGTAAAGTGCTTCACTCAATTTACGACATAGAACGTTTGGTGGGCAAAGTTGCTTACAACAACGTAACCCCCAAGGACTGCGTTACGCTCAAACGCTCGTTGATGAATATGCCCGCCGTAAAAAAGTTGCTTGCCGACTCTAAAAGCAAAATTTTGAAGGGCATAAACGACGCTATACAGCCGTTGCCGGAAGTTGTGGATTTGTTGGACCGCGCAATAGTGGAGGACGCGCCCGCAATAGTAAAAGACGCGGATTTCATCAAAGCGGGTTACGATGCCGAACTTGACGAATTGTACGATATATCGCACAACGGCAGTGCGCGAATATCCGCTTTGGAAGAACGCGAGCGCAAGGCAACAGGCATAAAAAATCTCAAACTCGGTTACAACAAGGTTTTCGGATATTATTTCGAAATAACAAATTCCATGCTTTCGCTGGTGCCGGATAATTTCATACGCAAACAGACTTTAACAAACGGAGAGCGCTTTGTCAGCCCCGAACTTAAAGAATTGGAAGAAAAAATGTTGTCGGCGGTGGAAAGAAAAGCAAAATTGCAAAAAACTCTGTTTGAACAACTGCGCAACAAATTACTGCCATATATACCCACCGTACAGCAAACCGCCCAGGCGATAGCGGCGTTGGACTGTTTGGTGTCGTTGGCAAATGTGGCGCAGACAAACGGTTATTGCAAACCCAAAATAAACGTATCCGATACGCAATTGACTATAATCGACGGCAGACACCCCATTGTAGAAAGTTATATCAAGCGCGACAACTTTATTACCAACGATGTCCACCTCGACACGGACGAAAACCGCACAATGATAATTACGGGACCGAATATGGCAGGCAAAAGCACGTTTATGCGGCAGGTTGCGTTGATTACGCTAATGGCGCATATCGGTTCGTTTGTGCCCGCCAAGAGCGCGGAAATACCCATTGTGGACAAAATATTCACACGTGTGGGCGCAAGCGACGATCTGGCTTTTAATCAAAGTACGTTTATGGTGGAAATGGTCGAAGTCGCCAACATTTTGAACAACGCAACGCCCAACAGTTTGATAATTTTGGACGAAGTGGGCAGGGGCACGTCTACATTTGACGGTTTGTCTATCGCTTGGGCGGTTATGGAATACGTTTCCGAAAAGATACGCGCCAAAACGCTGTTTTCCACGCATTATCACGAATTGACCGATTTGGAAGGCAGAGTGGACGGTGTAAAAAATTTCCGCGTTACGGTAAAAGAACTTAACGGTTCGATTGTATTTTTGCACAAAATAGCGCGCGGCGGTGCAAATAAAAGTTTCGGTATAGAAGTCGCTTCGCTGGCGGGAGTGCCGCAAGAAGTGTGCGCGCGCGCCAAACAAATAGTCGCGCTGCTGGAAAATAACGACGTAAGTATCAATTTGGACAAACTGTCTCAGGCAAACAGCGCTCGCCAAGCCACAAAAACCGCGCAGGAAGTTACATCTGTGTTGCGCGATATAGATATAAACAGACTTACGCCCATTGAGGCATTTGACATACTTAACACGCTTGTAAGCAAGGTAAAACAAAATGGCTAAAATTAACGCATTAAAACCCGAAGTATACAACCTGATAGCGGCGGGCGAAGTTGTGGAAACTCCCGTAGGCGCCGTTAAAGAACTTGTGGAAAACAGTATCGACGCGGGAGCAAGGCGCATAGTAATCGAAGTGGAACAGGGCGGATTCAAATTGATTTCCGTTACGGACAACGGTTGCGGCATCGACCAAGACGACGTCGATTTGGCTTTTGCAAAGTACGCCACAAGTAAATTGCAGTACGCAGAAGAGTTGTTTGCCGTGCAGACGTTGGGATTTCGTGGCGAAGCGCTTTCGAGCATTGCGGCAATATCGCGCATAAAAATGATTACGCGCACCCGCAAAAGCGACGTGGGCATAGCGGTGCAAGTTGACGGCGGCAAAGTAGTGGACAAACAGCATGTATCGGCTAACGTCGGTACTAAAATAGAAGTACGCGACTTGTTTTACAACACGCCCGTGCGACAAAAATTTTTCAAATCTCCCGCGCGCGAAGGCGTGGAAATTACCAAGTTCGTTGCCAAACTTATTTTGACCAATCCCAATCTGGAAATTTCGTACTCGCTGGACGGGCAGACCGTTTACGCCACCAAGGGCGAAGGTTTGGAAGAAGCGATGTTTGCAATATACGGATCGGACTGCCTGTCGCAGTGTTTGCGCGTGGCGTACAGCCGCGAAGGCTTGCTTATTATGGGATATGTGGGCACGCCCGATTACGCCAAACCCAACAAAAAATACCAAACGTTATCCGTAAACGGACGCTGCATTACGGATCAAAATATTAACGGCGCCATTATGCAGGCATACAAGCCCTATTTGATGACGCGCAGATATCCTTTTTACGTACTTAATATGGAAATTCCGTGCGACGCGGTAGACGTAAACGTTCATCCCAAAAAGCAAGAAGTGCGTTTTGCAAAAACCAATTACGTTTGCTCGGCGTTTTACCATGCGGTAGACAACGCTTTGCGCGAATACAAAAATGTAAAAATGGACCAGATAATGGGTAATACTTCCGCTCAGGACGACTCGCAAAACGCAGAATACAGCCAACAAAGTTTTTGGGAAAAATTCAATGCAATAATAGAAAAGAACCACATTGAATTTATGAATCCCGGTCAAAGCGAAGACGTCCGCGCCATAGAAGACGCAACCGACAAAGCGGACGCACGCAAAAACTTTGAAGAATTTGCCGATGAGTTGGAACGTACGGTTTCCGTTGCCAAGGCGCGCAAAGCCATCGGTCTGGACGACCCCGACGGTGTATTTCAGCCCGAGCCGGACGATAACGAAGAAGAAACCGAAGAAAATTACCCTACAAAAACGCCGTTGGAAATAGAGTACGACAAGTTGTACAATCGCACGCGCATATTGGGTGCTGCGTTCAAAACATATTTGATTTTGGAAATTGACGATAAAATAATTTTCGTCGATCAGCATGCCGCGCACGAGCGTATTTTGTTTGACAAATTTATGGAAAACAAATCGCAAGATATGCAGCCGTTGCTGTTTCCGTATGTGTTTTCCGTAAAAGAGGACGAAGCGGAGTTTATAGAAGATAATAAAGACAATATTTTGGCTGCCGGTATCGAAATTGAAAATTTCGGCGACAACGTTTACCGCATAATAGCGGTGTCCACGTTGCTGGAAGACACCGAAATGAAAGATTTTGTAGACTATATGTTGTCGTCAATTGACGAGTTCAAATTGGACGATCGCACGTTGATTGTGGAAAAAATTGCGCAAAAGGCGTGTAAGGCGGCGGTAAAAGCCGGTTATGTTTTGAACGAACACGAAATCAAATATATACTCAAACAGGTGTGCGACAACAAAATAATGCAATGTCCGCACGGGCGTCCGATTACGGTGGTGTTTACCAGACAACAATTGGAAAAGATGTTCAAGAGGATAGTGTGATGCGCACCTTGATAGGCATTACCGGTACGACAGCGGTGGGAAAATCCGCCGTGGCGATAAAATTGGCGCAAACACTCGGCAGCGAAATAATTTCCGCGGATTCAATGCAAATATACCGCGGTATGGATATCGGCACAGCCAAAGTAAAACCTTCCGAAACGCTCGGTATAAAACATTATATGATAGACATAGTAAATCCCAATGAAAACTATTCGTCTTTTTTGTACCAAGCGGACGCGTCGGCAATTATCGACAAACTAACCTGTATTCCTATAGTGGTTGGTGGAACGGGATTTTACTTCGACAGTTTGCTTTATCCTCCCGAATTTGGCAAATGCAGTGCGGAAAATAAGGCGCAAATAGCAACGTTGTACAGCGAAAAGGGGCTGGACGGGCTGGTTGAACTGCTGAAAAACGTTGATATCAACACTTACAATAATATAGATCTGAGCAATCCCAAACGCGTTATACGTGCGTTGGAAATAGCCTGTTCGGGAACAAACAAGTCCGACGGCAAGGGCAGACAAAAACCAAAATACAATTTGATTTTGTTTGTTTTGCAACGTAACAGAACGGAATTATACAAACAAATAGACGCTCGCGTAGACAGTATGATCGAGAACGGTTTGGAAGAAGAAGTGCGCAACCTTGTTGCCGATTACGGTATATGCGACACGTCGGCGTTTCAGGCGATAGGCTACAAAGAGATTGTTCAATATTTGCGCGGCAACATTTCGCTGCAAGCGGCAATCGATGAAATAAAACTCAACACACGCCATTACGCCAAACGCCAGATATCTTACTACAAACGAATGAACGTCGCTATGTATATTGACGTAGACAACCGCTCGACGGCCGATATCGTTCAAATTATTGTCGATTTTTTGAACAAAAGCGGTGTTGTTTGAGTTGGGAAACAGCGTTATTATAACATAATGATAGCGTGCAGAAACGTAACTATAACAAATTATTATTGAAAATACTAAAATAAATAATACTATTATAGACATAGTGAATACAGAAGGAAGAACAAATGGACGAGAAAATAGTAAAAGCATTACAAAAAAACAAACACGTATTTGCCAAATTAGACGCAATCGCTTTGGAAAATCAAGCAAAAGTAATTGACGCTTTTGCCAAGAACGGCGTAGCGCTGAGACATTTCGGCGGCACAAACGGTTACGGCTCGGACGATGTGGGAAGAGAAACGTTAAACAACGTTTTAGCGACGATATTCGGCGCAGAAAAAGCGATTGCAAGTCCGCTTATTGTTTCGGGAACGCACGCAATAACGTTGGCGTTATTCGGAGTATTGCGCCCTAACGACACCGTTTTGGCAATTACGGGGCGCCCTTACGACACGTTGAACGACGTAATTTACAAATCGGGCGTGGGCAGCCTTAAAGATTTCGGCGTTAAGTTCGAAACGGTAGACTTGTTGGACGACGGCAATTTTAACAAGCGCGACATCGAGCGTTGGTTAAAGCGCAACAAGGTAAAAATGGTGTATTTACAACGTTCTCGCGGGTACTCGCAACGTCCGGCATTGAGTATTGCACAAATTGCGGATATTTGTAAATTCGTCAAAAAAATTGCGCCTTCATGCGTGATCTTTTGCGACAACTGTTATGGTGAATTTGTCGAAAACGCCGAACCTACGCAAGTGGGCGTAGATTATTGCGCCGGCTCCTTTATCAAAAATATCGGCGGCGGAATTGCGCCCACGGGCGGATACGTTGTCGGACGCGCAGATTTGATAGATTTGGTGGCAGGCAGACTTACGTCTCCGTCGATAGGCACCGAAGTGGGCGCATATCAACCGGGTTACAGATTGTTTTACCAAGGGCTTTTTATGGCGCCGCACGTGGTAAATCAAGCGCTCAAAACCACGTTGCTGTTTTCCGCCGCGTTGTCGGATTGCGGATTTGAAGTTTCTCCCAAGGTCGGCGATCACTTGGGCGACATCGTATGTTCGATTTCGCTCGGCTCGGCAGACAAGGCAATAAAGTTTTGCCAAGCGATACAGGCGGTTTCGCCCGTGGACAGTTTTGTCGTCCCCGAACCGTGGGAACAGGCAGGATATGCCGATAAAGTTATAATGGCCGCGGGGTGCTTTGTACAAGGTGCGTCGATCGAACTGAGTTGCGACGGACCGATGCGCGAGCCGTATACGATTTATTTACAAGGCGGTTTGACGATAGAACACGGTATTTTGGCGCTGGATCGTGTTTTGAAATCTCTTTCCAAAATGTGATTGCCGTATTGGGCGCGAAATAAAGTGTCGATAACGGCAAAAGACACGGGAACTGTTTGAGTTGCAGGGAAATATTAACGTTTAAGCCGGGACCGAATTAAAATTACAAAATTTATTCCTATTGAATTAGACAGGGAATCGCCCACGCTGCGTGTGCGTAGGCGCTTTGAAAGGCTACTGGGCAAACAAAAAACCGCCCCGAAATAGGACGGCTTTTGCGCAATGAGTTTTTTGGTACAAATTTGGTACACGCAAGAAATTCGTTTCGATTGGCTGTGTGAGATTTTGCGCAAAATGGGTAAATTTTTATGGCAAAAAGCCTTATTTTGCGCAAATTTTACCTAAAATTTAGGGTTTTAGCGTTGTTTCGATTTTAGGCAATTATATTTCAAGGAAATTATATGGATAGAAGAGATATATCGTTATCCAACTGCAAAAGAATTGGCAAAAGATGATGAGAACGAAGTGGATGATTTACGACTGACTCCAACCACAAAAATATTAAAAAATACTAAAGTTTATGTAAAGGATAGAAATTGGATACCAAAGGATGACGAATTTCATCACTATTTTAAAACTATTTCTACAGGTATGATATTAAATTATTTGCAGGAAAAGTTGAGCGATTATGAGTTTGTAATTAACTTTAAAAATTATGGACATAATATGCTGTATGCTGAAATCTCATTTAAGAATGAAACAAAAGTTTATGAAAGTCCGAAAGATCAACCCGTCGTGTTTATTAATTGACCAATTGTATGATTTCTTGCACTGGTTGTTGGAAGAAAAAATTGTTTAGATATCTGAATGAGGTTGAGAATTGATTACGATAGCTTCTTGTCGGGCGATTTTGATACATGTTTGTCAGTTGCTCATAGAAAACTGCATTGCATCATTTTCATATATTAATGAAAAGTCTAAAATGAGGCGTAATGGAGATTTTCATCGTTATTACGACAAATTTATTGAGGATTTCACGCATATTTGGGGCTTTGATAGAAGAAATCCTACAAGCAGAAATAAAGACTTTCGGACAATAACGATATCTCGTATCTTTATTTTAGGGGCTGTCGCAAGTGTACAAAACTCATTTGCGGCAGCTCTGATCATATTAAAATTCTTTTATCGTAACGAATATTCTTGGCAGTTTTGATAAATGCTAGTTTAAGAATCAATCAGTAATTAGATAATTTTTCGATTGATGTCTGCTATTTGATAATTATCCGATTTGATATTTCGTTGAATTGATAATTCCAATTGATACGATAATTCTGTATAAATGCCTTAAAAACGTAATTTATGCGAATACCACTCTCGAAAACCCGTTTTTAACCACTATCTATTCGCAAAAGCGGTGTTTTGCGAATAGATATATACGTGTCAAAATGTGTATGCTTGGACAAAAAAATCCGCGCTATTGCCAGGTCGGCAAGTTCGTTTCGGCAATTACGTAACATTGCGCTACAAAATGCAGACTAGGGCTTCATAGGGCAAATACAAAAATTATTGTTTCATTGGGAGAGTTAGAGCGAGAGACTATTCTGCAAATCGCAGTAAAAACAAAGTAACAAGAGCGACTTAACCAGTACACTACCGTTTGCGCCGACGCAAAAAATCTTTATAAAGCCGCGAACGAAATTTCACAGAAAATCAACTTCGCATTCTGACGGCAAACGCGCTTTAAGTAAATTTATTTACTTAAAGTACCCGCGTGCAGAAACGCCAAATTACAATAATAGAAAATTTTGAAGAAACAAAATTTTGCACAAAAAAACGCGCTAATTATTCGCAAAAAGTCGAAATATCGCTTGCTTTGCGAATAGATTTGATGTACAATGAGCGTATGAGCAAAACATATTTTAACAATCGGGACGCCGAAAATATCGAAAAAATAGACAGAATTTTGGAAAACGACTTGCCCGACTTCTGTCGGGAATATTTTGTGGGAATATCCGCAAACACTACCACGCTTACACGACTGAATTATGCGTACGATATTCGCACCTTTTTTAAGTATATGTGTACCAAAATCCCGCGTTTCAAGTCGAAAAACGTAAAGGAAATTGCCCCCGTGGACATCGAAAGTCTGTCGCCGTTTGAAATCGAAGCCTATCTCAGTTACGTTGAAATTTACAAAGATAAGGACGGAAACGTAATCAAAAACGGCGATCGCGGCAAAAGTCGCAAACTGGCGGCAATACGGTCGATGGTAAAATATTTTGAAAAGAAACAAATTATTCGCTACAATCCCACCGCTTCCGTCGATACGCCCAAACTGCACGAAAAGGAAATTATACGCCTTGACAGCGACGAAATCAGTACTATGTTGGATGTGGTCGATACGGGTATGGGGCTATCCGAACGGCAACAACGTTATCAGGAAAACACGCGCATACGCGATTTGGCAATGGTTAGTCTGTTTTTGGGTACGGGCATACGTGTAAGCGAACTTGTCGGCATCGATATGGACGACGTCAATTTTGACGATTTGAGTTTTGTGGTAACCCGCAAGGGCGGCGCGCGCGTAATTTTGTATTTTTCGGAAGAAGTAGCCGGTTATTTGTACGACTACTATCGCATGCGGCAGGCGGATCCCGATTTGAAAAACGAACCCGCACTATTTTTGTCGCTGCAAAAGAAACGCATTACAACTCGCGCGGTTGAAAATATAATAAAAAAATACAGCGCGGTAGCCACGCCGCTAAAACACATTACGCCGCACAAATTGCGTTCCACATTCGGCACGCAACTGTACAGAAATACGGGTGATATTTACGTTGTGGCGGATGTTTTGGGGCACAAGGACGTAAACACAACCAAGCGCCATTACGCCGCGATAACCGAGGACATTCGTCGAAACGCGTCAACGCGTATAAGTTTGCGCGATAAGCCGGAAGATAATTAGTAAGTATGAACGAAATTAAATTAGAAAACGTAGCATTGATATATATCGAATTGCCCGACAGCAATCCCGAACAGGACTTGTACGAACTTAAAGAACTTATAAGCACCGCCCAAGGGCAAATTCGATTGGAATTTACGCAAAAAAGAACTTCGCTTGACGCCAATACCGTTGTGGGCAGCGGCAAAGCCGAAGAAATAAAGCGCGCAATAGAGATGTGCGAGAACGACAACCCCGTCGATCTTGCGGTATTTTCCTGCCAACTTAACGCTACGCAACGCAAAAACTTAAAAAAGGCGCTCGACTGCGACGTCATTGACAAAATCGATTTGATTTTGGATATATTTGCTTTGCGAGCGACGTCTGCCGAAGGTAAAAAACAAGTGGAATTGGCACAACTGTCGTACAATTTGGCAACCAGACCCGAAGGCAGCAACTTGTCGCGCCAGGGCGCGGGAATCGGCACGCGCGGCCCAGGGGAAACAAAACTCGAAACGAACAAGCGCGTAATTCGCGACAAAATTACGCGGCTTAAAAGGGAACTGAAAGAAATCGAATCGCGCCGCAACGTTACTCGCAAAAAGCGCAACGAAAACAATATGTTTACCGTGGCGTTGGTAGGCTACACCAATGCCGGCAAATCCACACTGTTTAACGCCATTACACAAGCCGACGTATATGCGGACAACAAACTTTTTGCCACGTTGGACACCACTGTACGCAACGTTATGTTGCCGGACGGCTTGGAATTTTTGCTGTGCGATACGGTTGGCTTTTTGAACGATTTGCCGCACGCTCTGTTAAACGCTTTTAAGTCCACATTGGAAGAAGCCGCAACCGCAAATTTGCTGCTGAACGTGTGCGACATATCGGATGAAAACGTGGCTAACCACATAAAAGTTACCGAAGAAACGTTGCTGCAATTGGGCGTGGACGCTCCCATAATAAGGGTATTTAACAAATGCGACAAACAACATCCTGCCGCGCTTGAATTTGCAGATATAAACTCCGCGGGAACGGCAAGTCAAACAATATTTGTTTCGGCACTAACAGGCAAAAATCTGGACGTGCTTTTGTACACCATTGGCGAATATGTAAGAAAACAATACGCAGTAATGAAATTGAAAGTGTCGCATGCCGACAGCGCCAAATTGCTTTCGCGACTAAACAAGTTATCGGCGCAAATAAAAGACGTTGCGTATTTTGACGATTACGTCGTTTACAAAACTATTTTGCCGCGTAAACATGCCGATTCACTATCGGAATATATAACTTTTTAATAGTACTTGACCGTACACGCGCGTTATTTGTTTGCGCGCAACAACAAAAGGATTTGCGGACTTTTTTTAACAATCAGTCGCGTATAACTCGTGTTAGCGCGACTATTTCTATTGATGATACTATGTCAGAAATATTATTATTTATTTCTTAAAATTTCAGAACAATATGCTATATATATGATTGCTATACGATATTTTATGCTATATTTATGTGTTAAAACATTGCTCATATTACCACTTTTACACGCTTTTATACCTTGCGTTATCAAAGCAATTTCGGTCTGTACGTTAACATTCGCTTTCTTTTTCGCAATTCCGTGAAATTATATATAATATCAACTTACCTTTTCGTTAATGCGAACTTTTTTGCATTTTATAAACATCGCTCGTTATCCCTGCACCGCTGTTTCCGTAAAATAATGTTTTCGGGTGTGTGTAATGTTTGCTGTAACGTTATATGCGACCCATAGCGTGCGCTATGTTTACGCACTTGCGATCCGCAAGTTTTTATATTTAATGTCTATAACAAAATCATAATAAAAATTTGTTAAATATTTTTGTCTATTTTGTTTGCCTTGTTTGCGTTGCGGTGCTATAATTTGCTTAAATATGGCATCATCAGTAATAAACATGACCGATAACAAGGGCATGGTAAAAAACTTAATAAAATTTGTATCCCCACTTGTATTTTCGGGCTTACTGCAACTGCTGTTTACAACCAGCGATTTGATTGTTTGCAGATTCTTCGGCTCGGAACACTCCGTAGGAGCAATAACTTCTACCAACGCCTTGGTAAACCTTATCGTCAACCTTTTTATGGGGCTGAGCATTGGCGCCAATATCCTTATGTCTCGCTGTTACGGCATTGACGACAAGCAAAAAGGTCAGCGCGTGGTCTACACTTCCATTGTCTTGTCCGCAATTATGGGCGTTGTTGTCGGTATTGTGGGCGCAACGTGTTCCAGATATTTTTTGCAGTGGATGGGCACCAACGAAGAAGTTATCGATCTGTCGACTCTTTACCTTGAAATTTATTTCATCGGCGTACCGTTCAATATGGTATACAACTTCTGCTCGGCGTTACTTCGTGCCGTGGGAGACACACAGCGTCCGTTTTACTTTTTGACCGCATCGGGCATAATAAATGCGGCGCTTAACCTTTTGCTTGTAATTGTATTTAAGTTGGATGTTGCGGGCGTTGCCATTGCCACTGCCGTTTCGCAAGTATTGGCTATGGCGTTAGTTTTGATATATATGCGCTGCAAAAAGAACGGCTTTTTCGAATTGCGGTTCAAAAATATACGCCTTTACAAACGCGAAGCGCTTGAAATAACGCGTCTGGGTTTGCCTGCCGGTATGCAAGGCGCCCTGTTCAGCATTTCTAACGTTATGATACAAATCAGCGTAAACGATCTTAGCCGTACTCTGGGAGCCGCCGCTGTAGACGGCAACGGCGCTTCGGCAAGTTTGGAAGGTTATGTGTACACCGCTATGAACAGTTGCGCACAAGGCGTTGTAACGTTTGGTTCGGCAAATTACAGCGCGCGTAACAAGGCAAATATTCGCAGAGTAATATTGCGCACGATGATGTTGGTTGCATTTTCCTGGATAGTTCCGGGCGCCATTGTACTTGTGTTTAGCCGTAGTTTGTTGGGCATACTTGTGTCCACTGCCGAAGCCGTCGATTTTGGCATGCAACGTATTTTTATAACGGTAGGCACTTACTTTTTGTGCGGCTTGATGGATATCGGCGCGTACTCGTTGCGTGCAATCGGATACTCGGTGTTACCGACAGTAATTTCTACCTGCGGCGCTTGCGGATTGCGCCTTATTTGGATATTTTTTATTTTTCCTATGGAATACTTCCACAACATCACTTGGCTGGCGATATCCTACCCGATAAGTTGGCTGCTTACGGCTTTAACGCACTTTATATGCTTTGCCGTATTATTCAAAAAATTGAAATTTATCGAAGATCATCCCGCCGTAGCGCCGCAAAAAGATTTACCGCAACAATAATATTAGGCGCAGCATTTACGGCATTATCGATCGCATATAAGATTTACAACTTTATATTTTGTAATAAACAAGCCAACATTGTTGCGTTTGCAAACAGTGTTGGCTATATTTGTATGCGTTATAAATAATTGCGCAAATAATTTGGTTGCACGTGCGCAAGTGTTTTAGTTATGCGGGGAGTAAATTCAGCGTGCCAATAATTTGTTTAAGGTTTGCATGTCCACTCCGCGTTCTACAAAAGCAAGTACGCTGCCCGCCGCATACGGACAGTTAAGAACAAACAAATCGGAATACTTGCCGTTGTAGTACACCATTATGTCGTTAGCGTTATCTGCTTGCAAAATGCCCACCGAAATAACATAGTCTCCGCGCCACACTATCGTTGCGCGGTTGCGATCACTGCCGTCAAATTCCGCTTGCAACAGTTGTCGCCAATTTGAATATCGCGCGCTGTCTGCCACAATTTCCGACATTTCATACCGTGTAATTACGTATATCGTTATGCTGTCGGCGTCGGCATTTGCGCCTTGCTGAGCCAATTGCCCCACATTGTGCGGCAATCCACTGCCGCAAGCGGTAAGCGACAACAAACTAAGCGCCAAAACTATCGATATAATCGAAAACTTTTTGTATAACATTTGCCATTACCTGCGTGTGTGCGTTTTGTTCGGTATATTCTCTCAATTCGCTTTCATTTGCAAAGTTTTTTACCGCATTGCCGTAGCCCAGCGTCCAATTTACGCCCAACCTGTCGAGCAAAAGCACCATAGACATATTTATGTCCATATCGGTGTCGCCGATAGCATACGATTGCTTTGTGGGATATTGCGGCATTATGCCGACGATCTCCAAGTAAAACGCTTCCTTGTTGGCTGCGCGCGTTGTGTAGCCCGTAGCGGAACTTTTTAACAAATAATCGGTTGCCAATGCGTGCGGATCAATTTCGGACGCGCCGTTTTTGAGCAAATCGTAAGCGCATACCCACAAATTATTTACTGATACGCCCACGGCGTCTTTGATCAAATCGTCGTACCACAAATTGTAAATACTGTCGTAAATAAATTCGGTCGGTCTGCCAATATCCACAATTTGTGCTTTGTACAATTGATACGCAGCCCAAGCCAACACCCATTGTTTGCTTTCCAATTGGTCGGGCGACAGCCGTGTTACAGCGCGCATCGCTTCGAGTAACGGTTGCGGCAAATCAACGTTGTCGGGAACAGTGGGCACAGACGGTTGCGGTTTGATTGTGGGACGGTCGCCGGGGTCGGACGGGACTGTGCCTTCCGCCACATAACCGCAATAAATATCTGCATATAACTCGGGCGAATAGGAGGTATCGATTTGCTTGAACACTCCGCCTTCAAACAGCCAATACTCAAACGAGTAACCGTCGCCGGGATCGGGCTGCCAATACTGCGCGTAAAACTCGCTGTCGCGGTCGTCGTTACCGGGAATTTGCGCGAGAGCCTGCGCCACCGTATCGGCATAACAGTAAGTGCGGTAACGTTGCGTGCCGTCGCTGTTCATAATATGAAGTACAAATTGCCCCGCATGTTGCACGCCTGTTACGGACAAAACTAAATCTTGCTCTACTTGCAAACAGTAAATCAACTGCCCCGAAAGGGGATCCGACCCGTCAAAACCGTCGCCTTGCGTGCCATATATTTCGGTGCCGTTGGCGTACAGTTTGGCATTGTTGGCGTTGTAAGCGCTGTCTCGGCGAATAATTAAATTTACAACAGTGCCTTTTAGTATCCGCACCGAACCTGTCAATTCCTGCTGCGCGTCGGAAATGCCGTCGTTGTTGGTATCAACCAACATTTGCAAACTGTACCCTTCGCCACTTATATGCGTAAGCGTGGCGTAATCATCGTCCGAATGTGTGTCGGCAATAACGCCCGCAACCGCTATTGTCGTATCTTCCAAAACCTCTACTTTGTAAAAAGAATGGTAACCGTCGTTTTTGAGTTGTCTTTCGTCGAGCCCCCATTCCGCAAGCGACGAAATTGCGCAGTATTCACTGCCCGCCACCACCACGTTTGCGCGTGTGGAAGAGTTGACGCGGTATCCCTGTTGCAGATACAAACCTATTATTGCCGTGTATCCCACCGAATGATTTATTCGGCGCAATTCGTCAAGGCGGTAACCAACGCCTTCGCCCAAGATCAGACGTACTTCGCCATTGCGCGTTGCCGAAACTTCTATTTTTTGTGCGGCGGACGGCACACTATTGCCGTCTATTACGTTGCCGTCAACAATAATGGTAGGCTGCGCCTTGCGATAACCAGGAGACAAACTGACTTGCACGTCTATATCGTCATCAGATGAAGTTGTAATTACGCCGTTTTTTGGGAAGAGCCTTTCGTTGCCCTGCGTAAACGTTACGCCTTCTACCCCC
Organism: uncultured Clostridia bacterium; assembly: GCA_947629985.1. Classification (GTDB taxonomy): domain Bacteria; phylum Bacillota; class Clostridia; order Christensenellales; family CAG-314; genus Fimimonas. The sequence continues at coordinate 4,211 of CANRFV010000001.1, read as the reverse complement.
TGCGACCAACTTACCGAAATTGTATGCGCGCTGTCGTTTGCATTTATTTGCGGCACAACGGGCGTGCATGCAGCTAACAACATGCACAATGTTAAAATTGTAACGATTATATATTTAATATGTTTTTTCATTGTATCACCCACCAAATACTATAATAAAATTTTAGCACAACCGCGTAGTAATGACAAGTTAAAGGCGACAATTGAATGCAAATTTTGCCCGGCACGTGTAGTCGGATATCGACCGCCGAAATTTTGTTTGTTATGCGACTTGCTTGCCGATAGCACACCACAAAAAAACAACCGGCGGCACCTTTATTCGGGGGGGGTACGCGCCATATTGCTTAACTTGATCCAAACGCAAAATAATTCGTCCGACAGTCGAAATCGGCACATTGCAATAAAGCGTTTGGCGCAAAGTTTATCGACGGCGTATTATAAAAATATCATTTTGCGCTATGCATTGTGGATTTTGCACCGAATAATTCAAAAGTTTATTTCCATTCCAATTTGTAAAACTTTGCCTTATATGTTTGGCTACCGTCAATTTTTGAATATTCTCCGAAATGGTCAAATTTCAAACCGCATTTTTCCAACACTTTGCCCGAACGCGGATTGTCAACCGCATGCTCCGAACAAATTTTATTAACGCCAAGTTTTGTATGCGCAAAATCGATAATGGCGCGCATGGCTTCGGTGCAGTAACCTTTGTGCCAATAATCGTAATGCAAATTATAGCCGATACTCCAATAGCCCTTCATTTGAGTATTTGGTCCGATACTGCCCGTTCCGATCACTTTGTTTACTTCTTTAAGAACAAATGCCCAATTCCAATCGGCTTTATCAATCATTGCCGACTTTATCCAATTGACAGTTTGGCTGATATCGGTACATGTAGAGTAAGACATATACTTTGTAACTCTTTCGTCGCTGTTCCAACTGTAACAGGCTTCCGCGTCGTCAAGCGTTAGCGGACGTAATACTAGTCTGTCGTCTCTAGTATCGGTTCCTTGCTGATCATACAACATCTCCCGTATTTATGCCGGCAACCGCAAAGCGCGGCTGCTGTTTGATAATGCAGTAATTGTACTATAAAAGCAACGGAAAATCAAGCGGGCAAAAATCTACAACAAATAAAGAAAAACCCGAACCGCATGGTTGTTAAACGCACTGCTCGGATTATTAAACAGCGGGAAACGCTATTACGGCGCCAGCCAATAGGCACTACCGCCGCATGGCACGCGGAACTTAGGGGCGAAGCGCAATAACTATGATGTGCTATATATATTATAAATGCTCGTCGTCCGTGCGGCAAATTTGAAGTTTACCGTTTCTTGATTTTCGGCATCGGCAGGTCGTCATACATTGTTTCAAACAATCCTTTCAAAAAAGCCTTATCGTCCACATTGTCCACATTCAGCATTTCCTTTGCACCATCATACGGTAATTGATACTCTGCTTGGGGCAAATAGGACAAAGCGGATTTTACGGGCTTTACAAGCAATCTGTCGTCGTAGATACCGCCTACAAGTTTGCCGCGATAGTAAATCAGAAATTCGCCCATCATTGGCTTGTAGGTTATGTCCTTTAAGTCGGATAGTTGTTCTGAAATGAAATTCAAATATTCCTTGCTTGACGGCATGATCTCTCCCTAAATTGAATTTATAATGTTATGATTTCTTTTACTATGGCATCGACGCTTTTAGACGTTGTTTCGATTTTGATAGTATTTAACTTTTGATATAAAGGTAACCGCGCAACACTTCTATCTATGACATCTGCCTTCCTAATTTTGCTTGAGATATCTTTTTGCAAACGTTTACGCAACGTTTTTTCGTCGCAGATAAGCGAAAACACTTTAACGGTGCAATGGCTTGCGTCAAGTCTACCTATCAAGTCGTCAATAATACTCTGTCGGTGCATAACCCAACTAAAAACAATGTTTTCATATGCGGAACAATGAATAAAATTGTTGAGCAAATGGCCGATGTTATCCATAACCATATTTTTGGTTTCTTCTGTTACCTTAAATGGATTTGCGTTCCAGCACCAATCACCGTCCAGAAACACACTACTCGCCAGCAATTCATTCATTTTTTGGCAGACGACAGTTTTTCCAACGCCCATTGTGCCGCCAATTAAATAAAGTGTTTTCATAATTCTCTGCGCAACAGAACTTTATTTCTCTGATTTTTCCAAAACAAACGAAAAACTACCGTCGCTGCATTTACCGATTGATTCAATTATTATGTAAATCGTTTTATTGCCTGTAAAAGTTTCGGTTTTTCCATCAACAAAACCGTCGGTTTCAATGTCAAATAGGTTCAGTTTTTCATCATTAAAATCATAGTAAACTTTTATATTTCCTTCTCCCAACGTCCCTTCATAATCAATAAACACCGCGTCTGCGCCATTATTTTTCAATTTAATAACGTATGTTCCGCTAAAACTACCGAATGAAACCGACGCTTTGTTTGAGATGTTTGTCCTTACCATCAGCATAGCATTATACGTGCTTACATATTTATTTCCGCAAGCAGATAATGTAAAACACAATATCAATATTACCACTGCAATGATTACACTTGCAAATTTTTTCATAATAAACTTCTCCTACAAATTACTGCTTGTTGTTTCAACTATACCATAAAAACAGGCGAAACGCAAGTAGCAGGCGGCGTGCACAAATAAAAAAGAAAATCCGAACCGCTTGCTCGTTAAGAGTATTTTGTTCGGATCATATTAAAACTATGGTATAGATGCCCGTCGTCCGTTTTGGTAAAATGAGATTTATAGTTCTATCATTTCGGTCTTGAAATCGCAATAATATTCTGCTATGATACCCTTGAACTTCAACACGCAATAATCGGGATCGGTCACACCTTGTTTATAAAACATCTTGTCGCCAAAACGCCAAATCTCGTCCTTCGTCGACTGATCGGTGCAGACTTGCATTTCTCCGATTACGGAAACGCCTTGATACTTGAATTTTCCACGTTTATAAAAATAGACGCAAGCCTTATTGTTCGACAAATACTGCTTTATCTTGTTTGACGAAGTATTTGTTGTGAAGTAAATCTCGTTGCCGTCTATCTTACGAGGGGCAAGCATTGCTCTTATAACGGGATAGCCTTGCTCGTTGACAGATGCAATAAACGCCGTCTTTTGCTCGGATATAAATTGAAATAGTTGTGATTTGTCCATAAGTGCTATTCTCCGCTAAATTGAAATCTATTTTATATTTTTGAAATAGTCCTCGCGCAGAATACCGCGTTCCACGATATCGACGCGCTCCCCTGTCGTGGGAGGGCGGAAGAACTTTCTGCGCGTCCCCTCGTAGGCGAGCCCGCACTTTTCCATGACGCGGGAGGAGCCGATATTCTCCGCCGCATGCTCGCCGTCGATGCGGAAAAATCCCACTTCCTCAAAGCAATAGCGCAGAACTTCGGAAAGAGCCTCCGTCATGATACCCTTTCCCCACCACGCCTTGCCCATGCAGTAGCCGATCGTGCCGCGTTCCTGAAAGTCGTCCGCGCGCAAAACGGCGATGTCCCCGATGAGGACGTTTCCCTCTTTCAGGACGATCGCCCAATGGTAGGTCTGAGGCTCTGCGCTCTCCTTTTCCCACAACCTGAGAAGCGAACGCGTCACTTCGATGTTCCCGTGCGGCGTCCATGTGAGATATTTCGTGACGTCGGGGTCGTTCATCCAATGCGCAAACGCCTCTTCGGCGTCGCTCTCCTTCCACCTGCGAAGGAGCAGCCGCTTCGTTTCAAGAATTTTCGTACCCTTGTGTTGCATATCTTTCTCCGCTAAATTACTGTTTATTATTTCAATTATACCATAAAAACAAGAGAAACGCAAGTAGCAGGCGGCACTCACAGATTAAAAGTAAATCCGAACCATTCACTCGTTACGAGTATTTGGTTCGGATTATACTGACTTGGTGCCGATGACCGGACTCGAACCGGTACGACTTATTGGGTCGAGGGATTTTAAGGTCTCTGCGTTTGACTCTCAGCCGAGCGAACACAAGTGAGCGAACGCCACGCAGTACGCAAGTACGGAGTATTTCGCAACATCTTTTACCACCGATACGCAAATTACAAAAAAACGGAAACAAATTTAGTTTCCGTTTTGGTGCACCGAGGCAATTATAATCCGAACACGAAAGCTCGTCAAGGCTGACCGTTTGCGTTCCGTTTTTATAGT